>NZ_VOQQ01000001.1:0-600000 GCF_007995055.1 Sphingosinicella ginsenosidimutans | reverse complement strand
CTGTCGATCGACAGCCGCGTCCAGGCGGCGCTGGAGAGCGAGCTCGACCAGGCGGTGACCGGGATGAGCGCCGAGGGCGGCACCGGCATCATCATGGATGTGCATACCGGCGAGGTCGTGGCGATGGCCTCCGCCCCGACCTTCAACCCCAATGCCGCCGGTCAGTCCGATCCGAGCGCGCTCTACAACCGCGCGACGATGGGCGTTTACGAGCTCGGCTCGACGTTCAAGCCGATCACCGTCGCCTCGGCGCTGGAGGCCGGGGTCGTCACCTCGATGAGCCAGCGCTGGGACGCGTCGGCGCCGCTGCCGATCGGCCGGTTCCGGATCCACGACGACGAGCCGATGGGGCGTTCGCTCACCATTCCGGAAATCCTCGTCCATTCCTCCAACATCGCCTCCGCGCGGATCGCCGACGCGATGGGCGCCGAGCGGATGGAACATGCCTTCCGCGCGCTCGGCTTCGACCGGCCGGCCGACATCGAGATCCGCGAGCGCAGCCGGACCTTGTGGCCGCGCGACTGGGGCCGGGCGACGGTGCTGACCAGCGGCTTCGGCCACGGCATCGCGATCACGCCGCTCCACCTCGCCACCGCTTATTGCGCGCTGGTCAACGGCGGCATCTGGCGGCCGGCGACGCTGCTTCGAGTCGATCCCGGCCATGAGGCGGAGGGCCGGCGCGTCTTTTCCGAGGCGACGAGCGCACGGATGCGCCAGCTGCTGCGCATGATCGTGCTTCGCGGCACCGGCCGCAACGCCAACGTCCCGGGATTCCGCATCGGCGGCAAGACCGGCACGGCCGAGAAGGTCGCGGCGGGCGGCGGATATAATCGTCACGTCAACGTATCTACCTTCGCGGCGGCTTTCCCTATGGATCAGCCACGCTATGTGGTGCTCGTCATGATGGACGCACCCAGAGGCACCGCGGCGAATCACGGCGTGACGACGGCCGCATGGACGTCGGCGCCGGTGGTCGCCCGCGTGGTCCAGCGGATCGGGCCGTTGCTCGGCGTGATCCCGGATGAACGCCGCGATATCGATGTTTCGGAGCTGATGCCGCTGGTCGCCGGCGCCGAGCCTTCGCCGACGGTCCAGTAAATGAAGCTCGGCGCGCTGACCGGCGGTGACGAGGGCGATCTCGTCACCGGCTTTGCCATCGATCATCGCAAGGTCGCCCCCGGCACCGTGTTCGGCGCCTTTCGCGGCGCGCGATTCAATGGCGAGGATTTCATCGCCGACGCCGTCGCCGCCGGCGCGATCGCGGTGGTCGCGCGGCCTGACGTTGCGGTCGAGGGCGCCGCGCGGATCGCGGCCGAGGAGCCGCGGCGGACCTTCGCGCGGCTCGCCGCGACATTCTTCCGGCCGTTCCCCGGGACGGTCGTCGCGGTCACGGGCACGAACGGCAAGACCTCCAATGTCGAGCTCGTCCGCCAGCTGTGGCGGATGGCCGGCCATCCGTCGGCCAGCATCGGCACGCTTGGCGTCACCACGTCGGACGAGCAGGTGACGACCGGGCTCACCACGCCCGACATCGTGACCTTCCTGTCCAACATGGCGGGGCTCGAGCGGATGGGGATCACCCATGCCGCGTTCGAGGCATCGAGCCACGGCCTGTCGCAATATCGCACCGAGGGCCTGCCAGTGAAGGCGGCGGCCTTCACCAATTTCAGCCGCGACCATCTCGACTATCACGAGACGATGGAGGCCTATTTCGAGGCCAAGATGCGGCTCTTCGACGAGGTGGTGGACGCCGACGGCACCGCCGTCATCTGGATGGACGACCCGAAATCGGCCGAGGTGCTGGCGCGCGCGAGGGCGCGGGGGCTGAGGACGATCACGGTCGGCCGCAACGGCGAGACGCTGAAGCTGGTCTCGCGCGAGACGACGCCGCTCGGCCAGAAGCTCGGGATCGAGGCGGAGGGCAGGAGCTACACCGTCAACCTCGCCTTGATCGGCGCCTATCAGGCCGCCAACGCGCTGACCGCCGCCGGTCTCGTCATCGCCACCGGCGGGGCGATCGGCCAGACGCTCGCCAATCTCGCGCGCGTCCATCCGGTGCGCGGGCGGCTGGAGCGGGCGGTGATCACCCGGGCCGGCGCGCCGGTCTATGTCGATTATGCCCACACGCCCGACGCGATCGAGAGCGCAATCGAGGCGCTGCGGCCGCATGTGAACGGCCGGCTCATCATCGTCTTCGGCGCCGGCGGCGACCGCGATGTCGGCAAAAGGCCGGAAATGGGCGCGATGGCCGCGCGGCTCGCCGACATCGTCATCGTCACCGACGACAATCCGAGGAGCGAAGACCCGGCCGCGATCCGCGCCGCGATCCTGGCGGCCGCGCCGGGCGCGCGCGAAGTGGCCGGCCGCCGCGAGGCGATCCGCGCCGCCATCGCCGAGGCGGGGCCGGACGACCTGGTCCTGCTCGCCGGCAAGGGCCATGAGCAGGGGCAGATCGTGGCCGACAAGGTGCTGCCCTTCGACGACGTCGCCGTGGCGCGGGAGGAAGCGGCGTGAGGGGCGCGGGGACCTTTTTCCTCCCCTCCCGCAAGCGGGAGCGGATTGAGGGGCGGGCGTGTGGTGCGTGGGCTCTGGCCCACCCCCTGGCCCCCTCCCGCAAGCGGGAGGGGGGATTATGAACCTGTGGACCTCCGCCGAGATTGCGGGCGCGACCGGCGGCGTCGCTTCCGCCGATTTCACCGTGTCCGGCGTCGCCTTCGATTCGCGCGAGATCGGACCGGGGGACCTGTTCATCGCGATGAAGGGCGAGGCGACGGACGGGCATCTGTTCCTCGACAGGGCGTTCGCGGCGGGGGCGGCCGGCGCGCTGGTCAGCGAGGCGACCGAGCGGCCGAGCATCCGCGTGGACGACACGTTCGCGGCGCTCAACGCGCTTGGCGCGGCCTCGCGGGCGCGGACCCGGGCCAGGGTGATCGGGGTCACCGGATCGGTCGGCAAGACGAGCACCAAGGAGCTGCTCTACGCCGCGCTCGATCGCTGCGCGCCGGGCTTCGCGCACCGTTCGGTCAAGAGCTACAACAATCATACCGGCGTGCCCCTGAGCCTCGCCAGGATGCCGCGCGAGGCGCGCTTCGGCGTGTTCGAGATGGGCATGAACCATGAAGGCGAGCTCGCCGCGCTGACCCGGCTGGTGCGCCCCCATGTCGCCATCGTCACCGCGATCGCGCCGGCGCACCGCGAATATTTCCCGAGCGAGGAAGCGATCGCCGACGCCAAGGGCGAGATCTTCCAGGGGCTCGAGCCGGGCGGGATTGCCGTCATCCCCTTCGACAGCCCGCACCGCGACCGGCTGATCGCCGCGGCGCGGCCTTATGCGGCGCGGATCGTCACCTTCGGCATGAGCGAGGGCGCGGATGTGCGCGCGAGCTATGTCGTTCCGGCCGCGCGCGGCGGATCCCTGGTCTCGGCCGCGCTGCCGGATGCGAATCTGAGCTTCACGATCAGCCAGCCGGGCGCGCACTGGGTCTCCAACGCGCTTGCGGTGCTGGCGGCGGTCGATGCGGTCGGCGGCGATCTCGCGGCGGCCGGGCTTGCCTTTGCCGACATGGACGGGCTCAAGGGCCGCGGCGCGCGCCGGACCGTGCGCGTGGGCGACGGCGAGGCGCTGCTGATCGACGAAAGCTACAACGCCAACCCCGCCTCGATGGCGGCGACGCTCGCGGTGCTCGGCGCCGAGCCGGTCGAGGGGCGGCGGATCGCGATCCTCGGGACGATGCGCGAGCTCGGGCCCGACAGCGCGGATTTCCATGCCGCGCTCGCCGCGCCGATCGAGGCGGCGAAGGTCGACTATGCGATCCTGGTCGGCGAAGAGATGGATGCGCTGGCCGATGCGCTCGGCGACAGGGTGCCGCATGTGCGCGCGCCCGATGCGGCGAGCGCGATCGGCCTCGCGCGCGATGCGATCGCGCCGGGCGATGCGATCCTGGTCAAGGGATCGAATGCGGTGGGCCTCGCCACCTTGGTCGAAACGCTCGCGACAGGGGAGAGCTGATGTTCCTTTGGATTGCCGAGCAGCTTGGGTTCCCGGGCATCTTCAACCTTTTCCGCTATTCGACGGTGCGCGCCGGCGCGGCGGTGGCGACCGCGCTCTTCCTCGGCCTCCTGATCGGGCCGAAGTTCATCGGCTGGCTGCGCGTCCGGCAGGGCAAGGGCCAGCCGATCCGCGAGGATGGCCCGCAAAGCCACCTCGCCAAGCGCGGCACGCCGACGATGGGCGGGCTGATGATCCTGACCTCGGTCTCGGTCTCGATGCTTTTGTGGATGGACCTGTTCAACAAATATGTCTGGGCGTGCCTGTTCATCACGGTCGGCTTCGGCCTGATCGGCTTCCTCGACGATTACGACAAGGTGAAGAAGCGCAGCACCAAGGGCGTGTCGGGCAAGGTCAGGCTGCTGTTCGAATTCATCATCGCGGGCGCCGGCTGCGCGGTGATCACCTGGGGGGCGGGGACGCATCTCTACATCCCCTTCTACAACGGGCCATTGGGCGATCTCGGCGTCTTCTACGTCGCCTTCGCCGCCTTCGTCGTGGTGGCGTTCGGCAATGCGGTGAACCTGACGGACGGGCTCGACGGGCTCGCGACCATGCCGGTGATCATCGCCAGCCTCGCCTTCCTCGTCATCGCCTATCTGGTCGGCAATGCGAAGTTCGCCGCCTATCTCGGCATCCCGCACGTGCCCGGGGCGGGCGAGCTCGCCGTGCTCTGCTCGGCGATGATCGGGGCGGGGCTCGCCTTCCTGTGGTTCAACGCGCCGCCGGCGGCGGTCTTCATGGGCGACACCGGCAGCCTCGCGCTCGGCGGCGCGCTTGGCGCGATCGCCGTCTCGACCCGGCACGAAATCGTTCTCGGCATCATCGGCGGTCTGTTCGTGGTCGAGGCGATGAGCGTCATCATCCAGGTCCTGGTCTACAAGCGCACCGGCAAGCGCGTCTTCCGAATGGCGCCGATCCACCACCATTTCGAGCAGCTCGGCTGGAGCGAGCCGACGGTCGTGATCCGATTCTGGATCGTGGCGTTCGTGCTCGCGCTGGCCGGGCTGGCGACGCTGAAATTGAGATGATCACCAGCCCCGCCTTTGCCGGAAAGAAATATGCCGTGCTCGGGCTGGCCCGCTCCGGGCTGGCGACGGTGCGGGCGCTGCTCGCGAGCGGGGCGAAGGTGGTGGCGTGGGATGAGCGCGAAACCGCACTTGAAAACCTCCGTTCGTCCCGAGCGAAGTCGAGGGGCGCTGGCACAGAGTCCGAGGTGCGCCCCTCGACTTCGCTCGGGACGAACGAGGTTGTTATTGCCGACCCCTTGGAGATCGACCTCAGCGGCTATGCGGGCGTGGTGGTCTCCCCCGGCGTGCCATTGAACAGGCACCCGATCGCGGGCCATGCCGCGAAGTTCGGCGTGCCGCTGATCGGCGACATCGAATTGTTCGCGCAGGCGCGGGCGAGCCTGCCGCCGCACAAGGTGGTCGGGATCACCGGGACCAACGGCAAGTCGACGACCACGGCCCTGGTCCACCACATCCTGAAGGCCGCTGGGGTGCCGACCGAGATGGGCGGCAATATCGGCCTCCCCATCCTGGGGCAGGACCCGCTGCCGGAAGGCGGGGTCTATGTGCTGGAGCTGTCGAGCTACCAGATCGACCTCACCTACAGCCTCGACTGCGACGTCGCGGTGCTGCTCAACGTGACGCCGGACCATCTGGATCGCTACGAGGGCTTTGGTGACTATGCTGCTGCAAAGGCGTGGCTCTTCACCATGCAGTCAAAAGGGTCGGTGGCCATCGTAGCGATCGATGATGAGGTCTCGGCGGGCGTGGCCCATGCGCTTAGATGCCCGGGCGAAGCCTTCGAAGCCTTTCCTGCCGGACGCGACTGGGACTCGATCGAACTCGAAGAAACGCTCTTTATAAGCGCTGTCGACAAGATCGTTGAAGTGTCCGGACGGGATATTGCCGATCAATCGCGCTGGCCTACGCTCCAAGGTCCGCACAACGCGCAAAATGTGGCCGCAGCCGTCACGGTCGCACGATCGCTTTGCATCGCAGAAACGACAATCGAACTTGCTCTGCAAACCTACCCCGGCCTCCCGCACCGCATGGAGCGCGTCCGCGAGAAGGACGGGGTGCTCTTCGTCAACGACAGCAAGGCGACCAACCCGGACTCGACCGCGCCGGCGCTCGCCGCTTTCCCGCATGTCCACTGGATCGTCGGCGGGCTGGCGAAGACGGAGAGCCTGGGGCCGTGCGAGGCGCAGCTCGGCCATGTCCGCGCCGCCTATACGATCGGCGAGGCGGGGCCGATGTTCGCGCGGCTGCTGGAAGGCAGGGTGCCGGTTCGGAAGTGCGAGGTGCTGGAGCGGGCGGTGCGCGAGGCCGCCGGTGCGGCGGTGGCGGGGGAGGTGGTTTTGCTCTCCCCGGCCTCAGCCTCGTTCGACCAGTTCACGGACTATGAGGCGCGCGGCCAAGCCTTCCGCGCGGCTGTGGAGGCGTTATGAGTGGAGCGATGGCGCAGGCGAACGGCAAGGCGGCGCGGCTCGGGCGATCGGACAGGAGCGCGATCGGGCGCTGGTTCTGGGAAATCGACAAGGTGCTGCTGCTGCTCGTCGCGGTCCTGATCTCGATCGGGCTGATCGCGGTCGCCGCCGCCTCGCCGGCCGCGGGCGTGCGCTATTCGGGCGCGGGCGTCAGCTTCCCGCCGCTTTATTATTTCTACCGCCAGCTGGTGTGGATCCTGGTCTCGCTTCCCGTCCTCATCGGCGTTTCGATGCTGCCCAAGCCGACGGCGCGGCGGTTGTCGCTGATCGGCGCCCTGATCTTCACCTTCTGCCTCTTCCTCGTGCCGATCCTCGGCCATGAGGTGAACGGCGCGCGCCGGTGGATCTGGCTCGGCTTCACCCAGTTCCAGCCCTCGGAATTCCTGAAGCCGTTGTTCATCGTCTCGATCGCCTGGCTGCTGTCGCTCAAGGAGAAGGATCAGTCGCTGCCGATCGTGCCGCTGACCGCCGCCTGCACCGGCATCGTCGCGGTGCTTTTGATGATGCAGCCCAATTTCGGCGAGACGATCATCTTCGTCTCCGCCTGGGTGCTGCTGCTCCTCCTTTCGGGCGCGCCGATGCGGTTCCTGCTGATTCTCGGCGCGACGGGGCTGGTCGCGGTCGTCGCCGCCTATTTCCTCTATCCGGTCGCGACCCAGCGGATCGACGGCTTCCTCTTTTCGGAAGGCGACAATTACCAGGTCGTCTCGGCGCTCCGCACGCTGACCGCCGGCGGGCTGTTCGGCGTCGGGCCGGGGGCGGGGACGCGCAAATTCTCGCTGCCCGAGCCGCACACCGACTACATCTTCTCGGTGATCGGCGAGGAATTCGGGATCATCGCCTGCCTCGCCATCGCGATCCTCTACATGACGATCGTCGCCAGGGTGCTGATCCGCCTGCTCAACGAGGAGGACAAGTTCATCGTGCTGGCGACCGCCGGCCTCGTCTGCCAGTTCGGGATGCAGGCGCTGATCAACATGGCGGTCAACGTCCATATCGCCCCGTCCAAGGGAATGACGCTGCCCTTCATCTCCTATGGCGGATCGTCGATGATCGCGCTCGCGATCGGCTTCGGACTATTGCTCGCGTTCAGCCGGCGAAACCCCTATCTCGATCGCTCGCCCTATGTCGTGAAATGGAGCGGGCTCAAGTGAACGGATTTTCGCGGCACTACGTGCTGGCCGCCGGCGGGACCGGCGGGCACATGGTGCCGGCGCATGCGCTGGCCGAAGAGCTGTTGGCGCGCGGCCACCGGGTCGCGCTGATCACCGACGATCGCGGCGCGCGAATCCCGGGCCTGTTCGACAAGGTCCAGGTCCACGTCCTGCCCGCCGGGCGGCTCGCCGGCGGGCCGCTTGGCTGGCTTCGCGCCGCGCGGTCGATCATGACCGGCCGGGCGATGGCGCTCCGGCTCTATGAGACGTTCCGGCCGGCGGCGGTGATCGGCTTCGGCGGCTATCCGGCGCTCCCGGCGCTGCTTGCCGCGCGCAAGGACAAGGTGCCGACGCTCGTCCATGAGCAGAATGCGGTGCTCGGCCGGGTCAACCGCCTCGTCGCCTCGCGCGTCGACGCGATCGCGACCTCCTATCCGGAGGTCCAGCGGCTTCCCGCCAAGGCGCGGCACAAGACCGATTTCGTCGGCAATCCGGTGCGCGACGAGGTGGCGGCGATCCGCGAGCAACCCTTCCCGGCGCTCGACGGCGACGGCGTGTTCCGCCTGCTCGTCACCGGCGGCAGCCAGGGCGCGACGATCCTCGGCAGCGTCGTGCCCGAGGGCCTGGCGCTGCTCCCGGAGCATTTCCGCCGCCGGCTCCAGGTGACGCAGCAATGCCGCGCCGAGGATATCGAGCGGGTGCGCGAACGCTATGCCGCGCTGGGCATCCCCGCCGAGCTTGCGACCTATATGGAGGATCTGCCGGCGAGGCTCGCCTGGGCGCATCTCGTGATCGCGCGCGCCGGCGCATCGACCATCGCCGAGCTGACCGCCGCGGGCCGGCCGGCGATCCTGATCCCGCTCCCGAGCGCGACCGACGATCACCAGACCGCCAATGCCCGCGAGATGGCGAAGGCGGGCGGCGCGCGGATGATCGCGCAGTCGAAGTTCACGCCGATCGAGCTCGCCAAGCAGATGCAGAAGCTTGCGCTCGATCCCGAGGCGCTCGCCAATGCGGCGGCGCGGGCACGCGCGCTCGGCAAGCCCGACGCTGCCCGCGCGCTCGCCGATCTCGTCGAGCGGGTCGGCAGCGACGGCGGCGTCGAATATCAGCCGGTTCGCGAGGCCGTGCTCCAGCCGATTCCGAACGGGGCGCTGGCATGAAAGGCGTCGGCACCGACATCGGCACCATCCATTTCGTCGGCATCGGCGGCATCGGCATGTCGGGGATCGCCGAGGTGATGAAGATCCTGGGCTATGAGGTGCAGGGATCGGATGTCGCCGAGGGATATGTGGTCGAAGGGCTGCGGGCGAAGGGGATCCCGGTCGCGATCGGTCATGACGCCGGCAATCTCGGCGACGCCGCGGTGGTCGTGATCTCGACCGCGATCGCCAAGGACAATCCGGAGGTCGTCGCGGCCTATGAGCGGCGCATCCCGGTGGTGCGGCGCGCCGAGATGCTGGCCGAACTGATGCGCTTGAAGTCCACCGTCGCGGTGGCCGGAACGCACGGCAAGACGACGACGACCTCGATGATCGCGGCGATGCTCGATGCCGGCGGGATCGATCCGACCGTGATCAACGGCGGGATCATCAATGCCTACGGCTCCAACGCGCGGCTCGGATCGAGCGACTGGATGGTCGTCGAGGCGGACGAGAGCGACGGCTCGTTCCTGCGGCTCGACGGCACGATCGCGGTCGTGACCAATATCGATCCCGAGCATCTCGATCATTATGGCGGCTTCGACAAGGTGAAGGACGCCTTCGTCGAGTTCGTCGAGAATGTGCCTTTCTATGGCGCCGCTTTGCTGTGCGTCGATCATCCCGAGGTGCAGGCGATCATCCCGCGCCTTCGGGACCGGCGGATCGTGACCTACGGCTTCGCGGCGCAGGCCGACGTGCGCGGCGAGAATGTCCGGCCCTTCCCCGGCGGCAACCGCTTCGACGTCACCTTGCGCGACCGCGCCGGCGAGACGCGCACCATCACCGGGATCGAGCTGCCGATGCCGGGCCGGCACAATGTCTCCAACGCGCTCGCCGCGATCGGCGTGGCGGCGGAGATGGGGATCGCCGACGACGTGATCGCGCGCGGCTTTGCCGGTTTCGGCGGGGTCAAGCGCCGCTTCACCAGGGTCGGCGAGGTCGACGGAATCACGATCATCGACGATTACGGCCACCATCCGGTCGAGATCAGGGCGGTGCTCTCGGCCGCGCGCGAGGGGGCCGAGGGGCGCGTGATCGCGGTCGTCCAGCCGCATCGCTACACCCGCCTTCGCGACCTGATGGACGAGTTCCAGAGCGCCTTCAACGATGCCGATATCGTCATCGCGGTGCCGGTCTATCCCGCCGGCGAGGCGCCGATCGAGGGCGTCAGCCACGAGACCCTGGTCGCCGGGCTGAAGGAGCGCGGGCATCTCGGGGCGCTCGCCGCGTCCGACCCCCACGACGTCGCCCGCCAGCTCGCCGCGCTCGCCGCGCCGGGCGACATGATCATCTTCCTCGGCGCCGGCGACATCACCAAATGGGCCGCCGGCTTCGCGCAGGGCCTCAAGGAAAGGCGCGGCGGATGAGCGCCGTCATCGACATGCCGGCCGTTCGCGGGAAGCTGACCGCCGATGCGCCGCTGGCGCCGCTCGTCTGGTTCAAGTCGGGCGGGGCGGCCGAATGGCTGTTCGAGCCGAAGGATTCCGACGATCTCGCGGACTTCCTTCGCGATCTCGATCCGGCGGCGCCGGTGATGGCGCTCGGGCTCGGGTCCAACATGATCGTGCGCGACGGGGGCGTGCCGGGCGTGGTTGTGCGCCTGGGCAAGGCGTTCGCGCAGGTCGAGCAGCTCGATGCCACGACATTGCGCTGCGGCGGCGGCGCCTCGGGCATCCTCGTTTCCTCGAAGGCGCGCGACGCCGGCATTGCCGGCCTCGAATTCCTGCGCGGAATCCCCGGGACGGTCGGCGGCTTCGTCAGGATGAACGGCGGCGCCTATGGCCGCGAGGTGAAGGACATCCTCGTCCAGTGCGAGGTCGTGCTGCGCTCCGGCGAGCGGCGCACGCTGGCGCCGGCGGACCTCGGCTATCGCTATCGCCATTCCGACTTGCCCGAGGGCGCGGTCGTGGTCTCGGCGACCTTGCGCGGCGTTTCCGGCGACAAAGCGGCGATCGCCGCCGAGATGGACCGCATCGCCGCCGAGCGCGAAGCCTCGCAGCCCCTTCGGAGCCGCACCGGCGGCTCGACATTCAAGAACCCGCCGGGGGACAAGGCCTGGCGGCTCGTCGACGCGGCCGGGCTGCGCGGATTCCGCATCGGCGACGCGCAGGTTTCGGAGAAGCATTGCAATTTCCTGCTCAATCTCGGCAACGCGACGAGCGGGCAGATCGAGGAGCTTGGCGAGGAGGTGCGGCGGCGCGTGAAGGCGGATTCCGGCGTGGAGCTTGAATGGGAAATCCAGCGGGTGGGAACCCCCTCCCCCCTCCAGGGGAGAGGACCGGAGAGAGGGGGTGTGATGTGAGCAGCCGCTCAACTTCCCCTCTCCCTTCGCCGCTGCGCGGCTCTTCCCTCTCGCCTGAAGGGGAGAGGGAGAAACTCCACATCGCGGTCCTCATGGGCGGATGGTCCGCCGAGCGCGAGGTTTCGCTCGTCACCGGCAACGGCGTCGCCGACGCGCTGGAAAGCCGCGGCCACCGCGTGACCCGGATCGACATGGGCCGCGACGTCGCCCAGCGGCTTGCCGAGGCGGCGCCCGACGTGGTGTTCAACGCGCTGCACGGGACCCCGGGCGAGGACGGATCGGTCCAGGGCCTGATGGACCTGATGGGCCTCAAATATACCCATAGCGGGCTGGAGACCTCGGTGATCGCGATCGACAAGGAGCTCACCAAGATGGTGCTGGTGCCGCACGGCATCCGCATGCCGGCCGGCACGATCGTCGACAGCGAGAGCCTGTTCGCCGCCGATCCGATGGCGCGGCCCTATGTGCTGAAGCCGGTGAACGAAGGCTCGTCGGTCGGCGTCGCGATCGTCACCAGGGACGGCAATTACGGCGATCCGATCGGGCGCGACGTGAAGGGCCCGTGGCAGGAGTTCGACCGGCTGCTGGCCGAGCCCTTCATCCGGGGGCGCGAGCTGACGACGGCGGTGCTCGGCGACGAGGCGCTCGAGGTGACGGAGCTTCGGCCCAAGTCCGGCTTCTACGATTATGACGCCAAATATACGGACGGGCTGACCGAGCATGTCTGCCCCGCCGACATCCCCGCCGAGATCCGCGCCGCCTGTCTCGACATGGCGCTCAAGGCGCACCGGCTGCTCGGCTGCAGGGGCTGCTCGCGCTCCGATTTCCGCTGGGACGACGAGAAGGGTGTCGAGGGGCTCTACCTCCTCGAGGTCAACACCCAGCCCGGGATGACGCCGCTCAGCCTCGTCCCCGAACAGGCGCGGGCGCGCGGCATCGATTATGCCACTTTGGTCGAGCGGATCGTGGAGGCGGCGCTGTGAGCGCGCGAGTCGCGAGGGGCAATGCGGCGCGGCCGCGTGCGCGCAGCAATTCGCGCGCGCCGCGCTCGGTCAACACGCGCCGCAAGAAGCAGCCGGAGATGCTGGAATCGCTCGGCTTCGCGCCGGGCACGGGCCGCCGCGTGATCGGCTGGATGCTCGGCATCGGCACGATCGTGGTGGCGCTGGCGCTGATCCTCAGCCTGCGGCTGCCGCAGCTCGCCGGCACCGCGATCGGCGAGGGGATCGGCGCGGCCGGCTTCACGATGCGCCGGGTCGAGATCAACGGGGCCAGCCGCGTGCCCCGGCTCGCGGTCTACAATATCGCCTTCGATCAGCCGTCGATGGCGATGCCGCTGGTCGATCTTTCGGCGACGCGTGAGCGGCTGCTCCATTTCGGCTGGATCAAGGAGGCGCGGGTCTCGCGCCGCCTTCCCGACACGCTCGTCGTCGACATCGTCGAGCGCGTGCCGGCGGCGATCTGGCAGCATGGCGGACAGCTGAGCCTGGTCGATGCCGAGGGCGTGATCCTGGAGCCGGTCCATGTCGATTCGATGCCGGACCTGCTGCTCGTCGTTGGCCCCGCCGCCAACCGCCACCTCGGGACGCTTCAGGCGCTGCTCGGCGCGGCGCCCCATCTTCGGCCGCAGGTGACCGGCGCGTCGTGGATCGGCGACCGGCGATGGGACATCCGTTTCCAGACCGGCGAGACGCTCAGCCTTCCGGAGGGTGACGATGCGGCGCGGCGCGCGATCCAGCGTTTCGCGGCGATGGATCAGCAGACCCAGCTGCTCGGGCGCGGCCTGGTGCGCTTCGACATGCGCATTCCCGGCCGGGTGATCGTCCGCGTCTCGCGCGAGCCCGGGTCGACCGTGCCGGTGCTGACCGATCCCGATCCCGGGCAGATGCCCGAAGACCTTGCGAGGACGATCTGATGCGGCGCCCGACCCCCGCTCCGGCCCGAAGCCTCGTCGCCGCGCTCGACGTCGGCTCGTCCAAGGTCTCGGCGCTGATCGCCGAGCCAGCGGGCGAGGGGCGGCTCAAAATCCTCGGCACCGGCCAGCGCGAGAGCAAGGGCGTGAGGCGCGGCTTCATCGCCGACATGGAGAAAAGCGAGCTCGCGATCCGCGAGGCGGTCGAGCAGGCGGAGCGCATCGCCGGCACCAATATCGACCAGGTCTTCGTCGGCTTTTCGGCGGGCGGCCTCGTCAGCGACGTCGCCAGCGTCGAGCTCGCCATCGGCGGTCGTCGCATCGCCGACGCCGACATCGATTCCCTGCTGGACGCCGGCAAGAATTCGATCGACCCGGCCGGGCGGATGCTGCTCCACGCCATGCCGGCGCTCTACACGATCGACGGCATGAACGGGGTGAGGAAGCCCAACGGCCTTCATGCCGACAAGCTCGCGGTCGACATCCATGTCGTCGCGGCCGATCCGTCGCCGGTCAAGAATCTCGATCTGTGCGTCCGATCCGCGCATCTCGGCGTTGAAGCCATCGTCGCCTCGCCGGTCGCCGCCGGCAAGGCGTGCCTGAGCGAGGAGGAGCGGGAGCTTGGCGTGGCGCTTGTCGAGCTTGGCGCGGGCGTGACCAACGTCTCGGTGTTCGCCGGCGGGATGCTGGCGGGACTGAAATCGCTCGCCACCGGCGCCAGCGACATCACGGACGATATCGCCGCCGCCTTCGGCACCCGGCGCAACGAGGCCGAACGGATCAAATGCTTCTACGGATCGGCGATGATGAGCCCGCGCGACAATCACGACATGATCGAGCTCGCGCCGATCGCCGGCCATCAGGAGGGCATCGAGACCCAGCGCATCACCCGCGCCCAGCTCGTCACCGTGATCCGCCAGCGGCTCGAACATCTGGCGTCGGAGATCGAAGCGGCGCTCAAGGACCTCGGTTTCGCCGGGCCGTTCGGGCGGCAGGTGGTGCTGACCGGCGGCGGCGCGGAGCTCAAGGGCATCGCGGATTATGCCCAGGGCGTGCTCGGCCGCGCCGTCAGGGTCGGCCGCCCGGCCATGCCCGGCCTTCCGGACGCGCATAGCGGCCCGGCCTTTTCGACCCTCGCCGGGCTCGCCCAGTTCGCGGCTTCGGACGAGCTCGATCTTCGCACCGGCTTCGCCGCGCCGCAGGTCGAGAAAGCGGGCGGCAACGTCGTGCAGCGCCTGATCGCGGCCTTTCGGACCCAATATTGATGAAAGTTGGGGAAAACGTGACCGTCCGATTAACTTTTCGCTCGCACCGGCGAATCGCATCGTGCAAGACATTTAGTGGATATCCGGCGCGCGAGGCGCAAGGGATAGGGGAGACGTTGGTATGAGCATCGATTTCATCCGCCCGGAAGTGGACGAGCTTCGGCCCCGGATCAGCGTGATCGGAGTCGGCGGCGCCGGCGGCAACGCCGTCGCCAACATGATTCAGTCGGACGTGCAGGGGGTCGACTTCATCGTCGCCAATACCGACGCCCAGGCGCTCAACCACAGCCAGGCGGACCGCAAGATCCAGCTCGGCCTGAAGATCACCCAGGGGCTCGGCGCCGGATCGCGGCCGGAGATCGGCAAGGCGGCGGCCGAAGAGGCGCTCGCCGAGATCGAGCAGAGCCTTGACGGCGCGCACATGTGCTTCATCGCGGCCGGCATGGGCGGCGGCACCGGCACCGGCGCGGCCCCCGTCATCGCCAAGGCCGCGCGCGACCGCGGCATCCTGACCGTCGGCGTCGTCACCAAGCCGTTCAGCTTCGAAGGCGCGCGGCGCGGCCGCTCCGCCGACGCGGGCATCGCCGAGCTTCAGCAGCATGTCGATACGCTGATCGTCATCCCCAACCAGAACCTGTTCCGCATCGCCAACCCGAACACGACCTTCAGGGAAGCGTTCCAGATGGCCGACGAGGTGCTGCAACAGGGCGTGCGCGGCATCACCGACCTGATGGTCATGCCCGGCCTCATCAATCTCGATTTCGCCGACGTCCGCTCGGTGATGAGCGAGATGGGCAAGGCGATGATGGGCACCGGCGAAAGCTCGGGCGACAACCGCGCGATCGAGGCGGCGGAGAAGGCGATCGCCAACCCTCTTCTCGACGGCGTGTCGATGCGCGGCGCGAAGGGCGTCATCATCTCGATCACCGGCGGCGAGGACATGCGCCTGATGGAGGTCGACGAGGCCGCCAACCATATCAAGGAGCTGGTCGATCCCGACGCCAACATCATCTGGGGATCGGCGTTCAACAACGAGCTCGAGGGCAAGATCCGCGTGTCGGTCGTGGCGACCGGCATCGACGTCGAGGAGGCGACCCAGGCGACGCCGCTGCAGGCGAAGGTCTTCACCTTCCCCGGCGCGCGCGGCGATGCGGCCAGGACCGACGCGGCCGCCCCCGCGGCCCCCGCCCCGGCCCCGGAACAGGCGGCCGAGCCGGTCCCCGAGCCGGCGATCAAGCTGACCCCGCCCGAAGTCGCCGAAGAAGCGGACGAAACGGTGAGCTTCATCGACGAGCAGGTCGCGTCGTCCGAACTGACGCTCGACCAGCCGGCCGGCGAGGATGAGGGCGACGAGCTTCTGCTCGGCGACGAGGCCACGCCGATGGAGCATCCGATCGCGGCCGAGGACCTGCCCGACGATGTCGGCCGGCGCAGCTGGCTCACCGCCGGGGAGCCGGCGGCGGCCCCCGAACCGAAGCCGGCGCGCGAGAGCGGCGGCACCTTGTTCGAGCGCATGTCCAACATCGCGCGCGGCGCCGCCAAGGCGCAGGTCGAGGACGAGGACGGGCCGCGCATGCGCTCCGGCCGCGACCCGCTCGACATTCCGCGCTTCCTCAACCGTCAGAACAACCAGTAAGCGGCGTTGAAGCTTTCCTTCGGGGGGGGGGCGTCGGGGCCTTTGCCGCCCCGGCCCCTCCTCCGAAGGGAGGGGCTTGAGCCCGTTCGCGCTTCATCGCCTCCGCGCACCGCCTGACCGCAGCGAGCCGATGCAGTCATTGCCGCGACAGCTTCGCCCCTGTCTATCGACCGCATGACTTCATCGTGGAGGCGGGGGGCACGCCTTGCGTGGCGCGGGGGCGCGTTCGCAGTTCTGGCGTGCATGACGATCGCGGCGGCCGCTCCGGCCAACGCCCAGGATAGTGACGGCGACGATCCCGCGCCGCGCGGCCGCGCGCTCTATCCGCCCGGCGCGGTCGTCCAGCCGCTGACCGAAAATGCCGGCGCGGACCTGCGCCGCTACATGACCCAGATCGCCCGCGATCCGCGCGATCTCGATGCGTTGCTCGGCGCCGGGCGCGAAGCGTTGCGGATGGGCGATCCGCAGGCGGCGCTCGGCTTCTACACGCGCGCCGGCGAGGTCGCCCCGCGCGATGGGCGGGTCAAGGCCGGCATGGGATCGGTGATGGTGCTCGCCGAACAGCCGCGCGAGGCGCTCGATTTCTTCGGCCAGGCCGTGTCGCTCGGCGCGGACCAGGGGGAGATCGCGGCCGATCGCGGGCTTGCTTATGACATGATCGGCGATCCGGCGCGCGCGCAGCAGGATTATCGGACGGCGCTCGCCGCGCATGATTCGCCCGAGGTGCGCCGGCGGCTCGCGCTCTCGCTGGCGATCAGCGGGCAGCGCGCTGCGGCGCTCCAGGCGATCGACGCCCAGCTTCGCCAGAACGACCGCGCCGCGTGGCGCACCCAGGCGTTCGTTCTCGCGCTGACCGGCGATGCCGCCGGCGCCGAGGATACCGCGCGGCGCGTGATGCCGCCCGGAACGGCGGGCCAGATGGCGCCATTCCTCGCGCGGCTGGCCGGGTTGACGCCGTCGCAGAAGGCGATGGCGGTCCATTTCGGCGAATTCCCGAGCAACGGATCGGCGATGGCAAGCGCGGCGCCGGCGCGGCCGCCGGCCGGCCCGCCGACGCAGGTCGCTTCGGCTTCGCCCGGCACCGCGCGGCGCGGCCCGGCCGCCCAGCCGGCGACCCCCTACACCCTGTATGAACAGCCGGCCGGGCGGACGCTGACCGATGTGCTGCGCGGCCGTGCCGCCGCCGCCGGACCGGCCGCGCCGGCCCCCAGCGCGACAGGTCCGGGCGCCGCGACCGCCGAGCGACCTTTGCGCCGCTTCGAGCCGGCCCCGTCGGCGGCGTCGCCCGGTTTCTCGCTGACGCCAGGCGCGACGCCGGCGGCTCGCCCGGCGCCGGGCGATTTCGCCGAGGTCGCCGCCGCGGTCGATGCGCTGCCGCCCGAAGTCGAGTTGAATCCGGCGCCGCCGGTCGGGGCGGCCCGTGCGTCCTCGCCACCGCCGGCGCCGGCGCGAAGCGCGCCGCCGACGCAGAGCCGGACCGCCGAGCGCGCCGCGCCGCGCCGGCCCGCGGCCCCGGCCAATCCGAGCCGCCACTGGGTCCAGATCGCGACCGCCGACCGCGCCGGTCTCGCCGCCGAGTTCACCCGCCTGCGCGGCCGCGTGCCGCAGCTCGCGGGCCAGGACGCCTATGCCGCGCCGATGCGCTCGAGCAGCCGCCTCCTCGTCGGCCCGTTCGACAGCGCCGCGGAGGCGCAGGCCTTCGTTCGGCGGCTCGACGGCCGAATCTCCGCTTTCGCCTGGACCAGCCCGGCCGGGCAGGCCGTCGAGCCGATCGGCGGCGGATCGGCCCGTTCGACGCGCGGCGCCGCCGATGCGCGGGCCCGGGACGACCGGCCGGCGGCGCGGACCGGCCGCGCCACCGGCACGTCCACGAGCTCTCCCGCCACGCGCGGGACGCGGGGCCGCGCGAGCGGCGAGGAGGCGCGTTCGACCTCGACCTCGACCACACGGCGCGGCGCGGCGTCCTCGTCGCGCACGACGCGTGCGGGCGGCAGTCGCGCGACCGAGGAGCGCCCCGCCGCCCGGTCGAGCCGATCGACCGCCGATCGGGGATCGACCGCGCGCAGCCGCCGCTCTACACGCGCTGGAGATGATGACGACGACCGGACGACCGCTCGCCGCTCTGGCGGCCGATCCTCAGCGAACGCGCGGACGTCGTCATCCCGAGGGCGAACGCGGCACTAGGGGCCCGCGCGACGCCTTCCAGCGCGACCGCGACCGGATCATCCATTCGGTCCCGTTCCGGCGCCTGAGGCACAAGACCCAGGTCTTCGTCGTTCCGGACGGCGATCATTTCCGGGTGCGGCTGACCCACAGCCTGGAGGTCGCGCAGATCGGCCGCACCATCGCGCGCGTGCTCGGGCTCAACGAGGACCTGACCGAGGCGCTCTGCCTCGCCCACGATATCGGCCATTCGCCCTTCGGCCATGCCGGCGAGGACGTGCTGAGCGCGGCGATGGCGCAGGCCGGGGGCTTCGACCACAACGCCCATACGCTGCGGACGCTGACGCGGCTCGAAAGCCCCTATCCGCGCTTTCGCGGGCTCAATCTCAGCTGGGAGATGCTGGAGGGGCTGGCCAAGCATAATGGTCCGGTCACCGGCCCGCTTCCCTGGGCGCTGGCCGAGGCGGAGGCGGATTTCGGCATGGACCTTGACGCGTGGCCGAGCCTGGAGGCGCAGGTCGCGGCGATTTCCGACGACATCGCCTATGACAATCACGACGTCGACGACGGCCTGCGCTCCGGCCTGTTCACGCTCGACGAACTGATGGAGGTGCCGCTCGTCGCGCGGAGCTGGGCGCGGGTGCGCGCGGCCTATCCCGATGTCGCGCCCCGCCAGCTTGTGCCGGAGCTCGTGCGCGAGATGATCGGCGTGATGGTGAACGACGTGATCGAGGAGACACGCCGTCGCACCGCCGGCCTTGGCGTGATCGAGGACGTGCGCCGCGCCGGGCGGCAGCTCGTCGGCTTTTCCGCGCCGCTCCAGGCCGAGGAGCGGCAGCTCAAGGCCTTTCTCTATCGCCGCATGTACGAGGCGGAGCCGGTGATGGCGGTGCGCGCGGCGGCGCAGGACATGCTCGCCGGCCTCTTCGCCGCCTATCGGGACGATCCGCGCCGGCTTCCCGAGGAGTGGCGACCCGAGGGCGACGATCCGGTCACCGTCCTTCGCGCGATCGGCGATTTCATCGCGGGCATGACCGATCGCTATGCGATCCGGCGTTATGAGGCGCTGGTCGGGCCGGCCGATCTGCCCGAAGGCTTCTGAGCCGCGCGGCGGCTGCTTCAAATCGCCGCATTCATCGTCTAGAGCCGCGCCTCACTCTCTTGTTTTGGAAATCGTCGTGACGCTCTACGCCCGTTTCGCCGCGCATGTGGATGATGCGCTGAATGCCCTTGAAGCCGAAGGCGTGCTGGCGCGCGGGATCGAGCGCGGCGCCGTCGCGGTCGAGCCGCCGCGCGATCCCTCGCATGGCGATCTCGCGACCAATGCTGCGATGGTGCTGGCGAAACGCGCCGGCATGAACCCGCGCGCGCTGGCCGAGGCGATCGCGGCGAAGCTCGGCGCGGTGGGCGAGGTGGCCAGCGTCGAGATCGCCGGGCCCGGCTTCATCAATTTGAGGCTCGCGCGCGGCGTCTGGGAAGAAGAGCTCAGCGCGATCCTGGCGGCCGGGGGCGATTATGGTCGCTCCAACCTCGGCGGCGGGCAGATGGTCAATGTCGAATATGTCTCGGCCAATCCGACCGGGCCGATGCACATGGGCCATTGCCGCGGCGCGGTGGTCGGCGATGCTCTGGCGAGCCTGCTCGAATATGCCGGCTACAAGGTGCGGCGCGAATATTATGTCAACGATGCCGGCGGCCAGGTCGACGTGCTCGCCCGCTCCGCGCACCTGCGCTATCGCGAGGCGCTCGGCGAGGATATCGGCGAGATTCCCGAAGGGCTCTATCCCGGCGACTATCTGAAGCCGGTCGGCGAGCGGCTGGCGCGCGAACATGGCGATGCCTTCGTCGGCAAGCCGGAAAGCGAGTGGCTGGCCTTGTTCCGCCGCGAAGCGGTCGCGGACATGCTGGCGATGATCAAGGCGGACCTCGCCTTGCTCGGCATCCGCCACGAGATTTTCGCATCGGAGGCCGAGCTCCAGGCGGAAGGCAAGCCGGCCGAGGCCGAGGCGTGGCTGCGCGCGCGCGACCTCGTCTATGACGGGGTGCTGGAGGCGCCGAAGGGCGAGACGCCCGAGGATTGGGAGCCGGTCGAGCTGCCGCTGTTCCGCGCCACCCGGTTCGGCGACGACCAGGACCGGCCGATCAGGAAATCCGACGGCAGCTGGACCTATTTCGGCGCCGACCTCGCCTATCATTTCCAGAAAGCGCGGGAGGCGGACCAGCTGATCGACATCTGGGGCGCCGACCATGCCGGGACGGTGAAGCGGATCAAGGCGGCGGTCGCGGCGCTGACGGAGGGGCGCACGCCGTTCGACGTGAAGCTCGTCCAGATGGTGCGGCTGCTGCGCGCCGGCGAGCCGGTGAAGATGTCGAAGCGCGCGGGCAATTTCGTGACGCTGGCGGATGTGGTGCGCGAGGTCGGCAAGGACGTGGTGCGCTTCACCATGCTGACCCGCAAGGCCGACGCGCAGATGGACTTCGATTTCGCCAAGGTGGTCGAAGCCTCGAAGGACAATCCGGTCTTCTACGTCCAATATGCCCATGCCCGGATCCGCTCGCTTCAGCGGCGCGCCAAGGAGGAGGGGCTGGCGCTGCCGGCCGCGGCGGATCTGTCGCTGCTCGATGCGGACGAGCTCGATCTGGTCAAGCTCGCCGCGCAGTTTCCGCGCGTCGTCGAGGGCGCGGCGGCGGCGCATGAGCCGCACCGCATCGCCTTCTATCTCGGCGATCTCGCGGCGGCCTTCCACGCCCAGTGGAACAAGGGCAATGACGATCCCGAAAAGCGTTTCCTGGTGGGACAGCGTCCCGATCTGACACGATCGCGGCTGGAATTGGCCGAAGCGATCGGGCAGGTTGTTCGAAATGGCCTCGCCATCATGGGGGTGGAGGCGGCCGAGGAGATGCAGTGATGGTGGGCGACGAGCGGGGGTCGGACGCGGGGTTCGATATCGATGCCGACGACACGTTCGAGGTCGAGGGGCCGGACGAGGATCGCCTGCCCTGGCTGGAAGCGGTCGAGGAAGAGGATGAGCGGGAGGGGCCTTCGGCCCTGAAGCTGATCGCCTCGGTGGTGATCGGGCTCGTCGCCATCGCGCTGATCGTCGGCGGGCTGTTCTGGCTCGGCAATCGCAATCGCGAGGACGGCAATGGCGAGGTGATCGCCGCACCCGAAGGCGATTACAAGGTCCGGCCGGACAATCCCGGCGGGATGAACGTCCAGGGGACCGGCGACACCGCTTATGCGGCGAGCGAGGGCGCACAGCCGCAGGCACAGCTCAATCCGGGCGCGGTGCCGGAAGCGCCAGTGACGCGGACCGCAAGCGACGCGGCTGCCGCGAACGGCGCCGCGACCGCCGCGCAACCGCAGCGCCCGGTACCTGCCCCGGCTCCCGCGCCGGCCCCCGCTCCCGCGCAGGCCCAGGCGCCGACAGCCGGCGGCGGCTCGATCCAGCTCGGCGCCTTTTCGAGCCAGGCGAGCGCCAACCGCGCCTGGACCGGCCTTTCCGGCCGCTTCCGCTATCTCGCGCCACTCAGCCACAGCGTGATCCCCGTCCAGTCCGGCGGACGCACGCTCTATCGGCTGCGCGCCAGCGGGCCGGGCGCCGCGGACGTGTGCCGCCGCCTCCAGATCGCCGGCGAGGCCTGCTCGGTCGTCGGCTGACGCGCACGCCTCTCCCGCGATCGGGAGGGGATTGCTATGGCGCCCGGATGCTTCCCGCGATCCTCGGGCTTTCTGGCCCGTCCCTCACTGCCGACGAGCGCGCCTTCTTCCGCGCCGCCGATCCTGCCGGCTTCATCCTGTTCGCGCGCAATGTCGCCGACAAGGCGCAGCTTCGCGCGCTGACCGACAGCCTGCGCGATCTCGCCGGGCGGGACGATCTGCCGATCCTGATCGATCAGGAAGGCGGCCGGATCGCACGGCTCGGGCCGCCGCACTGGCCGGCCTTCCCGGCCGCCGCGCGCTTCGCGGCGCTCTACGAAAGGGCGCCGATGAGCGCGATCGAGGCAGCGCGGGCCAACGCGCATGCGATAGCCATCATGCTCGCCGAGGTCGGGATCAACGTCGATTGCCTGCCGGTGCTCGACATGCCGGCGCCGGGCGCGGACGCGGTGATCGGCGATCGGGCGCTCGGGCGCGAAGCCATGCAGGTGGCCGCGCTCGGGCGCGCCATGCTGGATGGGCTGGAGGCCGGCGGCTGCATCGGCGTCATCAAGCATGTCCCCGGCCACGGCCGCGCGCCGGCGGACAGCCACAAGGAATTGCCGGTCGTCGCCGCGGGCGCCGAGGCGCTGGGGGCGGACCTCGCGCCGTTCCGCGCCTGCCGGGGGGCGCCAATGGCGATGACGGCGCATGTCCTCTACCCGGCCTGGGACGCCGATCGGCCGGCGACGCTTTCGCCGACGATCATCGAAGAGGTGATCCGCGGCCGGATCGGCTTCGAGGGGCTGCTGATGAGCGACGACATCGCGATGGCGGCCCTGGCGGGGCCGCCTGGCCGGCGCGCGCGCGATGCGATCGCGGCCGGATGCGATGTCGTGCTCGCCTGTTCGGGCGACCTTGCCGACAATGAAGCCGTCGCCGAGGCGCTCGGCGAGATGAGCCCGGCCGCCGTCGACCGGCTGGCGCGCGCCATGACGCGGGCCGGGAAGGGGGCTGGCGAATTCGACATGCTCGCGGCCAAGCGCGACGCGCTGCTCGCGCTCGTCTAGCCGGGCAGCCGCCAGATCATCACGTAGTCGCCCAGGCTGGACGTCGGCAGGTTGAGCTCGTCGCGGCCCGGGACGAAACGGAACCGTTCGCGGGCGAGCGCGCAGGTCGCCGCGTCCAGCGTGGCGTGGCCGCTGCTCCCCGTCACGGTGCAGTCGCTGACGCGCCCGTCGGTCCCGATGACGATGCGGAAGCGCACCAGACCCTGTTCGCGATTGCGCCGGGCATCGGCCGGATAGTCCGCGTTGCTGAGCAGCTCGGTGAGCCCGGACGCGCTCGACTGGAACGCCGCCTGCACCTCGATCTCGCGCATCGGCGTCGCATCGGCCTCGGCCGAAGCGAGGAGGGCGGCCACGAGCGAAGCGGCGAGGATCATGCCTCCGGCTTCGGGCAGCCGCCCCCCTTTGTCAAATGACCTCGGCGTCAGATTCGGCCGAGCAGGACCAGGATGATCAGGATGATGACGATGAGGCCGATCCCGCCCGACGGACCGTATCCCCAGGACCGGCTGTAGCCCCAGGACGGCAGCGCGCCGATCAGGAGCAGGATCAGGACGATGATGAGGATGGTTCCGAGCACGGCAATCTCTCCCTGTTATCCGTTCTGGCCGCCTAACGACTTCAGGGCGATCGGGTTGCAGCGCGCACGCAGATTTCGCGGACGGATGGCGTGCGCCCCCGGATTCCGGCTGTGGAAAAGTCGTTCAATCCTTTCGACATCGGCCGGGCGAGCCCCTAATCTTCGGGCGTGGACGAGGAAGAACCATTCGAGGTTGCCCCGCCGGTCGCCGAGTCGGACCGCCTGACGCTCGACCTGGACGGGTGGGAGGGGCCGCTGGACCTGCTGCTGACGCTCGCGCGGGCGCAGAAGGTCGATTTGGCGAAAATCTCGATCCTGGCGCTGGTCGAGCAATATCTCGCGTTCATCGCCGATGCGAAGCGGCTGAAGCTGGAGATCGCCGCCGACTATCTCGTGATGGCGGCCTGGCTCGCCTATCTCAAATCCTGCCTGCTCCTGCCCAAGGATCCGACGGTCGATCCGAGCCCGGAGGAGCTGGCGACGCGGCTGCAGCTCAGGCTCCAGCGGCTGCAGGCGATGCGGGAGGCCGGGGCGCGGCTCGTGGCGCGCGACCGGATCGGCCGCGACGTTTTCCTGCGCGGCGCGCCGGAGGGGCTGACGGTGGTGCGCCGCTCCGCCTGGCAGGCCGATCTCTACGACCTCATCTCGGCTTATGGCATCGTCCGCGCCCGCGGCGAACCGGCGATCCACGTCGTCGCGCGGCGCCCGGTGATGACGCTCGACGAGGCGATCACGCGGCTCGAACGGCTGATCGGCGCGAAGCTCGACTGGACCGAGCTCGGCGCCTTCCTGCCGGAGACGCAGGATGCGGACTATCGCAAGTCGGCGCTCGCCTCGAGCTTCGTCGCGACGCTCGAACTGGCGCGGCTCGGCCGGGTCGCGATCGCGCAGGAGGCCAATTTCGCGCCGCTCTACGTGAGGGCCGCATGAAGGAGATGGCCGATGGCGTGCGCGCGGTCGAGGCGGCCTTGTTCGCCGCGAAGGAGCCGCTCGGCCTGACCGACATCGCCGCTTATGTCGGCGAGGGCGTCGACGTGAGGGCGGCGCTGGCGGAGCTCTCCGATCATTATGCCGGGCGCGGCATCGAGCTGGTCGAGCGCGGCGCGCGCTGGCATTTCCAGACCGCAGCCGATCTCGCCTCGGTCCTTCGGCGCGAGCGGGAGGAGAGCCGCAAGCTGTCTCGCGCCGCGGTCGAGACCCTGGCGATCATCGCCTATCACGAACCGGTGAGCCGCGCGGAGATCGAGGCGATAAGGGGCGTGCAGATTTCCAAGGGGACGATCGACGTGCTGATGGAGGCGGGCTGGGTCCGCCCCGCCGGTCGGCGCGAGGCGCCGGGGCGACCGCTCACCTATGCGACGACGCAGGAATTCCTCACCCATTTCGGGCTGGCGAGCCGCCGCGACCTGCCCGGCATCGACGATCTCAAGGCCGCGGGGCTGCTCGATCCGGTCGATCTGGCCTTCGATCGGCTCGTCGGCGAGGGCGATGAAGAGGCCGAACTGGAAACCGGCGACGAAGACGCCTAGCTTGGGTTTTCCCTCAAGGAGATTCTTTCATGGGATTCGGATCCCCAATTCACTGGATCATCGTTGTCGCGTTGATCGTGCTGCTGTTCGGATCGGGCCGCGTGTCGAACCTGATGGGCGACGTCGCCAAAGGCATCAAGAGCTTCAAGAAGGGGCTGGCCGAGGACGACGAGACGCCGGCGCCGCCGCGGCGCCTGTCGGACGAGCGGGTGATCGACGCCGCGCCGCGGGCCGATGAAGCGCCGGCGGCCGAGCGCGGCTCCGCCAGCGAAGCCGACCGGCACTAGGCGGCGCCCCGGCGCCGGAGGGGCGGATGTTCGGAATCGATTCCGGCGAGCTGATGGTCATCGCCCTGGTCGCGCTCGTCGTGATCGGGCCAAAGGATCTGCCGCGCGTCATGCGCACGGTCGGCCACTGGGTCGGCCAGGCGCGCGGCATGGCGCGCCACTTCCGCTCCGGCTTCGACGCGATGATCCGCGAGTCCGAGCTCGAGGAGATGGAAAAGAAGTGGCGCGAGGACAATGAGCGGATCATGCGGATGCACCCGCCCAAAGCGCCTTCGTCGCCGGAAAGCGACTGGGGAAAGGGAACGCCGGCCGAGCCGGCCCCCGGCAAGGGCGAGGGCGCGGAAGGCGGGGTCGCCGGATCGCCTGCGGAGTCCGGTTCGGCCGGGAAGTCGCCGGCGCCCGCTGACGACGCCCCGGTGACGACGCCGCGATCGCCCGCATCCTCGCCGCGCCGCCGCACCGTGCGCCGCGCCGCGCCGCCGGTGCCTCGTCGCGCGGCCCCGGGCGCGCCGGATCGCAAGCCATGAGCGACATCGATCGCGCCGCCGAGGAGGCCGAGCTCGAAAAGAGCAAGGCGCCGCTGCTCGATCATCTGATCGAGCTTCGCCGGCGATTGCTCTGGGCCGCGGCCGCGCTCGCCGTCGCGTTCGGCGTGTGCCTTTATTTCGCGCGGCCGATCTTCGGCTTCCTGGTGCGGCCGCTCGTCGAGGCGGGGCAGCGCCAGCTCATCTACACCGCGGTGTTCGAAGCCTTCTTCGTCGAGATCAAGGTCGCCTTCTTCGCGGCGTTGATGATCGCCTTTCCGATCATCGCGATCCAGATCTGGCTGTTCGTCGCCCCGGGCCTTTATTCGCGCGAGAAAAGGGCCTTCCTGCCCTTCCTGGTGATGACGCCCTTCCTGTTCCTGATGGGCGCATCGCTCGCCTATTTCGTGGCGATGCCGATCGCGCTGCATTTCCTGCTGAGCTACCAGGGCGAGATCGGCGGCGTGCAGCAGACGGCGCTGCCGGCGATCGGCAATTATCTCGATTTCTCGATGCACTTCATCTTCGGTTTCGGCGTCGCCTTCCTGCTGCCGGTGCTGCTGATGCTGCTCGAGCGCGCCGGGCTGGTGACGCGCAGCGCGCTGGCTCGCGGCCGCCGCTATGCCTGGGTGATCGCGACCATCGTCGCGGCGGTGCTCACGCCGCCCGACGTCTTCTCGATGCTGCTGCTCGCCGGGCCGCTGATCGCGCTCTACGAACTCTCGCTGGTCGCGATCTGGTTCACCGAGAAGCGCCGCGCGCGCAACCCGGCGCCGGGCGCCTGACGGGAACGCCGCCGCCGGCGACGTCCCCTGTGCCAGGCCTTAGCGGCCGTGGATCGCGTTGTCGGTGGCGTCCGCCGCCGACTGCACGTCCTGGCCGACGCCGCGCACCGTGTTGCACGCCCCCAGCGTCAGCCCGAAGGTGAGCGCCGCGGCCATCAACAAGGTCCTCATAACTTCCCTCCCTGAAACCAGCCGCGCGACGGATAAGCCCCGTCTCCGGCATCGGCCTGTCTAGCAGGAAGGGCGTCGTCGTCGAACGCTTTTGCTCAGTCGCCGTGCATCGCGTTGTCGGTCGCATTGGCGGCCGACTGGACGTCCTGGCCGGCGCCGCGCACCGTGTTGCACGCAGCGAGCGCGAGACCGCCCGTCAGCGCCACGATCATCACCAATGCCTTCATCGTTCCTCTCCTCGATCGGATCGCACGGGCGGCAGGCGCCGATCCGCGCACGAGGCTATAAAGCACCGGACGTGATTCCGGTTCCGAAACCGTGACTTAGGCGCGGGAAGGAGAGAGGCCCCAAACGAAATCGGACCCGGATGCGCTACCGGGGGGGAGGTTCGCGCATCCGGGCCCATGTTCTGGATAGCGAGAGCGGGGGGGGCAAAAGGTCACTATCCGAGGCTGACAACGAGCCTCCCCGGCATCGGTTCCCCCCGTTTCCGAAAAAATTTTGGAACCCCGGATCAGCGCGCGAGACGGCGGATCATGTCGGTCCAGTGATCGAGATCCTCGTCGAACGCGCGGACCGGAAGACGCTCGTCGCGGCCATGGGCGCGCTCGTCGATCGGGGTGACGATCCACGATCCCTCGACGCCGTAGACCGGCACCCCGCGCACCCGGAAATAGAGGCCGTCGGTCGCGCCGGCGCTCATGTCGGGGACGATCGCGGCGCCGGGATGGCGGGCGTGAACCGCCGCCGTAAAGGCGCCGACCACGTCGGGCCGGAGCGGCGAGGGACCGGAGGGGTGCGCGACCTCGACCGGCTCGACGCTCACATGATCGGGAGCGCCGATCTCACGCAGCGTCGCGAGCACGGTGGCCGGATCGACGCCCGGGAAGATACGGCAATTGACGTTGGCGGTCGCAAGCTGCGGGAGCGCATTGTTGGCATGGCCGCCGGCGAGGCGGGTCGCGACGCAGCGGGTGCGGGTGAGCCCCGTCTCGGTCGGCGACGCCTCGATCGCGTCGGCCGCCGCGCCATCGTCGGGATTGGCGAGCCAGCGGCGGATCAGCGCGGCGAGCGCCGGATCGGCGGTGGTGGCGCGATGGGCGAAATAGGCCCGCGTGGTTTCATTCTGCATCGGCGCGAAGCGATATTGTTCGAGACGGTCGAGCGTGTGGGCAAGCGCATAGATCGCATTGTCCGGGCGCGGCCGCGAACTGTGGCCCCCGGGATTGGTCGCGGTGAGGGTGTAATCCTGGTAGATCTTTTCGGAGGTCTGGATGCCGAAGCCGAGCAGGTGACCCGATTCGTCGAACGCCCCGCCGCCGGCGTCGCCGTTCAGCGCGAAATCGATCTGCGACGTATCGAGCCATTGGTTGGCGGCGAGCTCGGCCCCGCGGCCGCCGGTTTCCTCGTCGCCGGTGAACAGGACGATGATGTCGCGATCGGGCTGGAAGCCTTCGGCCTTGAGCCGCAGGAGGGCGGTGGTGATCGCGATCACGCCCATCTTGTCGTCGCCCGTGCCGCGCCCGTAGAAATAGCCGTCGGCCTCGCCGAGCTCGAACGGATCGCGCGACCAATCCTCGCGCCGCGCCTCGACCACGTCCATATGCGCCATCAGCAGCATCGCCTTGCGCCCCGAAGGATGCGCGGCCGGCCAGCGCACGATCAGCGCGGCGGTATGATCGTCGGGCCGCACCACGTCATAGGGATGGATGGTGACATCGGTGAAGCCGGCGGCGCGGAAGCGGCGGGCCAGCGCCTCGGCGAGCGCCGGCACCTGTCCGCGGCCCTGCACCGTCGGCGTGTTCACCGCCTCGCGGTAGATCTCGCGCGCCTCCTGGTGCCAGCGATCGGGTGCCTGCGCCGGTGGTTGCGCGGTCGCGGCGGTGGCGAGCAGGCTCGAGATGATCGCGGCAAAGCGCATGGCAGATTTCCCCCTTGTCGATGGATGAAGGGGAAGAGTGTGCGGGTTGCCCGGCGGGGTCAACCCGGCCGGTCAGATTGTCGGGATGATGACGGCGTAGAGGCCGCGCGCCTCGTCCTGTTCGAGCTGGGACCTCAGCTGACGCGAGAGGCCGATGACGATCCGCTCGAACCGCTCGACGATCGCGCCAGCGCAGGTGAGGCCGCCTGCCGGCGTTCCGAGCGTGATCGCAAGGCGTGCCTTTCCGGCCTCGACCGGTTCGAGCACGATCGAGGTTTCGGCGGCGCCGCAGAGCATCCCGAACTCGGCGATCTCGGTGACGAGGAAGGCGACCGGAACGGCGACATCCTGGGTCGCGTGGACCGGCGCGATATCGAGCCGGATCTGCATGGCCGCGGCGCTGGCCGGGGCGGTGGCGCGCAGATTGGCGGCCAGCTCGGACAGGAGCGGCTTCAACGCGACGCCGCGATTGGCCTCGAACTCCGCATAATGGTTGCGGTGGACGACGGCGAGCGCGTCGACGCGGCGCTGGATCGAAGCATAAGCGGCGGCGACCGCCTCGTCCGACGACCCGCGCGAATGGAGGTTGAGCAGCGACGAGACGACCTGAAGGTTGTTCTTCACCCGATGGTGGACCTCGCGGACCAGCCGCGTCTGGCGTTCGACGGCCGCTTCGAGATCGGCCTCGTGTCGCGCGACCGTGCGGGTGACTTCGGCGAAGGCGGCGCCAAGCGCGCCGATCTCGCGCGCCGGGCTGCGCACGGCGGGAAGCGCGACGGGGCCTTCGCCGGGTCGATAGGTGGAGACCACGCGCTGAAGCCGACGCAGCGGCCGGAGCAGCAGACGCTGGACGAGCAGCCAGACCACGATCGAGGCCCACAGCCAGATCAGCACCGGCGCGATCACCACCAGCACATCGAGCCAGGACAGTGGCGCGACCGCGGTGTGGAGGCGCAGCACGAACTCGCCATTGGTCATCGGTTCGTCGACGATGATCTCGTGGCTGAGAGAGCCGCTGGCGGGGATTTCGCGAAGCGGCATGACGAGGCCGCCCTGGACCAGCTCCAGGCCGAAATCGCCATCGAGCGGCGGGTTGTCGACCGCGCGGGCGATCGCGGCGCGCTGATATTCGGCGACTCCCTCGATCTCGCCGGTGCCGCTGTAGAGGAAGATCCGCAGGCCTGCGCCGCCCGGCAGGATCCGGGCGTGGGCCGGGGCGCCGTCCGCGTCCGGCACGGGCGGCGGCGCGAAGCCTTCGGACGCGCAGCGGGGCCGGTTGCCGGCGCCGTAGAGGACGAATCGCCCGTGCGGCTCGGGCAGGCGAGCCAGGCGATCGAGCGACCGTTTGCACAGGCCGCTTCCCTCGCTCGATTCGGCGATCGCATCGCGGGCCGCGCGGATCGTATAGGCGGTTCGCGACAGGCCGAGCGACAGGCGCTGCGAATGGACCGCGAGAAGCGCGCGCGCCTGGACGATCCCCTGGGCGCGGTTCTCGCGCGCGTTGCCGATCGAGGCGAAGATGGCGGCGACGCCGAGCGGGAGCAGGCCGAGCGACAGGATGACGAGCATCTTGACCGCCGTCGGCAGTCGCGCCCATCCGGAGCCTCGGATTTCGCCTTCCTCGGGAGTCAGCACGGGCGTCCGCTCACGGCGACGCCTAACCGAGCTTTCCGAGCAGGTCGATCATTTCGGGCGGAATATCCTCTTCGACGACCTCGCGATAAGCGGATCGAAGGGCGCGGCCGACGTCGCCGGACGGCGGCTTGCGACGGGCGCGCGCGGATGGCTTCCCCTCCGGACTCGTAGCGGGCTTGCGACGGCGCGTGGAATCCTTGTCGTCCTGCAGGCTCAATTCTTTCCTACCCCACGGCCGTGCCGCAATTGCGCAAACATCGCACCCAACCGACCGCAAGAGCAACTTTTTCCAGCCGTCCCCGCCGAACAGGCACCGCACCAGCGGCGGTCGAATTAATCGCCGGGTGCGGCCTTGGAAACAAAAAACTCCGCCGATGGTTCCACCCTTGCACCGAAGCGGGGTCGGGCCTTCGCCCGATTGAACATTGACGATGGGCCGGGGGCGAGGCTTACCTTGCACTGCGCGGTCGTTAATCCCGCCGGGATAGAGAGAAGGAAGCACACACATGTCGCTCGGTGACGACCTCAGGCCTCATCTGCCGTTCCTGCGCCGTTATGCCCGCGCCCTTACCGGCAGCCAGCAACATGGCGACGCCTTCGTTCGCGCGACGCTGGAGGCGATCGTCGCCGCGCCGGACCAGTTTCCAAGGAGCGTCGATCCGCGCCTCGGCCTCTACAAGACGTTCCACGCGATCTGGTCCTCGGCCAATGTCGAGGAGGAGCCGGGCCATGCGGCGGCCGGCGACGCGGAAGGGATCGCGCAGGCGCGGCTGTCGCGGATCACCCCGCTGCCCCGCCAGGCGCTGCTCCTGACCGCGATGGAAGGATTCACGCCCGAGGACGCCGGCTATCTGATCGACGCCTCTCCCGAAGAGGTCGAGTCACTGGTCGCCGAGGCGCTCGCCGAGATCGAGCGGCAGACCCGCGCCGACGTCCTCATCATCGAGGACGAGCCGATCATCGCCATGGACATCGAAACGATCGTTCGCGATCTCGGCCACAACGTCACCGGCGTCGCCGTGACCCGTGACGAGGCGGTTCAGCAGGCAATGGCCCGCCGGCCCGGGCTGGTCCTCGCCGACATCCAGCTTGCCGACGACAGCTCCGGCATCGACGCGGTGAAGGACATTCTCGCGCAGTTCAGCGTGCCGGTGATCTTCATCACCGCCTTCCCCGAACGGCTTCTCACCGGGGAGCGGCCGGAGCCGACCTTCCTCATCACCAAGCCGTTCCAGCGCTCGACCGTGAAGGCGCAGATCGCCCAGGCGCTTTTCTTCGACTCTGCGACGGTTCCGGCCTGATCGGCGGAACCGGCCGTCGGCGGAGGCGTTGCCCCTGTAACGAATGGAACTCGCGGAAAGGTGGCAATGCCGGACGAACCGAAACATATCGGCACCAGCGATGCCCGCGCCGGATCGACCCCCCATGTGACGCGTCACGTGCTCACCTGGGGGACGGCTCTTGTGGTGGTGCTCTTCATCATCATCTATTTTGTGTTTCGCTGACCATCGCGATCGGGCGCCAAGGCCCGGCAGAGCGACACGACCGGCGCACAGCGTAACAGCGTAATCGAGGCATTGCATGACGGGCACGATTCCCGCCGACGACAACAAACGCGAGGGCGGCGAGGAACTCGTCCCGCTCTCCGATCGGGAGTTCAAGGAGCAGCTTGCGCTCGTGATCCCGCATCTGCGCGCCTTCGGCCGCTCGCTGTCCGGCAGCCGCGATCTCGCGGACGATCTGGTGCAGGAAACGCTGCTCAAGGCGTGGGCGGCGCGCAAGCGATTCCAGGCCGGCACCAACATGCGCGCCTGGACCTTCATCATCCTCAGGAACCTGTTCCTCAGCCAGATGCGCCGCGCGCGCTTCAAGGGCGAATGGGACGAGCTGACCGCCTCGCGCCTGCTTGCCGCGCCCGCCAGCCAGGACCGGCATATCGAGCTTGGCGACATGCAGCGCGCGCTGATGCACCTTCCCCAGCCGCAGCGCGAGGCGCTGATCCTGGTCGGCGCCGGCGGCTTCGCCTATGAGGAAGCGGCCGAGATCTGCGGCTGCGCGGTCGGCACGATCAAGAGCCGGGTGGCGCGCGGGCGCGTGGCGCTCGAGGGCCTGCTCGCCGACGGCAAGCTGCCGTCGCGCCGCGACATGCCGTCAAGCGACCGTTCGGCGCTGCAGACGATCATGGGTGAAGTGGACGAATTGTCCCGCGATCGAAGCAGCGACGCCGCCTAATCGATCCGCGACAGCAAATCTTCCAGAGCTTCGAGCGCCGGATCCCGATCGACGGGAAAGGCGCGGCGCAATGCCCGGCCGAGCCCGGCATGGACAGGCGGCGGCGCGGCGCGCACGAAATGCCGGGTCTGGCGATAGGTCATCGTTTCAACACTGGATGCACATTTTTCCACGCTCGCTCAACGTGCGAAGCGGCGCCGGGGTTGCAAATCGGCGGCGAACATGGCGGGTTTCACGCCGGACCTGTTGCATGATCGAGACACGAACAGAGCGCGATTTCGCGGCGGCACTTGCCCGCGCACGGGCCTGTTCGCCCTTCCTGGCCCTTGAGAGCGAGCGCTTTCCGGAGGTGACGGCGCGGCTCGAGGCGGGCGATCTCGCCGGCGCGCTCGCGGCCGCGGAGGATTCGAGCGACGATCCGGCCCGGGCGGTTCGCCGGACGCGATCCGCCCATGCGCTCGCGCTCGGCATCGCCGATCTCGCCGGCGCGATGTCGCTGGAAGAGGTGACGGCTGCGCTCTCCAGCCTCGCCGATCGAACGCTGGAGACGGCGATTGCCGCCGCGGTCGCCGAACGGACGCCCGGCGAAGCGGCGCGGGGTTTCGCCATCATCGCGCTCGGCAAGCTCGGCGGCGGCGAGCTCAATTATTCCTCGGACGTCGATCTCATCTTCCTCTTCGATCCCGAGACGCTGCCGCGCAAGCCGCGCGAGGAACCGATCCAGGCGGCGGTGCGCCTGTCGAACCGGATCGTCGAACTCGTCCAGGCGCGGACCGAGGACGGCTACGCCTTCCGCGTCGATCTGCGCCTGCGCCCCTCGCCGGAGGTGACGCCGGTGGCGCTGCCGGTGAACGCGGCGATCAGCCATTACGAATCCTCGGCGCTGCCCTGGGAGCGCGCGGCCTTCATCCGCGCCCGCGCCTGCGCGGGGGATGCGGCGCTGGGGCGCTACTTCCTTGAGGCGATCCACCCCTTCGTGTGGCGCCGGAGCCTGGATTTCGGCGCGATCGGCGAAATCCAGGCGATGAGCCACCTGATCCGCGATCATTATGCGGGGGGGCAGGCCTTCGGCCCCGGCTTCGACCTGAAGCGCGGCCGTGGCGGGATCCGGGAGATCGAGTTCTTCGTCCAGATCCACCAGCTCATCCATGGCGGGCGGGAGCCGGAGCTGCGCTCGCCATCGACGCTGGCGGCGCTGGCGGCGCTGCAGCGCGCGGACCGGATCGCGCCCCATGTCGCCGACAGCCTCGCCGCGGCCTACCGGATCGAGCGGACGATCGAGCACCGGCTTCAGATGGTCGATGATCGGCAGACCCACGCGCTGCCCCGCGCGGGCGACGCGCTCGACAATGTCGCGCGCCTGCACGGCCTGCCGGATGGCGCGGCCCTGCTCGCCCTGCTCCGCCCGCAGGTCGAAGCGGTATCGGCTTTCTACGACCGGCTCGGCGGCGGCGAGGAGGCCCGGCTGCCGCTGGACGGGGAGGCGCTGACGGCGGCGCTGGTGAAGGCGGGCTTCGCCGATCCGGCGGCGGCGCGCACGCGGATCGAGGACTGGCGATCGGGCAAGGCGCGTTCGCTCCGTTCCCCCGCCGCGCGCGATGCGTTCGAGGCGATGCTGCCCGTTCTGGTCGAGGCCTTCGCCGGGGCGAGCGATCCGAACCAGGCGATGAACCGGTTCGGCGACCTCATCGAGCGGCTGCCGAGCGGGATCAACCTGTTCCGTCTGCTCGTCGCGCGGCCGGCGCTGACGCAGCAGCTCGGCGCGATCCTGAGCCACGCGCCGCCATTGGCCGACCAGATCGGGCTGCGGCCCGCGCTTCTCGACGGGCTGATCGACGCCAGCGCCTTCGACCCGCCACCGGACGTGCCCGCGCTCGCGGAGGAATTCGCGCGGCCCGATCGCGACGACGAGGATTACCAGTTGCTGCTCGATCGCGTGCGCCGGCGGGTCAATGAGCGGCGGTTCGCGCTGGGCGCGCAGCTCGTGACCGGGGCCGGCGATCCGATCGAGGTGGCGCGCGGCTATGCCCGGGTGGCCGAGGCGGCGATCCAGGCACTGGCCGACGCCGCGATCGCCGATTTCGAGGCGCGTCATGGCCGCGTCCCGGGATCGGAGCTGCTGATCCTCGGGCTCGGGCGGCTCGGCGGGTCGGCGCTGACCCATGCCTCCGATCTCGACCTCATCTACCTGTTCAGCGGCACGCATGAGGCTGAATCGGACGGGCCGAAGCCGTTGCGCGCGACCGATTATTTCAACCGGCTCGCGCCGCGCGTCACCGCCGCGCTCAGCGTCGCGACCGCGGCCGGCCCCCTGTACGAGGTCGATACCAGGCTGCGGCCGTCCGGCGCCGACGGGATGCTCGCGGTCAGCCTCGACAGCTTCGCCGCCTATCAGGCCGACAGGGCCTGGACGTTCGAACATATGGCCCTGACGCGGGGGCGGCCTGTCTACGGATCGCCGGAGGGGCGCGCCGCGCTCGCGGCGACGGTGGCCGGAGTGCTTCGCGCGCCGCACGATCCTGCGCGGGTCGTCGCCGACGCGGTGGCGATGCGCGCCGAGATGAATGCGCACAAGCCGCCCGCCGGGCCGTTCGACATCAAGCTCGGGCCGGGCGGGCTGGTCGACCTCGAATTCGCGATCCAGGTCCTTCAGTTGACCAGCGGCATCGGCCTGACGCCGCGACTGGGGGAGGCGATCACCGATCTCGCCGCCACCGGGCTGGCCGGGCCACAGATCGCACCGGCCATGCGGCTGCTGACCCGGATCCTCGTCATGCTGCGGCTGGTGGCGCCGGGCGCAGACATTCCCGCGCCGCCGAGCCGTGCGCTGGTCGCACGCGCCTGCGGGCTTGACGACTGGGACGCGCTCGTCGCCGCGCACGATCGTGCGCGGGCCGACATCGCGGCGCTCTGGGCGGGGATAGCCCGGCGCTGATTCGCGCTTGCCCGCGGCAGCCATGCGCGCCACAGCGGGACCGAAGAGGGAGGACGTTCATGGTGAGCCTGGGCGATCGCGTGCCGGATGTGGCGCTGACCGCGGCGGATGGCGACTCGGTCAGCCCCGCCGATTTCAAGGGCAACAAGCTCGTCCTCTATTTCTACCCGAAGGACGATACGAGCGGCTGCACCCGCGAGGCGAAGGACTTCACCGCCCTCGCCGACGCCTTCGAAAAGGCCGGGACCTGGGTGCTCGGCGTGTCGAAGGACAGCCCCCGAAGCCACGCCAAGTTCGCCGCGAAGCACGATCTTCGCGTCAAGCTCGCCTCGGACGAGGAGGGCGGCGCGTGCGAGGCGTTCGGAACATGGGTGGAAAAATCCATGTACGGGCGCAAATATATGGGAATCGAACGCGCCACCTTCCTGATCGATCGGGACGGGACGATCAGCCGGATCTGGCGCAAGGTGAAGGTGCCCGGCCATGCCGAAGAGGTCCTCGCGGCGGCGCAAGAGCTTCCCTGAACGGCTCTGGCGCGCGCTCAGGCGCGCGATTCGGCGGCGGCTCGAGACGCCCTGGTATTTTCCCGCGGTCGGCGCGCTCGCGATCGGCGGAATCCTGATCGGCGTCACGCTCGGCAACAATACGGTGGCGGCGATCGATCCGCTCGCCTTCCACGAAACCGTGGTCCGGCCGCCCCGGCCGCCGGCCGAGGCGCTGCCGATGCCGCCGCGAAGCGTCAGCGCCGATTATGGCTGGCCGGGCGGCGTCGATTGCGGCGCGGACTGCGGCGCCTATGCCGCGGAAGGCACGGCCGGCACGCCGCGCGGCTATGACGATCGGGTTCCCTATTTCGGCAGTCAGGGCGACATGCGCGCCGCCATCGCCCGCGCGCGCGACGAGCTGGGCAGCGCCTTCCCGGAAACCCGCCCGGACGCCGGGATCGCGGGCGGCCCGGCCGAGCGCTACAGCCACTTTCCGATCACGCAGGACGAGGAAGCGGCGCGCGAGGCGGAGCGCGACGCCGAGATTCAGGAATAGACGATCCGCACCCGGCGGGCGGCTTCGCTGGCCAGCGCCCGGGCGGCCTCAACGCTTTCGGCACGGGCGAGCGCGACGCCCATTCGGCGGTTCGGGCGGGTCGCCGGCTTGCCGAAAATCCGCACGTCGACCTGCGGCCCCGTCGCCAGCGCATCCGCCAGCCCTTCGAACCGGAAGGCGGTCGCGTCCCGGTCCGCGAGGATGACCGCCGATGCGGAGGGGCCGCGAAGCGCGATTTCAGGGATCGGCAGCCCAAGGATCGCGCGGGCGTGGAGATCGAATTCCGACAGATCCTGCGAGATCGACGTGACCATGCCGGTATCGTGCGGCCGTGGGCTGAGCTCGGAAAAGATCGCCTCGTCGCCCTTGATGAAGAATTCGACGCCGAAGATGCCGTAACCGCCGAGATCGTCGACGACGGCGCGCGCCATCGCCTGCGCCTCGGCGAGCGCAGCCGGCGACATCGCCATCGGCTGCCAGCTTTCGCGATAATCGCCATGTTCCTGCCGGTGGCCGATCGGCGGGCAGAAGCTGACGCCGCCCCGCGAGCGGACGGTGAGCAGGGTGATCTCATAGTCGAAATCGACGAATTGCTCGACGATCACGCGCGGCCGGTCGCCGCGCATGTTGGCGACCGCGTAGGTCCAGGCCGCCGCCAGCTCGTCCTCACCGCGCACCGTCGATTGGCCCTTGCCGGACGAAGACATGACCGGCTTGACCACACAGGGAAGGCCGGTGTGCCCTGCCGCCGCGATCACCTCGTCGAGGCTCTCGGCGAACCGATAGCGCGAGGTGCGAAGGCCGAGCTGCTCGGCGGCGAGGCTTCGGATCGCATCGCGGTTCATGGTCATTGCCGCGGCGCGCGCGGTCGGCACGACGTGCCAGCCCTCGCCCTCAAGCTCGACCAGCGCCTCGGTGCGGATCGCCTCGATCTCGGGGACGACGAAATCGGGCCGGTGCTTTTCGACCGCGGCGCGCAGGCGTTCGCCGTCAAGCATCGGGAAGACCTCCGCCGCATCGGCCACCTGCATCGCCGGCGCGCCTTCGTAGGAATCGCAGGCGATCACGCACGCGCCGAGCCGCTTGGCCGAGATCGTGAATTCGCGCCCGAGCTCGCCCGAGCCGAGGAGGAGGATTTTGGCGGTGAAAGTCATGGCCGTCGCCGGTACAGCGCGACGCATGGAGAGGGAAGGGACCATCGCCCGGGCCTGTCGCGCCGTACTGCTGGCGGCCGATCCGCGCGCCAAGGTGAAGGCCGCTAGGGCGGCAGCGCGCGCATGGCGGCGCGGCGAGACGGCCTGGGACTTCGATGTCGCGATGCCCGATGCCCCGGCGCGGCCCGAGCGGCCGGCGCTGCTGCCGCCGAACCGGATGCCCAAGCGCGGCAAGGCGGGATCGGAACGCAGCCGCATCGCGCTGCTCCACGCGCTCGCGCATATCGAATTCGCCGCGATCGACCTCGCCTTCGACATGGCCGGGCGGTTCGGGGCGCAATTCCCACGCGCCTTCATCGACGACTGGATCGGCGTCGGCGCCGACGAGGCGATGCATTTCGCGCTGCTCGACCGGCGGCTCGCGGCGCTCGGGTCCGGCTATGGCGCGCTGCCGGCCCATGCCGGCCTGTGGGAAGCCGCCGAGGCGACGGCGGACGATCCATGCGCCCGGCTGGCGATCGTGCCGATGGTGCTGGAGGCGCGGGGGCTCGACGTCACGCCGGCGACGGTGGACGCGCTGGAAAAGGCGGGCGACCATCGATCGGCTGCGATCCTCGGCCGCATCTATCGCGACGAAATCCGCCATGTCGCGGCCGGCACCCGCTGGTTCGCAATCGCCTGTGAAAGAGAGAGAATCGCCCCTGTCCCGCATTGGCACACACTGGTCCGGCGCCATTTTCGCGGGAGCCTGAAGCCGCCGTTCAACGACTCGGCGCGCGGTGCTGCCGGTTTGTCCCGCGATTATTATGCAGGGCTTGCCGGGGAAGAGGTTGCTTAACATTCTCCGCCGCAACGTTCGGGGCGGGCACTTCCGATCGTCATTTGAGCGGGCGACAGCCCGGATTTCAATCTGGCCGTGTGCGTGGCCGAGCCGGCTGTCGAATGCCGAGCGGGGATGGTGATGACGAATTCGGTTGCGGTTGCGAACGTCGGATGGACGCGTGCGTTCCGCGATATCTTCAAGCCGCGCGATATTTTCCTTCACGACGGCACCAATCTTCGCCGGTTCCGGATCGGCGCCCGGGTCCAGATGGTCGCCGCCGCCCTGGCCTTGCTGCTGGTGCTCTGGTCCGCCTTCGCGACGGTGAGCGCGGTGATGGCGATGAACGGCGATGTCGCCCAGATGCAGCGCCGGGTCGCCCAGATGGAAAACGATCTCCAGGCCGCCCGCGATGCCGCCCAGCGCCGCGCCGCCCTGCTCGAGCGCCGCCAGCTCTTCCTCGCCGCGGTGATGTCCGGCGAGGCCGACGCCCGCCAGCTCGCCGCGCTGCTGCCGCCCCAGGCCGAGGAAGCCGATGATGCGCGGACGCAGGCCGCCGCCGCGCCCTTCGCCCAGGTCGAGGACATGCAGGCCGCGATGGCCGCGCGGGCCCGGGATGCGGCTCGCCGCCGCTATGCCGAAACGGCGCAGGCGATCCGCCAGGTCGGGCTGAACCCCGCCCGCTTTCATCGCGCCGTCGCCGGCGGTGTCGGCGGCCCGTTCGAGCCGATGCCGGCCTCGGGCAATGCCGACCCCGATTATCGTGCGCTGTTCATGAGCTGGCGCCGGCTCGACCAGCTCGAGCAAGGGGTCGCCTCGATCCCGTCGGGCCAGCCGGTCGCGGCCTTCAACTTCACCTCGGGCTTCGGCGGGCGCTCCGATCCGTTCCGTCGCGGCGCGGCCTTCCATCCGGGCGTCGATCTCGCCGGGCCGATCGGAACGCCAATCTATGCCACCGCCGACGGCGTCGTCTCGCGCTCCGAATATAATAATGGCGGCTATGGCAACATGGTCGAGATCAATCACGGCCAGGGCATCACCACCCGTTACGGCCATATGTCGCGCCGCATCGCCCAGGTGGGCCAGCGCGTCCACCGCGGCGAGCTGATCGGGCTGATGGGCTCCACCGGCCGCTCGACCGGCAGCCACGTCCATTATGAAGTGCGGATCGACGGCCAGGCGGTCAATCCGGTGCCGTTCCTCGAAACCGGCACCACGCTCGTCGCGCTGCAGCGCCGGCTGGAACACCAGCAGGTGGCGGTCGGCGGCCCGGCCGGGGCCTCGCGCTAAGTTCAGGAGAGGCCGCAAAGGCCATCGGCCCCGCCGCGAGGCGGGGCTTTTTTTATTTCCCGCGCTTCGCCCGGTGCTCTTCGAGGTCGAGCACGGCATTGGCCTCGCCCTCGGGCATCAGGCCGAGCCGGCGCGCGACCTCCTGATAGGCCTCCGCCTCGCCGCCGAGATCGCGGCGGAAGCGATCCTTGTCGAGCTTCTCGTTCGATTTCATGTCCCACAGCCGGCAGCCGTCGGGGCTGATCTCGTCGGCCAGGATGATGCGGGCATAGTCATTTTCCCACAGCCGCCCGAACTCGAGCTTGAAGTCGACGAGACGGATGCCGATGCCGGCGAAGAGGCCGCACAGGAAATCGTTGATGCGGATCGCCATGTCGGCGATGTCGTTCATCTCTTCCTGGCTCGCCCAGCCGAAGCAGGCGATATGCTCGTCGGCGATCAGCGGATCGCCCAGCGCATCGTCCTTGTAATAATATTCGATGATCGTGCGCGGAAGCTGCGTCCCTTCCTCGATCCCGAGCCGCTGCGACAGCGAGCCGGCGGCGACGTTGCGGACGACCACCTCGATCGGGACGATCTCGACCTGCCGGATCAGCTGCTCGCGCATGTTCAGCCGGCGGATGAAGTGGGTCTGGATGCCGATCGTGCCGAGCAGCGAGAAGATATGCTCGGAAATGCGGTTGTTGAGCACGCCCTTGCCGGAGATCGTGCCCTTCTTCTGCGCGTTGAACGCGGTCGCATCGTCCTTGAAATACTGGATCAGCGTGCCGGGCTCGGGCCCTTCGTAGAGAATCTTGGCCTTGCCTTCATAGACAAGTCGGCGGCGGGACATGTGGCTTCGGGCCTCCGGCTGGCGAAAGGGCGTCAAGGAAGGTGCGCCCTATATAGGAGGCATCCCGCGAGGGCAAACAGGCCTCAGGTGACTTTGCCGCGAACCGCGAATTTCGGATCGCGCCAGCGTTCTTCCCCGAGGATGGCGGCAAGGATGTCGATCGCGCGCCACACATCCTCGAACCCGAGATAGAGCGGCGTCAGGCCGAAGCGGATCACGTCGGGCGCGCGGAAATCGCCGATGACGCCTTCGGCGATCAGCGCCTGGCAGATTTCGAAGGCATTGGGGTGGGCGAAGGAGATGTGGCTGCCCCGGACTTCGGGCGCGCGCGGCGTGATGCAGACGAGATCCGGGCAGCGCTGCTCCATCAGCGCGTGGAAGATATCGAACAGCGCGTTGGACTTCGACCAGAGCCGCTCCACCGTCACGTCGTTGAAGGCGGAAAGGCCGCTTTCCAGCGCGATCAGGCTGAGGATCGGCGGGGTTCCGGCGAGGAAACGCGCGATGCCGGGGGCCGGTGCGTAATCGTCGGTGAAGGCGAAGGGCGCGGCGTGGCCCATCCAGCCGCGCAGGGGTGACAGGAGTTCCTCCTGCAGGCGCTCGGCGACATAGAGGAAGGCCGGCGCGCCGGGCCCTCCGTTCAGATATTTGTAGCCGCAGCCGACCGCCAGCTCCGCGCCCGTCGCGTTGAGCTGGACCGGCACCGCGCCGGCGCTGTGGCTCAGATCCCAGACGATCCGCGTGCCGGCGGTGCGGGCGCGGATGTTGAGCGCGGCCATGTCGTAGCGCTCGGCGGTCTTGTAGTGGACGTGGGTGAGCAGCGCGAGATTGGTCTCGGCGCCGATCCGGCTTTCGATCTTCTCGCGCGGCGCGATGTCGAGGCGAAGGCCGAGCAGGTCCGCGACGCCCGAGGCGATGTGGAGATCGGTGTGGAAATTGCCGCTTTCGGAGAGGAGCGTCGGGCGATCGGAGAGCCGCGCCGCGGCGACGAGCAGCTTGAAGAGATTGACCGAGGTGGAATCGGTGACGATCACCTCATTGGGCTTCGCACCGATCAGCGGCGCGATCTTCGCGCCGATCCGCAGCGGCGCATCGATCCAGCCGTGCCAGTTCCAGCTGCGGATCAGCGCCTCGCCCCATTCATGCTCCACCACCTCGCGCTGGCGCGGCGCGGTCGCCCTGGGCAGCGGGCCGAGCGAATTGCCGTCGAGATAGATCACGCCCTCGGGCAGATGGAAGCGATCGCGCATCGGCCGCAGCGGATCGGCGGCATCGGCGGCGCGCGCCTCGGCGAGGGTGAAGCTCATCGGCCGAGCGCCCTTTCGATTTCCCGGACCGCGGCCGACCAGGCGGCGGTATCCGGCGTGACCAGCTCGACATGGCCGGTTTCGGGGATCATCCGCACCGCCACGCTGTCGCCGGCCGCGCGCATCGGCCGCGCATAGCCTTCGGCATAGGCGGTCGGAATGATGCGGTCCACGGCGCCGTTGACCAGCACCTGCGGGACGCCGAGCGGAGCGAGCCGGGGCACCGACGTGTCGTCGAAATGGCCGGCGGTGAGCCGCGCGATCACCGCGTTGCCGCAGCCATTCTCGCTGCGCGCCGCCTCCTCGAGATCGGGCAGGCCGCCGAGGCTGACGACGGCGTGGATCGGCAGCGGATCGGCGGTGCGAAGCGGCGAGCCTTGCGGCAGGCGCGGCCGCGCCGCCAGCCAGAGCGCGAGATGGCCGCCCGCGCTGTGGCCGACCGCGACGAGGCGCGAGAGATCGAGATGGTGGCGCGCGGCCTGGTCGCGAAGCGCGTCCGCGGCCGCCGCGACATCGTGGAACGTCCCGGGATAGCCGCCGCCGGGCCGGTCGACGCCGCGATATTCGATATTCCATACGGCGATGCCGCGCGCCCTCAGATCGGCGGCGATCCAGTTCATGATCGTGCGCTCGGCGATATCGGTCTGCCAGCAGCCGCCATGAACCATCAGCACGGTCGGGTGCGGCCCGTCACCGGCGGGAAGCCAGAGATCGGCGATCTGGAGCGGATCAGGACCGTATGAAATGGTCGCATCGCTTGCCGGGCGTGGGCGCGCGAAGAGATCGGCCCAGACCATCATCCGGCCGGTATCCCCCCTTTGCGCGTCGCTGACCGTCTCGCCCACGAGCGGAGCGGCTAACGCGAGGGCGACGGCGGGGGCAAGCAGAAAGGTGAACGGGCGCATCCGGCCGTGACGTTACCGGATGCGCCCGATGACGCACAGACCCTTGAGGCCCTAATCCCGGCAGGCGGGGGCGCGATCCTGCCAGGGTGCGTCGAACTGGATGTGGCGAAGGGTGCGGAAGGCCCGTTCCGCCTCTGCGAGCAGGCGGCCAAGCGCGCCGGTCCGCTGCGTGACGTGCGAATTGGTGGACATGGCTTCGTCTCCATTCGATCGGTGATCAGGCGACCGAGCCGCCGATCAGGGTGAGCGACACGGTGAGCGCGGCAATCACGGACAGCAGCGTCGCCATGCGAGGGCGATCCGGCCTGGCGCCAGCGCGGCCCAGCGCGCCATCGGCCCAATCCGTGAAGGCCAGGTGATTGTCCGCCCAGATGCGGCCCGCGGTCTCGTCCAGTGTCATCGTCCATCTCCCATAAGCTGAATCGCGTTTTCGACGCCGCCGATATGCGTCATCCGATCTTCGACGGCCAACGAAAGGCTGGACGCAGTTGATAAGGAGTGCTTATGATCGCGGGATGCGTCGCCTGCCGCCCCTTGCCGCCGTCCGTGCCTTCGAGGCGGCGGCGCGGCACGAGAATTTCACGCAGGCCGCGGCCGAGCTCGGCATGACCCAGGCGGCGATCAGCTATCAGATCCGCCTGCTCGAGGAGCGGCTCGGCGTCCCCCTGTTCCGCCGCGAGCGAAGGCGGGTCGTCCTGACCGATGCGGGCCGGCGGCTGGCTGCGGTCGCCGGCCGCGCCTTCGACGCGCTCGACGGCGCCTTCGCGGCGATCCGCGCCGAGGACGAGGGGATGCTGACGATCACGACGTCCTATACCTTCGCCAACACCTGGTTCGCCTGGCGGCTCGGGGCGTTCCAGCTCGCCAACCCGGAAATGGCGGTTCGCCTTCTCACCGATGACAGCCTGGCCGATTTCGCCGGCGAGGAAGTGGATGTCGGGGTCCGCACGGGGCTTGGCGAATGGCCGGGCCTTGCCGCCGATCTCCTGTTCCGCGTCAATTTCACGCCCATGTGCAGCCCGGCCTTCCTCGCGGAGCATGGCGGCACGCTGCGGCCGGAACAGCTGCTTGAGCTCCCCCGCATCGGGCCGGACGATCCCTGGTGGGAGACCTGGCTCAAGGATGCCGGGGTCGCCGTCCCCGAACAGCAGGCGCCGCGCGGCATCCGGCTTGGATACCAGGCGCATGAGGGCGCGGCGGCGATGGCGGGGCAGGGGATCGCCATGCTGACCCCCTTCTTCTGGCGCAACGACCTTGCCGAAGGACGCCTCGTGCGCCCGTTCGCGCAGCTTTCGACGCGCGGCTGGGGCTATTGGCTCGTCTATGCCGAGCATCGCCGGCTGGTGCCGAAGATCAGGCGCTTCCGCGACTGGCTGCTCGCCGAAGTCGCGCGCGATCTTGCGGCGCTCGAGGCGTCCTAGGGTTAGCTTCCAGGGCGAGACATCCCCCTCGACAGCTGGAACCGGCTCTGCGTAATGGCAGTATGCGAAGCCCGGTTCTCGTCGCGGTCGCGGCCGCGCTGACGATGGCGATCCCCGCCGTCGCGAGAGCGGACGAAGCCCCCGTCCTGTTCGAACATGTCAACGTCGTCCCGATGGATCGGGACCGGATTCTCGAGGATCGATCGGTGCTCGTCGCCGGCGGCAGGATCGTCGCGATCGGCGGCACCGTGGCGGCGCCGCCCGGCGCGCGGATCGTCGATGGGCAGGGTGGCTACCTGATGCCCGGCCTCGCCGACATGCACGTCCATTCGGCAAACAGTCGTGACATGCAGGTCTTCCTCGCCAACGGCGTCACCACCGTCCTCAACATGGGCGGCGCATCGAGCGACTTCGTCGACCAGGTCGTGCCGGCGATCAACGCCGGGCGCCGGCCCGGGCCGCACATCTACCTCGCGCTACGGGTCGACAGCACGCCGGACTATGGCCAGCTGGTCGTGACGAGCCCCGCGCAGGCGCGGGCCGTTGTCGGGCTCGCACGGACGAACGGCTACGATTTCATCAAGGTCTACAACAATCTCGCCCCCGACGTGTTCGAGGCTTTCGTCGAGGAAGGCCGTCGCGAGGGCGTGCCGGTCGTCGGGCACGGGGTTACCCGCGTCGGGATCGAACGCCAGCTCGCGGCCGGCCAGCTGATGGTCGCGCATCTCGAGGAGTATCTCTACACCGTCTTCTTCCCGCCGGACGCGGACGTCGGCACCCGGGCGCCGGACGATTCGCAGATTGCCGCAGCCGTCGCCTTCACCCGCCGATCCGGCGCTTTCGTCACCGCGGACCTGGGGACGTATGCGACGATCGCTGGTCTTTGGGGCCATCCTGAAGCCACGGCCGGCTATCGTGGCGATCCGGACCTCGCCTATCTCGATCCCGCCATGCGGATCGCCTGGCGCCGAAGCGGTTACGAGGAAAGATCGGGCGATCTCGGCGCGCGCCTGCGTTTTCTCGGACGGTTCGCGCGGGCGCTCCTCGACGCCGGCGTGCCGCTGATCGCCGGGACCGACGCGCCGACGATCACCGGTGATTATCCCGGGTCCTCGCTCCGCACCGATCTTTATGCGCTCCATGATGCCGGCTTCAGCGCCTTCCAGGCGCTTTCGACCGCGACGCGGACGCCCGGGGTGTTCATCGCCCGTGCGAAGCCGGGTGCTGTCTGCTTCGGCGTCGTGGCCATCGGCTGCCGCGCCGATCTGCTCCTCCTGCGCGGCAATCCGCTCGCGGATCTTCACGCGCTGGAGGCGCGCGCCGGCGTGATGGTCGGCGGCGCCTGGCACAGCGAAGCGCAACTGGACGCGATGCTCGCGGCGGTGGCGCGGACCTATCGGGAGGCTTTCGAGGGCCCTCCGGCGGCTGCGCACGGCAATTGATCCGATCAGGAGAGGAGCCGCGCCAGCATCGTCGCGCCGATGGCGATGAACAGCGCGGCGGCGACGGCGTGGACCAGGCGGATCGGCACGCGCTTCAGGATCGCGTCGCCAAGCAGGACCGCCGGGACGTTGGCGATCATCATGCCGATCGTGGTGCCGGCGGCGACGGTCGCTACATCGTGGAACCGCGCGCCGAGCGCGATCGTCGCGACCTGCGTCTTGTCGCCCATTTCGACCAGGAAGAAGCAGACGAGGGTCGTGAGGAAGGCGCCGTGGCGCGCCGGCTTCGCCTGTTCATCGTCGATCTTGTCCGGAACGAGCGTCCAAAGGCCCATCGCGACGAAGCCGAGCGCGACGGCATATTGGAACCAGCGCCCGTTCAGAAGATTGGCCGCCTCCACCCCGACGAAGGCCGCGAGCGCGTGATTGGCGAGCGTCGCGGCAAGGATGCCGAGGATGATCGGCACCGGACGGCGGAAGCGCGCGGCAAGCAGGATGGCAAGCAGCTGCGTCTTGTCGCCCATCTCGGCGAGGGCGACGATCGCGGTGGAGGTAAGGAAGGCGTCCATCGGGCGAATGTCCAGGCCGGGCGGCGTGATCCAACGACGACGCACCCCCGCCCGGCAAGGCGGAGTGCGGCGTCATTGGTCTCGCCTCGACCGGTGTCCCGGTCGCTCCGCGCCACGGCCTCTCGACCGAGCATGTTGACGCGAAGCTCCGCGCATCGGCGCGGCGGCTACTCCCCAAGTGACCGCGATCCTCTAGGCACGGCGGCCGCCTGGAGCAAGCGGTGATCGCGCGCGGACGCGAAAGCTGTGGACGAGGGCGGCGTCAGGCTCGCATCGCCGAGTCCGCGCTGCTATCGGCGCATCCATGAGTGATGAATTCGATGCCGTGGTCGAACACCCGTTCGACGACGCCCTTTCCCAGCGCTACCTCGTCTATGCCCTGTCGACGATCACCGCGCGGTCGCTGCCGGACCTGCGCGACGGGCTGAAGCCGGTGCAGCGGCGGCTGCTGTGGGCGATGCGCCAGCTGAAGCTGGAGCCGGGATCGGGCTACAAGAAGAGCGCGAGCGTGGTCGGCGAGGTGATCGGCAAATATCACCCGCACGGCGATGCCTCGATCTACGATGCGATGGTGCGGCTCGCGCAGGATTTCTCGCTTCGCTATCCGCTCGTCGACGGGCAGGGCAATTTCGGCAATATCGACGGCGATAATGCCGCCGCCTTCCGCTACACCGAGGCGCGGCTGACGCCGGCGGCGGCCGATCTCATCGCCGGGCTCGACGAAGGCACGGTCGCCTTCCGCAAGACGTTCAGCGGCGAATATGAAGAGCCCGAGCTGATGCCGGGCCTGTTTCCCAACCTGCTCGCCAACGGCGCGAGCGGGATCGCCGTCGGCATGGCGACCGCGATCCCGCCGCACAATGCGGCCGAGCTGATCGACGCGGCGACGCATCTGATCGACGATCCACGGGCCGAGGATTCGGCGCTGCTCGCCTTCGTGAAGGGACCGGATTTCCCGACCGGCGGGATCGTCGTCGACAGCCCGGAGATCATCGCCCAGGCCTATGCGACCGGGCGCGGCGCGTTCCGGGTGCGGGCGAAATGGGCGATCGAGGACCAGGGGCGCGGCACCTGGAACATCGTCGTTTCCGAAATCCCCTATCAGGTGCCGAAATCGAAGCTGATCGAGCAGATCGCGGCGCTCATTTCCGAAAAGAAGCTGCCGATCCTCGCCGACGTGCGTGACGAATCCGACGCCGAGATCCGCATCGTGATCGAGCCGAGGAGCCGGACGGTCGAGCCGGCGCTGCTGATGGACAGCCTGTTCCGGCTGACCGATCTCGAGGTGCGCGCGTCGCTCAACCTCAACGTGCTCGACTCCAGCCGCACGCCGCGCGTGATGAGCCTCAAGGAAGTGCTGACCGACTGGGTGGCCTTCCAGATCGAGGTGCTGGTCAACCGCGCCCGCCACCGGATCGGCAAGATCGACGACCGGCTCGAGCTGGTGGAAGGCTATATCGTCGCCTTCCTCAATCTCGATCGGGTGATCGAGATCATCCGCACCGAGGACGAGCCGAAGCCGGTGATGATCGCCGAGTTCGCGCTGACCGACCGGCAGGCCGAGGCGATCCTCAACATGCGCCTGCGGTCCCTGCGCAGGCTGGAGGAGATGGAGCTTCGGCGCGAGCGCGACGCGCTGATAGCCGAGCGCGAGGAGCTCCAGACGCTGGTCGATTCCCCGGCGCGGCAGCGCACGCGGCTGAAGAAGGACCTCGCCGACCTTCGCAAGCGCTACGGACCCGACACCGCGCTCGGGCGGCGCCGCACCCTGATCGAGGAAGCCGCGCCGGCGCGCGAAATCCCGCTCGAGGCGATGATCGAGCGCGAGCCGATCACGGTGATCCTCTCGAAGCGCGGGTGGATCCGCGCGATGAAGGGCCATGTCGAGCTCACCAACGCGGAGGCGCTGAAGTTCAAGGAAGGGGACGGCCCCGCCTTCCTGTTCCACGCCCAGACGACCGACAAGCTGCTGCTCGCCGCCTCCGACGGGCGCTTCTACACGCTGGCCGGCGACAAGCTGCCGGGCGGGCGCGGCTTCGGCGAGCCGGTGAAGCTGATGGTCGATATCGAGGGGGAGGGGAATATCGTCGCGCTCTTCCCGGCGACACGGGCGGAAAAGCTGCTCCTCGCCTCGACCGACGGGCGCGGCTTCGTCACCGCCGCCGCGGGCGCGATCGCCGAGACCCGCAAGGGCAAGCAGGTGGTCAACCTGAAGCCAGGCCAGAGGCTCGCCGTCGTGCATCCGATCGGGCCGGGCGACGATTATGTCGCCGTGGTGGGCGAGAACCGCAAACTGGTCGTCTATCCGCTCGCCGACCTGCCGGAGATGGGGCGCGGCCAGGGCGTCCAGCTCCAGCGCTATCGCGACGGCGGCCTTTCCGACGCCACCACCTTCACGCTGGCCGACGGCCTGTCATGGGCGATGGGCGGTGAGAGCGGTCGCACCCGCACCGAGACCGAGATCGCGAACTGGCGCACAGCCCGCGGCGCCGCCGGCCGCGCCGCGCCGACCGGCTTTCCACGCGACAACCGCTTCTGAAGAAGACGAATCGACGCCGACCGCGCTTAAGCGGCCAAATCGGCCGCCGTTAATGGGAGCGTGCAACAACACGCTTCTCTCAATCCATCGTTAACCTTATTTGTCTAGCGCGGTCGAACATGCAGGCGGCGGTGAAAAAACAGTTGAAACCGGTTGCGATCAATGCGGCCGGGCAGGTCGCGACCCCGCCCGATCTGGTGCAGCGGGTAACCGCGGTCATCGAAGCCGTGCGCCAGGGATATCTCGACGCGCTGCCGATCGCAGCGGCGATCGTGACGCTCGACTCCGAGCCCTATATCGAATGCGCCAACGACCTGTTCCGCCTGATCGCGGAGTGGGACGAGCGCCTGGGCGAGCGTGCGATCAGCCGCGTGCCGATCCTCAATTCCGGACCGATCGGGGCGCGCCTCGTCACCTTCATGAATGGCGAGGAAGCGGCGCACCAGTTCGAGACGGCCGATGGCCGCAACGTCGCCGGCCGGCATTTCACGGTCCGCTTCGCCCGCCTGAAGACCGTTGAGGGCCAACCTTCGCGCTTCCTGCTTTCCCTCATCGACAAGACCGCGCAGGTCGAAACCGAGAAGAGCCTGCGCTCCGAGATGCTGCGCGACACGCTGACCGGCCTGCCCAATCGCTTCGCGTTCAACGAGCGGGTCGATGCGGTGCTCGCCGATCCCAATTTCCGTGAGGGCGCCTATGCGGTGCTCGCGGTCGACATGACGCGGTTCAGCCGGGTCAACGAATGTATGGGCGCGCTCGCCGGCGACGAATTGCTGATCACCTTCGCCCGCCGCCTCGTTTCGGCGCTGCGGCCCACCGACATGCTTGCGCGCACATCGGGCGACGAATTCGGCATCCTCCTGCGGCTCGATCGCGGCCTTTCGGACGCGATGCGCGCGGCCGAGCGGATCAAGGCGGTGCTCACCCTGCCGTTCCGCCTTTCCGATCTCGAGATCCGCGTCGATTGCGCGATCGGTTGCGCGATCCTGAACCAGGGCGTCTCCAGCGCCGACGAAGTGCTCCGCAACGCCCAGTTCGCGTTGAAGCGGGCCAAGCGCCAGGGCGTGACCGAAGTCTATGAGCCGATCGAGGCGCAGGCGGTACGGCGGCGCTTCAGCCTGGAGACGGAGCTCAGGGTCGCGATCGAATCGGAGGCGCTGAAGCTCGCCTTCCAGCCGCTCGTCGCGCTCGACACCGGCAAGGTCGCCGGATTCGAGGCGCTCGCCCGCTGGGAGCATGACGGCCACCAGATCCCACCGTCCGATTTCATCCCGGTCGCCGAAGAATCGGGCCTGATCGTCCAGCTCGGCCGCTGGGCGCTGTCCACTGCGATGCAGACGCTGGCGGATTGGGACGCGCGTGCCGGCCGCGCGTTGCCGCTCGGCGTCAGCGTGAACCTCTCGCCGATCCAGATCAGCCGCGACGATGTCACCGCGCTCGTTTCCGGCGCGCTCGGCGCGACCGGCGTTTCCGGCAACCGGCTGACGCTCGAAGTCACCGAAAGCGCGATCATCCACGATCCCGATCGGGTCGCCGCCGTGCTCAACGCGATGAAGCGGTTCAACGTCCGCATCGCGATGGACGATTTCGGCACCGGCTTCACGTCGCTCGCCTCGCTTCAGAAGCTGCCGATCGACGTGCTCAAGATCGACCAGGCGTTCGTCTCCGACATGCTTGCCAATGGCGATTCGACCGCGATCGTGCGCGCGGTGCTCAGCCTCGCCCGCGCGCTCGGCATGGAAACGACCGCGGAAGGCATCGATTCGGACGATCTTGCCGAGATGCTGACCGAGCTCGGGTGCACCTACGGCCAAGGCTATCATTATGCCGAGCCGCTCGCCGCCGATCAGGCCTTCGCCTATTTCATGGCGCGCAACGCCTGATCCACCTCGGTTTGCGCGAGCGCGCGGGCGGCTTCCTCTCCGGGAAAGCCGGCGCGGGCCCAGGCACGCTCGATCGACTTGAGCGTCCGGGCAACGATCGGGCCCTGCGGCAGCCCCATGGCGATGAGATCGCCGCCGCCGACCGGCAGCTGCGGCCGCGACCAGCCCTCCAGCGCGGCGACGAACGGATCGGTCCGGCCCTGAAGGAGCAGGCGGTCGATCGCCTCCGCGCTGCCGATTTCATAGGCCAGCAGCTCCGGCGAATCGAGATCGGCCGACGCCGCCGATACCAGTCGCCGCGTCTGGACCTTCGACAGCCGGAGGCGGGCGGCGACCGATGCGGCGACCTGCGGATCGGGGGGGAGCAGGGCGGCGAGGCGGCGGATCGCGGCCGGCGCGATTCGCGCCGCGCGCTCGCTCTCGATCAGGGCGACGAGGCGATCGGCCTCCGCAATCTCCGGAAGGACCGGCTTCAGGATGCCGTGCGCGATCATCAGCGCGACCGTCGGTGCCGGATCGGCGAGGCCGAGGAGCTTCAGCAGCTCGTCCGCGATCCGCTCTCGCGACAGGGCCATGAGATCGTTGGCGCGGGCGGTGCAGGCGGCAAGCCCGGCCGCATCGGGATCGCCGCGGCCGAATCGGGCATGGAAACGGAAGAAGCGAAGGATGCGCAGGTGATCCTCGGCGATGCGGGTGAGGGGGTCGCCGATGAAGCGCACGCGGCGCGCTTCGAGATCGTCGAGCCCGCCGAAATAGTCGAATATCTCGCCGCTCGTCGGATCGGCGGACAGCGCGTTGATCGTGAAGTCGCGCCGGGCGGCGTCCTCGCGCCAGTCCCCGGTATAGGCGATGGTGGCGCGGCGGCCGTCGGTCGCGACGTCCCGGCGCAGCGTCGTGACCTCGACCGGGCGGCCGGCAAGGACGGCGGTGACGGTGCCATGGGCAAGGCCGGTCGGGATCGCCCTGATGGCGCCCGCCTCCAGCCGGCGCATCACCTCCTCGGGCGCGAGCCGGGTGGCGAGATCGATGTCGCTGACGTCCACCGCCAGCAGCGTGTCGCGGACGCTGCCGCCGACGAAACGGGTCTCCCCCGATCCGGCACCGAGAAGGTCGAGCAGCCGATCGAGACCGGGCCGGTGGCGCCAGGGGGCGTCGGGAAGGATCATGCGAAGACCAGCCGGCGGCTGAGGTTGACGATCATCGCCGCGGTCGCGCCCCAGATACGCTGCCCCTCCCAGTCGATCTCGTAATAGGTGCGCTCGCGGCCGCGGAACATCGCCGTGCGGATCTGCTGGCGCTTGGGATCGAGCAGATAGTGAAGCGGCGCCTCGAACATCGCGGCGACCTCGCCCGGATGGGCGGCAAGCGGCAGATCCGGCGGCAGCACGCCGACCACGGGAGTCACCTCGAAGCCGGTGATGGTGACGTAGCGATCGGCGATGCCGACGACGTTCACCTCATAAGGGGGCAGGCCGATTTCCTCTTCGGCCTCGCGCAGCGCCGCCGCCACCGGGCCGCCATCCTCCGGCTCGATCCGGCCGCCGGGGAAGCTGATCTGGCCGGCATGTTTGCGAAGGGTCTCGGGCCGGAGCGTCAGGATCACGGTCGGCTCCGGGCGCTCGACGATCGGCACCAGCACGGCGGCGGGCGTGCCCTCGCTGGTCTCGACAGCATCGCCGGCGAGCAGCTCGGGCGTCCGGGCATGGCCGCGTTCCAACGCGTCGCGCAAGGTGACGGCGAGGCTCATGCGTCGCCTTCGAGCGCGAAGAAGGCGCCGTCGCTCCAGACGCCGGGCGGGGCCGAATCGCCGGCCAGCGCGATCTCGGCCAGCTCGTAATAGACCGGTCGCGCGATCAGCGCCTCCAGCCCCGCACGGACCGCGAGATAGGGGCGCGAGCCGAGCCGCAGCGGATGGTCGCGCCCGGCGACCACCATGTCGCCCGTGTTGAGCCGGAAGGCGAGGGTGCGATCGCGCCCTTCGCCATCGCTCTTCATCTCGACGGCGAGAAAGGCGGCGTCCTCGACATCGATGGTGAGCTTCTCCACTGGAGTGACGAGCACGTGGCTGCCGTCCGGCTCGCGCCGCAGGATGGTGGAGAACAAACGGACCATGGCGGGGCGACGGATCGGTCGGCCCTCGTGAAACCAGGTGCCGTCGCGCGCGATCCGCATCCCGCTATGCCCGCAATGCGCCGGATTCCACTGCGCGACCGGCGGCAGCCTGCGCGCCTCGGCGAGCCGCGCGATCTCGGCAAGGTCGAGTCCGGCAAGGTCGTCGGGAGGCGGCGCGGTCTCGGGCATGGACGGGCATCTAGACCGGCCACTGGCCTTGTGCAAAGCGCCGGGCTAAGCGCGCCCCATGACAGCGGAGTTCGAAGGCCCGCGCACGGCGATCGTGACCGGCGGCGCGAAGAGGATCGGCGCCGAGATCGCGCGCGCGCTCGCCGCCGACGGGTGGCACGTCCTGATCCACCATAATCGCTCGACGGACGCGGCGGCGGCCCTCGCGGACGAGATCGGCGGATCGACGGTGCGGGCCGAGCTTGCCGATCCCGGCGCGGCGGAGGCGATCATCGCGGCGCTCGACGGGCTGCCGCCGGCGCGGCTGCTGGTCAACAACGCCTCGCGCTTCGTGCTCGATTCGGCATCGGACTTCACGGTGGCCGGCTGGGACGCGCATCTCGATATCAACCTGCGCGCGCCGGCCCTGCTGTCGCAGGCCTTCGCGGCGCGGGCGGGGCAGGGGCTGATCGTCAACCTGCTCGACGCCAAGCTCGCTTCGCCCAACCCGGATTTCTTCACCTACACGGTTTCGAAAATGGGGCTCGCCGGGCTCACCGAGCTCACCGCCCGCGCGTTCGCGCCGGCGATCCGCGTGTGCGGGATCGCGCCCTCGGTGACGATGGTGTCGGGGCCGCAGAGCCGTGACAATTTCGAGGCCGTCCACGCGCTCAACGCGCTCGGCCGCGGCGTCGACGTCAGCGAGATCGTCGCCGCGCTCCGATTCCTCATCGCGACCCCCACCATCACCGGCCAGACGATCGTGCTGGACGGCGGCCAGCGCTTCCTCGCGCTGCCCCGCGACGTGCAATTCCTGGAGGCCAAATGACCGACCTTGCCATAGACGGCCTCATCCCGGCGGCGCTTCGCCCCAGAACGCGCAAGATCGTGCTCGAGGATTATGAGCTGATGCTCGACATCGGCTTCCACGATTTCGAGGTGGGGCGGCCGCAGCGGCTGGTCGTGACCGTCGAGGTCTGGCTCGACGAGCGCGCCGTTTCCGACAGCGACGATGCCGCCGAGGCCTGGGACTATGATTTCCTGCGGACCGGGATCGCGGAGCTGGTCGCCGGACGGCGCTTCAACCTGCAGGAGACGCTGGCGCGCGAAATCTACGACCTGGTCGCCGCGCGGCAGGGCGTCACCGCGCTTCGAGTCGCCACGCGCAAGCCCGACATCTATCCCGATTGCGCCGGAGTCGGCGTCGAGATCGCGTCCTTCTAGCCTAGCGCCGCGCGCGCATCCGCGCGCAGGGGCCGAGGCCCTGGATGATGACGCGATAATCGGCCCGAATCGCATCGGCCTCGTCGGGTTGCGCCTCGCTCAGGCTCTGCGGCGGCAGCTGGGCGGGAAGCGTGCAAGCGAGGCGGTACCAAAGCAGGGTCCGTGGCGCCGGCGGCGCGGCCGCATCGTCGACGATCTCGGAAAGCGCGACCGCCCAGCGCGGCTGCTCGCCGGGCCGCCGCAGAATGTTGAGCGAGATCGGCCGATCGTCCGCGGTCTGGAGGAAAATCTGGGTCTCGCCCTCGCCGGGAAGCGATCCGGCGACGTGGAAGGCGCGGCCGATGCCGGTGATTCGGGGCGGTGCATCCGGCGCGCTCGCCTCGCGCAGGATCGCGCGCAGCTGTTCGGCGGTGGCCGGATCGTAGGGGAGCAGGGAATCGGGAGCGACCAGGCGAAGCTCGCCGGGGCGGCCCGGAGTCGGCGCCGCGAGCAGCAGATATTCCGCGCGCCGGGCGATTCGTGGCGGTCGGCCCCGCGCATCGTTGGGAAGATCGGCGAGCCAGGTGACCTCGACCGGCATCTCCCCGGGGCCCCGAATCAGCGTCATGACGTCAGCGGTGAACAGGAATCTCCGCTTGTCGGGCGGCACGTCGGGCGCTTCGCGACGGGACAGCGCGCTTGCCCGGGAGACCCTGACATGGGCCGCGATCGGCGCGGCGAGCGCAAGATCGGCGAGGTCCGCATAGCCCATCGTCGCTTCGGCTGGCGCTGAAGAGCCTTGGGGAAGCTGTTGAGAATCAAGTGGTTGCGCAAGCGCGAAGGCGAGCGCGGCGGCGACGGCGAGGCGATGCGTGCGCATGGAAGAAAGCTCTACCTGCCCGAATCTGAACGGTCCATAGCTGCATGGAATCCTTGACTCAAAAACGAATCAGGGGAGGATTGCGTCAGCGGAATCGTCACGATAGAGACACCGACCGCAGCCATGGACTGTTGCATGGATGCATCGAAATTCGGCCTCGTCGCGCCTTCGTCGGCGGGTTCCGTGACAAAATGAGAGGGAGCGCGGCTGATTAATGTCGTACGTTGACAATCAGGGCATGTCCCGCGGCCGTCTGTCCGCGATCGTGGGCGTTGCGATCCTGCATGCATTGCTCGGCTACGCGCTGGTCACCGGCCTTGCCTACAGCGTTGCTAAGAAGGCGATGGAGGACCTGAAGACCTTCGACGTCACCGAGCCGCCGCCGCCGCCGGAAGAGCAGCCGCCGCCCCCGCCGCAGCAGCCGCAGCAGGTGCAGCCGCCGCCCGTCGTGGCGCCGCCGCCGCTGGTCCGGGTCAACACGCCGGCCCCGCCGATCCAGACCGTCCAGGTCGCGCCGCCACCGGTGATCACGCCGACCGCGCCGCCGGCTCCGCCAGCGCCGCCGGCTCCGCCGCCTCCGCGGGTCGTCCAGCCGGCCCGGGCCCGGGCCAATCTGACCTCCTATTTCTCGGATGACGATTATCCGCCGAGCGCGATCCGCAACGAGGAGCAGGGCACGACGCGGTTCAGGCTGACGGTCGGCCCCGACGGCCGCGTCGCGAATTGCGAGGTCACGGGATCGAGCGGCTCGACCACTCTCGACTCGGCGACCTGCCGGATCCTCCGCAGTCGCGCCCGGTTCACGCCGGCGCACGACAGCAACGACAATCCCACGAGCGACACGGTCAGCAGCAGTGTCCGGTGGGTGCTTCCGGCTCAGTGATACAAAGACAACCCGTTATTTTTGTCAGAAGGAATTGAAAATGGCAGCACCAGCAGCTCCGGGCGGCGCGACTCCCCACCCGAATGCCGATTTCGGATTTGTTCAGGCCCTCCAGCAGGGCGGCATCATCGCGTGGGCGACCGTCATCATCCTCGCCGTCATGTCGTTCGGATCTTGGTACATCTTCTTCACCAAGCTGATCGACCAGAACAAGATCATCAAGGAAGGCCGCCGCGCGCGCACGTCCTTCTGGCAGTCGGCCAACCTGCGGGAAGGCGCGAACAAGCTCGACAAGAACGGCGCCTATCGCCAGATCGTCGACGACGGCCTTCTCGCCCAGGAACAGCATTCCAAGCTGACCGACCCGGTCGATCAGCATGACTGGATGCTCGGCAGCCTGAGCCGCACCCAGGGCGCGATCACCGCGAAGCTCGGCACCGGCCTCGCCTTCCTCGCCACCGTCGGTTCGACCGCGCCGTTCGTCGGTCTGTTCGGCACCGTCATCGGCATCTACCGCGCGCTCATCAAGATCGGCGCGGCCGGCCAGGCCTCGATCGACGCCGTCGCCGGCCCGGTCGGTGAGGCGCTGGTGATGACCGCGCTCGGTCTCGCCGTCGCCGTTCCGGCCGTCATGCAGTACAACTGGCTGATGCGCCGCAACAAGGCGATCGTCGAGGAGCTCGGCCGCTTCTCCAACGATCTCCACGGCTACATGATGTCGGGTGGCGCGGTTCGTCCGGCAGTTCCCGCGGCCCGTACCGCGGCCGCCCCGGCGTCCCGCCCGGCCGCTGCCGGCACGGCCGCCGGCGCGACCACCGCACCGAAGAAGGCCTAAGGCCAATCCGGCGGCGGGGCCTCACCGCAGGTCCCGCCGTCCGTTGCCGCCGCTCAAGACGGCGGAAAGTTCAGGATAGGAACGCGAATCATGGCAATGCAGGTCGGCGAATCCGGGGACGGTGAAGAAACACCGATGTCCGACATCAACACGACGCCGCTCGTGGACGTCATGCTGGTGCTGCTGATCATCTTCCTCATCACCGTTCCCGTGGTGCTGCAGACGGTTCCCTTGACGCTGCCCAAGGTCGAGTTCGTGGCGAACCAGAACAAGCCCGAGGACGTGAACCTCTCGGTGCGCGCGGTGGACGGGCGATGCGAAGTTTATTGGGGCCTCCACCCGGAGACCGCTGACAGCCTCCTCCAGCGCGCGACCGACACGCTGGCGGCCTATGTCCGCTCGGTCGGCGGGGCAGGGAACATCAACGAGGAAAATATCCCCGAGGTCCATATTCGCGGCGACATCAATACGCCGTACCGCTGCGTCGGCGGCGCGATCTCCGTCATGCAGCGCGCGGGCTATCCGCGGATCGGGTTCATCTCCGAGCCGCCGCCGCACGGCTCGCTGTAACGGTCCGAATCAGGAGCAATCAGAATGAGTGCAGCTACCCTCAATCCTGAATCGGCCGATCCGATGATGGACATCAACACGACGCCGCTCATCGACGTCATGCTGGTGCTCCTCATCATGTTCATCATCACCATCCCGGTGCAGACGCACGCGGTGAAGCTCGATCTGCCGCAGAACACGCCGAGCAATCCGCCGCCGATCGAGCCGGTCCGCAACAAGATCGTGATCATGCCGAACGACGCCGTCCTGTGGAACGGCAACCCGGTGAACCTGGTGCAGCTGCGCCAGTATCTCGACATCACGACGACGATGACCCCGGTGCCGGAGCTTCACCTCCAGCCCGATCCGCAGGCCCGCTACGAGACGGTGGACGAGGTGCTCGCCGTCGCCAAGCGCGCCAACGTGACGGCGATGGGCTTCGTCGGCAACGAGGCCTACGCCCACGAATTCTGAGGCGCCGTTTTATCATGCAAACAAAAGGGCGGTGCCTCGGCGCCGCCCTTTTTCTTTGGAGATTTCCTTGAAGGAGGCGTTTCGATCCACCATCGCCGTCTCACTCAGGTTTTCGAAACGATTTTCATGAGAGAAGAAGGCATGCGGTGGATCGCCCTTCTTCTTGCGGCGGCTCTGGCCGAAACGGCGTCGTCGGCTACGCCTCCGCCGCCAATTCCTCCGCAGCCGGAGAATCTAGCCTTCGCGGTCGCGATGCTGGAGGAGCATCCGTTCGTGAATCTCGAGCTTGCAACCTATGCAGACTGGCATGCGCGGGAGCTAACCAACAACATGCTGCACAACGTAGGAATCCGGCCCGGCAGCCGCCGGTGGTCCAGGCATCACGATATTCTGCAAGGATATTTGCGCGCCGACCTGATGCAGCGCAGCGTTACGAACCAGCGGCGATTCATCGAATGCGTGGCAATGCCCTATGCCTATTTGAGCATGGAGCAGTTGACGCGGATTCGCGATTTCCTCCGGACCGACGCCGGCCTTCGATTGTGGAACATAATGCGGGTGCAGCAGAGCGACGCGCTGCGGTTAGATTGTGCCAGGCGCGCTCTAGGGAATATCGACGCACTTATGGAAGCCGGTTGGCGAGCGATCGGGGTCACACCGCCGGTCGTCCCACAAGCTCCTTTAGTGCCCTAGAGCGTGGCGCTTCCCGGGTGATCGCAGGAGGCTCAAGCCGCCAGCCCCTCGAACTGGAGCCGCGCCAATCTCGCATAGAGCCCCCCCTTCTTCGCGTTGAGCTGGTCGTGCGTGCCTTCCTCGACGATCCGGCCGTGATCCATGACGACGATCCGGTCGGCGGCGCGGACGGTGGCGAGGCGGTGGGCGATGACCATCGTCGTGCGGCTTTCGAACAGGCGCTCAAGCGAGGCCTGGATCAGCCGCTCGCTCTCGGTATCGAGCGCCGAGGTCGCCTCGTCGAGCAGCAGTAAAGGCGCATCGCGGAGCAGCGCGCGGGCGATGGCGATGCGCTGGCGCTGGCCACCGGACAGGCGGGCGCCGCCCTCTCCCAGATAGGTGTCGAGCCCCTGCGGCAGCTTGTGCAGGAACTCGGCGGCGTTGGCGGCCTCGGCGGCGGCCCACAGCGCCTCGTCGCTCGCGTCCCAGCGGCCGTAGCGCAGATTGTCGCGCGCAGAGGCGGCGAAGATCACCGTCTCCTGCGGCACATAGGCGATGCGCGCGCGCACCACCGCCGGATCGGCCTCGCGAAGATCGACGCCGTCCATGCGGACCGCGCCGCCGCTCGGATCGTAGAAGCGCTGGGCGAGGTTGAAGAGGGTGGACTTGCCCGCCCCCGACGGCCCGACCACGGCGAGCAGCTCGCCCGGCTTCACCGCGAGGCTGAAATCGTCGAGCGCGCTGACCTCGGGCCGGGTCGGGTAGCGGAAGGTGACCGACTCGAACGCAAGCGCGCCATGCGCCGGCTCCGGCAGCGCGACCGGCGCCGCGGGAGCGCGGATCTGCGGCTCTTCGGCGAGCAGCTCGCCGAGCCGGCCGGCGGCGCCGGCGGCACGCAGCAGATCGCCATAGACTTCGGTCAAGGCGCCGAGGGCGCCGGCGACGAGCGCGCCCGTGGTGATGAAGGCGGCGACCGTGCCGCCGCTGATCGTCCCGTCCGACACGCCGAAGGCGGCCTGGCGCATCAGCAGGGTGATGCCGCCGAACAGCATCGCGATCACGATGCAGGTGAGCAGGGCGCGAACGAGGATGCGGCGCCGCGCGGTCTCATAAGCCGTCTCGACGGCGTCGCGGAATCGCCGGCTCTCGCGCGATTCCTGGCCGAACGCCTGGACGATCTTCATTGCGCCCAGCGTCTCGGCGACGATCGAGCCGAGATCGGCGATCCGATCCTGGCTCGCCCGAGACAGGTTGCGCACCCGGCGCCCGAGAAGGACGATCGGGACGACGACAACCGGCAGGCCGACGAGCAAGGCGAGCGTCATCTCCGGAGCGAGAGTCAGCAGGTAGATCGTGCCGCCGACGCCGACCACGATGTTGCGAAGCGCGATCGAGACCGTCGATCCGACCACGGTCTCGATCACCGACGTATCGGCGGTGATGCGCGAGGCGATTTCCGATGGCCGGTTTTCCTCGAAGAAGCGCGGCTCCAGCCGGAGCATATTGTCCTGCACGTCGCTGCGCACGTCGGAGACGACGCGCTGGCCCAGGATGGAGACGAAATAGAAACGGCACGCGGTCGCGACCGCGAGCACCGCGACGATCATGAAGAGATAGTTGAAAGTGTGGGCGAGATCGAGCCCGCCGCCCTGGGCGCCGAAGCCGCGATCGATCACGCGCCGCAGGCCGTCCGGTATGGCGAGGGTCGCGAGCGCGGCGACCAGCAGCGACAGCCCGGCGGCAACCAGGATGCCCGGATAATCGAGCATCCTGCGCCAGACCATGCGGAGGTTGCCGATCTTGCGGAGCGGCGCGGGTTCGGGACGCGGTGCAGCCATCGAAATCGCCTAGCAGCGCGGCCCCTTGCCCTCAATGGCGGCACGGAGCCGATTGTGCGCATGCAGCATTTTTAATGGACCTGCAGGGGATCGACGCCCATAGAACGTTCACCGGGGAGAGAATGTGCATGCTTTACGACGCCTATGAGGTCCAGCGCTCGCTGCTCGCCAGCGCGAGCACGCTCGCCAATATCGGCGCCGGCTGGATGCAGAACCCGGTCAATCCGTTCGCTTATTCGCCGATGGGGCCGATCGCAGCCTCCGCGCTCGACGTCTTCGCCCATGCGGCGGCACCGCGCGGCAAGCCCGATTTCGGGATCGCGACCACGATCGTCGAGGGCCGCGAGGTCGCGGTCCGCGAGGAGATCGCGCTGCGCAAGCCATTCGGCCAGCTCAAGCATTTCCGCCGCGAGGGCGTGGACGGCGGGCCGAAGCTGCTGATCGTCGCGCCGATGTCGGGCCATTATGCGACCTTGCTTCGCGGCACGGTCGAGCGGATGCTGCCGCGCCACGACGTCTACATCACCGACTGGCGCGACGCGAAGCTGGTGCCGATCGACGAAGGCAGCTTCGATCTCGACGATTATGTCGATTATCTGGTCGCCTTCCTTGAGCATATCGGGCCGGGCGCGCATGTGCTCGCGGTCTGCCAGCCGGCGGTGCCGGCCTTTGCCGCGGCCTGCCTGATGAACGCGGACGCCCATCCGTGCCGGCCGAAGACGCTGACCATGATGGGCGGGCCGATCGACACCCGCAAGGCGCCGACCGAGGTCAACACCGTCGCGACCCAGCGCCCCTTCGCCTGGTTCGAGCGCAACGTGATCATGCGCGTGCCCTATTTCTATCCGGGCGCCGGGCGGAAGGTCTATCCGGGCTTCCTGCAGCTCACCGGCTTCATGGCGATGAATTTCGGCAATCACCTGGTCAGCCACTGGGAGATGTTCCGCCACCTCGTCGATGGTGACGAGGAGAGCGCCGATGCGACCAAGGATTTCTACGACGAATATCGATCGGTCTGCGACATGACGGCCGAATTCTATCTCCAGACGATCGATGTCGTGTTCCAGCGCCACCTGCTGCCCAGGGGCAAGATGACCCATCGCGGTCGCCGGGTGGATCCCGCCGCGCTCAAGGACACGGCGCTCCTCGCGATCGAGGGCGAGCGCGACGACATTTCCGGCATCGGCCAGACGAAGGCCGCGCTCACGCTCGCACGGTCGTTGCCGGCGGGGATGAAGCAATATCACCTCGCCGAGCGGGTGGGCCATTACGGCATCTTCAACGGCGGCCGCTGGCGCACCGCGATCGCGCCCGTGGTCGAGCAGTGGATCGCAAGATTCGACTGACCCTGCTCAGTCCATCACCGCATGTCCGCCGCCGCCCTGGCGGCCCTTGCGGAGCAGCAGCAGCAGCGGCATCGCGAACAGGCTGATGATCATCATCAGCTTGAAATCGTCGATATAGGCGATCATCAGCGCCTGCCTGTTGACTTCGGCATCGACCATCGCGACCGCCGTGTCCGTGACGCCGGGCGCGGCGTTGACGACATTCTGCAGGAATTGCGGGATCGAATAAGGCGTGATGTGGGCCGCGAGGTCCGAATGGCTGATCTGGACATTCTGCGCGAGCAGCACCGTCACCACCGAAATCCCGATCGAGCCGCCGACATTGCGCGAAAGATTGAGCAGCGCCGACCCGGTCGTGCGGTAACGCGGATCGAGCGTGCCGAACGCGATCGTGTTCAGGGGCACGAAGATGAAGCCGAGCGCGAAGCCCTGGATGACACCGCTGACGATGATCGGCCGTGAATCCATCTCCAGGCTGAAGCCCGACATCTGCCAAAGCGAAAGCGCCATCAGGCCGATGCCGCCGAGAATGATGAGCCGCGGATCGATCTTACCCACGACACGGCCGACGATCATCATGGACACCAAGGTGCCGACGCCGCGGGGCGCGGTGAGGAACCCCGATTGCAGCACCGAATAGCCGAACAGGCTCTGCAGCAGGGGCGGCAGCAGCGCGAGGCCGGCGAGCAGCATCACGCCCGTCACGCCCATGAAGACCAGGCTGGCCGCGAAATTGCGATCCTTGAACATGATCGGATCGAAGATCGGGGTTCGGCTCGTCGCCATGTGGACGATGAACATCCAGGTGCAGCCGATCGCGACTCCGAGCTCGATCATCGTCTCCCAGCTCGCGAACCAGTCATTCTGCTCGCCGCGGTCGAGCATGAGCTGGAGGCCGGCGAGCGCGAAGGCGATGAGGAGGAATCCGAAAATGTCGAACGGCCGCTTCACCCGCTGCGTATCGGGCAGGCCGCGGAGCATCAGCAGCGCCGCGACGATGCCGACCGGCAGGTTGATGAGGAACACCCAGCGCCAGTTGTAGCTGTCGGTCAGCCAGCCGCCGATCACCGGGCCGAGGATCGGGCCGATCATCACCCCCATGCCGAAGATCGCCATCGCGCGGCCATGCTTTTCGGGCGGGTTGATGTCGAACATCGTGGATTGGGCGAGCGGCACCAGGAAGGCGCCGGCGACCCCCTGGAAGGCGCGGAAGACGACGATTTCAGTGAGCGAGGTGGCGATCGCGCACAGCAGCGACGCCACGGTGAAGGCGAGGACCGACCAGATGAAGAGCGGCTTGCGCCCGACCCGGTCCGACAGCCAGCCGGTGATCGGGATCGCGATCGCGGAGGCGACGATATAGGAGGTCAGCACCCAGCTGATCGTGTCGCGGGTAGCCCCCAGGCTCGCCTGCATGTGGGGCAGGGCGACATTGGCGATCGTCGTGTCGAGGACCTGCATCAGCATGCCCGCGATCACGCCGACCGTGACGAGCAGCTTCTGGGTCGGATCCAGATCGTAACTGTGGTGGGCGGGCCCCGCCATGGGTCAGCGGCCGGCCGGCTGCGGCTGGGATCTCGGCGTGGGCGGTGGCGGGGCCTGGCCGACGACCGTCCCCGGCGGCGGCGCCGCGGGCTGCGGACCGCCGCGATAGGGCTGGCCGATCTGCTGCTGCTGCACCGGCATGATCGGGTGCGCGGGCGGCCGCTCCCTGGTGTCGACGGAAACATCGGCGGAGAGGCCAGCGATCAGCGGCCGCTGGGGATTGCCGTCGATATAGATGCGGACCGGCACGCGCTGCGTGACTTTCACCCAGTTGCCGGTCGCGTTCTGCGGCGGAAGGATCGAGAATTGCGATCCGGTGCCGGCGCCGATGCTCCAGACATGGCCGCGGAACCGCTCGCCCGGATAGGCGTCCAGCGTCACCTCGGCGGGCTGGCCGACATACATGTTGGTGAGATCGGTTTCCTTGAAATTGGCCTCGACATAGGTCGTGCCGCCGCGGACGATCGTGACCATCGGCACGCCGGAAACGGCGGTCGCGCCGACCTGGAGCCGATCGACCTGGGTCGCGACGCCATCGGACGGCGCGCGGACTTCGGTGCGTGCGAGGTTGAGCAGCGCCTGATCGCGCGCCGCGCGCGCCTGCAGGACCGCCGGCTGCTTGTCGGTGCCGCCATTGGCGAGGGCCGACTGGGCGTTCGCCTGCGCGGCGCGCGCATTGGCCAGGCGCTCGCGCGCTTCCTCGACGTCATGGAGCTTGTCGCTATAGGCGGCGCGCGTCGTGAAGCCGCGGCGCAGCAGCTCCGCATAACGCTCGAACTCGCGCTGGGCATAAGCGAGATTGTTCTCGGCGCCCGCAATGTCGGCGACGGTGCCGGCGGTCTGGGTACGCAGCTGGGCCACCTGGACCTGCGCGCTCGCCATCTGCGCCTCCGCCTGCTCGAGCGCGATCCGGAACGGGCGCTGGTCGAGCCGGAAGAGGAGATCGCCGCGATGAACCGGCTGGTTTTCGTGGACGAACACCTCAGCGACGATGCCGGTCACTTCCGGCGCGACCGAGACCATGTCCTGCTGGACATAGGCATTGTCGGTCGAAACGTAGCGCCCCGAGGTCAGCCAGAAATAACCGCCCACCGCGAGCAGCAGGATCGGCACAGACAGCATGATGACGAGCCGCCAGGGGCTGCGACGGCGCCGGGGCTCCGCCGCGACCTCCTCGGTCAGGATGGTCTCGGTCGGCAGTTTCGGATCGGCTTCACTCATGATGCTTGCTCAAGTCCCTGTTCGAATCTGCCGAGCTTCTCGCGGATCGCGGCTAGAACGCGCCTGGCGACGTCCCGGTCCGCTGCCGGGATCCCGGTCAGAATGTCGGCATTGAAGGCAGTGCTAACGGCGTCGAGCTCGGCAACGATCGGCGTCGCCTTGTCGGTCAGATGGATGCGCCAGGCCCGTCGGTCCGCTTCATCGCGCCGCCGCTCCACCAGCCCCGCTTCCTCGAGGCGATCGATCATCCGGCACAGGGAGATCGGCTCGACGTCGAGCGCGTCGGCCAGCTCGATCTGGCGCAAATTCCCGCCCGTATGGGCAAGCCATTTCAGCACGCGCCACTGCGCGCGCGTCGCGCCGAGGAAGGCGACGCGCCGGTTGGCCTCGCGCCGGATCAGGCGCGCGGTATCGGAGATTTCGAACGCGAAGTTTTCCATGCCGCGCTGCAACATAGTAAGCATGCTTATTATATGCAAGGGCGCAAACTTCACCGCCCCGGCATTTTTGCGTGCGCGATGGTCAGGCCGGGTGGGTGATCCCTTCGAGCAGGCCTTCGAACAGACGGCGGCCGGCCTCGCTGCCATGCGCCGGTTCCACCGCCCGTTCGGGGTGAGGCATCATGCCTAGGACATTGCCCGCCTCGTTGAGGATGCCGGCAATGCCGCGCGCCGATCCGTTGACGTCGGCCGCATAGCGAAAGGCGACGCGGCCCTCGCCTTCGAGCCGGTCGAGCGTCGCCGTGTCCGCCTGGAAATTGCCGTCATGGTGGGCGACCGGGACGGAGATCGTCTCCCCGGCGGCGTAGCGCGACGTGAAGGCGGACTGGCTGTTTTCGACGCTGATCGCGACATCGCGGCCGACGAAGGCGATGCCGGCATTGCGCATCAGGGCGCCGGGAAGAAGGCGCGCTTCCGTGAGCACCTGAAACCCGTTGCACACGCCGAGCACGAAGACGCCGCGATCGGCCGCCTCCTTCACCGCGCGCATCACCGGCGATTGCGCGGCCATCGCGCCCGAGCGCAGATAATCGCCGTAGGAAAAGCCGCCGGGGATCGCGATGAGATCGAGCCCGGCGGGGAGGTCGCTCTCGCGGTGCCAGACCATCGTCGGCGCCTCGCCGGTCACGAGCCGCAGCGCCTCGGCCATGTCGCGGTCGCAATTGGAGCCGGGAAAGACGACGACCGCGCTTTTCACGCCGCCGTCTCCGGCCGCACGATGCGGAAATTCTCGATCACCGTATTGGCGAGGAGCTTGCGGCACATGTCCTCGACCGTCTCGTCGGCCACGTCGTCGGCGAGGTCGAGCTCGATCAGCTTGCCGGCGCGCACATCATTGACGCCGGCGAAGCCCAGCCCTTCGAGGGCATGGTGAATCGCCTTGCCCTGGGGATCGAGCACTCCGTTCTTCAGCGTGACGAAGACCTGGATTTTCATGTGGGCTGGCTCCGGCGGCGTCGGTTGGCGGTCCTATGACGCGAGCGGGCGCGGCGCACAAGCACTGGTCAGCGCGCGGTGGCCATCCTATCTTCGTTCGATGAGCGAAGCGGCCGATATCTCACTTTCCCCCAATGCGGCGGCGCGGGTCGCGGCGATCGCGGCGCGCCAGGGCAAGCCGGCGATTCTCCGCCTCTCGGTCGACGGCGGCGGTTGCGCCGGTTTCCAGTATCGATTCGGCCTTGCCGACGCGGTCGACGCGGACGATGTCACCGCCGAACGGGACGGGGTGGTGCTGGCGGTCGATCCGGTCTCGCTCGATCTGGTGCGCGGCTCGACCGTCGATTTCGTCGAAAGCCTCGGCGGGGCGGCCTTCCAGGTCGCCAATCCCAACGCCCAGTCGGGCTGCGGCTGCGGAACGAGCTTCTCCGTCTAGCCGCGCGCCGCGCGCAGGATCGACTCGCGCTCTTCGGGCGTGAGATCGAGCCGCGACAGCCCTTCGTCGAGCAGCAACGGCCAGTCCTTCTCCGCCAGCAGCGCAAGGGCCCATTGCCGTCCCTCCGCGTCCCCCGCCGGCGGCGTGACGAGCAGGGGCCCGCCGCTTGCGAAGGTCGCGGCGCCGTCGGGCCCGCCGCCCGGGCGCGGGAAGAAGAGCTGGAGCCGGTTGGTGCGCGGGTCGCGGGTCGCGCGCAGGATCGGGACGATGCCGGGCCTCGGCGCCGCGGCGGCCTTCCTGAGCTTCCCGTCCCCCGTCGCGAACCAGACGAGCAAGGCGACGAGCGGCAGGACGGTGAAGAGGACGAGCGGAACGGCGAGGTTCATGAAGGGATCGCCGCGATCGACGTCGGCCTTGGTCATCACCCGCGCCGGATCCTGCGGATCGTAGAGCACCGGCGGCGCGAAGACGAGCGGCGCCGCGCCGGGCAGGTAGACCTTGGCCGAGCGTTCGGTGTCATCCTCCCGGGTGCGGTAGCGGATGTCGAGATTGCAGCCGCGCGGGGTGTTGCCGCTGATGCTGCGGCGAGAATAGCAATTGCCCTGGGCATCGATCACCTCTGCGGGGACGCCGCGCGCCCTCAGGTCGGCGCGCAGCGCGCGGCTATGGAGGGTCGAGGCGGCGAACCAGATCAGAGGCACTAAGAGCAGGAGGGCGCCGATCAGCAGCACGAGGCGCCGTCGCGCTCTCGCCGGATCGCGGACGAGCGCGATCGGCCGCCTGGGAAATGCGTGCAATACGGGATGATCGTTCATGGCCCGGGCCCCCTCGGCGTGAACGTGGGGAGCTTATCGCTTGCCGCTGCATTGGGCAATGTTTCGGCCCTTTGGCGCAACGCCGGGCAATGCTAGGCAGCTGAGCATGAAGATCGTCTCCTACAATCTCAACGGAATCCGCGCGCGGCTGCCGCGGCTGATCGAATATCTGGACGAGCAGAAGCCGGCGGCGGTCTGCCTGCAGGAGCTCAAATGCCAGGACGATGCCTTCCCGATCGAGGACATCCGCGCCGCCGGCTATGAGGCGGTCTGGCATGGGCAAAAGGGGTTCAACGGGGTCGCGATCCTGACTCCGAAGGCGCCGGCGACGCTTCGGCGCATGGGCCTTCCCGGCGATCCCGACGACACGCACAGCCGCTATATCGAGGCCGAGGTCGGCGATCTCGTCATCGCGTCCATCTACCTGCCGAACGGCAATCCGGTGGGCACCGAGAAATTCGCCTACAAGCTCGCCTGGATGGACCGGCTTCGCGCCCATGCGCTGGAGTTGCTCGCCGAGGAAAAGCCGGTCGTCCTGGCCGGCGACTGGAACGTGATCCCGACCGACGATCCGGATGATGTCTATTCCGCGCGGGCGATGGCGACGGACGCGCTCGCCCAGCCCGAAAGCCGCGCGGCGCTGCGCCGGATCGTCAATCTCGGCTTCACCGATGCGCTTCGCGCCCGCTATCCCAAGGGCGCGCTCTACACCTTCTGGGATTATACGGCCGGCGCCTGGCAGCGCGACGCCGGGTTCCGCATCGATCATTTCCTGCTGTCGCCACAGGCGGCGGACCGGCTGGCCGATGCCGGCGTCGACAAGGAGTATCGCGGTCGGGAGAAGGCCAGCGATCACGCGCCGACATGGATCGATCTGACGGATTGAGGCGGCTTCCGCGTTTCCCGCCCCGGAGGGCAGGAAACGCGGCCGACGATCCAACGGATCGCTGGCCCGCGGTGGGACTTGCATTCCCCACTTAAGCGTTCGGTCGGCCTGGGGGCCGAACCCGTGCTCCGGCAGCAAGATTCACCGTGTCGCGCGTGCCGATCATATCCTTAGCATGGATCGGGCGAGTCGCGAAGGTGGCCGGACGCCCGCAGGCCCCGGTCCGGCGCGGCGACTCAGTTCTGGGCCTGCGCCTCGCCGGTCGCCGGAACGCCGCCGTCGCAGCGCTGCGAATGGCCGATGGAGCCGTCATCATTCTCGACCGTCATTCGGTCGCGCTCCAGCTCCACCACGCGCAAGCGGACCTCGCCGCCGGCCCCGGCCATCGTCAGCACGTCGGACTCGACGCTCCAGCGACCCTCGCCGCCGGTATAGGATTGGAAGGTTCCGTCCTCGCGCAGCAGCACGTCCTGCTTGCAGTCGCCATTGTCGCCCCAGCGCCCGGCGAGCAGCGGCGGCGTGCCGTCGGGCAGGAGCCTGCTGGCCGACGGCGCGACCTTGCCGCCCTGCGCCTGCGCGAAGGCGGGCGAGGCGGAGAGCAGGACGAGCGCGGCAACCAGGCCGCGCGCCTTTATCGGCCAAGCGTTCAGCACCGCTGCGACCTCCCAACCGAACCATCAGGATTGACCAGGATGATCTGCGACGGCGTGACCGATTGCAGCCTGAGGTCGATATTGCCGCCCGGGCCGTTCAACCTCAGCGAGTCGCCGTTCAGGGTCCAGTTCCCTCGTCCGCCATCGGCGGTCGTGAAACTGCCGTCGGCCCGCATGTCGATCGGCTGGGCGCAGCTGCCGAAATCGCCCCAGCGCCCAACCAGCGCCCGCGGGTCGATGGGATCGGACGAGGATGTCGGGACGATCGCCGCATCGGGGCCCGTCGGCTTGCCCCCTCCGTCGGCCATCGCATCGCCATTGGCGCCGCCGAGCCCGCCCAGCGCGCGGCTGTCGGTGATGCCCGCGTCGCTGACCGGGCCGCCGCCGGCGGTGCCGCCAGCCATGCCCAGCTTGTTCCCGCCGCTCTGGTTGCTTGCGGCGGCGCTGTTGTTTCCCGAGGCGCCGGGCATGATTTTGTCGCAGGCGCCGAGCGCGGGCAGCAGAGCGAGCAACAGGAGCACGGATCCAGACTTCATCGGCCATCCCCAACTGGCGCAGGTCTGACGATCATAGCGGCGAGAAGCGAGGCGCGCCAAGTGCCCTGTGCGGCGAAGCGCGCCTGTGCCCGCTCAAAGCGCCTTTTCGTAGATGCGATAGGTGCGGTTGCGCCTGGAATCGATGGCCTCTGCGATCGAGATCATCGGCCCGTTATCCTCAAGCACCCAGCCGACCTCGCCGCGCGTCGTGCCGTAATGCGCGACGGTGCCCGCACGGATCGTCTCGATCAGCATGAAGGCAAGCTGGCTGGCGAGGCGGCTCGCCTGAAGGCGCTTCACGACGCCCATGAGCGGCACGCGGGCCTGCGCGAACCGCTTGCGATGGAGGCGCCACAGCAATTTGGCCCAGCCGAACGGAAACAGCTCGCCGCCAAGATCCTTCATCAGCAGGTTGAGATCGGGTAGCGTCATCATGAAGGCGACCGGCTCCCAGACGCCGTCGCTTTCAAGCTCGGCGATGCGGATCATGTCGCCGAACACGATCGGCTTCAGCTTCTTGCCGGCGAAGGCGATCTCCGCGTCGGTCAGCGGGATGAAGCCCCAGTTGGTCGACCAGGCATCGTTGAGGATCGACAGGATCAGCGCAGCTTCCTCGTCGAAGCGGCTCTTGTCGACATCGCGCAGGCGGATTCGCGGGTTCTTCTCGCCAGCGGCGACGATCCGCTGGACGAGCGGTGGGAACTGCTTCGTGACGTCGAGCTCGAACGTGTAGAGATCCTTGGCCTTGGCATAGCCGGCGGCCTCGACCCACGGTTCATAGGCCGCCTTGTTGTGACCCATCATCACCATCGGCGGATGATCGTGGCCTTCGATCAGGAGCCCCGGCTCGTCCCAGATGCCAAGGCTGAACGGCCCCATCGACCGGGTCATGCCCTTCTCGCGAAGCCAGCCCTCGGCGGCGGCGATCAGCGCCCTGAACGTCTCCTCGTCCTCGCCCTCGAACATGCCCCATTGGCCGAGGCCGGCGCCCATATGTTCGAGCACGAGCCTGTCCACCTGGGCGGAGATGCGGCCGACGATCCTGCCCGCGCGCTCGGCCAGGAAGAATTGCGCTTCGCCATGTTCGAACCAGGGATTCTTGTCGGGCGTGATGAGGCCGTTCACCTCGTCCTTCAGCGGGGGCACCCAATTGGGATCGTCCGCATTCAGCCGATAGGCGAGGTCGATGAAGGCCTTCTTGTCCGCCTTGCTGCGGACGGGGCGGACGGCGACGGGGGATTGGCTCATGGCCGGCGTTGGTAGCGGCTCGCCGCGGCGCTGTCACCGCCCACCGCGCGGCGCCGGCCGCAGATGGTGAACACCATTTTTACCACATCGAAAGAAGTTCCGGCGACAAACGGCGCGCGCGATCTTGGGGGGCCGGAATGGCACGCATCCTGTTCTATCTGCCGAACGTCACCTGCTGGTGGTTCAACAACATCGTCGGGCCGATCGCCCGCAAGCTCGCAACCGAGCATGAAGTGCATATCATGGTGCCGCCCGAATGGCAGGGAACCGGCCTGTCGGGCGAACAGCTCATGGCCTTTGCCGACGGGCCGGAGATCGGCTGGCACATCCTGGATGGCGAGAATAATCGCGCGCTGCGCAATCACGGCACCGATCATGCCGACGTCCGCGCGCTCGCCGCCGCGATCGATCCCGATTATGTCCTGTGCCGCTGCGCCGATCCGGAGGTGATCCACGCCTTTCCGGGCACCGTCCGCTTCATCATGGAAGGGGCGGCGGCGCCGTTCGCCAACAGCGGCAATCCGGTCATCTTCACGACCCGGGTCTTCGAGTTCGGCAACCTGCCGCCGCTCGGCGACGAACTCGGCGCGATGCTCGACGCGGCGTTCGCCGATATCTGGGCGGATTATGAGGAGGAGTTGAACGGCCCGGCACCCTCGTGGCGCGAGCGGTTCGGCGTCGATCCGGATCGCACGGTGATCGCGGTGCCGCTCGAATATGAACTGGCGGAGAGCTTCACCGTCCCGCATCGCCTGTTCGCCGACAATCAGGTGCTCGTCGACCGCGTCGTCGAGGCGTTCGACGAGAACGTCTTCCTCGCCTTCACCAATCATCCGGTGAACGAACGCCATGCCGACAACAGCGCGATCGAGGCGCGGATCGCGTCGCTCGGCAGCCGCGCCGCGTTGATCCGCTTCGACATTCCCGATGTGAACGCCACCGATATCCTTGCCCGCGATTGCGACGGCGCGGTGCTCGATCTCAGCAAGAGCCACCTCGTCTTCGGCTATTATGGCGTGCCGATGATCCGCCCGCCCGGCCATGCGACCGCGCCCTGGCTCAACATGGAAAGCGATCTCCACGCCTTTGCGGCGGCGGTGCGCGAGCGGCGGGCGACGCCGCCCTGCGCCGCGACGCTGAAGCGCTGGTTCGCCTTTCACATCGCCAACAGCGCCGTCGATCTCACCAACCGCAAGCTCAGCGCGGCGGAGATCATGGATTTCATCCGCCGGCCGCTCAACCCGGATCGCTGGGCGGACAATCTCGATACATTCCGTCGCCGCCGGGCGCGGCAACTGCGGCTGCGCAACGTCCGCTACCAGCGCATGGCCGCATGAGCGACGCCGCCGCCCTGCTTGACGGCGTTCGAGGGCTCGTCGCCGACAGCCTGCCGGAGGTGCTCGCGCGCCGCCGCGCGGTGCGCTGGAAGGCGGACGGAAGCCCGGTGACCGAGGCGGATATCCTGCTTGAATCGCGCATCGCGGATTGGCTCGCGGCGCGGCTCCCCGGCCTTACCCTGATCGGCGAGGAAGGCTATGCCGGCGGCCCGGCGCCCGCCGAGGGCTGGGTCGCGATCCTCGATCCGATCGACGGCACCGAGAATTTCTGCTCCGGCCTCAAATTGTGGGGCACATCGCTGAGCCTGTGGGAAGGGCGCGCCCATCGCGGAAGCCTGCTGATGCTGCCCGAGCTTGGCGACCATCTCGCCAGCGGCGACCGGTTCGAGCCCTTCCAGTCGCGGATCGCCGGTTTTTCGTCCTCCTGGTCGGCGGCGATCGGCACCGGACTCGCGGAGACGCCGGAGGGGCGGATCTTCGGCTGCGCGGTCTTCAATCTCTACAATGTCGTGCGCGGCACGCTCGCGCGGTTCACCAACCCGAAAGGCGCCCGTTCATGGGATCTCGCCGCCGGCCTGATGCTGGCGCTCGAGCATGGCTGCGCCGTCACCGTCGATGGGGAAGAATATGACGGATCATTTCTCGAGCCGGATCGCCGATATCGCATCGATATACAGCACCGACACGATCTTCATCCTCGGCAAAGGGCCGTCGGCTGACGCGATCGCGCCGGAGGTGCTGGCCGGCGCGCTGGTCATCGCCGTCAACGATGCCGAGCGGATCGCCCCGGCCGACATCACCCTGTTCCACGACAAGTGGGTCGAGGATTCGCTCGTCCGCAACGGCCTGCGCTCGCGCCTCTATGTGACCTCGACCGGCTTCCGCCCTGCGCGCGGCGAGGTGCTCGACGCGCCGTTCGCGCCGATGGGCAATGACGGCGGCGACCTGATGATGCAGCGGCTGCTTGGCGAGGATTTCGCGATCGAGGAGGTGCTCTTCCTCTCGGCGCTGCGGATGGCGCGGATGGTCGCGGCGGCGCGCGGGCGGCGGCAGACCGTCTACATGGTCGGCTTCGATTTCCAGGCCGAAGCCGGCCTCGCCCGCGCCGTCGGCCGCGATTATGCGCCGGGCAACAGCGCCGATCGCTATTTCCGCGTCGGATTCCAGGAATTCTTCTTCCTCAACGCACTCTACATGCTGAAGGATTCGGAGATCGACATCGTCCATGTCGGCAACCGTTCCTTCTCGCAGATCGACGGCGAGGCGCTGAACCGGCGCTTCGGCGCGCGCACCGGCGAGGCCGCCGCGCAGCCGAAGGTCGCGGTCACGGCCGAGCTCACCACCAATCATTTCGGCGATCGCGACCGGCTGGAGCGGATGATCCGCGCCGCCCGCGCCGCCGGCGCCGATTATGTGAAGCTCCAGAAACGCGACGTCGCGACCTTCTATTCGGCCGAGCAGCTGGCATCGCCTTATGTCTCGCCGTTCGGCCGGACCTTCGCCGATTACCGCTACCAGCTCGAATTGAACGCTGACGATTTCGCGTTCGTCGATTCGCTCTGCCGCGATCTCGGCATCGGCTGGTTCGCCTCGATCCTCGACCGGCCATCGTTCGATTTCATCCGCCAGTTCGATCCGGACCTTATCAAGCTGCCCAGCACGATTTCGGAGCATCGCGATTATCTGACCGCGGTGGCGGAGGGCTGGCGCGGCGGCGTCGTGCTGTCCACGGGGATGACCGACCAGGCCTATGAGGATTGGGTGCTCTCGCGCTTCACCAGGTGCGAAGCGCTTTATCTGCTCCAGTGCAATTCGGCCTATCCGACGCCGGCGGCGGACTGCAATATCGGCGTCGTTCGCCATTATCATGCGCTGTCCCAGGCCCATCCGCGGCTCATCCCCGGCTATTCGAGCCATGATTTCGGCTGGCTCGCCTCGGCGCTCGCGGTCGCGGCCGGCGCGCGGATGGTGGAAAAGCACGTCAAGCTCGGCAACACCGATTGGGCGCATTTCGATGCCGTCGCGGTCGATCTCTCGACGCCCGATTTCCGCGACTATGTCGCCAGGATCCGCGAGGCGGAGGAGCTGGTCGGCTCCGAGGTGAAGGCGGTCAATCCGAGCGAGCACCACAAATATCTGCGAGCCGCCGCATGAGCGGGGCGGAGAGGCGGCCCAGCGTCGCGGCGCTGATGATCGGTCGCGGCGGCAGCTCGTTCAGGGACAAGAACATCCTGCCGGTGCTCGGCGTCCCGCTGCTGCTCTGGTCGGCGTCGGCGGCGCGGCGCAGCCGCCATGTCACCCGCTTCTATTGCAGCAGCGATTGCCCGCGAATCCTCGAGACCGCCGCGATCGCCGGCTATGCGCCCATCGCCCGACCGGCCGAGCTCGCCACCGCGACCGCGCAGAGCACCGACGCCGTCCGCCACGCCTTCGCCCGCATGGAGCAGGACGGCCCGATCGACATCCTCGTCGTCCAGCACGCCAATGTCGGCACGATCAGCGAGGCGCAGATCGACGCGTGCATCGACCTCCTGATCGCCAATCCGCAGGCGACCGCAGTCGTCCCCGCCCACCAGCGGCCGGATTATCATCCGATGCGCGCCAAGCGGTTGACGGCGGACGGATCGCTTTCGCCCTTCGTCGAGGAGGCGGGCACGGTCTCGGCCAACCGGCAGGACCTGCCGACCGCCTATTTCTTCGACCACAGTTTCTGGGTGCTGCGCGGCCGCCGCGCGGTGTTCGATCCGCAAGGGCAGGCGCCCTGGCCGTGCATGGGATCGCGCATCCTGCCTTATGAGACCCAGGGGTGCCACGACGTGCACGACGCCGCCGACCTCGAGACGACGGCGAAGTGGCTGATCGACAACCGGATCGAACGGCCGGACTTTTCCGGCCGGAAAGCCGCCTAGTTCCGCGCGCGGCGGCGCGGGTGGCCGGTGGCGACGCCGCCCGACAGCTCCGACACCCAGGGATATTTCGCCGCTTCCTCGCTCGTATAGCCGAGGTTGAAGACGGTCGGGCTCTTCTGCGGCCGCTGGGCGCGCTGGTAATAGGTGCCGAACAGCTTGTCCCAGAAGAAGGTCGTGATCCCGTAATTGCCGTCCTCGTCATGGAAATGATGTTCCATGTGCCGCTGCTTCATCTCGACGAGGAAGCGGTTGCGCGGCTTGTAGGCGAGGTGCTGGATGCAGTGGACGAACTCGTACACGCAGGTCGTGATCAGGCCCGCCGCGAAGGCGATCGCCGCGCCGCCGAGCGGGGCATCCCAGAAGGCGCCGATCGCCGCGCCCAATGGGATGACGCCGATCGCGATCGTCGGCAGCGTGGTGTGCAGCGCGCCGAAGAGCACTTCGAGATGATTGGGGTCCTGGTGATGATCGTAATGGATGCGCTTCCAGGTCGAGGCGAGGAGCGGCATCTTGTACATCCAGCGGCTGTGCAGCACCCAGCGGTGCAGCACATACCAGATGAGCGGATAGGCGAAGCTCGCCGCCGCGACCGCGATCAGGCTCGGCGCGAGCGGCGCCGGACGCCACGCGAACACGCCGATCGCGACGACCGCGCAGGCGAGATAGGCGACGATCGCCGGATATTGAAAATAGGCGATGACGAGCTCGCGAAAGCTCATCTTGTCGAGATGATGCTCGCGGTTCCAGAAGCCGGAACGAAGGGGCTGGACGGTCTTCACGTGTCTATTCCTCTGGCGCCCGGCGCAAGGCAGGCGGGCCTCAACATGTCGATATGGGATGGCGCAATGGCTTGGCAATAAGGCGGTTTTGCGGCGCCGGCCGGCCGGTGCGCGGGCAGGACGGGCCGGCAGCGGGTCAGACGAGCCGGAGCACGCGCGACAAGCCGCCCAGCGCGAAGCGATCGTCGCGGGTCAGTCCGTAGCGCAGCGCGAAACGGCTGGTGAGCGCCCACAAGGCCACCACCAGCGCGAAGCGGATCGGCCCGTGGGTCAGCTGGACCACGCCCCACATCGCGGCGACCCCCGCGAGCGCGACGGCGAGGCCGCCGAGGAGGCGGGAGCCGAACGGGTTCAGCCCGTCGGAAATCTGGAGCTCCACCGTCGCGGCATAAGTGGAGGCGACGGTCGCGACCGCGACCGCGATCGCCATGCCGATGCCGCCATGAACGGGCACCAGCAGCCAGGCGAGGACGCCCCAGAGGATGAAGGCGATCAGGCTGTTGACCAGCGGCAGGAGGCGGTGCCCCGTCATCTCCACGATCACCGAGGCCGGGCCGACCATCGCCTCGATCGCGCGGCCGGCGACGAGGATGTAGAGCAAAGGCAGCGCGGCCATCGCCTCGGGCCGATAGACGCTCAATATGTCGACGCCGCCGAAGGCGAGGAGGCCGCCGAGCGGGACGACCAAAGCGGTCGAGACGCGGCTCGAGAAATGGTAGATCGGGCCGAGCCGGGCGCGGTCGGCATGGGCCTGGGCGCTGGCGAGCGGGCCAAGGACATATTGGAAGGCCTGGCGAACCAGGAAGGTGACGGTCGATAGCTTGCGGGCGATGTCGAACAGGCCGGCGGCGTCGGCCCCGCGCGCGCCGGGGAGCATGAGGTTAAGCGCCACCGTCGGCGCATCGATGAGCACGCGGCGCGCGAAGGCGCTGGGCAGCAGGCCGAGCGCGGTCAGCACCGTCTCGCGGAACAGCGCGGCGCTGATCGGCGCGCGGACGACCAGCTTCAGATCATAATAGCGTCGCAGCAGCGGGATGCACAAAGCCGCGGTGAAGGCGAGCGAGCACAGATGGCCGATCATCAGCCCGATCGAGTGGAAGCCAAGGAAGAAGAAGCCGGTCGCGAAGACGATCCGGGCGATCTGCTCCCAGAAGATGCGGATGCGGATTTCGGGGCCGAAGGCGCGGCGGGCGCGGGCCGCCGAGGTCGCCACCTCGATGAAGGTCCACAAGGGGAGTGTCCAGGCGAAGATCGCGACCGCGATCGGCAGCTGGGCGCGATCCTTCGGCGCGGCAGACATGAAGCCGGCGACCCAATCGGCGTTCATCGAGACGAGAAGGGCGATCAGCAGCGCCGGCGCCAGCGCGACGAGAATGGCGATCTTGACCGCGCCATGCGCCTGAGTCTCGTCGCCGCGCGTCGGCACGATCCGTTGCAGCGCCGTCGTCAGCGACAGATCGATGAAATTCTCGGCGAGGTTCACCGCGCTCCACATCGCGGCGTAGAGGCCGTAGGTCGCGAGCCCGAACAGCCAGACGTAGAGCGGCTGCGACAGCGCCTCGATCAGCGCGCCGGCGCGGCTGAGGCCGGCGAGCCCGGCGCCGCGGGCGACATCGCCGCGTGTGACGGCGTCCCTGTTCGGCGGCGCGTCCGCCGGTGCCTCGCTCATTCCTCGGTCCGGATCAGCACCGTCTCGCCGACCAGGAGGAAGAGGAGGAAGGGGCCCCAGGCGGCGAGGAAAGGCGGGTAGGCGCCGAAATTGCCCATCGCCAGCGCGAAATTGTCGGCGACGAAATAGGCGAAGCCGAGCGCCATGCCGATCACCGCGCGGACGAACAGCTGTCCCGAGCGGGCGAGGCCGAAGGCGGCGACCGCGGCGAGCAGCGGCATCAATACGGTCGAGAGCGGTCCCGACAGCTTGTGCCACAGGCCGGCCCGCAGCGAAGCGGTCGGCCGGCCCGCATTTTCGAGCGCGACGATCGACTGGCGAAGCTGGGGGAAATCCTGTTCGTCGGGATCCGCGCTGGCGAGGGTGAATTCGTTGGGACGGATCGCGCGACCGAGGCTGATCCGGTCGGCGTGTCTCTGCTGGCCGGTATCGACGAGGAATTCGGTGGCGTCGCCGAGCACGAGCTCGCCACCTCTCCACAGGCCGCTGCGGCCGTCGACGATGCGGTGGAGGGTGCCGCCGGTGCGGTCGTAAAGGGTCACGCCGTCCAGACGGACCTGCCCGCCGCCGCCGCTGACCCGCCGCGCGAGGATGAGATCGTCGCCGTTCTGGACCCAGACATTGGAATGGACCCGCGTCGCCGGGGGGATCGCGCCATAATCGACCGCCTCCCATGCGGAGAGCGCGGCGCTGGCGCGCGTCGTCACGCGCTCGTTGAAGCCGAAATTGACGATCGCGACCAGCAGGCCGGCGATGATGAGCGGGGCGATGATCTGGTGCGCGGAAATCCCGGCCGCCTTCATCGTGATGATCTCGCTATGCTGGTTGAGCCCGACCAGGGTGATGAGCGTGCCGAGCAGCACCGCGAACGGAAGGAAGCGGGTGATGAGCTGTGGCACCCGAAGGCCGACGTAGCGCCAGAGTTCGGCATCGCCATTGCCGGGATGGGCGAGGATCTGGCTGCTGGTGCCCAGCAGGTCGAGGGTCATCAGGATGACGACGAGCCCGCCGAGCACCGCGAAGCTGCGCGTGAAGAACAGGCGCGCCACATAAAGCGCGATCTGGCGCGACGGAAAGAACTTGAGGTTGATCATGCGGCCGCGAGCCTGGCGTGGCGATCGCGGCGGCGGACCAGGCGCCCCGCCTGGCGCGCGATCCACGAGAAGCCCCGTTCGAGCGCGGCGATCGGTTGGCCGCCCGGCTTGTAGGCGATGGTCCAGTACATCCAGCCGACGATGGCGACATAGAAGATGAATGGCGTCCAGGCAGCGATCAGCGGGTTGAAGCGGCCGATCGCGCCCATCCGTTCGGCATATTGGTTCACCTTGTGGAGCGTCACCACGAAGACGATGGCCAGGAAGATGCCGAGGCCCGACGTCGACCTCTTGGGCGGAACGGCGAGCGCGACCGCGAGCAGCGGCAGCAGCATCATCATCACGATCTCCACCACCCGGAAATGGAAATTGGCGCGGGTCGCATTGATCCGTTCACGCGGCGCCGGGCTGTGCCCGACGCGGACCAGCTCGGGCAGAGTCAGCTCCTCCGTGCCGTTGCCGCGTCCACGGAAGGTTTCGATCGCCGGCAGGTTGATCGGGAAATCATATTGCGTGAAGCGGAGGACTCGCGGCGCCCGGAAGCCGGGCTGGTCCTGGACGAGCCGGCCGGTGTTGAGGCGGAAAAGGATCACGTCGGGATCGTCGGTGGCGAGAAACTGACCGCGATCGGCGGTGACCGCGAAGGTCTTCCCGTCATTGGTCTGGGTCCGCAGGAACACGCCGTAAAGCTCCGTCCCGTCGCGTTCCGACCGATCGACGCGAAGCGTCGCGCGGCGGCCGATATTGGTGAAATCGCCGACCTTGATCGACGCGCCGAGCGCGCCCGATCGCAACTCGTAGCGGAGGCCCTGATAGGAATATTGTGCGTAGGGCTGGACGAAGCCGATGATGAAAAAATTCAGGATCATCAGGGCGATGGCAAAGACGTAGGGCACCACCAGCAGCCGGGTGTAGCCAAGGCCGACGGCGCGCAGCGCGTCCAGCTCCGACGACAAGGCGAGCCTTCGAAAGGCGAGCAGCACGCCGAGCATCAGCCCGATCGGAATGCCGAGCCCGAGATATTCGGGGAGCAGATCGGCGAGCATCCGCCACACGACATTGACCGGCCCGCCGGCGGTAACGACGAAATCGAACAGCCGCAGCATCTTCTCGAGCAGCAGCAGCATCGCGGCCAGCACCAGGGTCGCGAACAGCGGCACGAGGATCAGCCTCGCGAGATAGCGGTCGATCTGGGTGCCAAGCCTCAACTTTTAGACGCTCCATGACCACATTTTGGCCGCAACCTTTTCCGATCTCGCACGAGAGGGGCTGTGAAACAACGGCGGTGCCCCGCGCGCCGCGCCGCCTATAGCCTTCAGGAGTGATGTGGTCATGTTGAAAAAGATGGCAAAAGGGGCGTTCTTCCTCGCCATCGCGTTCGCCGCCGCGCCGGGCTTCGCCCAGGTGCTCGGCCCCGATGCCGCGGCCTGCCGGCCGGGCGCCGGCCAGTCGGCCGTGCTGGTCAGCGTGAACGGGTTCAAGGAGCGCACCGGGCGCATCCGCGTCCAGCTCTATCGCGCCAATGACGAATTCCTGGCCCGCGGTCGCTATCTCCAGCGGATCGATCTGCCGGTGAGCGGCGGCGCCGGGCCGATGCGGTTCTGCGTCAATGCGCCGGCGCCGGGCCGCTATGCGATCGCGGTCCGCCACGATGTCGACGGCAACGGCAGCTCGGGCTGGAACGACGGAGCCGGCTTCTCGCGCAACCCGTCCTTGTCGCTGACCCGGCTTCGCCCGAATGTGAACGCGGTCGCGATCGACGTCGGTCGCGGGGTCACGCCGGTCAACGTGGTGCTGAACTATCGCTTCGGCCTCTCGATCCACCCGGTGCGCGGATAGACGATGACGCTGGTCGCGCTCCTCTCCAACCCTCGCTCGACCGGCAACCAGTCGCTGTTGCCGCGGGTGCGGAGCTATTGCGCCGCCAATCCGGACGTTTTCCACTATGAGGTCGAGCATGTCGACCAGATCGGTGCGGCGCTGAGGGCGATCGCGCGGGTCAAGCCGCGGGTGCTCGTCATCAACGGCGGCGACGGCACCGTTCAGGCCGCGCTGACCGAGCTCTATCATGGCGGCCATTTCGGCGAGGCGCCGCCGGTCGCGGTGCTGCCCAACGGCAAGACCAACCTCATCGCCCACGATCTCGGCGCGGCGGGCGATCCGATCGCGGCGCTGGAGCGCGTGCTGGCGCTGGCGCGCACCGACATGGCGCCGCACATCGTCTCGCGCGAGTTGATCGCCTTGTCGAGCGGCGCGGAGGATGGGCGCCCGGTGCTCGGCATGTTCCTCGGCGGCGCCGGGCTTGCCGATGCGATGCTCTATTGCCGCAACAAGATCTACCCGCTGGGCCTGCCCAACGGCCTCGCCCATGCGATCGCGCTGGTCGTCGGCCTGTTCTCGGTGCTCGTCGGCCGGTGGCTGCGCTTCCTGCCGCTGGCGCCGCGCCCGATCGAGGTGTCGGTGCATCGCCAGGGCACGCTCGAGGGCAGCTTCGCCTTCCTGATGGTGACGACGCTCCAGCGCCTGCTGCTGAGCGGCTCGATGCCGGGCGCGGACAAGAATATCGGATCGATGCAGCTCCTCGTGATCGAGCGCAGCCTGCCGGCGCTGCTCGGCGCCCTCGTCGCGGCGATCCGCGGCCGGCTGGGTCGCGGCGTGGTGCGCGGCGTCCACCTGGAACGCGGCGACGAGATCAGGATCGCTGGCTCGCGGTCCAACGTGATCCTGGACGGTGAGCTGTTCGAAGCGAACAACGAGCGCCCGATCGTCCTGCGGCCGACGCCGCCGGTGCCCTTCCTGAGGCTTGCCGCCTAGGCGTTGCGACTTCGCCGCGGCGCCTTATGATGATGGCGCCGAAGGGGGAGGGAACATGGGCTATCTTCCGGGCGATCGCATTCTGGCGCAATGGGAGGGCGGGCCGCTCTGGTTCCCCGGCACCGTCCACAGCCTCAACGGAAACAGCATCGCGATCCAGTATGACGACGGCACCAGCGAGATCCGGCCGGACAACCAGGTCAAGCCGTTCGATTGGCGGCCGGGCAGTGCGATCGACGCGGTCTGGTCAGGCAACGGCCAATGGTTCGCCGCCCACATCCTGGAGATCAGCCGCGACGGGCGGACGATCCTCGTCTGCTATGACGACGACAATAGCGAGGAGGAGCGGCCGAGCGCGCTCTGCCGATCGCACTGAGCGCGGCGCCGTGATGGGAGGCGCGGGCCGTGGCTGAGCCGCTGCGCGATCTCGTCGCCGTCGAGCTGGAGAAGCCCATCGATCCGCGCGCCGCAGCGATGGCGGCGGCGATCGCCGCCCTCTATCCGGGCGCGGCCCGCGCCGTCCTGTTCTACGGGTCGTGCCTGCGTGAGAAGAATCTCGACGGGCTGATGCTCGATTTCTACCTGATCGTGTCGGATTATCGGGGCGCCTATGGACGCGGCTGGCTGGGTTTCGCCAACCGGGTGCTGCCACCCAATGTCTTCCCGTTCGCGCATGACGGGCTCACCGCCAAATATGCCGTGCTGAGCGAGGCCGATTTCGCGCGCGAATGCGGGCTGGAGGCGTCGAGCACCTCGGTCTGGGCCCGCTTCGCCCAGCCGTCGCGGCTGGCCTGGGCGGCGGACGAAGCGGCGCGCGCCACCGTGGTCGAGGCGGTGGCCCTGGCCGCGCCGACCCTGTTCGCGCTGACCCGCCCGACGATGGCGGCCGGCCGGGACGATCCGCTCGCCATTTTCCGCGCCGGCTTCGCGCTGACCTATGGCGCGGAGTTGCGCGCCGAACGCGCGGCGCGGCCGGATTCGATCGTCGATGCCGACGAGGATTATTATCTGCGGATCGGGACGGCGGCGCTGGCGACGCTGCCGGTGTCGCGCGAACGGCCGGGTGCGGCGCGGCGGCGCTGGCGCCGACGGCAGCGCAAGGGAAAGGCGCTCACCGCGCTGCGCCTCGCCAAGGCGACCACCACCTTCGCCGGGGGGATCGACTATCTCGCGTGGAAGATCAACCGCCACGCGGGCACGAAGATCGAAGTGACGCCGTGGCAGCGGCGGCACCCGATCCTGGCCGGCATCATTCTGCTGCCGCGTCTCTTGCGGGGAGGCGCGGTCCGTTGACGTCGAGCGCGTTCGCGACCGCGGCGGCGAGGCTCGCGACGCTGAAGGGCTTGCGAAGCACCTCGCCACCGGTGAGGCCGTCGCCCGCCTCGCCGACATAGCCGGTGACGAACAGGATCGGCAGGGCCGGATAGAGCGGCCGGACCGCGGCGGCGAGCTCGGTCCCCGTCATCTCCGGCATCATCACGTCGGTGATGAGCAGCGAGATGTCCGCTTCGCTGCCGAGCAGGTCGAGCGCCTCGGCACCGCCGGACGCCGACAGCGTGCGATAGCCCAGCTCCTCGAGCGCGCCGATGGTGGAGCGCGCGACGCGGGGATCGTCCTCCACCACCAGGATACGCGCGCCGCGATGCGCGCCGGCCGCGACCGCCTGCTCATCGCCTTCAACGCGGGCGGGCTTGGGCGCGGCCCTGGCGGCGGCGCCCGCGTCCGAGGCGTCGCGCGGAAGGAAGAGGGTGACGCTGGTTCCCTGACCGAGCTCCGACTGGACCGCCGCATGGCCCCCCGACTGACGCGCGAAACCGAACATCTGGCTGAGCCCGAGCCCGGTGCCCTTGCCGACCGGCTTGGTGGTGAAGAAGGGTTCGAACACCCGCTCGAGATGTTCGGGCGAGATGCCGGTGCCGGTGTCGGTCACTTCGATGCGGACATAGTCGCCGGCGGGCAAATCGTCGATCTCGTGATCGGCGGCATGGATATTGTCGACGGCGATGGTGAGCCTGCCCCCGTCCGGCATCGCGTCGCGCGCATTGACGGCGAGGTTGAGGATCGCGTTTTCGAGCCGCGTCGGATCGGCGAACACCGTCCAGGGCTCTTCGGCGAAGCGCGTCACGACCTGGATCCGCTCACCGATCGCCCGATCGAGCAGGTCCAGCATTCCCTCGATCAGCTCGGACGGCGAGATGGACTCGGGCAGGAGCGGCTCGGCCCGGGCGAAGGCCAGCAGGCGGCGGGTGAGCGCGGCGGCGCGGGTCGCGCCCTCCATCGCATTGTCGAGGTGGAATTCGACCTCCCGACGCGGCCCATGCAGCTTGCGCCGGGCGAGATCGAGGCCGCCGACGACGACCGCGAGCATGTTGTTGAAATCGTGCGCGATGCCGCCTGTGAGCTGCCCGACCGCCTCCATCTTCTGCACCTGCCGAAGCTGCGCCTCGGCGGCGGCGCGCTCGATCATTTCGGCCTGGAGGCGGTTATTGGCCTCGCGCAGCTCGCTGGTGCGCGCCTCGACCGCCTGTTCGAGCCCGAGCGCGCGCCACGCCTCGCTGTCCGCCTCGCGACGGGCGCGGACACTGTCGAGGAAGGCGCGCCAGGCGAGGATGGCGAGCCCGACCGCGCCGAGCCCGATCAGGATGGCGAGCCAGCCGAGCCATTCGGTATATTTGTCGGCGCGCTCGACGAAGACCTGGGTCTGCTCCATCCGGTCGGAGAGGTTGGACCGCTCGGCGCTGGCGATCGCATCGAGCGTCGCGCGGAGCCGCGGCAGGGTCTGCGACGAGGCGGCCTGGTAGAGCAGGCTGATCCCGCCCGATCCGGTCCTGCGCTCGGCCGCCGAGGCTGCGGGCGAAAGCTCGCGGTTGCGCTGCTCGAACAGGCGCCGCAAGTCGGAGACCCGCCGCGCCTGATCGGGATCGCGCGAGAGCAGCCGCTGGATCTGGTTGATCTGGAAATCGGCGTTGCGCCACTCGTTATAATAATCGGTGCCGGTATGCTGGTTTTCGTCCAGCACATAGCGACCGAGCGCCGCCTCCGCACGGGCGATCGACGTGTCGATCAGCCGCGTCCGCATCATGATGTCATAGGTTCGCCGTTCCCAGCCCAGCGCATCGTCGCGGGCGCGGTTCGACCAGGCGATCATGAAGATGAGCGCGATCAGCGCGAGCGTTGCGAGCAGCGCCCCCGCGCTCACCCACAAGGCGTTCCGGGACGGCCTTGCTCCGTCCTCGGCACGGTCGATCGCTTCCTCCGCCATTGCGTGCGAGCCTAGAGGATGGTGAACCGCTTGGAAAGGTTCGGGCCGACGGAAACGGGCGGATCTCACCCCGGTTCCCGGCGTATATTGACATGAATGTCAATAGATGGCTATACAAACCGCATGCCCACGCGAACACCCGAAAATCTCAGCATCACGCCGCGCGACCGCCGCTTCGGCCGGGGCGCGGGGACGGCGCATTGGTGGATGAATGGCGATCCGGTCGCGACCGCCTTCTACAACGCGCTGTCGGCCACCTTCCCGAAAGGCGAGGCCTATTTCGTGGAGAGCGTGCGTGCGTTCCGCGAGGGTACGCCGCCCCGGCTCGCGGCCGAGATCAAGGCGTTCACCACCCAGGAGGTGATGCACAGCCGCGAGCATGTGCAGTTCAACCGGCGCGCGCTCGATGCCGGATATGATCTCTCGCCGCTGGAGCAGCGGGTCGAGCTGCGGCTCGCCGTGACCCGCGCCCGGCCGCCGATCGTCAATCTCGCGGCCACCATGTGCCTCGAACATTTCACCGCGATTCTCGCGCACCAGCTGCTTAAGGATCCGCGCCACCTTGCCGGTGCCGACCCCGAATGTGCAGCCCTGTGGCGCTGGCACTCGATCGAGGAGATCGAGCACAAGGGCGTGGCTTACGACACGTGGCTCCACGCGACACGTGACTGGTCGCGCGGCAAGCGCTGGAAGGTGAAGGCGAAGGTGATGCTGTTCGTCACCCGCAACTTCATCGTCGATCGTACCGGTGGCGTGATCGAGCTGCTTCGCCAGGACGGGATCACCGGGCCGAAGGCCTGGGCGCGCGTGCTCTGGCATGCCTGGGTGCGGCCGGGGATGCTGCGGAAGATCTTCAGCGCCTGGGCCGCTTTCTTCCTTCCGGGCTTCCACCCCTGGAACCATGACGATCGCGCGCTGATCGCGCGGGCAGAGGCCGCGGCCGAGCCGGCGCCCGCCATCTAACGCGAACCCTCCCCGGACGTGGCCGGGGAGGATCGGATCATGCCGCCATCGGACAAGGTTCCCGCGGCACCTGCGCGTCGGCGAGGTCCAGCGCGAATTCGCGGGATGGCGCCTCGGCCTGCCGGCCGGCGCTGTAGCGCGGCCGGGCCACCCCGGTCGGCCGGAAGCCGAGCTTGGCCAGAACCCTTCCCGAGGCGGGATTGTCGAGGAAATGGCTCGCCGTCAGGCGATCGATCCGCAGCGTCTCGCGCGCATTGGCGATGAGCGCGCGGCCGGCCTCGGTCGCGATTCCCTGCCCCCACCACGGACGGGCGATCCAGTAGCCGAACTCGCGGCCCCCTTCCTTCGGGCCGAAGCCGATCCCGCCGACCAGCTGCGGCGCGCCGCCGGTGCGAAGGAAGATGAGACAGTGGGGCGCATCCGGCGCCGGATCGCGGGCCAGGAAGGCCTCCGCGTCCGCCATCGCATAGGGCCAGGGCGCACGGACGAGATTGCGCACGATGCGCTCGTCGGCGATCGCCTTGTGGAGCGCCGGCGCGTCCTCGCGCCAGCCGGGCCTCAGCAACAGTCTTTCGGTCCTCGCGAACATCGCTCGTTCCTCTCGGCTTTGCCGGCCCTTGGTCCCGAAGGATGTCAGGCCGGCGACAATTGCGTGAGGGAAACGAAAAAGGAGAGGTGTCACCCCTGGCGACCCTCTCCCTCACTTCGGTCCGCTATTTCGAGAACCTTGGGGCCGCCCCTTGCGGGCAGCCCGTCCTCGGCTGCCCTTATTCCGCCGCTTGCGCGATCATGTCCACACACACGAACTTGCGGCCAAGTTTGCCGTCGCGGAACGCGACACGGCCGCCGGCAAGCGCGAAGAGGGTGTGATCCTTGCCCATGCCGACATTGGTGCCCGGATAGTAGCGGGTGCCGCGCTGGCGCACGATGATGTTGCCCGGGACGACCGTCTCGCCGCCGAACTTCTTCACGCCGAGGCGCTTGGACTGCGAATCGCGGCCGTTACGCGACGAGCCGCCTGCTTTCTTATGTGCCATGGGTCTTCTCTATGCCTTGAAAGTCTTTACTCGGCCTTATCAGCCGCCGGCTTCTTTGTCGAAGCCTTCTTCGCCGGGGCCTTCTCGGCCGCCTCCGCCTTCGGCGCGGCAGCCTTCTTCGGCGCCGCCGCCTTGGCGGGCTTCGCCTCCGACGCCTCGGGGGCCGGCGCGGCCTCCGCCTTGGGCGCGGCGGCCTTCTTGGCCTTCTCGCCGCCGATCGCGACGATCTTCAGGATCGTGTGCTGCTGGCGATGGCCCTTCTTGCGGCGATAATTGTGCCGACGGCGCTTCTTGAAGACGATGACCTTCTCGCCCTTCGCCTGGGCGACGATCTCGGCCGAAACGGTCAGCCCGCTCGTCGCCTTCAGCTCGCCGCCGTCGCCGGCCAGCAGGACGTCGTCCAGCGTCACCGTGTCGCCCGCCTCACCAGCGAGCTTCTCGACGACGATCTTGTCTCCGGCGGCGACGCGATACTGCTTGCCGCCCGTGCGCACGATTGCGAACATGGGCCTATCCAGTTTCTTCAAGTTGCTTGGCGCGCGGAATCACGCCGCACGCGGAAAGCCGGGCTGCTACAGAGCGCCGGCGCGACTGTCAACCGGACTTGCCGCTTAGTGGCGGCGTTCGGGCCTCAGCCGATAGCGCCCCGGCTCGAACCGGTCGAACAGGCCCGAAATGGCCGGGTGGTCGATCGGGTCGGCATCGTCGTCGGCGACCAGGTTCTGCTGGCTCACATAGGCGACGTAGGACGAATCCGAATTTTCGGCGAGCAGGTGGTAGAAAGGCTGGTCCTTGGCCGGCCTCACGTCCTCCGGAATGGATTCATACCATTCCTCGCTGTTCGCGAAGACCGGATCGACATCGAAGATCACGCCGCGGAAATCGAACAGGCGGTGGCGGACCACATCGCCGATCGAAAAGCGCGCATGCGCGATCGGCGGCGCCTCCACCGCGGGCACGCCAGGCGAAAAATGATCCGGGACACTCATGGCCCCAATGTAGGACGGGCCGCGGACCGCCGCAAGCGAGGCGCGCGCTGCGGCCGGGCAGGGGACGGCGCGCATGGGCGCGCGGCGGGCCCGGCCGAGGAGAGGCTTGGCAATCGGCTTCGCCTGGGCTAATCGCGCCGCTCGCTCGACCGGGCGTCGCCGCGCACAGCGGCCCAGGCCTCATTTGCGGAGAGGTGCCGGAGTGGTCGATCGGGGCGGTCTCGAAAACCGTTGTGCGGGTAACCGTACCGAGGGTTCGAATCCCTCCCTCTCCGCCACATATATTTAAGTTATTGATATAAAAGGAAAATACTCCGGAAAGTGGCGCAGTTTCGCGCCGTTTGCGGAGGTCGTCCGGTCTGCGGAGAGCGTATCTGGAGCAACATTTGGTCGCTCTGGCGGCTTTTTCTCCGTCGCCCATTTCGGCAGTACGGAGTGAGTCAGCATCGGCTGTCTTTGCCGATCCGGAAACGCAAAGCGGCGCCGAAGCGCCGTAGGTGTCGTGACAGGCTGAGATCCATCACATTCCGAACATGGAGAGCTGCTCGTCCCAGTTGATCGGCAGACTGGCGGTTCGCAATGATGTCGCGCTGACCGAGGCCGGCTGGGTTCCGGCGAGGATGGCTTCGACGATCGCGGGCGCGAGAAAGTTAAGTCGGACGAGGCGCGATACCCATGAGTCATTGACCTTCTCATTGCGTGCGATGGTGGCGATGTCGACCGTACCGGTCTCAAGCTGTTGCCACCAGCTGCGCGCCTTGCGCAGCAACTCGACGAGCCCGGGATCGGGCTTGCCCTGTGACATCGGTCGGCCATCGCGCTGAACCAGCCGGATGGCCCGCCCGGTGCGGGTGAGGCGAACCGGCGCGGTGAGGGAGATGCTGCCCGGACTATTGGCGGGATCTATGGTGCAAGTCCTGCACAAGGCCGCGACCGATAGCCGGATTTCTATCTCATGGGGATGGACGACCACCTTGTTCACCAGATCAGTGATCACATCACGCTGCCTGCTACGGACAGAGGCCGCGAGCTGTTCGGCCTTCTTGAAGATCATGCGCAGACGATCACTGTCGAGCGTTATGCCGGCCTGAGTCAGCAGAGCCAGAGGATCATCGAGCGCCCCAGCAACACTGGTGATCACTGCCGCTTCGATTTCCCGTGCCGGGATACGCAGACCATCAGTGGCGTGCCGGTTTGCATCATGCTGGAGTGATCGGCTCACATAATAACGATAGCGGACTTTCCCTTTGCAGGCATGGACGGCGACCAGCGGCTCGCCGTGCTGATCAACGATGCGACCCGCAAGGAGGCTAGGCGAACTGACTCTGCTGCCGGTTCTTTCGCCCTGCCTGTTGGTGGCCAGCATCTGCTGAACAGCGTCCCATATGGCCCGATCAATGATCGCCGAGTGTTTTCCGGCATGGACCTGACCCTTATGATGGATCTCGCCAATGTAAAGGGGATTGGAGAGCAGCTTGTAAATCTGCCCTCGGGTGAATGGACGGCCACCTGTCGCCCTCCCGGTCTTGGCAATGCGCTCGGGCGCAATGATACCTTCGCAGGCCAGCTCGCCGACAACCAATCGAACATTCCCCAGATCAAGGTAGCGCGCGAAGATGTGTCGCACGATCTCGGCATGCTCATCGACGATCGCCAGCGTCCTGCCATCGGGCTTGTAGCCAAGCGGCGGGTTCCCGCCCATCCACATGCCGCGAGCCTTGGATGCGGCGATCTTGTCGCGGATACGCTCGGCGGTGACCTCGCGTTCGAACTGGGCGAAGGAGAGCAGCATGTTCAGCGTGAGCCGGCCCATGCTGTTGGTGGTGTTGAACGACTGGGTCACAGACACGAACGATACGTTCGTCTTATCGAACGCCTCGACCAGCTTCGCGAAGTCGAGCAGCGAGCGGCTCAGCCGGTCGACCTTGTAGACGACCACGATGTCGATCCTGCCGGCTTCAATGTCCTTCATCAGCCGCTGGAGCGCCGGTCGCTCCAGCGTCCCGCCCGACAGCCCACCGTCATCATATTCGTCTGGCAGCAGCGTCCAGCCTTCGGATGCCTGGCTGAGGATATACGCGGCGCAGGCCTCGCGCTGGGCATGAAGCGAGTTGAAGTCCTGCTCGAGCCCTTCCTCACTCGATTTGCGGGTATAGATCGCGCAACGGACCTTCTTCATGCCGCTGCCTTTCGCTGTTTGAGGCCGAAGAAGGCGGGGCCTGACCAGCGCGTACCGGTGATGGCGCGTGCGACCTCGCTGAGGCTTTTCCAGCGCTGCCCGTTCCAGTGGATCGCGCCGGCATCATCGACAGTGACGACATGCACTTTGCCCTGCCATTCGCGGACCAGCCGCAGGCCGGGCGTGAGGGGCATCGCCTGGGGGCGCGCATCCCCCGATCCGTCAAGCTGCTGCCGGGCAGTGCGCGACAGGCCGCCCTTTGCTCTGGCCTGCAACTCGTAGCCTAGCGCGAGGCGCAACATAGCTATACTGAGTTTGGGCACCGGGCGACCGGTGAGCTTTGCCCACCGGTCCTGTAGCTCGGTGCGGGACATGCTCGCGATTTCCTGCAATGCATGATCGACACCGGCCATGATCATGCCTCCACGGTGATGCGGTAGCAGGTCGTATCCCCGCGTTTGTCCTTCGCGATGACATGGCCCTTCTTCCGCAGGCCGGTCAGCGCGGCGCGGGTGGTGTGGGGCAGCCAGCCCGTGGCTGCGACCATCTCATCGAGCGTGGCGCCCTCATCGCGCCGAAGGAGCGACAGCACCGTGCCGATCTTGCTGACCGGGCGGGATGAAGATTCTGCCTCGGGATGAGTCTTCTCCTCAGGCTTCTCGGATGACCGATCTTCTTCTCCTTCGTCCTGACCTGCGCCAATGGCGGCCCGGCCAGCGGCGGTGATCCGCACACCGATCATCCGGTCCCTGTCTGCCGGCGACGGATCGCCAATATCCGATGTATCGGGTTCCGCCGCCAGGCCGCGCCGGAGGAGGGATTTGATAGCCTTATCTACTGCGGGCGTACGGTCGCCGATGCTGTCCGGCGGCGGCAGAAGGCGGCCGTCATCGCGCTGCGAGGCCGTCGAGAGAAGGACGAGCTGAAGATCATTGAGGAGTAGGGTTCTGGTCATGGATGGTGCTCCTGCTTCGGAGCGGCACCGCGCCGCTCCCACCACCCGAAGCCCCGCCGGTTACGCCGGTCGGGGTAGCGACCGATCAGGTCGGCCGCCATTCAGTGACGACAGCAATGCTTGCGTCGCCAGCGAAGTCGAATGGAATATGCGAATACGCTGGAAAAGCTGGGTCTGGACTTTGTCTATCCATTGCTACTTCGGGATTTTTTCCAGGGCGGGTACCACGAGGGAACGATCGAGATGGCGATTTCCCCCGCTCGGATGAGAAATCCGGCTTGATCTCTGCATTCGCGACGTCTGCATATATACATTTACCAATACTCGCGGCGTTGTAGCCGCGCTCCAGGGCCAGTTCCCGGATCAGCATGTGCGCGAGAGTGTGTACTCATTACCTTCCTGGGATTCAGCCGGCGGAGCATGCGCCGGGCGACATTCGGCGGAACGCGCTGGTGGATGGCCATCGCTTCGTCGCGGTGACAATGGCGCAGGCGCTTGCCACTTCCGCATGGGCACGACCAGTGACCTTTCGGCCAATCCTGGGATAGCAGCCGCAGATGGTAGAGAAGGCTTCTCCGCCTGTTCGGGATTCCCAGCGCATCCGCATAGGCTTCTTCGAGACCGGGCGTTCCGTGCGCCCTTTCGCCGAAGGGCCATTTCCCGGTTTTCTCGAACCAGAACTGGCCGAGAAAATATTCGTTGAGCGGGCCGCTGAGGAAACTGCCGAGGGAGTGGTCATCGGCTGTGACCAACCAGTTTTCCCACACCGTAATACAGCAATCGCCGTCGGGATTGATGTGACGTTCGGGCGTGCGCGGGATTTTCCCACCGACCTCGAAAACCTTGGGTTCGTGGCGTGGATAGAGATCGGGTAACTCGATCCTGATGTTGAATTCGGCGATCGGTCCGCCGGGAGCCGAGACAACATCCGGCGATTAGGTACTTGTTTGGACCAAAATCCTGTGCTACATAATCGGCATGGAACTGAACAGCATCGCCGATATCGCCAGCTTCCTCACCGACGAAGCCGCCGCGCAGCAAGCTTTCGCCGACCTTCGTTGGCCGAACGGCAACGTGACGTGCCCGCTCTGCGAAGGCGGCAAGAAGGTCTACGAGGTTGCGTACGTCCGCCGCGATGCGCGCACCGGAGAGGTTAAGCCGACCGTCCGCAAGCAGTGGAAATGCGGCGCCTGCCGGAAGAAATTCAGCGTCACCAGCGGCTCGATCTTTGAGGGCGCGCACATCCCGGTCGGGAAATGGATCTACGCCATTTACATGATGTGCAGCAGCAAGAAGGGCGTGAGCGCAAACCAGCTCAGCCGCCAGCTCAAACTGTCGTACAAGTCGGCGTGGTTCATGTGCCACCGGGTCCGCGAAGCGATGTTACAGGAGCCTCTGGCCGGTATGCTTGGTTCCGGCCCGGACGCCATCGTCGAATTGGACGAGACCTTCGTAGGGGGCAAAAAGAAGAATAACCGCCACCGCAATCGTACCGCGCAGGCCGGCAAGAAAGCCGCCGTGATGACGCTGATCGACCGTGAGGGCGACGTTAAGACGGTGCATGTTCCGAACGTCCGCAAGGGCACGCTACAGGAACTGGCCCGTCCTATCGTCGACCAGTCGGCCAACATCGTGACGGACGCCCATCTGTCTTACACCGGGCTAGATCAGTACTTTCACAGCCACCATACGGTCGATCACAGCCAGACGTTCGTGCGCGGGATCATCTTCCACACGAACTTTGCGGAGAGCTATCACAGCCTCCTGAAGCGCGGCATCATCGGCGCGTTCCACCACGTAAGCGACAAGCATCTTTCCCGCTATCTGGCGGAGTTTGATCGTCGCTGGAACAGCCGGAAAATGACCGACGGCGACCGCGCCGTGAGCGTGCTTCGCACCGCTCCTAGCAAGCGCCTTCGCTACGCCGCGCTGGTGGGCTAAAATGACGAAGCCCCACCTTTCGGCGGGGCTCCGGACTTGACAGTTTCTAAGGTTGCCAGTGGGCTTGTCATCGCCCGTTTAGGCAACCTGCCTAGCAAGCTAGGTCTTAGAGCCCGATGACCGGGGTACCACGGATATGTAGTGCATCACGCTACAGGTTGCAACAACGTACCCATGCCGAGGCCCCATAGCACGCCTGCTTTAACAGCCTCTAAATCCGCCTCACTGAGGAGGGGATAAGCGTACTTTCGCCGCCCGATCTTGATGGCGTTCAGGCGGTCTTTGGCCACGTTCAGCAGCATATCGCATTTGGCCCAAACCGGGATGGCCTCATCCTGGCCCGGCATATAGTTCTTAGAGAGACGCACGCAGAAAGGCAGGTTGTGAACCGGCTCCGTAGTGCTGAACGGCACGATGGTGACGATCTCGCCTCGGTAGGGGAGGCGCGGCGAGATAACCACGACAGGGCGCTTCTTATTCATCTCCGGCGGCACGAAGCCGCTGAAGTCAGCGATGTAGACCTGTCCCGCGCGCGGGTAGAAGTTGAGTGCCATCGTTATCTCGCATATATGCTGAGTGCCCCCGGCGGGCTTCGAACCCGCACGGGCCGGAGTGGCCCACCACAGTCCTACTGTGGCCCGTCTACCGATTTCGGCACGGGGGCAAAGGGTGGAGCCGGGGATTGCTCCCCGGCCCCTGACGCCCTAGCGGCGTCTGCCGATTGCAACTGGTTGCAACGCCAGCGGCAACCGGGAAAGCTAAGGTGGCTCGTTCATCGCGTGTCTCCTTGGATCGAATGGCGGCGGAGCGTTCGTTGGTAGCGGCCTCCGCCGTCATTATTTTTCCTTCGGTTCGGACGCCTCCAGCCCCTTGAGGTAGAGGACAAGCGTCCAAACGGCATTCTTCTCCTCATCGCTCATTTTGCTGGAAAGGATGTCCACCAGTTCGTGATGCAATGCCCTGCGAGGCTGCTCCTGTTCGTCCTTTGGCTTCGTGAGATCGATGGGCGTCACCGCCTCCTCCTTCAACTTGGCCTTCTTTGCCGAGCGCGGTTTCCGCGGCCCGCTGTTGGGGCGTTTGTTCGCCAAGATGCGCGAGCCCACATCGATCCCGGCGATCTTGGCGGCGTTGAAGAAGAAGGCAGCACCCTTTCTCTGGACCTCTTCCCCGCCGGTGAACGAAGCGCGGAACTTCTCGGCGAACTGCGACGGCGTCGCAGTCATCAGGTCCATCTCCGTTACGGGCTCGAATACCCGGCAGGTGAGGTCGGAAATCTCATCCTTCCACATCTCGGTCGCGTGGGCTTCAACAAGCCGGCGAAGCGCCGGCGTCGGCACGTTGTTCTCTTCCATCAAGCCCATCGCCTTCAGGCTCGTCAAAAGCTGCGAGGCGGTGCCGCCTGCGAAGCGCTTCAGAACGCTGCGGTCGATGCGAGACGGAATGCCGTTCTCGCGGAGGTCCGACACGAAGGTCTCGAACGTCGCAAAGGACACGTACGGGATTGCTCGCTTCCCGCCGTCCGTTCCGATTGTCTCGCTCATACCACGTCCCTCGCCAAGCTGTTGCCGGTGATACCAATCGTCTTTTTGCCTCCGCCCGTCAAGGATGAATGCCAACAAAGCAATTGAGTAACCCCGCAGACCTGCGAAAATGGCTGAAATCCAAGGAGAATGGCCGTGAGTTATCCACAGGTTTTGGCAAGAGCGTCCGGCGGCCAGCCCCTCGTCCGGCTGGCGATTGAGGTCGAAAATAGGCTCGCATACCTGCTTAACCCGGACAGGGTTGAAGCTATGCGTGACGGTAAAGTCGATCCTGTCGGCTTTCCCTGCAATGACGTTTTTGAGCTGGACGACACGTTGGCCGCAGAGCTTGCGGGCGCGTGGGAGCGCGGAGACGGCCAGATGTTGCGGGGGCTCTGGTCGAAGGCCCGCCCATACCGGGATTGTGTCGGTGCCTGAGGAAAAGCCTGTCAGCCTTGCCCCGCTGAAAACGGGCGAAGCGATTACCGGCTTGTTCGCCGTGAGGCCGCCGGCCAAGCCAGTGAAGCCCGCACGCAAAAAGAAGGCCTCGTCACCCCCAAAGGAGTGAGCGGGGCCTTTTGGCAAGCCTTGCTAACCTATGAGGCTAGGTGGCTGTGCAGTGGTCCAAACAAGTATCTAATCGCCCAACATCCTTTTCAAATACGAGATAGCTGCCCCCGATATGTATTTTCTCACCGTCCGCCGATGCGCGCAGCTTCGGCTGGTCAAAGGCGATTGCGGCCTTGACCTCCTCGAGCGTCAGCAGGTTGGGCGGTTTGCCTACGACCTTGCCCAAGGCTTCGACTGCGGCCCGGAGCGATTGATCTGTTCGACGGCGCGCCCGGCACGCGCCATGTCCTCGGTGTCGGAGACGCTGGCCGCGATCGCCGGGGCCGCGAGGCCGGCGATCGCGGCCGGCATCACCGCCGCCATCGTGCTGTCGACCAGCTTGGCGCCAAGATGCTCCCGGAGCAGATCGGGCACCTTGTCGAACGTGCTTGCCCGCAGATAAAGCGCGAAATCCTGCCGAGCCTGATCGAGCCAGCGGTAGAAGTTCTCGCGTTTCCTGGGTTCCTCGGCCCATTTATCGGCAAAGTTCTCGCCCGGGTTTACCGGGTTCGCCACCCAGGCGATGCCACCGCGGTCTTCGATGAAGCGATCCATGCCGGTCAGGATGCTTTGCAGCGCCGCCGAGATGGTGGGCTCCTCGTTGTAGGCGTGCGCGGCCAGCGTTGTGATAACGATCGAGATCGGCTTGTGTTCGCCATCCTCCGCAAACATGCAGTCGCGATGGCGCTTCAGGAGCTGGATCGCGCGCTGGAGCGGGGTCTTCACCTTGTAGTCGGGAATTTCCTCGACGGCGGTAATCCGCTCACGCTGGGAAAGCGCGCGTTTTGCCTCGGTGAGGCGCACGCGCATCCGGCCACGAAACCAGGCCGCATAGCCGGTCGGATTGCTCTGCGGCCAATCCTCCGTCGGCTGGTCGTAATGCGGCAGGGTCTTGTCGGTGATGGCGATGGCATGGCCGCTCAACGCAGCATCCTGCGCGAGCGCGCGGTGGCCCTCCATAAGGAGCTTGACCTGATAGCGCTGCGAGTCGGGCAAAGCCGGCAGAATGTCCATGTGAAATTGAGCGCCGGCTGCATAGTTCAGGGTCCAGCAGCGCCGCCGCTCCTCAGGGACCACCATGCCATGCGCCCTGGCGTAGAGGGCGACTTCGCGGCCGACCGCCTCCTTCAGGCTCTTTTGCGTGAAGTCGGCTTTGGTCGCTTCGAGACGGCACACCAGATCGACATCATATTCCTCGGTGTCGGTCAGCGGCCGCGTCACCGTACCGAGCAGGAAAGACCCCTGCGGCGAGATCGACGGGTCGTACTGGGCAATGGAGGATTCGGGCCGATCGAGCCAGTTGCCGATCGCCTCATAGCGGTTCTTCGCCTCTTCGAACTTGGACGGTGGGATGTCGAGCGCATCCGCCATCGCTTCCAGAATATCGTCGTGCGACTTTGCAAGCCGCTTGTCATGCACGGTCATGGCGTCACCTGTAGTGAGGGATGAATTCCTCAGCGGGCGCGCCGAAGAATTGCGGTTGAAGGATGGGTTTCTGAATGCGCGCCTCGGCGAAGGCACGGTCCTTGAGGCTGCGAATGCGGCTGGTGTCGTCGAGGGAATAAAAGCCGTCGGGCACCGGCTGGGACACGCGGTAGATGGCGCGCCGGTCGTGCGGATCGCCCGTAAGGATATGGGCGATGCCGAGGGAGCCGTGAGACTGCCCGGCCATGAAGAGGCTGGCAAGCTGCGGCGCGAGCCTGGCGGCGCCATAGGCCTCGCGGACAACCTTGATGTCTTCAAGGCACCCGATACTGAGAACCCGGATGTCGTCGACGGACCAGCCGAGCGTCGCTATGGCCTCGACCACGGCGATGCCGGTCGGGTTGTTCGCCCAGAGCCCGCCATCGACCAGGCCGACATCGTTGGCGGTGACATGCTGCGCGAAATAGGTCGGTGCGGCTGCCGTGGCCATCGCCGCGTCGATCGCCAGCTCCTTGTAGTCGGTCCGGAGGCGGGGGTCATGGGCGGTCTTGAAGATATAGACGCCTTGCGTCTGGGGATGCCACGCAGGGATCACCAGGCGCGTCTGAGCCTCGCCGAGCTTGCGGTCGCCCAGGACGCTGCGAAGGGCATCGCGAAGGGGCTGCGCGCTGTATTTCGGTCCCCAGAATAGCCACCGGCCCTTGCGCAGGTGCCTGCCGAGCCAGCCGGCCAACCCGCCGCGCGTCTGCGCGAAGATCGCCGGTCCCTGGTCTTCATAGAGCTTGAGGATGTCGGCCGCGCGCATGCCGAGCGCCAGTCCGATGGCGATGATACCGCCGGTCGAGGTGCCGGAGATGAGATCGAAGTAGCGGCCGATCGGCTGACCCAGATCCTGCTCCAGATTGGCAAGGAACGCCGCCGGGAACGTGCCCCGGATGCCGCCACCGTCGATTGTCAGGATCCGTTTCAACGCGCGCTCCCTATCTTCGCCGCCTAGTGCTTCTTGTCTCGGGGCGGATTGGGGTCGTTGCCAGGCGGGACGGTATCGGAATCGCGCCAGCGGCCGTCGCGGCCCTGAATGCGGACCTCGCCGCCGCCGAGTTTGCGGACCGTCTGCTTGGCGGCCTGCTCGGCTTCGCGCTGCGTGGGGTGAACGCTGCTCGCGCGCTCGCCGCCGGGCGCCTTCACGGCCCAGCCCTTGGGGTGTTTGGTGACATATCTATCAGCCATCGCGGTTCCCTCGCCATTGACTCAGTGACGATAATGCGTATATCAACTACACGTATTTCTGTCAAGATCAGGATAGTTTATATCCGTATGGGAGGTCGCTGGTGCGCTGGGGTGTCGAGCAAAGGCTTGAGTTTATTGAGTTCCGCCTGTTCTGGGAGGGATCGATCAACCGCGCCGATATCGTCGATTTTTTCGGCGTATCGATTCCCCAGGCATCAAAGGACCTCACGCTCTACCAAGAGCGGGCGCCCGGCAACATGGAGTACGACACGCGCGGCAAGCGCTACGTCGCCGCCGAAAAGTTCGTCCTGCGCTTTCTCGATCCCGATCCATATGTCTATCTCGGACAGCTCCGCTCGGTGGCCGAAGGCGCCGCTCCCTCTCATGATTCCTGGATCGCGGCGCTTCCCAGCGCCGATGTGGCCCTGACGCCCAAGCGGGACATCGACATCGAGGTCCTGCGCAAGATTCTCGATGCGGTGCGTGAGGGCGTGTCCGTCGAGGTTTTCTACCAGTCGATGAACAAGGCGCGCCCGGACCCGATCTGGCGCAGGATCACGCCACACGCCTTCGGCTATGACGGTTTCCGCTGGCATGTCCGGGCCTATTGCCACCTCGAGCACAAGTTCAAGGACTTCCTTCTGCCGCGCATATTGGGGGTTGGTGCCACCGGCGTTCCCGGCGCGACGGGAGAGCAGGACTGGCTCTGGAACAATTATTTCGATGTGGTCATCGGCCCGCACCCTGCTCTGACCGAGAGTCAGAAGAAGGTCGTCGCCAAGGACTATGGCCTGGATCAGGGCAATGGCGTCCTGTCGGTTCGCTACGCGATGCTGTTTTATGTCTTGAAAAGACTTGGCCTGCTCGGCGATGCGGCCAAGCAAAGCGCTCGCACACAGCATATCGTTACAATAAACCGTAAGGAAACCGAGGCCGCTCTAGAGAAGGCGGAGCTTCAGCTATGAAGACACAGGGGGGAAGCGCGGGGTAATGGGGGCGAGGCTCGAAGACATAAAGAACGGTGCGTCGGTTCGCGGCGTCGCTTCCGCGCAGCCGGTGCAGGTCGTTTCGGTCGATTGGATCGGCGATCAGGCGATCAGCATCGTCTACCGCGATCATAACGGCACGGTCGCGGAGACCGTGCTTTACCGCGACGACGAGCATCGGCTCGAAGTCGAGCAGAGTGGCCGGCCCTGGTCGTTCGACGCCGATGGCGAACTGTTGCGCCTCGTCACCGAGGCCAACCGGATCAAGCTGGCGCATTATTTCGACCCCTATCTTGCGATCCACACCAGTCTGGTCGATCCGCTTCCGCATCAGATCTCGGCCGTCTATGGCGAGATGCTGCCGCGCCAGCCGCTGCGCTTCCTGCTTGCGGACGATCCCGGCGCCGGCAAGACAATCATGGCCGGCCTCTTCATCAAGGAGTTGATCGCGCGCAGCGACCTGGAGCGTTGCCTCGTCGTCGCACCGGGCAGCCTCGTCGAGCAGTGGCAGGACGAACTCGGCCAGAAGTTCAATCTGGAATTCGACATCCTTACCCGCGACATGATCGAGACCTCACGCTCGGGCAATCCGTTCAGCGACAAGGACCGGCTGATCGTCCGGCTCGACGTGCTGGCGCGAAACGAGGAGCTTCAGGAGAAGCTCATGAGCGCGCGCGAATGGGACCTGATCATCTGCGACGAAGCGCATCGCATGTCGGCCACCTATTTCGGGGGCGAGGTGAAATACACGCGCCGCTACCAAGTCGGTCAGAAGCTCGGTCAGATCTGCCGCCATCTGCTGCTGATGTCCGCCACACCGCACAACGGCAAGGAAGAGGATTTCCAGCTCTTCATGGCGCTGCTCGACGGCGACCGCTTCGAGGGCCGGTTCCGCGACGGTGTCCACTACGCCGACACCGAGGACATGATGCGGCGGCTGACCAAGGAGGAGCTGCTCAAGTTCGACGGCCGGCCGCTATTCCCGCCCCGCCGCGCGCGCACCGTGAAGTATCAGCTCTCGGAAGGGGAGGCCGCGCTCTACACCGCCGTTACCGACTATGTCCGTAACGAGATGAATCGGGTGGAGCGGTTCGCCGACGGCGACAACAAGAAGCGCAACAATGTCGGATTCGCGCTGCAAATCCTCCAGCGACGCCTCGCCTCGTCACCGGCCGCCATTTATCAGTCGCTGAAGCGTCGCCGCGAGCGGCTGGAAGCCGAACTCGGCGAGGCGCGGCTCGCGGCCAAGGGGCGCCGCGCCGGGGTCGCGGAACCCGCGGTCAATCCCGACATGCTGGGCAACATCGATGAATATGGCCAGGAAGAGGTCGACGAACTCGAAGACCTGATCTCCACGGGCGCGACGACGGCGGAGACGGTCGAGCAGCTCGCGCTGGAGGTCGAGACACTGAAAGGGCTCGAATCCATGGCGCTGGGCGTGCTGCGCTCGGGCGTGGATACCAAATGGACCCAGCTCAACCGTATTCTCGATGACGAGCTGATGATCGACGCAGCGCGCAACCGCCGCAAGCTGATCATCTTCACCGAGCCCAAGGACACGCTCCACTATCTGCTGGAGAAGGTGCGCGCGCGCCTGGGCAATCCCGAAGCGGTGGATGTGATCCATGGCGGGGTGACGCGCGAGGAGCGGCGCAAGGTCATCGAGCGCTTCATGCAGGACAAGGACCTGCTGGTGCTGATCGCCAATGATGCCGCTGGCGAGGGCGTCAACCTCCAGCGCGGGCATCTGATGGTCAATTACGACCTGCCGTGGAATCCCAACAAGATCGAGCAGCGCTTCGGCCGCATCCACCGCATCGGCCAGACCGAGGTTTGCCACCTCTGGAATCTGGTTGCGGCGGAGACGCGCGAGGGCGAGGTCTATGCCCGCTTGCTCGAGAAGCTGGAAGCCGCGCGTGAAGCGTTGGGCGGCCGCGTCTACGATGTGCTCGGCGAGTTGTTCGAAGGCACCTCGCTCAAGGACCTCCTCTTCCAGGCGATCCAATATGGCGAGCGGGAGGACGTGAAGGCCTACCTGTTCCGCCAGGTCGACGGGGCGGTCGACCAGTCGCATCTCTTGGAACTGTTACGCCGGCGGGCACTGACCAACGACACCATGCCCGCAGCCAAGGTCGAGGAACTGCGGCTGGAGATGGAGAAGGCCGAGGCACAGCGTCTCCAGCCGCATCACATCCAGAGCTTCTTCATCGAAGCGTTCCAGCATCTCGGCGGCCGGTTAAAGCGCCGGGAGGAAGGCCGTTGGGAAGTCACCCACGTCCCGGTACGTGTTCGCGAGCGTGATCGTCAGATCGGCACTGGCGCGCCGATCCAGAAACAATATGAGCGGATCTGTTTCGACAAGAGCCAGATCAATCAGCAGCCGGTCGCAGCCTTCATCTGCCCAGGGCACCCGCTGCTCGAAGCGGTGATCAGCCTCATCCGGGAGCAGTATGAGTCGATCATGCGCCAGGGCGCGATCCTAGTGGATGAAACCGATCCGAGCGAGGCGCTCTCGGCGATCTTCCTGCTCGAACACACGGTGCAGGACGGCCGCACGACCAGTGCGGGCAAGCCGCATGTGATCTCGCAGCGGCTGCAGTTCGCAGCCATCAACAAGGCCGGCCAGGCAGCGAATGCCGGGATCGCTCCGCATCTCAACCTCCGCCCGGCCACGGCCGAGGAGGTCGAGGCCGTGCGCGACCTGCTCGATGAAGATTGGCTGACGAGTGAGTTGGAGAAAACGGCCGTGCGCTTCGCCACGGTGGAGCTGGCCCAGGAGCACGTCGCCGAGGTCAAGGCGCGTCGCATACCCGAGATCGACAAGGTCGAGCAGGAGGTCCGGTCGCGCCTCAAGAAGGAGATCAACTATTGGGACTCGCGAGCCTTCGAACTCAAGGAGGAGGAGAAGGCCGGCAAGAAGACGCGGCTCAACTGGCAGAACGCGCAGCGCCGGGCCGAGGAGTTGGCGGAGCGTCAGAAACGCCGGATGGACCAGCTCCAGCAGGAACGGTTCATCTCTTCGCAGCCGCCGCGCGTGCGGGGCGGCATGGTGGTCATCCCGCGCGGCCTTCTGGATGCACGCAAGGCGCCCAGCGTTCCGAACCACTTTGCTGAAGACCCTGCCGCTCGCAAGGAGATCGAACTCGCGGCGATGCAGGCGGTGATGGCGGCGGAACGCGCGCTGGGGCACGCTCCGGTCGACGTCTCCGCTCAGAAGATCGGCTACGACATCGCCTCGCACGATCCGAAGTCAGGGCATCTGCGCTTCATCGAAGTGAAGGGCCGGATCGACGGCGCGGACTCCGTGATGATCACCCGCCAGGAAGTCATCACCTCCCTGCATGAGCCGGAGAAGTTCATCCTCGCGATCGTTTCAGTCACCGGCGGCTTCGCCCATGCGCCGCGCTATGTGCGCGGCCCGTTGGTCGAACGGGAACCGTCATTCCTCGAAACGGCGATCCAGTTCGACCTTCCGCGCCTGCTTGAGCGCGCGGAGGAGCCGAGATGAAGGAGGGATCACGTGAGGCAGGCTGCTGAGAATATCTCTGTTCATGATGCCGAGCGGCGCATCTTCGTGCAGATCGCGTCGCAGGTTGGGCTTGTTGTTCGTGGCCCCGATATTTTCCGTGAGCTGCAAAAACGAGTTTTGAAGTGGGGATTTGATCCCGGCAGAAACCTGAGAAATATCCCTGCCGGCGCTTTGGACGGCGATTCCTTTGAAATCGACCAGGACAATTCCGAACAGGCCGAGGCGATCAAGCTGGACGAGCCTCGGTATTGGGCGTTCAGATTACGCGAGCGTCTTAAAGATACGTCGCGCATCTGGACTACCGAGGTGGGGATCGCGGAGCGAAGCGCGACGGAAGCGGTCTTCGGAGTCCGTCTCATCTGCGCGCAGCGAGGAAGTGCCGAGCCGATTCCGCGATCGATACCTAATTTCGTCCGTGGCATCGCGTTTACGCAGGAGGCCTATCTTGATGGCCGCCCGACATCGGCAGACCCGTGGCTCGTGAAGTCGGAGCAGGATGTCGATGACCTTGTAGCCTTTCTGGAAGCGCCGCATCGCCATCATCCCGTTGTCGTCTTCTCCACACCAGAGGGAAGCGAAAACGCCGACGAGACGGCAATTCCTGTCCCCCCCTTCATCCGAAGGACGGTCGGATTTGTGCATGCCGTTGTCATTACATCCAAAGCGGCGTTCTCTTTGTCGGATCGTGTGGGCCGAGAGTTCTCGGTCTATCGCCAGGCAGTTCGGACCTATAATCCCGGCTTTGACCCAAGCGCACATCTCCCGACCGACCATCCAGTCGCGACGGCCGCACGTATCGCCCACTGGGGAGATAGTGTCGGCTCAACCTTTGCAGATTTCCTCGTTGAGCAGGCCCTTCGGATCACTCGCCCGCGCGATGTTCTCGAACGGGAGCAGCCGTCGTTTCAGCACGTCAAGCGCATAGCGGCGCAACGGGCTCGTGAAAGCGCTTCAGGCGAAGGGCAAGGAGACGCCGAACTTTTGCGGCTTGCAGACGAGGAGTTGCGCGCGGCGAAGCAAGAGGCCGAGGCCAGTCTCGAGTTGGCGCTGAACGCCGACGCCGAGAGGCAACAGGCTCTGTCGGAGCTGCGTCAGATCAAGGCGAGCTATATGGCGCTACAGGCGCGTCTCGATGCGGTGCTTTCGGAGAGCCCCAAGAGCGCAGCGCCAATTTTGCCGGAAAGCTTGGAGGAGATCGAGACCTGGGCTCAGGCTCATCTCAGTGGCCAAGTGGAACTGCATCCGAAGGCGATCAAGGCTGCCCGAAGCTCGGACTTCAAGGATGTCGCTCTTGTCTACAATGCACTTCTGATGATGCGGGATCTATACGTCCCCATGCGCCGCATTGGCGGAATCGAGCACAAGAATGCTTTTGAGCAAAGGCTCGGGGAACTCGGTCTGGAAAATACTCCATGCTTTGCCCAAGAGAACAAGGCAAAGAACTTTGGGGGAGCATATTTCGTTCGCTATCAGGACTCTACGCGCGAGCTTGATTGGCATCTGAAAGGTAGCAACAGCCGTGATGAGAGACTAGGTTTTCGACTCTATTATTTCTGGGATGCCGAGACCGGACGTGTTGTCGTCGGATATTTGCCAGGACACCTCAAGAACGACATCACGTAGGGCCACAATGACATATAAGAAGAAACTCATCGAAGTCGCAATTCCGCTTGAAGCGATCAACGCAGCCTCGGCGCGTGAGAAGTCGATCCGACACGGGCATCCTTCCACGCTGCATCTGTGGTGGGCGCGCCGCCCGCTGGCGGCGTGCCGCGCGGTGCTGTTCGCCCAGCTTGTAGATGATCCGTCGAGCGACCCTGAGAAATTCCCCACGCACGAAGCGCAGGAGGTCGAGCGCAAGCGGCTGTTTGGCATCATTGAGGAACTGGTGAAGTGGGAGAACTCGACCAACGAGGAGGTGCTGGAGCGCGCCCGCGCCGAAATCCGCAAGAGCTGCGGCGGCGAACTGCCGCCGGTCTATGACCCGTTTTCGGGCGGCGGATCGATCCCGCTGGAAGCACAGCGCCTCGGTCTGCCCGCCTATGGATCAGACCTGAACCCGGTCGCGGTGATGATCGGCAAGGCGATGATCGAGATTCCGCCGAAGTTCAAAGACAAGGAGCCGATCCATCCCGGCGTGAAGGACCGGCAGTTCTACCGCAATGCCGAGGGACTCGCAGAGGACGTTAGATACTATGGCGAATGGATGCGCGAGAAGGCGTGGGAGCGCATCGGGCACCTTTATCCGCAGGTGGACCTGCCGAAGGAGCATGGCGGTGGCAAAGGGACGGTGATCGCGTGGATCTGGGCGCGAACGGTGCCCAGTCCCGATCCGGCTTTCTCCGATGTGCAGGTGCCGATCGCGTCGAGCTTCCTGCTTAGCACTAAGGCCGGCAAGGAGGCTTGGGTCGAGCCTATTGTCGATAAGCAGGCGAAGACCATTTCCTATCGGATCAGGCATGGCGGCACCAAGGCCGAGATCGCGGCTGCCAAGGAAGGGACGAAGGCGGGTCGCGGTGCGAATTTCCGCTGCCTTATGTCGGATACAGCGATCACCCCCGACTATGTGAAAAGCAGTGGGCGTGCTGGCAAAATGGGGCAGACGCTGATCGCCATCGTCGCCGAGGGCAATCGCAGCCGGGCCTATGTCGCGCCCACTGAAACTCACGAAACGCTGGCTCTGACGGCAAAGCCCGAATGGAAACCGGAAACCAGCTTGCCGAACGATCCCCGCAACTTCTGGACCGTGGATTATGGCCTGACGACCTTCGGTGATTTGTTCACAGACCGACAGCTGGTGGCTCTGAATACTTTTAGCGATCTGATGTGTGAGCTCCGATCGCAGATCGAGGCGGATGCGATCGCCGATGGCCTCTCATCGGACCCCACACCGTTGCGCGACGGAGGCAATGGCGCCAAAGCTTATGCTGAAGCGGTCAGCGTGTATTTGTCGTTTGCGATTGATCGGCTTGCCGATGCTGGCAGCTCTATAGCCACATGGTCGTCATCGGAGTTTATCCGCTTCACATTTGCTCGACAGGCGATCCCGATGACTTGGGACTTCGCTGAATGCAATATCTTCAGCGATAGCACAGGAAATTATCTCGGCGCCGTCGATTGGGTCTGGAAAGCCCTTTCTGGTCTAGGGCCAAACGCCGCCGGCACTGAGCTTCAGCACGATGCACAGAATGTGCGTTTGCCGGATGGGGCAGTAGTCTCAACTGATCCGCCATACTACGACAATATCGGTTATGCCGACCTGTCCGACTATTTCTATGTCTGGCTCAGGCGAAACGTCAAAGACGTATATCCTGACCTCGGAAGCACCATCTCTGTTCCCAAAGAAGATGAGTTGGTGGCGACACCTTATCGTCACGGCGGGAAAGCAAAAGCTGAAGAACACTTCCTCACAGGTATGACGGCGGCGATTTCGAGTCTTGCACGTCAATCATCATCGTCGTTTCCTGCGACGATCTACTATGCCTTTAAGCAAAGTGAGGTTGAGCAAGACGGCTTGAGTTCGACCGGATGGGCGACCTTCCTTCAGGCCGTGATTGAAGCGGGTTATGCAATTGTCGGCACTTGGCCAGTCCGTACGGAGCGCTCAGCCCGGACAATCGCCACTGGGACCAATGCGCTCGCAAATTCTGTCGTTCTTGTTTGCCGGAAGAAGGAAACCACCGCCGAGAGTATTACCCGCGCCGAGTTCATCCGCGCCTTGAAACGCGAACTGCCTCCCGCCATCTCCGAGCTTCAGGCAGCTAACATCGCGCCAGCGGATATGCCGCAATCGGCCATCGGCCCCGGCATGGGCGTGTTCTCGCGCTACAAGGCCGTTCTTGAATCCGACGACAGCCCGATGAGCGTGAAGACCGCACTTCAGCTCATTAATCGGGAACTCGACGAATTTCTCGGCGGCATCCAGGGTGAGTTCGACGCGGACACGCGGTTCGCCATCACCTGGTTCGAGCAGCACGGGACCGGCAAGGGAGACTACGGTGTCGCCGACAACCTTGCCCGCGCGCGCGGTATTTCCGTCGATAGCGCCAAGCACGCGGGCATCGTCGAAAGCGCGGCCGGCAAGGTCCGCATTCTCTCGCGTGATGAACTCGACGACGATTGGGACCCGGAAGACGACCGCCACCTGACGGTGTGGGAATGTCTTCAGCACCTGGTCCGGCAGCATGAGAAGGACGGCATTTCCCACGACACCGCCGTCCTGCTGAAGAAGATCAACATTCAGGCCGAGGCGGTGAAGGATCTCGCCTACTGCCTCTACGACATCAGCGCCAACAAGCGAAAGGATGCGAAGGAGGCCACAGCCTACAACGCCCTGATCGCCGATTGGACCGAACTGACGAAGGCAGCGGCGGCCATCCACGACACGAGCGGCGATCGTCAGATCCGGCTGGATATTTAAGGGGGAACGGAACGTGGCAAAAAGCACCCGCCAGTATGTGTTTGAAGGGATGGAGCTGCTGCCTTCGGCGCTGATTCCGTTCGTCGAAAAGCGGCTCGAAACCTCGCTCAAGGGGCACTGGCAGGTCCAGGTTCTGGAGAAGCTGCCGAGCCTGCGTCCCAACAGCAACGGCGAAGTCGGCTGGGATCAGGCTGCGCTGTTCAACGCGATGGATCGCTTCTGGAGCGAGGCGTTCAAGGCGGTTCTCGGCCGCGCCGAACGCTCGCTGGTCAATGAACTGGGCGACGTTCGTAACAAGCTCTCGCACAACGAGACCTTCACCTACGACGACGCCGAGCGCGCGCTCGATTCCATGCGCCGGCTAATGGAGGCGATCAGCGCCGGCGAGACGGCCGAGCAGCTCGGCAAGATGCGTGACACCATCCTGCGCACGAAGTTCACCGAGCTTCAGCGCAATGAGGAGCGGCGGAAAACCCAGCGCCTCGAAATCTCGGTCGAGACGGTGGCGGGGCTTCTGCCGTGGCGCGAGGTGGTCGAGCCGCACCAGGATGTCGCCACCGGCGAGTTCCAGCAGGCCGAGTTCGCGGCTGACCTCGCCAAGGTGCATTCGGGCAGCGCGCCACCGGAATACCGCGACCCGCGCCAGTTCTTCAGCCGCACCTATCTGACCGAAGGCTTGAGCGCGCTGCTGGTTGGGGCAGCGAAGCGGCTATCCGGTAGCGGCGGCGATCCTGTCGTCGAACTGCAAACCAACTTCGGCGGCGGCAAGACGCACTCGATGCTGGCCCTCTATCACATGGCGGGGCCGACGCCGGTGCAGGACCTCTCCGGCCTGGACCAGTTGCTCGAAAAGCAGGGGCTCAGCGTGCCGCAGGGCATCAACCGCGCCGTGCTCGTCGGCACGTCGCGGGGGCCGCAGGACGTGCTTCATGCCGAGGGCGAGCGGAAAATCCGCACGACTTGGGGTGAACTCGCCTGGCAGCTCGGCGGCGCCGACGCCTATGCGATGGTGGCGGAGAATGACGCCAGCGGCATCGCGCCCGGCTCGAACCTGCTTGAGGCGCTTTTCAAGAGGTATGCGCCGTGCTTGATCCTGATCGACGAATGGGTCGCCTATCTGCGGCAGATCTACAAGGTCGAAGGGCTGCCGTCCGGATCGTTCGACGCGAACCTGTCCTTCGTTCAATCGCTGACCGAAGCGGTCAAGGCGAGCCCCGGCACGCTGCTGGTCGCCTCCTTACCGGCCTCACAAATTGAGGTGGGTGGTGAAGGCGGACAGGAAGCGCTGGCTCGCCTCAAGCAGACCTTCAGCCGGGTAGAATCGTCGTGGCGGCCGGCGAGCCAGGAAGAGAGCTATGAGATCGTCCGGCGACGACTCTTCAAGGACATCCCCGGCGACAAGTTCCATCACCGCGACAACGCGATTAAGCAGTTCGCCAAGCTCTATCGGGACAACGCCAACGACTTCCCGCAGGGCTGCGCGGACGAAGACTATCGGCGCAAGCTCGAGAAGGCCTATCCGATCCACCCCGAATTGTTCGACCAGCTCTACACGAGTTGGGGCTCGCTTGAGAAATTCCAGCGCACGCGCGGCGTGCTGCGCCTGATGGCGCAGGCCATCCACGAGCTCTGGATGAACGGCGATCCCTCGGTGATGATCATGCCGGGTAGCGTCGCGGTCAGCTCGCCGCGCGTCGAGCCGGAATTGCTCCACTATCTCGACGTGAGCTGGCAATCGATCATCGCCGGCGATGTCGATGGTACGGCGTCCACCCCCTACAAGATTGATCAGTCGGCGCCCAACTTGAACCGCTATTCGGCGACCCGGCGTGTCGCGCGCGCGATCTTCATGGGGACCGCGCCAACGCATCAGCAGCAGAACACCGGCCTCGACGACAAGCAGATCAATCTCGGCGTCGTGCAGCCCGGAGAGCGACCGGCGATCTTCGGGGACGCGCTGCGGCGGCTCACCAACCAGGCCAAGTTCATGCACGCTGAACTTGGCCGTTACTGGTATTCGATGTCCGCGAGCCTCAACCGCATCGCGGCGGACAAGGCGACGCAAATCGAGGCGGCGCTGGTCGATATGACGATCGACGCGGAACTCGGCAAATATGTGAACGGCCTCGCCGATCGCGGGCATTTCGACGCCGTGCAGGTTGCGCCAGCCTCTTCGGCCGAAGTCCCTGACGAAGCGGGTGGTGTGCGCGTCGTCGTGCTGGGCGTCAAATATCCGCACAACGGGCGCGACGGCTCTCAAGCGCTCGTCGAGGCTAAGGACATCCTCATGCAGCGCGGCAGCACGCCGCGCGTCTATCGCAACATGCTGGTGTTTATCGCTGCGGAAAGCCGCCAGCTCGATCATCTGAAAGACGCGGTGCGCGCCACCCTCGCCTGGGAGGAGATTGTCCGCGACACGGAGCGGCTGAACCTCACCCAGAGCGACAGCGCGCTCGCCAAGACGAAACTGGCCGAAGCCAACGATACGATGAGGACGCGCCTGAAAGAGGCGTGGTGCTATCTGCATTATCCGGCTCAGGAGAGCGCCCAGGCGGATTGGGAGTGGGTGTCCGGCAAGATTCCGGCGCAGGACGGCTTGCTGGCTCGCGCAAGCAAGAAGCTGGTGGCTGAAGAAGGCTTGCTCATCGAGCTGGGGCCGTCGCGTCTCGATCGCGATCTCCAGAAATACATCTGGAACGGGAAGCCGCACCTGTCGCTGAAGGATCTGCGGGAATACCTCAACCGCTATATCTATCTGCCGCGGCTGAAGAACCAAGAGGTCCTGACCAAGGCCGTGCAGGCGTCCATCAGCGGCATGTTGCCCGGCCCGTTCGCCTATGCCGAGCGGTGGGACGAGAAGACGGATACGTATCTGGGTCTGGCGATCGAGCGCGCCGGCAATGCGGTTGTGGTCATCGATGGCGATAGCGTCATCGTGAAGCCCGACGTCGCCGAAACACATAGGCTGGTTCCTGCTCAGCCGGGGTCCACTGGCGGCCCGGAAGCGCCCGGAGGGAACCCACCGGAAGCAGGAGGCGAGTCGGATGGAGGAACGCCAGGCTCGCCTGCGCCGGAGAAAAAGCCGACCCGGTTTACCGGGGCAGTCATGATCTCGCCGGAGCGACCGGCAAGGGACATCCATCAGGTCGTTGAGGCGATTGTCGAGCAGCTCACGACTCTTCCGGGCAGTCAGGTGAAGCTCAGACTTGAGATCGAAGCCGACGTCCCGGGCGGGCTTGAGCGCGCCAAGGTGAGGACGCTGGTCGAGAACGCCAATACGCTCGGTTTCGTCGAGAAATCGATCGAATGATGGCGAGGTCGTTCCATCACCCGTCGATCCGAAGATGTTCGCCGCTCGGCCAGAGCGAGCGGATGCCTAATCGTGCTCGTCCGTTTGGATGGGAGCCCGAGGGATGAATGCGATCGCGCCGATTGAACGGGACCTGATCTTCATTTCCAAGGCGACGCCCGGCGACGACCAGTTCGTGCTGTGGCTCGCTCCACGTCTCGAAGCCGCGGGCTACAAGGTCTTCGCCGACATCTTCGATCTCGATGCCGGCGACGAATGGCGTGGCAAGCTCACGGCAGCCCTTCAGACAAGGGCGATCAAGATGTTGCTGTGCTGTAGCGACGAAACCCTCGCCAGAAGGGGTGTCCGGGAGGAAATCTCAATCGCGGAGGACCTGACAAAGCAGCTCCAGGATCCCAATTTCATCATCCCTCTCAAAATTCGCACTTTTCAGAAGCTCTTCGGTATCGGCGGTCTCCAGTATGTCGATTTCGAAGGCGGCTGGGCCAAGGGGCTTGCGAGTCTTCTCAAGTCGCTTGAAAGGCAGCAGGTGCCGAAGGCTGGCGGCGGAATTATCCAGCCCGAGTGGTATGCGTATCTCCGCCGGCATGCCGTGGAGATCGAGGCGGCTCCCGAAGTTCTGACGTCCAACTGGCTCCGAATCGTGGGGATGCCGGAGAAGCTGAATCATCTGGTTCCGCGCAACCGGGCCGAGAGCGCGTTGCTACGCAAGCTGGGGGCTTCCTTTGAATTCCCGACGGCCGAATTTGGCGATGGCTTTCTGACCTTCGCAAACCCGCTCGATCTGACGGAGCATTTCGAGCGGGTCGGGCCGTTTCGCATCGAGCGAGACTTCGACATGCTCGATTTCATGGAGAACGGGTCTGCGGATGCCGGGATCGAGAGCCGGGATGCCAAGTCCATTATGGTGAACCTCCTGCGTCAAGCGTGGGAGAAGCATTGTGCCCGGGAAGGGTTCCTTGCCCATACCTTCTCGAGCGGCCTGTCCTTCCATGTTGGAGAGGACAAGCTGGCCCTTAAGAAGCGCGTCTCCTGGGGACGCCAGGGCGAGCGGCGGAACTCGATGCTGCGCGGCGTCTCTCGTAAGAAGATCTGGGAATATGGCGTCAGCGTCATCCCGAGCCTTTTTCCGTACCCCCACATGCGCCTGAAAGGCCGCGTGCTGTTCTCCGACATAGGCGAGCGCAACAAGGCGATTGTCATTCCCGACACGAAGGCTCAGTTTCGCTTGCGGCGCTCCGTCTGCTCCGTTTGGCGCAACAAGGCCTGGCATGGGCGCGTGATGGCCTTCATGGAACTGTTGGCCGGCGAGAGCCCCTACGTCGGCCTCGCCGTTGGTTCCGGCGGCACCATCACACTTGATGCGATGCCTATTCAGTTCACGGCTCCCGTCACGGCGCGGCAGACCAACCGCCTCGGCGAGGATGCCGAAGAGCCTGATGAAACGACCCTCGGCGGTCACTATGAGGATGAGGACGTTTGATCGAGTTTCCCGAAAAATCCGTCCCCGTCCTCTATGTGCCGGAGCCATCGCTCGGATTTGCGCATGGGCAGACTTCCGACCATCCGAAGGATGGCCTAACGCTCTATGGACCAGCATCGACGCCTGATCGGGCGCAGATCACAATCGGCGCGATCGGCACAAAGCATGGCCTGGATTTCTTGCGTCGCTGGCTCGAAGCGATCAGCAATCCAGTTGCGATCCCGCCTCGAGGCAAGCGCGACAAGGAATTCCGGCTGCACCTATCCGACTTTCCCGGCCTCGAAGAGGCTTTCGGGATACGTGCCGATCCGGGAGGCCTGATCGCATACGAGCTTGATTCGGCGGAAATTCAGGCTGCAATAGCGATCGAGAACCATCACGAGGCGGTGGCTGCAACGACCAAGCTGTTCATCGACCCACTTGAACGACACGCGAAAAACGAGGAGCGGACGGTCGATGTCTGGATCTTTGTCGTGCCGGAGGCCGTATTCGAGACCTGCCGTCCGGTCGCGGGACAGCGCAGGAAGCTCGAACTCGTCAAAGGGGAACTCTCCAGGCGCCAGAAGGGGCGCGCCGACCTTCCACTGCTGGCGGGTGTCATTGATGACACGCTTGAGGCAGTGTTCGACGACATCCCCGACTTCCACCGTCAGATCAAAGCGAAGCTGCTGAAGCTGGGAATGACATCCCAGCTCATTCGCGAGACGACACTCGCTCCCAGCGAATTCCTGAACAGGGCGGGGTATCCGAAGCGAGGCACCCAGGATTCCGCCACCGTCGCATGGAACCTGGCGACAGGCCTGTTCTACAAGACGCAAGCCGAACCTCCTTGGAAGATCGCGGGGATGCGGCCGGGCGTCTGCTACGTCGGGCTGGTCTTCAAACTCCTTCCGAATCATCCCGACAATCACGCCTGCTGCGCGGCGCAGATGTTCCTAAGCGAGGGAGACGGCGTTGTCTTTCGTGGGGCGAACGGACCCTGGCAGACCGAGGATAAGGAATTTCATCTTAGTGATTCAGCCGCCGAGAAGTTGATCAAGACCGTCTTGGACACATACAAGCAGCGGTTCGGGACTTATCCGAGCGAATTGTTCATCCATGGCCGGACAAAGTTCAACGATGCCGAGTGGGAGGCTTTCAGCAAGGCTGCTCCTGAAGGCACCAATGTCGTGGGTGTACGTATCCGATCGACCCATGGCGAGACGAAGCTCTTCCGCGATGGCGATTATCCATGCCTTCGTGGAACGGCGATCCGGCTTGGCGACAAAGATGCGTTTCTGTGGACCACGGGATATGCGCCCCGCATCGACACCTATATCGGTCCGGAGACACCAAACCCGTTGTTCGTGACCGTGCTGCGCGCGAGCGGTGAATTTCCGACCATCGAAGTCGTGCTGGCCGACATCCTGGGTCTCACGAAGATCAACTACAACGCCTGCAATTTCAGCGACGGATTGCCCGTCACCATTCGTTTCGCGGACAAGGTGGGTGAGGTGTTGACGATGGGAAGCGCCGCCGGCGCAGAGCGACAGCCTTTCAAGTTCTATGTGTAGGCGTGCCGAGCGCGTTCCAAGCCATCCTCTAGATTGCAGCCGACGCACTACCAAATAGCGGGCCATTGACTCTGAATCAGCCGACACAAAATGCCTCGATTGGTTGGGCAAGGCACCGGTGCCTGTGTGAGATGGTGGCGCTCGAAAGCCTTGCATGTTGATTCTCCCCTAGCGGGGTCCCCCGCAGGCAGTTATTAGATGGCTTCCCGCCCCAGCAGCGTTCGAAACGGTACCGTTCTGTCTGGCACGGTGCAGTGGATGTTCGATCGCGGTCTGCTCTCAATCGATGATGATTATGCCATGTTGGTCGCCCGTGATCGCTTAGCGGATACGGGAACGCGGTTGCTCAATCCGGACGGCAAGCTCCGGTTACCCGGTCGTGCCGATCTGCTCCCACATCCCAAATTTCTCGAATATCATCGTCGAGAGATCCAAGGGTTGAATTGACGTCGCGAGAAAAGCCAGTCCCGACCTTCAATCCAGCAATTCACCCAGCTTTACGTCCAGTGCCATCGCTAGCCTGTCCACGACGGTGATGGTGGGATTGCGCGCGCCACGTTCCAGGTCGCTGACATAGGTGCGGTGAATATCCGCGCGGAACGCAAACTCTTCCTGCGACCAGCCTTTCCGCTGGCGCAAGCGACGAAGATTATGGGCAAGGCGCTGCGTGACATCCACAGCGAAACGGTGCCGTTCATGTCGACGATCAATCTACAGACGATCAGTGACATTCGTGCTTGACTTCGCCAGGGTGAACAAGCGTCAGTCGCTGTCACTGTTCGTCGACACGAGGTAAATATGGCAGCACATGATGATAGCGCGACCGTCGCATCCCCGGTCGGAGTTCCCCGGACCATTCGCACTGACACAATCGGTAAGCACACCCTCCGACTGGTCACCATCGGCAAGACGTTCGCTGGCCTGCTGATAACGGCGAGCAAGCAGAAGGCGCGTATCGATGGCGAGGATCCCGAGGCGGTATGGCGAGAGCTGAAAGTACTCGTCGGCAAGAGCAGTGACGCCTATTTCGGGTTTGAGGGGGCGCTGACCCGTTTCCGGAGCTTCTTCCCGGATGGTTTCCAGTCCGCGCATTTCGAAAACAGCGAACGCGATTACAAGCTCGAGGCGAAGCGCAGGCTCGACGAGCAGGCGCCGCTGGACGAGGCGTTGACCGGAACCGGCTATGGTGAGGCGGCGCTGGCCGCCTTCCGAGCAACAAACCTCCTGTCTCCCTATGAGAAGACCAGGCTGCAAGCACTGTTGCGTGGGCCCGACGCTGATACGTTCGTGCAGGCCGCGGCACGGTTCGCGACAGATGACATCGCGCAGGCGCTGGCAATGATGAGCGCTGTTTTGGCACGGTATAATTGCGCCAAATGGACGGTGGTGACCTATCTACCGTTCCTTTGGCGCCCGGAAAATCATATGTTTCTGAAGCCGGTTGTCACCGGTGATTTCGCGGAGCGCGTCGGGCATCCGTTCGCCCATGATTATCAGCCGGCGCTCGATCCCGATGTTTATTCGAGCCTGCTCGATCTCACGGAGACAACACGCAAGAGCACTCGGGCGCTGAATCCCCGGGACAATATCGATCTGCAGAGCTTCGTCTGGGTTGTCGGCGAATATCGCGAGGAATGGAGGCATGCCGAATGATGCCCGGGTCGCTCTATATGGTCGGTGCCGATGGCGAGCTCCAGCGCATGCGGCCCTCCGCGCCGGATAACGAAGATCATATGCAGATGCTGGTCGCGCGATATCCTGAGCTGATCAGCGATGGCGATGGGGAGCTGCTGCTGATCCGCCGCGAACAGGCTATCACGGACAGTGATACGGGATCTGGCCGATGGTCGCTGGACCACCTCTTCGTCACCCGTGATGCGGTGCCGGTTCTGGTTGAGCTCAAGCGCGCGGTCGACACGCGGCTGCGGCGCGAGGTCATAGGCCAGATGCTGGACTACGCCGCCAACGCCACAGCTTACTGGCAAACCGGCAGGATCGCCGACAGCTTTGCGCAAACCGCCCTGCAGGCGGAGCAGGAGCCGGAGGAACTGTTGAGGGCCTTTCTGGGTGACGAGGATCCCGATCGGTTCTGGCAGCAGGTCGATGCCAATTTCAAGGCGGGACGCATCAAGCTTGTGTTCGTCGCCGATCAGATACCTCGCGAGCTTGCCCGGATCGTCGAGTTCATGAATGATCAGATGCGCGCCGATGTCCGGGCTGTGGAGCTGCGATGGTTCGCGGGAGGCAACGGCGCCATCACACTCAGCCCGAGGGTGATTGGCGAAACGGAACGCGCGGCCGCCGCCAAACGCCCTTCGGCGACATTGGAACTGGTTTCGCCGCCGGAATGGCTGGAGAGGAATCTGGCAGCGATGGGCGCCGACGTGATCCCGGGCGCGCACGTCTACATGTCCATGATCGAGCGCCTTGGAGGTGCAGTGGGCACCCACTCCTCGCAGGGCTCGATTTATGCAAGCTTCGTGGGTGATGACGGCAAGCTTCTCTATCCGTTCCACCTCTGGAAAGACGCCCACTTGTCATTCACCCTGCGCTTCATCCACGCGCGTGAAGGGCTGCAGGACGAGAATGTCCGCATAGGCCTGCTGGACGAACTCGTCGAAATCGTCGGTCCCCTGAAGACGATGAACACGAAAGGCTATCCGGCATTTCCCGTCGCCCTTTTGGCCCAGCCATCCATTGCCGCAGCGGTGGAGCAATGGATGGCGAGGGTGCTGGATCATATCCGATAATGATCCGTCCATGTGTCAGCGCCGCCGGGCGTGATTGGCCAGCCGGAGCAATTGGCCCGTATCGAGAGCAGCCAGGAACTGGACTACACTATCGACCTGATCGTCGTGTTTGCCGTGCGGGAAGCTGGCCAATTCGTCCTCGAAGGTCTGGAGCCAGGGAGCTTCGCGGGGAACCCAGATCTCCCCGCGTTCGAACTTGGGCGATTGCTGGGATGCCCTGTCTTCCTTGGATCCTTCCGGCTTCTTCGCATCGATCCATTGATGCCCCGCCCGACGGATGTTCTGATAAAGGCTGATACCCGATCCCGCTTTTTCAACGATCACGAGGTCAGCTTTCCATTTCTTCCGCTGGGTAAGGACAGCCTGCTCGAGAGCGTAGAATTCCAAGCGTTTCCGATAGACGTCCAGCAGATAGCAGTCCTTCCCGGACAGCGCCCATGTCGTGCATACGCTGTAATCATTGCCGTCCTGAATATCATAGGCGGTATCCCAGGATTGGAATATGCCCTGAACTTTGCGCGCCGGTGGCCGCTCATCATAACGTGAGAGCCACTGCAGTTTGAACAGGGCGCCGCCCGGTGGCATCGGGCGCTGATTATACTGAGCCTCAAAATCCCGCTCACCCATGAGCGCCCGAAGCTGGACGATTTCTTCCTCGTCAAACCGTGATTCATGGAGGATCTGCCCGGCGTAGAAATCGATGTAGGCGCTCTTCGACACCGGGATTTCGAGATCCCTGTCGGCGATGAGCGGTAAGCGGAGTTCATGCCAGCCACCGTGAGCAATCAGCTGGCCGGGTAAGTCTTCCATGTGGAGACGTTGAGCTATGACCGCGATCTTGCCCTTCTTCGGGTTGTTGAGGCGGCTCAGGACCGTGCTCTTGAACCACCTGACGGCGTTTTCACGCATGGTTTCAGAGTGGGCATCGGCGGCCTTTATGGGATCGTCGATAATGATGAATGCACCGCCTCGCCCTGTCAGCGTTCCGCCGGTGGAGGTGGCATAACGGTAGCCCCCCGTGTCGTGGTCAGTTTATCCACGCTGGCCCGTTTGCGATCGATATGGGTATCTCGAAAGATACGCCGATACCAATCGGATTCCATCAACTTGCGGGTCTGGCCCCCAAATTCTTTGGACAGATCATGCGCATAGGACACGCAGATGATCTTTTCGCCGGGATTGCGGCCCAGAAGCCACGCGGGAAAGCACACACTGCTAATGAAGCTCTTCATTGTCCGTGGGGGCATCGTAATGAGGAGGCGCCGGTTGTCGCCTTCAGCCAGCCGCATCAGTTCATGGCATATGGCGTCGATGTGCCAGTTGCGAAGAAGTTCTTCGTTGTGCAGGATAGGGAACGCTTCCTGCACGAACACGCTCAAATCTTCGCGGGCCAGCGCACGAACAGTGGCCGCGATCCGGCGGGGATCGAGTGCCACGAGCGTCTGATCATTCATCGCCAAAATCCCCCTGCATCAACAAATAGTGTTTTATCGTTTCAAGAGCGTAGGCGGCCTCCTCCTCAGGGATGGGGGCGTCATCATCAGGTGGACTGTAGCGTTCACCGAGCGTCAGGACCTGAGAGATGGCCTTAAGGTCACCCGCATTGGCCTTCCTGACCAATTGCCGCAGGCCGAGCTCGACGGGTGAGACCTTGCGGGTTTTACCGTTGATTTTCACCGGAATCTTGTCTTCGAGCACATCGCGCACGATGGACTTCATGTTCCGGGATCCGCGCGGCCGTCCTTTCCCCTGTTTGTTGCCCTTCTTGAATCGGCTGTGTTTGGGGGGTCTTTTATAACCGACGTCGTAGGATACCTCCTGGTCTTCGGCGTCAGACGGAAATTCGTCGTCAGTCATGGCCCGCCTCCGACTGCTGATCGGCGGCTTCCTGTTCCCGGATTTCGTTCATCTGCGCGAATGTCTCACCGGTCTCGGCGAGAACGGCCTCCTGGCCGGTCAGCCGCTCCCAGCGGCGGATAGCGACGTCCACGAAGCGCGGCTCGATCTCTATGCCGCGGCAGGCACGGCCTGTCTTTTCCGCTGCGATCAGGGTCGTGCCGCTGCCGAGGAAGATATCAAGGACAGTGTCCCCGCGCTGGCTGACGTCGAGAATGGCATCGACGCACAATTCCACGGGTTTGGGCGTGGCATGGAACTCCAGCATCTGGTTGGCGGAGGAACCACGCCTGTTGGCGCCTGGCGCAATCCACACATTGTTGCGGTTGCGTCCATGCCGGCCGAGTTCGACATTGTTGGTCCGGGGGATCTTGCCCTTGCAGAAGAGCGCAATCAGTTCGTGCGCCGAACGATAGAGGCCGCCCATGGCGCCGGCTTCCTTGTACCAGACGACCAGATTGACGAGGTTGAGCCCGGCCGCGAAACCAGCCGTGTAGAGGCGGTGGATCGATCGCCAATCCATGAAAGCGAAAATAATGCCGCCCTCGATGAGCGGTGCCGCAAGCAGCATCAGGACCCTGTCAAGGAAGGCCTGCCATTCCGCATCGTTCATCTCGCCCGAAGCCATGGCGAAATCGGCATGCTTCTGCTTACCCAGGCCACTGACATTGCCGGGGATCGAGACGTTATAAGGCGGATCGGTGAGCACCAGGTGGACGGTTCGTCCATCAAGTAACGTGGCGTGAACATCGGAATCCAGCGCGTTGCCGCAGATGATTCGATGATCGCCCAGCAGCCACAGATCACCCGTCCGTGTCACTGGCGGCCCGGCGGCATCAGGAAGCTGATCGTCGGCTTCGCTGTGCTCATCGTTCTCGTCGAGCAGGATGATATCCAGCTCCTGGATACTGAAACCGGTCGAGGACAGGTCTACATCGAGGTCGATCAGATCCGCGATCTCGATGCGCAACTGGTCCAGATCCCATTCGCCCATTTCCGCCGTACGATTGAGGGTGAGCCTCAGCTGACGGATTTCCGCGGACGAAAGATGGCTGACTTCGATGGCGGGGACGCGGTCCAGGCCTAAGCGCGTGGCCGCCTCGACCCGGATGCGACCATCGACAATCTCGGTTTCGCGAACGAGGATCGGTACCGTGAATCCGAGATCGGAGATGGACGCCGTCAGCCGTCCGACGTGCTCCACCGTCGATCGCCGCGAACGATGCGGAGAGGGGCGCAGCTCCGCGAGGGCAATGTACTGCAATCGCAATTCTGGCAGGAGGTCATTCCGGCGATTGCTGCCAACCCGTTCCGAAATCTCGCGCTCGGCCTCGAGCTTGTGCCGCCGCTGCGCCGTCTTCGCAAGCTTTTGACTTTTGAAAGCCTGATCTCGTTCCAGTCGTCTCTTCGTTCCCATATCGACCCATCCAAACAAAAAACCGCCAACGCTTTCGCGAGGCGGCTTCGCTTGAAGGAACGAAAGCTCGACCACGCCAAAGCGCAATCCAAGCCGACCGTTCCCTCCATGGATGAGTCGTGTGCCTGTCTCCAAGCACGAGAGCCTTATATGCTTTCTGGTGCCCCCATTGCAATCCCGGTCCGATTTACGCTTTGCCGTGCGTGAATAGCGCATGTCATGCGCCATAAGAATGCAGAGCACGAAATGGGCGGGTCAAAGCACGCTAGGCTGAAAGGGCTTGCCCAAGTCTTAGTATAAACGTTGATGGCTGTTTTGCGTTGGGAACGAACTGGCCCAGTTGCACCGTTCCCATTGACAATGCCACATCTGTCTCGTGGCAATGGAAAATTATTAACAGGTATTGCTGATACCTTAGTCTGGTTGTCGGTGCTGACTGCTTAGGGTCTGAATGATGCAGGGCAAGAGGGGGCGAATGGGACGTAAGCGTTACTATATGATATTTTTGGGTGAGGTAGGTTCTCGAGCTTTGAAGTTGGCAGCCTGACCTACTTTATGGCGATTACCCGACAGTCCATACAAACTGCTTTGGAAGCAGAACGCCGTATCACTCAGAAGGGCGGCGGCTTAGAGGTCGCCTCGGTGTTCTGGGAGGAGCACTATCTGATCTTGAGCGTTAAGCCGCTCAAAGGCCGTAACCGTGTCGCCATTGACGAGGCCTTGGAAGGCGTTCGTGTCAAATGGGGTGCGGAACTTGAATATGCGGGCTTGATCAAGGTCGTCGATGCGGACCTCGAGCGCATCATTGTGTTGCCTGCGACCGGCGGGCAGCCCAACATTGGCGACACACTTTGGTTGTTCCCCGGAGATTTTCTTGGCCCGCTTATCGATATGTGGGGCGGGGAAATGGGCAAGCTGGCGGCGAAGCGATTGCGCCAGTCCAAAGAAGAAACCGAACCGCTACAGCAAATACGTCCGCTTGGTCCTGAATTCGACGAGCTGCGCGAGCGCCAGAAAACTGCAGTTCAAAATGCCGCATACCGGTGCTCGGTGGTGATTGGTCCGCCCGGAACGGGCAAGACGTTTACGGTTGGCGCGCTGGGCACCTATCTTCTGCGGCGGTTCAGTAAAGCGCGCATATTGGTCATCGGCCCGACCAACGTGGCGGTGGACACGGCTCTTTTGTCTATCGATGACTGGTTGACCAAAACCGGGCGCCCCGACATCGCCGAGCAGATGAAGCGAGTCGGCGCGCATTTCGATCCGCGCAAGTATGTTGACCGTCCCCATCTTCTGGTCGCCGGATTGGACCAGAAAGTTACGGAATTTCTGCTTTTGGAGGCATCCGAACCATCAAAAAGCAAGATTGCCGAATATGTCAGATGGAAGGATCGCCTCGCGGCTGCACGCAAGGAGCTTGGCGCGGATATTGAAAGCGTCGCCCATAGCGCCCGTGTTGTAGGGGTCACTGTCGCCACGGCGGTCAAGTGGCATCATGTCTTGAAGGCCGCAGGGCCATGGCCGTTCGTCATCTGCGACGAAGCCAGTCAGATAATCGGGCCGGCGGCCCTCATGGTTCCGGCACTTGGGCAGCAAACGATTTTTGCCGGTGATCCCAAGCAGCTTTCGCCGATCGTCCAGTCTGACGGTCAGGTCCATCGGAATCTGCTCGCAAAGACTGCCTTTGATCTATTTGCCCACGCGCCGACTACATTTCTGAACGAACAGTCCCGTATGGCCATGGGGATTTGCCATGCAGTGAGCAGAACCTTCTACAATGGCGAGCTGACGGTTTGCCGCAAAGCCCAACGGGACAAGGCCTGGAAGGTGTATCGCAGTCCGTATTACGTGAACGGGCGTGAAGTTCCGCGCGTGTGTTTCGAGCAAGTGTCGGAGCCCTACCAGTACTCGCATAATTACGGTGGCTTCATCCGTTTTCAGTCGGCCAAAATGGTTGAGGCGATTATTGATCATCTCGCTGGCTCTTACATCGATGCGGATGACGTTCTGATCCTTACGCCTTTCCGTGCGCAACGGACCCTGATCAGGAGTTTCCTGAAACGCCGGCACCCGACGATCTCCGTCAGTACAGTCCATCGCGCGCAGGGTAGTGAGCGCAAGGTGATCATCTTTGATCCGGTCGACGCAACGTCCAGTTTTCTCCGTGGGAAGGAAGGTGATCGGCTGATCAATGTGGCGATCTCACGCGCCCAAGCCCACGTGATCATCCCCTATCATGCGTCCGAACTTACCAATCCGACGATCTCTCGCCTCCAGCATATTTCCTCAGGCATCTTCCAGACCAGTGACCGATATATGCGGCCGTTTTCCTTTGCGACGGCTGGATAAGGCTGCGAACGATCTGCCCCACCGATGCCTTGCTGGCTATCAAGGAACGACTGGATAGAAGGGCTTGCCCCAGTCCTTGTCTGGATTGTCCATCATCAGATCGGTGAAGACGGGCATCAGGAAGCCGAGGATCGCCGCACCATCGCGGACCTGGGTGCGGTTGATACCGCTGTTCCAGGTCGAGCCGCCATGGACGAGCTGGTTGCGCAGTACATATAGCCGGTCGAAGACGAAGCTGAGCACGCGCTTGGTGTCGCCGCTCTGGATGGCCTGCGCGAAGGCACGCGTGGAGGCCCTGAAACGATCTTCCCAATCCTCGAAGCCGACAATCCCGTTATGGTGCTGCCAAAACGGATTGAAGACGTAGCGGTTCTCCATCAGGAGCCGCACCGGCCCCGAAAAGCGCTGCCAGATCGCCCCATAGATGCGGCGCTGCTCGTCGAGCGTGATCAACTTTCCAAAGAAGTCGGCAAAGGCGGCGCGCTCGCCCGGCTGGATGGTCTGGAATTCGCCCTCATCGGCATAAGCGGCGTTGAACGCGATCCATAGGAAGATGAATTTGGCGTCGTCGTCGGTCCCGCAGGCCTCGGCGCGGCCGATCCAGCTGATGGCGCGATGGACACGCAGGCCCATCGTCTCCGGAAAGTCCTCACGAATCGCGCGCTGCTTGGTTTTCAGTTCTGCATGGGTGAGGCTCGTCTTTGTGGTCATTCCGCTTCGTTCCTGTTGCCTTATGGCAGGGCGCCAAAATCGCTCCTGCGGTAATTTTCGACCAGGGTGCGCAGCCCCTCGGGCGCGATAACCTCGACCGCATCGCCCCATTGATAGAGATGCCACGCCATCTCGAGCCAGCCCGCCGCGTGAAAGCGCACGATAAGCCCGCCATCCTCTTGCACCTCAACCGTTTGCTTTGGGTGAAAACAGAATTCGGCCGCCCTTGCTGCGGCATGCGGCGCAAAACGCCAGATGACCTCATCATATTGTGCCGGGTCCTGGTAGACGCCGAAGGATTGCGCCGCATAGTTCTCCAGCGAAAAGCCGGGCATCAGGCTGAAGCTCTCATCGAGGGTCTGGGCGCTCAGGATCTGGTCCATCCGGAAGTTCAGCATGTCTTCGCCGCGCGCCGGCTGGCGCGCCACCAGATAACTGCGATGCCCCAGCAGGAGCCCGTACGGCTCGATGATCCGTTCAGGCGCATCCTCGTCCCGGTAGCGCAGCCGCAGACGAAACGGGCCGCGCAGTCCCTCGATCACGGCATCGAGCACCGCCGGCGCCAGATTGACGCGCGGGCCGGGCCGCGTGACCGAGCCCATTGCCAGCAGCACCGCCTCGACATCGGCTTCGGTGCGCAGCGCATCCTTCGGGGTCAGCCGGGCTAACAGTCCGTCACGCAGGTCTTCGAGTGCCGCCGCGTGGCGTAGCCGGCCATCGCCGCGCGCCGTTCGGCTGGCGATCTCCAGCGCTTCGACTGCTGTTTCCTGGCGGGTCTGAAGCCGGTCGAGCATGGGGTCGGCGACACGCCAGCGCCGCCTGCGATCGTCGCCATCGACCGCTTCGACATTGGTGAATACGGTCTCCAGCGCATCGGTCATGCGCTGCGCCGTGCGATGCGAAACGCCGAATTCCTCGCAGATCTCATCGAGGCCAATCCCCGTCCGCCGGGTGGCGGCCAGACGCGCCAGCCTGATCAGGTCCTGAGCCTTGGCGAACGACATGATGCAAATCCTGGTCACAGACTATGTCAGATATTGACACCCACACACGCTATGGCTGAACGTGCAATCTGTCGAGATGCAAGTCTTGTTGCGGGTTGCATTCGACGAGGGGGCAACAATGCGAACTATTGAGGGAGATCGGATACTCTTGTCCGCATCGGATCTGATGCGGTTCATGGGCTGCGCTCACGCGACCGCGCTCGATCTCGCCTATATGCACGGCAAGGGGCCAGTGCCGCGCGAAGATACCGAAGATGCCGCGCTGCTCCAGAAGCAGGGCGACGCCCACGAGGCTGCTCATCTAGCCAAGCTCAAGGCATCGGATGTGTCGGTGATCGAGATCGATCGGTCCGACCTTGCCGAGAATGCGCAGACGACCCGGGCGGCTTTGGCAAGCGGACCACAGATCGTCTTTCAGGGGGCGTTGCTGGGCGACAATTGGGGCGGTTGGTCGGACTTTCTCGAACGCGTAGAGCGTCCGTCGGATCTCGGCCCCTTCAGCTACGAAGTCACCGACACAAAGCTCAAGCGGCGGCCCCATCCCAAACATGTGCTGCAACTGGTGCTCTACTCGGATTTGCTGACCGAGATTCAGGGTGTCGCCCCGGAATTTGCCCATGTTGAACTGGGTGATGGCAGCCGGGCGCAGCTACGGCTCGCAGACTATCAGGCCTATGCGCGCATGGCGCGTCAGCGGCTCGAGGCTTTCCTGGAGAACCCGGCGCCGACCCGGCCGATCCCTTGTGCCGATTGTGGGCTTTGCCGCTGGGGCGATCATTGCGAAAGCCAGTGGCAGGCCGAGGACAGCCTGTTCAACGTCGCCAATATTACCCGGACACAGGTCAAGAAGCTCGAAGCGGCTGGCATCACCACCATGGAGCGGTTGGCCGGGCTCGATCAGCCCATCCGCGGCATGGCCGAGACCACCCGGGCGCGGCTGGTGACGCAGGCGCGCCTGCAGCACGCCCGCAAGACCGGGGCGCCGGCCTTTGAGCTGCGTGAGGCTGAACCCGGCAAGGGCTTCGATCTTTTGCCCGCGCCGCAGCCGGGCGATCTTTTCTACGATATCGAGGGCGATCCGCATTACGATGGTGGCCTCGAATATCTCCACGGTGTCTGGTTCGATGGCCAGCTCAAGGCTTTCTGGGCGCACGACCACGGTGCCGAAGCGCGGGCTTTGGCGGACCTTCTGGAGTTTTTTCGGCAAAGGCTCGCGGCCTATCCCGAAGCGCGCATCTATCACTATGCGCCCTATGAGATCACCGCCTTGCGGCGGCTGACCGCACGATATGGAATTGGCGAAGCCTTTCTCGATCGCCTGCTGCGCGAGCGGCGCTTTGTCGATCTTTTCGCGGTGGTGCGCGGCGCGCTGATCGGCTCGGAAGCCAATTACTCGATCAAGTCGATGGAAGCCTTCTATGGCCGGGTGCGCGAAGGTGAGGTCAAAACCGCCGGCGGTTCGGTCGTTGCCTATGAGCGCTGGCGCGAAACCGGCGAACAAACGATCCTCGACGAGATCGAAGACTATAACCGCATCGACTGTATCTCGACCGAGGAGCTGCGCGACTGGTTGGTGAGCATCCGTCCCGCCGCGCCCTGGCCGGTACTTGCGGTGGATGCCGGCGACAAGGAAGTCGAGGAGGACGCCGATACGCAGGCGTTGCGCGCGAGGCTTGCCGCATCCGGTCTGCCGCAGGAGCGGCAAGACATGTTGTTCAACCTCGGCCTGTTCCACAAGCGCGAGGCCAAGCCGGCGCAATGGGCGGTTTTCGACAGCGCTGGCAAGGACGAGGATGAGCTGATCGACGATCTCGATGCACTGGCCGGTCTGGAAGCCATAGGTCCGGCAGAACCCGTCAAACGCTCGGTGCTGCGCCGCTATCGTTTTCCGCTTCAGGAGACCAAGCTGCGCGCCGGGCGCAAAGCGACGGTTCCGGTCATCGACGGACCGCCGGTGACTGTCAGCATCGAAGAGCTCGACCGCTCCGAGCGGATCATCGCGATCAAGGCCGGGGCGGCCAAGGCGCATCTTTTGACCGATCGCCTGACGCTCCACCCCGACTGGCCGCTCAATACGGACGTCATTGCCGCGGCCCTGCGTGATGTAATCGAGGATCAATGTGGCGTGCGCCGCCTGACCGCGCTCGATGATCTGCTGGCGCGCACGGCCCCACGTCTGGTGACGGGACCGCACGCCGATCTGCTCAATGGCGCCGATCCCCTGACCGGCACGATCGCGGCGATCGCCGCCATGGATGGCACTGTGCTGCCGATCCAGGGGCCGCCGGGAACCGGCAAGACCTATGTCACCGCGCGGGCTATTCTAGCGCTGGTGCGCCAGGGGCACCGCGTTGGCGTGGCCTCGAACAGCCACGAGGCGATCCGCAATGTGCTGATGGGATGCCTTGCCGCGCAAGAAGATGGAGATCCTGTTCCGGGGCTGCGCATCGGGCACAAGGTCAGCAGCGGCGAAGACGGTTATCCGGATGACTGTTTCGGCGTCATCCGCGCGACGGCCAATGACGATTCCCTCTGGAGCCGCGCCCATGTGGTCGGCGGCACCGCCTTCTTTTTTGCCCGGTCGGAGCACGAGCAGGCGCTCGACTGGCTCTTCGTCGACGAAGCCGGGCAAGTGGGGCTGGCCAATATGGTCGCAATGGGACGCTGCGCGCGCAACATCGTCTTAGTCGGCGATCCGCGTCAATTGCCGCAGGTCATCCAGGGCGCTCACCCCGATCCGGCCAACCTTTCTTGTCTCGAGTGGATGCTGGGCGAACACGCCACCATCCCGCCCGATCGCGGCATCTTCCTGCCGGTCTCACGCCGCATGCATCCCGATGTGTGCGGGTTTATTTCGCAGCAGGTCTATGAGGGCCGGCTGGTCAGCGATCCCGACACCACCTTTCAGGCCGTGCGCGGGACGGGCTTTCCTGAAGCTGGCGCTTTCTGGGTGCCGGTCGTTCATGAGGGCAATGCCCAGATCGCAGCCGAGGAAGTCGCGGCCATTCAGGCGGCGATCGACGATCTGCTCTCGGGAAGCTGGACCGACAAGGATGGGACAATGCGCGCCCTTGAGCCCGCCGATATCATCGTCGTTGCGCCCTACAATGCGCAGGTCAATGCCCTGCAGGACGCCTTGCCCGCTGGCATTCGTGTCGGCACGGTCGACAAATTCCAGGGGCAGGAAGCACCCGTCTGCCTGGTGTCCATGACCGCCTCCTCGGTCGAGGAAACACCGCGCGGCATGGATTTCCTGTTCTCGCTCAACCGCATCAACGTCGCTGTCTCGCGCACCAAAGGCCTCGCGCTCGTCTTCGGCGCACCGCGGCTGCGCGAAGCAAAATGCGACACCGTCGAACAGATGCGTCTCGTCAACACGCTGTGCGCATTGCCTGAATTTGGAGAGTTGTGAATGTGGACGGATATTGAGGCAAGCCTCGATAAGAACGAACAGAGTAAACCCTCACCGCTGCGGCGAGCGATTTTCCAGCTCATCCGCAGCTCGGACCTCCGCCCGGGCCATGGCACCCAATACATGGTGTCGTTTGAGTTCGGCGAGGGCGAACGGCTGCTATGGGAAATCCGGCAGCCAGAGAACTTTTACCTCCACACCAAGTTTAAGTCCCGTGTTGAAGCGAAGGGATTTACCGGAACCCCGAAGCCCTATCAGGAAGGCGGAGGCGGCCGGATTTCGGCTTTGGATAACAGATGGGCATTCGATAGAACGGATTGCATTCTCATACAGATCGAGAGCGCCGAGACCCTGCGCCGGCTGATCGCGGTGCTGTTGCAGTCCGGCGATGCGCTGATGCTCAATCCGGCTGCGATCACGCGCTGGATCGAGCGGCTGCGCCATTTCTTTCCCGCCTTCGACCGTTTCGATCCGCCCGATTCGCATTTCGATGAGGCGGAGCGGACCTACAAATTGGCGATTGCCGCCGAGCTCAGGACGGCGATCGAACAGGCCGGTTCCGACCAGGAACTGGCCGATGCCGTCAACACCGCGCTGGCCAAAAGCAATCTGCTGCAATGGCGCGCTTATTGGCCGATGTCGCCCAAAGGCGACGCCGATCGCGAGCAGCTCTGGCCGGCCTTGCGCGCGCTTGTCGACGCCGCGCTTGGCGCAGCCGACGGTCACGCCTCGGCACTGGAGACCTTTGTTGACGCGTGGATTGCGGCTGTTCCGGACGGCAAGCCTGATCCGGCGCGGCAGATCGCCGAATTCCTGTTCCTCCATCTCGCTCCGCACGAAGGCATCTATATCCGCCATTCGGTGCGCCAGGATCTGTGGCTCGAAGCCGTCGGCAGCCGCTTTCCCGATCATGCGTCGATGGCCGACACCTACCGCGACGAATGGCGCTTCATGCAGGCCGTGCGCGCTGCTTTTGCGGACCGGGGTCTGGCGCCGCGCGACATGATCGACGTGCAAAGCGCGCTGTGGATCGTCCACAATTACAAGGAAGAAGATGTGGCGACCTTTTCGCGCGATGCGATCGAGGCGGCGATGGACGCCTATGACAGCTACCGCCAGTCGGGCGAGCACGCCGCCATCTTCGAAGCCTTTGGTGAGCCGCGCGACTATTGGGTGCGCTCGACACGCGCGCGACCGGGTCGGGTCTATCCCTCCAAGCCGATCGTCGGCTTCCTGCGCGGCAAGACGCAGCTCAATGGCGGGTGGGGACAGAAGGCCGATGCCGCCGCCCAGCTCCACAATGCAGGTTACATCATCGTCGATGCCGATGACGCCCCGGTCACCCCGCCCGAGCGCTACGAGCATCTGATCCGCGACGCAGATCGCATCCGGCTCTGTGCGCGAAACTATTATGTCGAACCGGCGCGTGAGAACGGCGCGGCAGACATTGCAATCCGCGCCGGTGACCTTGGCCGCGACATGGGACTGCGCGACGCGTTCCCGGCGATCTGCAGCGCGCTTGGCGGGGAGAAATTTCAGAAGCTCGCCAATGTCCCCGCGCCCTCGCACACGTTGCCAAATCCTAGCAGTTCCACCGTCTTCACCTACCAGCTCGCCTCAGCGGAAGGGCACCAAACCATGACCTTTGAACCGATGACCGCGATGCCGGCGACCACTAATCTCATCCTTTACGGCCCGCCCGGGACCGGCAAGACTTATGCCACGGCCTGGGAGGCCGTGCGGCTTTGCCTGGGCGATGCCGCAGCCGAACCACTGCGCGGTGACCGCGACACCCTGATGGCCGAGTATCGCCGTCTTGCCGGCGAAGGACGGATCGAGTTCGTCACCTTTCACCAGTCCTTCGCCTACGAGGATTTCGTCGAGGGGCTGCGGCCGACGACAGGAGTCGAACAGGAAGGCGACGATGAGGCTGCCAGCACTTCGGGTGGCTTTAGTCTCAAGCCCCATGCCGGCGTGTTCAAGATCATCAGCGAGAGAGCGCGGCTCGACACCGGAGATGCGCCGGCCAAGCGGCTCGATCGCTCGCGCCCGATCTACAAGATCGCGCTCGGTCAGCGCGGCAGCCAGGAAGACCGGATCCGCGAAGGGCTCGATGGCGGGCTGATCCATCTCGGCTGGGGCGGCGATATCGACTGGTCCGACGAGCGCTTTGATGATTTCGAAGAAATCCGGAAAACGTGGAACGAGGAGAAGGATCCCGACGCATCCGGCAAGGACCCCAATATCGAGATGCTTTACGCCTTTCGCTCCGGCCTGCAGGTCGGCGACTATGTCGTCATCTCCGATGGCCGTGACAGCTACCGTGCCTTTGGCCGGGTGAGCGGCGAGTATTATTTCGATGCCGACGCCGATTTCCATCCGCATCGACGCAGCGTCGAATGGATCTGGCGCGATGATAATGGCGCCGAGCGCGCACCGTTCTACGCCCGCAATTTCCGTCGTCAGTCAGCCTACCGGCTTGATCCGGACCGGATCGACTGGGATGCGCTCGAAGCGGTGGTGATCGATCCCAATGCCGAGCGGCCAGTAGCCGGCGCGCGGCCGCATGTCCTGATCATCGACGAGATCAACCGGGCCAACATCTCCAAGGTGTTCGGCGAGCTGATCACGCTGCTCGAAACCGACAAGCGGCTCGGCTGCGAAAACGAGGTCCGGGTGCGGCTTCCCTATTCGGGGACGAGTTTTGGCGTGCCGGCCAACCTGCACATCATCGGCACGATGAATACCGCGGACCGCTCGATCGCGCTGCTCGACACCGCTCTGCGCCGCCGCTTCACCTTCCGCGAGCTGATGCCCGATGTCGAGGACCTGCGGCGGGCGCTGGCGGCCAGGGGGCTCGATGCAGCAAATCTTGAGGGGATCGATCTGTGCAAGCTGCTGCACACGATCAACGAGCGGATCGAATATGTCTTCGATCGCGAACACCAGATTGGCCACGCCTATTTCACTGGCTGCCGTAGCCGCGCCGACGTCGAAGACGTCATGCGCCATAAGGTCATCCCGCTCTTGACCGAGTATTTCTATGAGGATTGGTCAAAGGTCGCTGCGGTGCTCGGCGATGGCGACGGCACCAATGGCTCCCATTTCCTCGAAGCGCGGCGGCTGACGGCGCCGGCCGGTTTTGCCGACGATGAGCTGGGCGGCGACAAGCGGCGCTGGAGCGTCAAGGCGCGCTTCGACTTTTCCGAGTTTGCCGCCTGATGCCCGCCTATACGGTTCGGGAATGGGACAAGCTCGCCTATGGCGAAGGCGCGGGGCAGATTCTCGATGGCCATGCCGAGAGGCTGGCGGCCCTGGCGGCACGCTCGGCCTTTGCCGGACGCGGCGGCAGCGGCGTACTCGAACATGGCCGGCATGCCTTGCGCGCGCGCGGCGTGGTCGGAATTCTGGCAGCGGGCGATGCGAGCCTGGAGATCCTGCCCAAGATCGATGTGGCGCCCGGTGAAACAACCGATCACCAGAACGCGGCGATCCGCAAGCGCCTGGTGCATATGCTGGCCGTCGCGCTGGATTTGAAAATTGACCTCGGCGTCATCACCGATCTCGCCTGGCAGCGCGAGACCCTGCTCGAAATCCTGATCCGCATCTTTTGCGACAAGCTGACCAAAGCGCTGCGCAAGGGCATGCCGCGCCGCTATATCACTTGCGAGGACGATCTGCCGACCTTGCGCGGCCAACTCGATATCACCCGCCAGTTCACCCGCCATGCGGTCACCCCATCGTGCCTTGCCTGCCGCTTCGATCTTCTGTCCGAAGACACGCCGCTCAACCGGATCATGAAAGCGGCCGTGCTGCGCCTGGCGCGTCTCTCGCGGCGGCCCGCCAACCAGCAACGCCTGCGTGAGTTGGCCTTTGTCTATGCCGATATTACCGACGTGCCGGTGTCCGCGCTGCGCTGGGACCAGGTGGTGATCGACCGCACCAACCGGTCTTGGCAGGAGCTCTTCGCTATGGCCCGGCTCTTTTTGCAGGACCACTATCAGACGACCACCGGCGGCGCCGGCCAGGGCACCGCCATGCTGTTTGAGATGAATGCGCTGTTCGAGGAATATGTCGGGCACTTGATCGCCCGCGCCTTGGCAGGAACCGGGTTTACCGTTTCGTTGCAGGGCGGACGGCTGTTCTGTCTGAGCGCGCAGGACAGCGGGCGCGCCCTGTTCCAGACCCGGCCCGATATCCTGATCCGCCAGGGCGGCAGGGTCGTCCATGTCATCGACACCAAGTGGAAGCGGATATCCGCGCGGATCGATGATCCCAAGCAGGGCGTCTCGCAGGCCGATGTCTACCAGATGATGGCCTATGCCCAGCTCTATGACGCGCCGCGCCTGACGCTGCTCTATCCCCACCATCCGGGCCTCGGCGGTGATGACACGGTTCATGGGCGTTATGCGATTACCGGACACGCCACGATCCTGGAAACCGCAAGCATCGACGTCGCCAACAGCACCGATATTCTGGGGCGGCTTCGCCGCCTGATCCTGGGCGAAGAGCCGGTTGCGCGCCAACTGGCGGGATGACCCGCAGGCGCCAGTGATAAAAGGTTGAGCCTCGGACAGTGGCGTTTGTGACCGGTGTGCCGGTTGGCCAAGCCGGCACACCGGCCCAAGACGCGGGAGCGGTAATGCTTCCGCATGCAGCTGGACCTGATAGCGGCCAGCCTAGTGGGCTCCGTGCGGGTTCGCCGCCATCCCCACCGCCATGCTCGATCCGCCCCACTGTGCGGCGTCTCCCATGGTCCCCGCGCTTATCGGGTCCGGGTCCCCATCAACTCGTCAGGCCGGTTCGGATGCTCCAGCGAGGGTGTCGATCTCGGCGACCCGCTGAAACTCAGCGAGATATTCCTGTCGATGATGTGACAGCCAGCGAACGATCGCGGCGTTGCCGAGCAACTTCGCAAGATATCCGCGGGCAAGCGTCAGATGCAGATTGTCGATACCATAGCTGTCCTCGACCGACTTTATGCGTGTTTGCAGAACCGCCAATTCCCGTTCCATGCGGGCTATCTGCTGCCGGTTTGGATTTGGCACTGCGCCGTTCTTTCTCGGAGGTGGCTTGGCTAACTGGTCTTCCGGTGTTGCGGCGAGCAGAGCCCGGGCGAACATGACCGTGAAATTATTCTGTCCGATCATCAGATCGGCGGCCTCGATCTGCCGCAGTGTGGACATGCGCCGCAGAACGTCGAACACCTTCATGGAGCAATTGGTGTCCTTCAGGGTTTCCACGACTTCGCCGCAAATGCCGTCGAGCAGCCGGAACTTTTTGCGAACCGACTGGACCTCGATTCCCAGCGCTTCGGCTATCCTTTCCTGAGGCACGCCGCGCTCCATCGCGCGGGCGATCATCCGATGCTCCTGGACGGGAGGCAGGCGGTTGATCCGCTTGTTGTAGGTATAGGTTTCCTCGTCTCGGCCGATCAGGCATTCGACCGTGGGAACGCCGAGTTCCTTGAGCACCTCGATACGCAAATGGCCGTCGAGAAGAAAATAGCTTCCGGAGTTGTGCGGATCGGGGATGACCACCGGAGCTTCCACCAGGCCGACCGCTTTTATGGAACTGACGATCTGCGCATATTTCCTGCTTTGATGAACCCCTTCGCGGAGCTTTTTGAGCGGCACGATGGCTTCAACAGGAACCGTCACGCATTCCCGGTCGAATGCAAGCGCCACTCGCCCGTTGGCAACGGCGGCACCGTCTCCTTCGGTGCGCGTGGGCCAGTCACTCATCGACATGACCGGCCATCCGTGATTGCAGGGCTCGCGGCATCTTCTCGAGTCTTTCCGCCCGCAACAATGTGCTGAACCCATCATCGGCAAGAAGGTCCTTCATCGCTTCAACGATGAAAAGCAGCTGCGTTTGAGCATAATCCGACTTCTTGACGAGCAGACGCTGCTTCTCTGCCTCGCGCTGATAAATTTCCATCAGGTCGTTGGCGGTCAGGCGCCGATTGCCGCCCTTCTGCCCAAGCCGACCTCGGGGTAGTCCTTTGTTGCGGTTACGGGCTCTCAGGTCGAGAAGCCTGCGCATCGCCGCGAGCTTCTTTCCGCGAAGATTCCCTTTGTCATATGCGTCCAGGAGCACATCCTGCGCATCATCGGCTTCGGAGCGGGCGATCTCCATGGCGAGCGTGATCGGGATCAGGCCTGTCTCCACGGCTGCGAGCAGGCGTTCCTCACCGCGCTCCAGCAACGACAGCACCAGGCTGACCCAGGAGGAACTGACGCCGATCTTTTGGGCGATTTCTGTTTCATTATGCCCTCGTGAACGTAGGGCGCCCACTTCCTTCATGACGTCGATGGGGCGCTGCACCGGGCGAGCAATGTTCTCCACCAGGCTCATGACCAGACAATCGCTCTCCGGCGCTTCGATAACCACAGCCGGGATTGCCGTCTGCCCGAGCATCTGGAAGGCATCGAGGCGACCTTCGCCGCAAACCAGATCATAGCGCGGGCCTCCCGGACCGGTTCGACGGCTGACCGTTATGGGACGTTTGAGTCCGATGGCCTCGATGTTGTTCACGATTTCCCGGTGCTGCCGCTTGTTTCGTGCTCGAGGGTTCAGCACCGTAATTTTGGAAATCGGAATCATTTCGATGTTCTGGGGAAGCGATGTGATCATCAGGCGGCCTCCGCAATGCTGACTGGGGCTGCGATCTCGTAGAGATAGTCGAGGCTTTCGAACCGGTAAGCATCGAGGGACAGGCCGTTCTCTTCGGCAAGCCTCACGCGGTCGGAAGCGATATCGATCCTGGGAAACAGATAATAATCCAGGGGTGCGCGGTTCGCGGAATCCATCCGCACCACGATGGTGATGTCGGTGCCGAGGGACGTGTCAAAACGCAGTTTCCACCGGAGCAAGCCCGTGGGTGTCGAGGCGCAGCGGACGATGACCACGCTGACGCTGAATTCGTCATTGACGATGATGCGATCGGTTTCTTCCTCTTGCTGGATTTCGCTGCCCATGCCCCGAAAGCCGTCCAGGACCTCATCGAGAACGTCGGGATGGAGATCGCGCAGGAAACGGTTGATCTCGACATAGCGGTAATCGCGATCCGGCCTGAATCCCACCAGGCTGTATGCGCGCAGGAGACTGCCGAACCGGGAACTGAAGGCACTGCTCGACGGCATTCCGTCACACTCGTCGATGATGATTCCGGAGAGCAGCCCCTCGCGTTCGTAAAGCCCGCGAAGGGCCGAGAGCATCTCATCATCGGAAAGGCGGAAGGAGCGCGCATTGATGATCGCCCGGGCTGCCTCGAAAATGTCCCTTTCGACGATCGCCTCGAATGCCCCTTGAGCCCGGATCCACATGTCGGTATCGTTGCGGACGCGCTTCTTCTTCAGCTTGAAGGAGCGCCGGTTCCAGACATTGTCGCCGACATATTTCTCATTGATCAGCAGCTGGTGGACCGTTCCTCGCGTCCAGGCACGGCCAAGGTCAGTTGAAATGCCGCGACGGTTGAGGTGATCGGCTATGTCCTGCTCGCCTCGCCTATCGTGAACGAAAGCGCGATATACCTCGCGAACGATTGCGACTTCCTCATCCGGGCCGGGTGTGAGGATCACCCGATCCGTCTGGATGCTTTTGTGTTCGCCGCGAGAAAGAGCGGCTTTGACGTTCCCATGTTCATCGATCAGAGTTCGACGAAGCCCAAAGCCCGCGGGACCTCCCTGCCGATAGCCTTTCTCGATCAGGCGCCCCTGGCCTGCGAACACCTTGGTGGATAGTTCTCGGCTATATTCTCCCGCCATGGCGCGTTTGACGCCTTTGACGATCGTGGAGACGGGGCTTCCGTCATTCTCGAACTGCTCGGCGCAATACTCGACAGCGATCCCGGCCCGTTTGCAGATATATTCGTAATAGGCACTCTCATCGGCATCCTGGAACCGGCCCCACCGGCTGACATCATAGACCAGCACCATGGTGAAATCCGTGGTGCCGGCCTGGACGTCGTCGATCAGCTGCTTGAGTGCATCCCGGCCATCGATCCTGAGGCCGCTCTTCCCCGCGTCGGCATAGGTGCGGATAATCTCTATCCCGCGGGTTGCGGCATAGTGACGGATTGCATCGGCCTGGTTCTCGGTCGAATACTTCTGATGGTCGGTCGACATGCGGACATATTCCGCGGCGCGAATGGGCGGACCTCCTCCTCCTTTCAGGTCAGGCTCAAGATCTCTCCATTTCGGCAACTTTGCCGCCTCCGATCCTTACAGTTCAAACACCTCGAAGTGGTCGCGGATTTCTGGGTGCTGCCGCGATTCGGCGCGCTCGTCCCGCTGGGACTATAGCTATCGAGGAGAGGAAAGATGTTGCCGAAAAAGGGCAAGAAGTTGCACCTCGACGAAGAGGATGTGGCTTTTGCCATGATGATAGCGGAAGCTCTGGATACGGATCTGGGCCGAACTCACCAAGGCGTGAAAACCGCTATGCGCTGGACTGGTGCGAGCGAGCGGAGCGTCAAGCATTGGTTCGCTGGATCGCATGCGCCGCGCGGACGACACCTGGTAGCGCTGATGCGCAATTCCAACCCGGTGCTGACCCGGATCCTGGTCGCGGCGGGGCGGCGCGATGTGTTGCTCGCCCTTGAGGTAGCGACGCTTCGGTCCAGGCTTGAGGCCATGCTCGCGCTCCTCGATCAGTTCTCGATCGACGGCGCGCATGATCCGGCCCGCCGGGAAGCATAATTCCCGGCAGGCTGGAGCAAGCATCCCGGCCAACGCATGAAGAGTGGACATAAATTCCCGTTATTGGATTACGGGAATTCCGTTGGCATATCGGCGCAGATCAGGGCTTTGCGGCCTTCCGTGTCGTGCATCTGTGGCTGAAAACAGCGGATTTCCCGTTAAATTCCCGTCAAAACGGGAAAGGCCCACCAGAGAGCAGTTCGCAGGTGACTGGCTCCACCGCCAGCCGTGTCGATCCCACCGTCCAGCCTCGGATGTCTGGAGGCGGCGCAACGCCCCTGCCTTGATCCGCTGCGGGCCGTATCGGCTCGAGCCTCGAAAATCCCGGCGGGCAGAACTGGCGCCCGCCCGATCCGGGCCTCGGTCACTCCGTCATGTCGAGGTCCCGCGCGAGCGAGCGTGATGCAAGCGCGAAGCATGCGGCCGTCAGCAGATAAAGGGGGCTGATCGCGATGAGCGCGAGGCGCAGGCCCTCGCCGGTATCGCCCGCGATGCTCGCGAATATGTCGCTGACCAGGCCGAGCAGCACCGGGCCCAGGCCCAGTCCGACGAGATTGACCACCAGAGTGCTGAACGCGGCAGAGGTCGCGCGCAGGGAAGTCGGCGCAAGGCTCTGATTCAACGACATGGTGGGGGCGATGTACATCGCGTTCAGTGCCGTCGGCACCAGAAGGAAGAGAAGCGCCAACAGCCAGGACCCAGCCAGCACAGCGACGATCTGAAACGGGATAGAGAGCAGCATGGCGACCGCCGGCACCAGGAGGACGAATTTCGGATCCCGTGCGCCGAACCGATCCGCGAGCCAGCCTCCGCCATAGGCGCCCAGCAATCCCGCGACGCCCGCGGCAATCCCCCACGTCACACCCACCGCGCCGAGGCTCATCCCGAAGCTTCGCACGAAAAATGACGGGTACCAGCTTTGCAGACCCAGATTGGCGAACGCACCGGTGCTCGCACCGCAGAGCAGAAGCACATAGGATCGCTTCGCGGCCATCACCTTTGCCGCTTCGCGCAGCGAGCTGGCGGCCGGTCGGGCGGCGGGCGCCTTGGCGGCTTTCGAATTCCGTGGGTCCTTCACCGTCAGTTTGAGGATCAGCGCCAGCAACACGCCCGGCAGCCCGACAAGGAGCAGCGCCACCCGCCATCCGAAGGCCTGGCTGACCGCTCCGCCGAGCCCGAGGCCAAGAATGATGCCGGCAGGCGCCGCCAGCGCGAATATGCCCATGGCGCGGCCGCGCTCGGTCGGCACGTAATGATCGGCGATCAGCGATTGCGCCGGAGGGCCGAAGCCGGCTTCGCCGATTCCCACGGCGATGCGGCTGGCCACGAGCTGGGCATAATTCTGCACGAACCCGCAGGCCGCAGTCGCCGCGCTCCAGATTATCAGGGAATAAGCGATGATCGAGACCCGGTTGACGCCCCTGTCGGCGGCGCGTGCGACCGGAATGCCCAGGACAATGTACAAGCTGACGAACGCGAAGCCCGACATGAGGCCCAACTGCCAATCGCTGAGGACAAACTCGCGTTTGATCGGCTCCTGCAGGATCGTGATGATCTTCCGGTCCATCACGCTGATCGCGTAGATGAGCGTCAGCATGCACAGCGTGTAGGTGCGCCCCCGTGATCTAGGCTCGCTCAGCATCCGCATCCTTTCCGAGAGAGGCGGCTGATCGTCGTGTCGGCACCTCTGACATCCTGCCCGAGGCTAGGGGAAACCGCACGGGACCGACCATTGCGCAAAGCGCGGCGCTGCGGCGACGAAAGGTTGGCCGCGGATGCTCGACGAAATATCGGACCGACACCGAAGGATGGGGGGGTCGCAACCGCGGACCGCGAGCCTATCACTCTCCACTAGGACGGAAAGCTCGCGAACCTTGCGGGGAGCATGAGATGGCGGACGTTCAAATAGCCGAGCGCGGCCCGCTTATCGAAGTTGTTTTCGATCGGCCGCAAAAGCTCAACGCGCTGACCACCGAGATGACGGGCGCGGTCTCGCGCGCAGTCGACGAACTGGCTCGACGCCCCGATCTGCGCGTGATGCTCATCCGGGCGAAAGGCCGCTATTTTTCAGCGGGGTCGGATTTCGTCGGGGGCGGCATCCCCGACTTCGGCGGCAGCACGATGGAAGCGCGCCGCTGGTATCGCGGCGGGGTCGATCGGGAATCGCTCCAATCCATCTGTGACAAGATCGAAGTCGTCGAAAAGCCGGTGGTGATCGCGCATCATGCCCCCTGTCTCGGGGGCGCTCTCGAACTCTCGCTTTCCTGTGACTTCAGACTGGCGGCGGCGAGCGCGCGGTATAGCCTGCCCGAAGTCGCGCTCGGCTATCTGCCGGGTTCGGGCGGGGTCAGCCGGGCGACGCGGCTGTGCGGACCGCATTGGACCAGATGGCTCGTCATGGCCGGCGAAAGCGTCGACTCAAGCGAGGCGCTGGCGATCGGGCTTGTCCACCGGGTCTTCCCGGACGACCTGTTCGAGGCGGGCGTGTCGGCCTTCTGCGAAAAGCTCGCCAGCTACCCGGCCGAGACGCTCGCGCTCGCCAAGCTGTCGATAGATCTGATTTCCGAGCTGGATCGCACGAACGGCCGAAGCATCGAGCGGGTCGCCAACAGTGTCCTGTTCCATGCGGAAGAGGGCCGCGAACGAATGCAGGCCTTTCGCGACCGTCGCAAGGCCACCCAGCCGGACCTGAAGCCATGACCCCCTATCTCAGCGTGGACGATCGGCAGTTTGCCGAGATGATATCGGCGTGGGTCGCCGAAGCGCTGCCCGACGAGATAAGGCGCAAGGTCTTCGCGCGGGAGGTGCTGAGCCGCGAGGAATATTTCGTGTGGCCGCATATCCTTCGGGAGAAGGGCTGGTCGATGCCGTCCTGGCCGAAGGAATATGGCGGCCCCGGCTGGACACTCATGCAGCAGCATCTCTTCTCGGTCATCACGACAGTCGCAGGCGCTCCCTACATCGAATCGATGCCGGAAAAGCTCGTCGGGCCCCTGCTGATCGGGGCCGGCAGCGAGGCTCAGAAGCGGTTTTACCTGCCACGCATCCTGAATTTCGAAGACAGCTGGTGTCAGGGATGTTCCGAGCCCAATGCCGGTTCGGACCTCACTTCGCTCACCACCCGGGCCGATCTGGTCGGGGACGAATGGGTCATCAACGGCACCAAGATATGGACAAGCAACGCGCATCATTCGCGGTGGATGCTCTGCCTGTTGCGGACCGATCAGTCGCAGAAGGGCAGTCGCGGTCTTTCGCAAATCATCATCCCCATGGATTCGCCGGGGATCAGCGTCCGCCCGATCAGGTCGGTCGTGGGCGAGCATCACTTCAACCAGGTGTTTCTCGACGACGTGCGTGTCCCTTATGAAAATGTGGTCGGAAAGCCCGGCGACGCATGGCAGGATACCCGCAGGCTGCTCGCCAATGAACGATTCAACTTCGCCCGGCTCGGCCAGTCCAAATGGCACCTCACCCGGCTCAAAGGCCTCGCTGCCAGCGAAATGGATGGCCGGCAGCCGATCATCCAGGACCCTGTGTTTCGGGCCCGGATCGCCGAAGCCGAGATCGCGATCGATGCGCTTGAGATGACCACGTTGCGCTTGCTGGAATCCGAAAGCCGGAACCGCGAGGTGGGAAGCGCCCCGAACATCGTGAAGCTGCAAGGTGCGGAGGTCGAGCAGCAGATCCTCGAACTGATTGTCGACGTCGTCGGTCCCTACGGCACGCCTTTCGACGGCGTCGCTCGCGTCCAGGGCGAAGACCCGGGCGAGGCGGCCCGACGCGCCGGAATGCTGGTCGCCGACTATATCGAGGATCGAAAATTCTCGATCGCGGGCGGATCGAGCGAAATGCAGAAGAACATGATGGCGCGGCATCAGTTGGAACTCAAATGAACTTCGAGATCACCGACGAGCAACGCATGTTGCGTGAAAGCACGGAGCGCCTGGTTCGGGATCATTACACCTTCCAGAAGCGGTCTTCCTTTTTCGCGACGCCGGTGCCGGTCCTGAAGGACGAATGGGCGCCGATCGGGTCATTGGGATTGCCTGGCCTGCTCATTCCCGAAGCCTATGGGGGCATGGGCCTCGGCTTCGATGCGGCGCTTCCTGTCCTTGAGGCGTTCGGGAACGGTGTCGTCATCGAATCCTTCCTTGCGACGGCCGTGCTCGGCGCCGGGCTGCTGGCGGCGGCCGGAAGCGAAGCGCAATGCCGGGCCGTCCTGCCGGCCGTGGCCGCGGGACAGGCCCGGGTCGCGGCCGCCCATTCGGAAGCGCACGGACGGTACTGGCTGAATTCCGTCGCTGCGTCCGCCAAGCCCGCTAAGGACGGCTTCGTGCTTGCGGGGAAAAAGGTGCTCGTCCTGGGCGGAAACGAGGCCGAGCATTTTCTGGTGGCGGCCCGGACGTCGGGCAAGGACGATGACGAAGCGGGAATCTCGCTGTTTCTTCTGGAGCGCGGGATGCCGGGCCTCACCGTCATTCCCTACCGCCACCTCGACCTTTCGGGTGGCGCAGATCTTGTGATGAACGATGTTCACGTCTGCGGTGACGCGCTGGTCGGACCCGTCGGCAGCGGGTTGCCGTTGCTTCAATGGGCGGTCGATCGGGCGACGGCGGCGATTTGCGCCGAAGCCCTCGGATCGCTGGAGATGCTGATCGGATTGACGATCGAGCATCTGCGGACCCGCAGGGCCTTCGGCCAACATCTCGGCGGTTTCCAGGTCTTGCAGCACCGAGCGGTCGATATGGTCGTCGCTGTCGAGCAGGCCAGGTCGATGGTCTTGCTGGCTTCCCGTTATGCCGACGACCCCGCCGACGCCGCACGGACGCAGGCCATCTCGGGCGCCAAGGTTCAGATGAGCAAGGCGGCGCGGCTGGTCGGGAAGCACGCGATGCAGATATTCGGCGCCATGGCGATCACCGAAGAATGTCCGGTCGGCTATTTTCACAAGCGGCTGACGGTGGCGGATCATCTGTTCGGCGACCGCGAATATCATGTCCGCCGATATGCCGAGGCGTCCGGGTACTGATACCGGGCCTTGTCCCAACACGCTCAGAGTTTTTCGGTGAGCTCGGGGACGATCTTGAAGAGGTCGCCGACCAGGCCGATGTCGGCGACCTGGAAGATGGGGGCGTCTTCGTCCTTGTTGATGGCGATGATGGTCTTGGAGTCCTTCATGCCGGCGAGATGCTGGATCGCGCCGGAGATGCCGATCGCGATATAGACTTCGGGGGCGACGATCTTGCCGGTCTGGCCGACCTGATAGTCGTTGGGCGCATAGCCGGCATCGACCGCGGCGCGGCTGGCGCCGACGCCGGCCTTCAATTTGTCGGCGAGCGGATCGATGAGGGCGTGGAATTGCTCCGACGAGCCGAGCGCGCGGCCGCCCGAGACGATCACCTTGGCGCTGGTCAGCTCCGGCCGCTCGGACTTCGAGAGCTCCGCGCCGACGAAGCTGGAGAGCCCGGCATCGCCGCCGCCGGAGACCGGCTCGACGCTGCCCGATCCGCCGCTTGCCGCCGCCTTCTCGAACGCGGTGGTGCGAACGGTGATCACCTTCCTGGCATCGGACGATTTCACCGTCGCGATCGCGTTGCCGGCATAGATCGGCCGGGTGAAGGTGTCGGGCCCTTCGACCGACAGGATGTCGCTGACCTGCATGACATCGAGCAAGGCGGCGACGCGCGGCGCGACATTCTTGCCGGTGGTCGTCGCCGGCGCGACGAAATAATCGCCATGGTCCTTCATCAGCGCGGCCGCGACCGGCGCGACATTCTCGGCCAGCTGGTGCGCATAGGCCGCATCGTCGGCGACATGGACCTTGGCAACGCCGGCGATCTTCGCGGCGGCCTCGGCAACCGGCCCGACGCCCTGGCCGGCGACCAGCGCATGGACCTCGCCGAGCTTCGCCGCGGCGGTGACGGCGGCAAGCGTCGCGTCCTTGATCGCGCCGCCTTCATGTTCGACGAGGACGATCGCGACGCTCATGCCACCACTCCCAGATTCTTCAGCTTGCCGATCAGTTCATCCACGTCCGCGACCTTGACGCCGGCCTGGCGCCGGGGCGGCTCGCTCACCTTGAGCGTGGTGAGCCGCGGGCTCGTGTCGACGCCATAATCCGCCGGCGCCTTGGTCGCGAGCGGCTTGGACTTGGCCTTCATGATGTTGGGCAGGCTCGCATAGCGCGGCTCGTTCAGGCGAAGATCGGTGGTGACGACCGCCGGCGTGTTCAGCCGCACCGTCTCCAGCCCGCCATCGACCTCGCGGGTCACGTCCACCTTGTCGCCGGCGAGCTCGACCTTCGAGGCGAAGGTGCCCTGCGGCCAGCCGAGCAGGGCCGCCAGCATCTGCCCGGTCTGGTTCGAATCATCGTCGATCGCCTGCTTGCCGAGAATGACAAGGCCCGGCTGCTCCTCGTCGGCGACGCCCTTCAGCAGCTTGGCAACCGCCAGCGGCTCGACCTCGTCGTCGGTCTGGATCAGGATCGCGCGGTCCGCGCCCATCGCAAGCGCGGTGCGAAGCGTCTCCTGCGCCTTGGCCGGGCCGATCGAAACCGCAACAATCTCCTCGGCCGCGCCCTTCTCCTTCAGACGGATCGCCTCCTCGACCGCAATCTCGTCAAACGGGTTCATGCTCATCTTGACGTTGGCAAGATCGACCCCCGTGCCATCCGCCTTCACACGCGGCTTCACATTATAGTCGATCACCCGCTTCACGGCGACCAGGACCTTCATCTCCAAATCCTTCCAACAGCGCCACCGGCGGCGCGAAACTCGGTTTCCAGTCGATCGACCAGCGTGGCGACGGGCATGACCTCTCCCGTTGCCCCAACCCCGTGCCCTGCGCTCCAGATGTCGCGCCAGGCCTTCTTTACGCCCTCGTCGGTCACCTGCATCGCGCCGCCGCTTGCGCGCCGAACCACGTCGGGATCGAGTCCGGCCGCCACGATGCTGGCCTTCAGATAATTGCCCGGCGTGCCCGAGAAGTGGGGCGTGTAGACGATGTCTTCGGCCGTGGCCGCGAGCAGCATTTGCGCATAGCCATCCGAAATGTTCGCTTCCTCCGTCGCAATGAAGCGCGTGCCCATATAGGCGAAGTCGGCCCCCATCGCTCTGGCCGCGGCGATATCGCTGCCGGTGGAAATCGCCCCGGCAAGCGCGATTGGCCCGCTGTGGATCGCGCGGATTTCCCGGCAAAGGGCGAACGGGCTGATCGTTCCGCCATGTCCCCCCGCGCCGGCCGCGACCGCGACGATGCCATCGACGCCGGCCTTCACCGCCTTGCGCGCGTGGCGCGTGTTCGTCACATCGTGGAAGACCAGGCCTCCATAGGAGTGGATGCGCCTTACAATGTCTTCGGACGTTCCGAGCGACGTGACGATCAGCGGGACGCGCTGATCGACGCAAACCTCAAGGTCGTGCGCGAGGCGCTGGTTGCTTGCGTGGGCGATCAGGTTGACGCCAAACGGAGCGGCCGGTTCGCCCGACAGGGCTTCGCGTATCTCTGCGAGCGTGCTTCCCAGTCGATCCGGGTCGCGGACATTGAGTGCGGGCATGACACCCAGGATGCCTGCTCGGCATTGCGCGATCACGAGGCCTGGGCCCGAGACCAGGAACATCGGCGCGCCGAATACGGGCAGCCGCAGCTTCTCGCCCAGTTGGGATCGGGTCAGGCTCACAAGATTGCGCTTCAGGAGGCTGGCTTCACGGCGACGGCAGTATCTTCGAGGTCTCGGGGGATGAAGAAGGAGCCCGCGAAAAAGCAGAGGCCGCTGAGCAGGTAGACGGGGCTGATTGCGATCAGCGCGATGCGCAGGCCTGCTTCGGTGCTGCCATAGGAGGAGGTGAACACGTCGCTCAGATAGCCGAGGCCCATAGGCCCGAGTCCGAGGCCGACCAGGTTAACGAGGAAGGTGCTGAGCGCAACGATTGTGGCGCGCATCGCGAGCGGCGCGAGGCCTTGGTTCAGGGTCATGTTCGGCGCAACCCAGAGCGTCGTCAGCGTGGTCGGGACCAGCAGAAGCGCGAGGGCGACGTGCCATTCGGCGGCCGTGACCGCGGCGATGTGGAAGGGCAGGGCGAGGACCATGCCGCAGGCGGGGACGAGGAGGATGGCCCGCGGATTGTTCTTGCCGAATTTGTCGGCCAACCAGCCGCCGCCGAATGTGCCGACCACGCCGGCCGTGCCCGACGCCACGCCCCAGGCAAGTCCGACTTCTCCGAGCGTCAGCCCGAAGGAGCGCATGAAGAAGGTCGGGTACCAGTATTGGATACCGAGGTTCGTGAAGGCCGCGAGGCAGCCGCCGGTGACCAGCAGCTGGAAGGTGCGCTTTCGCCCGATGGTCCGCAACGTCTCGAGAAAACCCGGGCGATCGGCCGGCCGCGCTTGCCCCACGGCTTGGCTGCGACGCGGCTCGATCACGGTCGCCCGGAAGACGAGGGCGAGCAGCAGACCTGGCAGACCGACGAGAAGCAGGGCCACCCGCCAGCTGAAATGATCGGCCACATAGCCGCCGATCGAAAGGCCCGCCGCGATGCCGATCGGTGAAGCGAGTGCGAACAGTCCCATCGCGCGGCCCCGCTCGCTCAACCTGAAGAGATCGGCGATGATGGAATGCGAGGGCGGTCCGGAGCCAGCTTCCCCGATGCCGACCGCGAACCGCGCGAGCAGCAATTGTATATAGTTCTGCGCGATGCCGCCAAGCGCCGTCGCCGCGCTCCACGCGACCAGCGCCCCCGAAATGATGTTGACGCGGTTGCTCGTCGGCCGGTCCGCATAGCGCGCGATCGGAAAGCCCGCCACGGCATAGAGGGTGGCGAAGGCGAAGCCGCTCATCAGTCCAAGCTGCCAGTCCATCAGGCCGAACTCGTGCTTGATCGGCTCCTGAAGGATGGTCACGATCTTACGATCGATCATGTTCATGATGTAGACGAGCGTGAGCATCACGAGGACGTAGGCGCGCGGCGTGGCAGCGATCGGCGGCGCAACAGTTCTGGTTTCGGCCCCATCGATCGGCAGTAGCGACATAAGCGGGATTCCTCTTGCTGCGAGCCTTCCAGAGACTAGCATCCGGTACCACGACCTATGCAGCGGCGGCGAAGCAACCAAAAGTTGGCCCGCATCGGGCGTGCGCCCTCCAGACGATTTCTCGGCCTTGTGCCAATTTCTGAGGGGTGGCGGGGCGCCTCGGCCCGGGCCAAATCTGAAACATAGCAGAGGAGTGGGCAGATTATGGCGGACCAGCCGCTGACGGGCATTCGCGTGGTGGATATGAGTCGAGTGCTCGCCGGTCCCTGGGCGGGTCAGATGCTGGCGGATCTGGGCGCGGAGGTCATCAAGATCGAAAAGCCCGTGACCGGCGACGAGAGCCGGGTCTACGGGGCTGCATTCCTGCAAGGGACGGACGGCAGCACGGTCAATCAGACCCCCACCTTCCTCGCCGCCAACCGTGGGAAAAAATCGATCACCGCGAATCTCGCGTCGGAGGGCGGGCAACAGCTTATCCGCGACCTCGTCGCCAAAGCCGACGTGGTGATCGAGAATTACAAGGTTGGCGATCTCGCGCGTCGCGGGCTCGATTATGAGCAGCTGAAGAAGGTCAACCCGCGCCTCATATATTGCTCGGTCACGGGATTCGGGCAGACCGGCCCCTACCGCTTTCGACCCGGCTACGATCCCATCGCCCAGGCGATGAGCGGCTTCATGAGCACCACCGGCATCCCCGACGGAGAGCCCGGCGCCGGACCGATGAAGGCCGGCCCGAGCATCATCGATCTTGCAACCGGGCTTTATGCGGACATCGCCATCCTGGCGGCGCTTTACCGGCGCGACGCGGCTGGTGGCACCGGCGAGTATATCGACATGTCCCTGCTGGACTGCGGGCTCGCCTTCACCTCGCATTTTGCGATGCACTACGCGATCACGGGCGAACAGCCTGCGCGCGTCGGCACTCAGGGCGTGAGCGGTATGCCGGGGGGCGTGTTCCCGTGCAAGGACGGCCACATCATGATCGCCGCCGGCACGGACGCGCTGTTCCCGCGTTTCTGTCGCGTCATCGGGCGGGAAGACATGCTTGCGGACCCGCGGTTCGCCTCTAACGGCCTTCGGGTCACCAACCGTCGCGACATGGTGCCGATCCTCAACGAGGCGATGTCGACATGGACAGTGCGGGACCTGTACCTTGCGCTCGTCGAGGCCAAGGTTCCGTGCAGCCCAGTCAACGGCATCGGCGACGCGTTCGAGGATCCACAGATCCAGGCGCGGGGAATGGTGCGCACGGTGGAACATCCGCGCGCCGGCAGCGTGCGCCTGCTCGCGAACCCGATCCGCTTCACCAAGATGGCGACCGCCGATCCGGTCGCGCCTCCCGAGGTCGGGCAGCACGAGGATGAAATCCTTGGCGGGTTGCTCGGCTACGACAGGGACAAGATCGACACGCTACGCAAGGCGGGAGCAATCTGATGGATGAGACAGTCGTGCACGTGGCCGAACGTGGCCCGATCATCGAGGTGACGTTCGATCGCCCCGCCAAGCTGAACGCCATGACGCCTGAAATGACGGGCGCGGTATCCAAGGCGGTCGATGAACTCGGGCGGCGCCGCGACCTGCGCCTGATGCTCATTCGCGCCAAGGGGCGCTATTTCTCGGCGGGTTCGGACTTCGTCGGCGCCGGCATTCCCGATTTCAAGGGCAGCACGATGGAGGCGCGCCGCTGGTATCGTGGCGGCGTCGACCGTGAATCCCTGCAGTCGATCAATGACAAGATCGAGGCCGTGGAAAAGCCCGTGGTGGTGGCGCATCATGCGCCGTGCCTCGGCGGGGCGCTGGAAATGTCGCTTTCCTGCGATTTCCGGCTCGCCGCGAAGAGCGCAAAATACGGCCTGCCCGAAATCGATCTCGGGCACCTTCCAGGTTCCGGCGGGATGAGCCGCATGACGCGGATCTGCGGGCCGCACTGGGCGCGCTGGCTGGTGATGGCTGGCAAGTGGGTCGCTGCCGAACGGGCGCTGATCATGGGCCTCGTCCACGAGGTGTTCGACGACGAGGATTTCGATGCCGGCGTCGATGCCTTTTGCGAGCATCTGCTCCAGCGCTCGACGGAGGCTATGGCGCTCGCCAAGACGATGATCGAGATCATCGCCGATACCGACCGCGCCAATGGCCGTCAGCTCGACCGCGTCGCCAATTCGATCCTGTTCCAGACGCCCGAGACCCATGCGTTGATGCAGGCTTTTCGCGACCGGAAGAAGGCGCGCAAATGAACCTCGGCTACACCACGGAGGAGCTTGAATTCGCCCGCATGGTTTCCGAATGGGTTGCGGCGAATCTTCCGGCCGAAATTGCCCGTAAGACCTATGCCGGCGAGCGCTTCAGTCGCGAGGAATATCTGATCTGGCCGCATATCCTCCGTAGCCGCGGCTGGTCGATGCCGAGCTGGCCAAAAGAACATGGCGGGCCCGGCTGGACGCTAACCCAACGGCATCTGTTCACCGAAATCACGACCGTTGCCGGAGCGCCCTACATTCGGTCGGCGCCCGAAAAGCTGGTCGGGCCACTGCTGATGGCGGTCGGCACGCCGGAGCAGAAGGCCTATTATCTGCCGCGTATCCTCAATTTCGAGGATCATTGGAGCCAGGGTCTCTCCGAGCCGGGTGGAGGATCTGATCTCACCGCGCTCAAGACCCGCGCAGATCGCGACGGCAATCATTTCGTCATCAATGGATCGAAGATCTGGACCAGCGACGCACACAATTCGACCCTGATCCTGGCGCTGGTGCGTACCGACCAGAGCCAGAAAGGCGCGCGGGGCCTTACCCAGCTCATCATCCCGACCGACGCGCCGGGCGTCACCATCCGCCCCATTCTTCACATGAGCGGCGAGCATCATTTCAACCAGGTGTTCTTCGACGATGTCCGCGTACCCGTGGAGAACGTCGTCGGGACGGAGAATGGCGCCTGGCAGGAGACGCGCACGCTGTTGGCCCACGAGCGGTTCAACTTCGCGCGACTGGGTGAATCAAAACGACACCTGACCCGGCTCAAGGCCCTGGCGCGCAGCGAGATGGATGGCCCGGTTCCGATGATAGCCCGCCCCGATTTCCGGCGCCGGATCGCCCAGGCCGAAATCGCGCTCGACACGCTTGAGGTCACGACGCTCCGCCTGCTCGACGCCGAGCAGAACGGACGACCCCTCGGCGGGGCGCCCAACATCGTCAAGCTGAAGGGCGCCGAGGTGGAACAGGAGATGCTTCGCCTGATCGCGGATGTGATCGGCCCCTACGGCACCGCGTTCGACGTGCGCACGCGGATCACCGGCTCGGACGCTCCGGCTCAGGCGGCGCGGCGCGCGGGGAAGGCGCTCGCGGCCTGGCTCGAATCGCGCACCTTCTCAATCGCCGGCGGATCCAGCGAAGTGCAGCACAACATGTTTGCCCGCCATGAGCTTGGACTTGGTAACGCATGAATTTTGAACCCACCGAAATCCAGACGCTGCTGCGCGAAAGCGCGGAGCGATTGGCGCGCGACCGCTTCTCCTATCTCGATCGGCTGCCGGCCTTCACGGCCGATGTCGAGGCGATTGACGAGGATTGGGCCGCGATCGCTGAGCTCGGCGTGCCGGGCATCCTCGTACCGGAAGCCTATGGCGGGATCGGTGGGACGCTACACGACATCATGCCCGTTCTCGAGGTATTTGGCGCCGCATGCGTTTTCGAGCCGGTGACGGCGACCGCAGTCGTCGGCGCCGGCCTGATCGACGCGCTCGGCAGCGCCGAGCAGAAGGCGCGCCTTCTGCCCCAGATCGCAGCAGGCTCGCTCCGTGTGGCGCTCGCGTCGGCGGAGCGACACTCGCGTTACCGCCTCGATCATGTCGAAACGGCCGCGTCTCAGGGGGCGCTCACGGGGGTGAAGACGCTGGTTTTCGGGGGCGCCACGGCGGACCTGTTCATCGTTTCGGCGCGCGACAGTGATGCACTGCTGTCGCTTTTCCTGGTGCCCCGAAATGCGGCAGGGCTCGACATCGAGACATGGCGCAACATCGACCTAAGCGGATCATGCGATCTCACACTCACCAATGTTGCGGCGGAGCGCCTGGGCGAGCCCGCAGACGGGCTTGCCGAGTTGGAGCGCGCCACGGATCGCGCGATCGCCGCCCTGTGCAGCGAGGCGGTGGGCGCGATGAGCGCGTTGAACGAGATAACGCTCGAACATCTCCGCACCCGACATGCCTTCGGCAAGCCGCTCGGCAGCTTTCAGGTCCTCCAGCACCGCATGGTCGATATGGTGGTGATGACCGAGCAGGCCCGTTCGATCGCGATGCTTGCCGCCGACAGGGCCGAAGCCGACGATCCAGTCGCGAGCGCGCGCGCCGCGTCCGCCGCGAAGGTGCAGGTCGGCGAGTCAGGCCGCTATGTCGGCGAACAGGCGGTTCAGCTGCACGGCGCGATCGGCATCACCCTTGAGCACCCCGTGAGCTATTTCCACAAGAAGCTCGCGGTGATCGATCGGCTCTTCGGCGATGTCGATCACCATCTCGAACGCTACGCGGTCGCCTCCGGATATTGAGGCTTCGGCTGCGGACGCCCCGGGGCCTCTGTGGACGCGCCGGAACCGCGCTTCGTATCATTGGATAATCATCGAGGGCCGCCGGATCGCTCCGGCGGCCCTCGCGCCGTGTCCCCTCAAGCCCCCGGGAACAGCAGCTTCGCATTCTCGACGAAGAACTTGCGGTCATAGTCCTTGCCGACCGTGTTCATCGTCTTCTTGAACCTGCCGATCGGATTGCGCGTGCCTTCGACATGCGGATAATCGGTCGAGAACACATAGACTTCGTCCATGCCGTGGCGTTCGACCATCGTATCGATACTCTCATGCCAGAACGGCGTGATGCGAACGTTGCGACGGATATATTCCTTGGGCCGTAGCGGATAGGTGACGCCGACCTTGGCGAGTAGCTCGACATGCTGCTCCATCCTCTCCGCCATCGGGCCGAGCCAGCCGGCGCCGCACTCGATCACGCCGAAGCGCAGGCGGGGGAATCGCTCGAACACGCCGCCCATCACCAGAGAGATGAGGTAGGTTTCGACCGGCAGGTGCGCCACCAGCATGAAGAACGGGCCGATCGCCTCCTCGGCGCCCGGACGCATCGCAAAGCTCGCCTTGAGCGCGCGCGCCTCGGAAAATTCGCGCGGCGGGATCACGGGGTCGTCCGCATCGCTGGTCAGCAGTCCGCCCGAGGAGAGATGGAGGAGGGCGGGCACGTCGGCCTCCTCCAGTCGTGCCCAGAACGGATCCCATGCTTCATTGGCGGGGGAGACACCCCCCGGCGGTGAGGCGCAGGAGAGGAGAATGCCGGTGGCGCCGGAGGCCAGAACGCGATCCAGCTCGGCGATCGCCGGGTCGAGCTGGCTCATGTTGATCTGGCAGACCGCGCGGGCACGGCCTCCCGTCGACCTGGTCCAGGGAATCACGAAGTCATTGTAGCGGCGCATCGCCGCGCGCGCCGCGTCCGAATCGATCCGCAATTCGCGCAGCGCGGTGTTCGGGAAGACGAGCTGCTGCGCGACGCCCATTGCATCCATGGCCGCGACGCGCTCCTCGGCATCATAGGCGCCGAGCGCGCCCAATCCCTTGATGTTCCAGACGTCGGTCTTTCCCGCTTCCTTGTCCTTGTGGAACTGCTCGGTCGCATATTGATTGCGAACATGTTCGAGAACGAACCCGCCACCGATCTCGCCGACGATCTCGGCCATCGTGTCGGGCTCCATATAAAGATGGGCATCGCAGTCGAGAATCTCGCCTTTGAAGCCGATTTCGGCTGCGGGCGCTTGCATCAGCTCCAAATTCATATACCCTCTCCTTGGTCGACTATTCGACCGATTATACGTTAATTAGAACTACGCACAAGGGGAGAGGAGATGGGATTTCCACGGGATGTGGGCGTGGTCGACACGATGCTCGATCTCCCGCGAGGAGCGAACAATTGGAGCGAGCGTTACGCCGGGCTGCTCCGCGACAAGGAGAGCCGCGAAAATGCCTTCGCTCATCCCGCCGGCTACATGTTCAAGGATCCGGTCGATCCCACCCGCATCGTCGACCCGATCGGCGACACGTTGCGCGACATGGACGCGCACAATATCGAGAAAGCGCTGATCAGCGTCGGCGATGATCTTTCGCTGACCGCGCTCGCGCATCATCCCGATCGCTTCCTCGGTCAGGTGCTCATCGATCCAAAGGACGGGATGGATGCCGTAAGTCTGATAAAGCGCGCGGTCGAGGAGTTCGGGGCCGTCGCCGCCAGCTTCTTTCCCTGCGGAGCGGATGTCGCGATCGACGACAAGCGCGCCTATCCGATCTACGCCAAGTGCGCCGAACTGGACATTCCGATCTTCATCAACGTCGGTGTGCCGGGGCCGCGGATGCCCTACAAGCCGCAATATGTGGGGCTGCTCGATGAGGTCTGCTGGTTCTTTCCTGATCTCAGGATCGTGATGCGGCACGGCGGTGAGCCGTGGACCGATCTCGCGGTCAAGCTGCTCCTCAAATGGCCCAACCTCTATTATTCGACCAGCGCGTTCGCGCCCAAATATTTTCCCAGGGACGTCATCGAGTTCGCGAACAAGCGCGGCGCCGACAAGGTCATGTACGCAGGCTATTATCCCTCGGGACTGAGCCTTGAGCGCAGCTTCGCGGAGCTACCCGACGTGCCGCTCAGGGATGAGGTCTGGCCCAAATTCCTGCGAGAAAACGCGCTCAGGGTGCTGAAGGTGGAGGGGAAGTGATGGTGGAAGGACTGACACTCACGCGCGAGGGGAAAATCGCGATCCTGACCCTCGATCGGCCAGATCGGCGCAACGCCTTCACCCGCGACATGCGAATGGCGATGATTTCCGAGATTCAGACGCTCAATCTCGACGAGGACTGCCGCGCAGTCGTGCTGACCGGCGCCGGCGGCCACTTTTCGGCGGGCGCCGACATTTCGAATGTCGGCAAGGAGGAAGCGCCCTGGACCCTGATCAAGACCCGCGAAAACATGGCAGAAGTCCATCAGCTGGTGCGCGCGATCGTCGCCTCGCCAAAGCTGTTCGTGGCGGCGGTGGAAGGACTGGCTTTCGGCGGGGGCTTCGCGCTGGCCGCGGCGTGCGACCAGGTGATCGCGGCGAAAACCGCGCGCTTCGGCGCTGCGTTCTGCAAACTTGGGCTGATCGGCGACATGGGGCTGATGTGGTCGTTGAAGGAGCGCGTCGGGCTCGCCCGGGCCAAACGCATCATTCTTCTCGGCAATGAAGTGAGCGGGGAGGAGGCTGGCGCGGTCGGGCTGGCCGACGAGGCGGTCGAAACCGGCGAGGCGCTGGCCGCTGCGGTGGCGCTGGCCAACCGGTTCGTCGCGGTGGCCCCGTTGTCGGTGGCTTATACAAAGGCCTCCTACGCGCGCGGGATCGACGACATCGAGGACGCCTTCGCGTGTGAGCTCGATTACGTCCCCATTCTCAACCGCACCGAAGACTTCAAAACGGCGATCGCGGCGTTCCAGACAAAGACCAGGCCAGTCTTCACGGGCCGCTGAGGCGCCACCAATGGACGCCGCCTTCGTCGCCGTCCCGCATCGCGCGCCCCTGCGCCTCGAGCCACTGGAGACATGCCGCGACCTCGCCGATCGCGCCGCCGATGCGATGTGGCCCGATCTTCTTGCCGAAGGCGGCGTCGAGCAGGTCCACGATCCGTCGCGGGCGATCCAGCGCCGTGGCGATCCGGGCAAGCATCGCGTGATGGCCGGCGCGCATCTCGGCGATCCGCGCGTGCAGGCCGCGAAAGGGATCGCCATGCGAAGGCAGGATGAGCACGTCGTCCGGCACGGTGGATTCCAGTGCGCCGAGTCCGTCGAGCCAGTGGGCCAAAGGATTGTAGTCCGGCGGACCGGGCCAGGCGCTGATGTTCGCTGTGAAACGCGGGAGCACCTGATCGCCGGCAACCAAAATGCGATCATCCGGGGACCAGAAGCCGATATGTTCGGGCGAATGGCCGCTACACCCGATCATTCGCCATTCCCTCCCGCCGATCCTGATCGTCTCGTCCGCCTGGAGCGGCGCACCGGCGTCGGGAAGCGGGCGATAATAATCGAGCTGGTCGCGGATCCGGGTGACCCAGGCGTCGATGGCGTTCGCGTCGAGGCCGGCGGCGGTGTAGAATGTGCGTGCTGGGAGGTCGTCCCCGGCCAGCGCATTCTGAAGCGCGGCAAATTCGCCGCGGGCGATAAACAACGGCGCGCCCGTCTCTCGCGCCAGCCAGCCAGCGGCGCCAAGATGATCGGCATGACCATGCGTGACGAGAATGCGGCCGACCGGCTTATCCGCCAGCGGATTGGCGAGCGCCGCCTGCCAGGCGGACCGCGTATCCCGGTCGCTGAGGCCGCAATCGATCAGCGTCCAGGCATCGCCATCATCAATCACCCAAAGGTTGATGAACGAGAGCGGACCACTCAGCGGCATGCGCAACCAACTCAGCGACGCGCTTATGGGCGCGACCGAGCCGTCTCCCACACCCGGTGCCACGAGCCTTTCCATGTCGCGAGACTGCCGCAAGCCACTGGGCGGCGGGACCGACGATGTGGCTGTGGGTGCCCGCGTAAAGCGCAGGCGGTTTGACACTTTCATTCCGCTCTGTGATCACCCGGCGGCCCCGCGTCTGTACGCTTCATACTAAAGAACAGGTCGTAATGCCCAAGCCCTTGTCAAATCCCACGATGCGCGTGCTTCAGGTGATGGAATATCTCGCCACTCGCCCGTCGGGGACTTACGGACTGTCCGAGCTGTCGCGCAGCATCGGGATGAGTAAGTCGACCTGCCTTTCGATCCTCAATACGCTCGTCGATGCGGGATATGTGATCCAGCATCCCGTCCAGCGTTATTATTCGCTGGGGCCGGCGGCCATCGCGGTCGGCCAGGCAGCCTTGACCCGGTTTCCCGACGTCACGGACGTATTCCCGGTGCTCAAGAAGCTGGCGCGCGAGACCAACATGACCGCGACGTGCGAGGCGCTGGCCGGCGATCAGCTGGTCGTCGTCGCGTCCGCCGGGCGGGGCGATCCGCTGAGCGGAATCGGGCGCACGGGCGTTCGCCTGCCATTCTCGCCGCCTTATGGCGCGCCGTTCGGCGCCACGGCCGAACTGGAGGCGTTCAGGGACTATCTCGATCGCGCCGATCCGCCGTTGAGCGATGACGAGGTCAAGCGGCTCGTTCGTTCGTTCGAGATCGGGCGCCAGCGCGGTTTCTTTGTCGGGCTCGATCTGCCCGCGGATCATCCGTTGCATGAAAAGCTTGCCGAGGCGTGGACCGCGCGCTCGCCCGATCGCAAGCTCCAGTCGATCGTCGCCGCGCGGCGGATGGCCGGCTACCTGCTCGACGATATCGATCTGGCCGCAATCTATGCCGTTTCCTCGATCCAGGCGCCGGTGGTCTCGCGGGGCGGCACGGTGGAGATCGCGCTGGCGCTGCTTGCTTTCGGCTGGAAGGCGACAGGGGCTCAGCTGATCGCGACCGCGCACAAACTGGTCGCCGCGGCCGAGGCAGTGGCCGAGGGCCGGCCCCACCGACGCTAAAGTTGGGGTGCGCCGCACTTTCCTTCGCTTGAAGGGTGGCAGCCAAGACCCGATCGTTGCTCGCGAAATCGACTTCGGGAGCGAATGGTGGGCACTCTGCTGGAAGGGAAAGTTGTCGCGGTAACCGGTGCTGGACGCGGCATCGGTCGTGCGATTGCGCTGCAATGCGCGGAGCAGGGCGCCGCGGTGGTCCTCAACGATTATGGCGGCTCGGCGACCGGCGACGGCGCCGACGAGGGGCCGGCGCAGGACGTCGTCCGCGAGATCGAGGGGGCCGGCGGGCGCGCGATCGCCAACGCCGCGAACATCGCCGACCCGCAGGGCGCCGAAAGCATCGTCGACGACGCGGTCTCGAAGTTCGGGCGCCTCGATGCGGTCGTCAACAATGCAGGAATCCTGCGAGACGTGATCTTCCACAAGATGTCGGTCGCCGACTGGAAGAACGTGATCGACGTCCACCTCAACGGCTATTTCTACGTCTCACATGCCGCGGCGTTGCAGTTCCGTGCCCAAGGCTCGGGCGCTTTCGTCCATTTCACGTCCACGTCGGGGCTGATCGGCAACTTCGGTCAGGCGAATTATTCGGCGGCGAAGATGGGGGTCGTTGGCCTGTCCAACTCGATCGCTCTTGACATGCAGCGCTTCGGAGTCCGTTCGAACTGCATCGCGCCATTTGCGTGGACCAGGATGACCGAATCGATCCCCGCCAGCACGCCTGCGGAGATCGAGCGGGTCGAGCGATTCAAGACGATGACCCCCGAGAAGAACGCCCCCCTTGCCGTGTTCCTGTGCTCGGATGCGGCTGCGGACGTGAACGGCCAGATCTTCTGCACGCGCAAGAACGAGATTTTCCTGTTCAACCGCCCCATGCCGATCCGGTCCGCGCATCGGGCGGAGGGTTGGACTCCCGAGACGATCGCCTCCGACCTCGTCCCGGCGCTCAAGCCGTCCTTCGAGCCGCTGCGACTTTCGTCCGAGATCTTCGCCTGGGATCCGATCTGAGGCGATGCCGCTCGATTACGACATGCTGATGCGTCTGCCGGCATGGGAAATTCGGCAGGATTACACGCGGCGGGACACGATCCTCTATGCGCTCGGCGCCGGCGCGGGGATCGAGCCGCGCGAGCTCGATTTCGTCTATGAGCCGCGCCTTCAGGCGCTTCCGTCGATCGCCGCGGTGCTGACCCATCCGGGCTTCTGGCAGAAGGATCCCAAATACGGCCTCACCTGGCAGAAGCTGCTCCACGGCGAGCAGTGGCTGCGCGTCCACCGTCCGATCCCGGTGGAGGGATCGCTCAAGGGCGAAATGCGGATCGAGGAAATTTACGACAAAGGCGCGGACAAGGGCGCAGTGCTGCTCTGGAAGCGAGAGATTTCGGATGCGGGAACCGGCGAAGCGATCGCGACGGTGCGCGGATCGTCCTTCCTGCGCGCCGACGGAGGGTTCGGCGGGCAGTCCACGGGTGCGCCGGCTCCGCATCCGATCCCCCAGCGGCCGGCTGACCGCATCGTCGAGCTCGGGACTCGGCCTGAACAGGCGCTGATCTATCGGCTCTCCGGCGACTATAACCCGCTCCATGCCGACCCGGAGGTTGCGAAGGCTGCCGGCTTCGATCGCCCGATCCTGCATGGCCTGTGCTCCTACGCGATCGCGTGCCGTGCGATCGTGATGGGGCCCTGCGGCGGTGATGCCGCGCGGCTGCGCTCGCTCGATGCGCGTTTCTCCGCGCCGGTCTTTCCGGGTGAGACGCTCAGCGTGGAAATCTGGAATGACGGCGCTTTTCGCGTCACCGTCGTCGAGCGCGGGCTCGTCGCCATCAACAATGGGTATTTCGAGCATGACTGAGGTCGGCATTGTCGCGTTTGGCGCCTATGTCCCGCGCCTTCGCCTTAAGCGCGCGGCCGTGGTCGCTGCGAACAGCTGGTATGCGCCAGGCCTGCGCGCCCATGGCAAGGGCGAGCGCGCGATGGCCAATTGGGACGAGGACGCCGTCACGATGGCGGTCGAGGCCGCGCGCGATTGCCTCACGGGGATCGACCGTGGCACGGTTTCATCCCTGCTCTTGGCATCGAGCACCGCGCCCTTTGCCGATCGCCAGAACGCCGGCATCGTCAAGGAGGCGCTGGCCATGTCGGACGATATCGCCACGGCCGACCTGTCCGGCAGCCAGCGCGCCGGGCTTTCGGCGATGGTGCAGGGGCTGGCCGTCGCCGCCGCGAACGGTGTCACCGTGCTCGCCATCGGATCCGACAAGCGCAAGGCGCGGCCCGCATCGGAGGCCGAACTGGTCCAGGGGGACGCGGCTGCGGCGGTGCTGCTCGGTCCGGGCGGCGGGGTCGCAAAGCTTCTGGCCAGTCACAGCGTTTCGGCCGATTTCGTCGATCATTTTCGCGCCGCGGGCGAGGCCGCCGATTATGAATGGGAAGCCCGCTGGGTGCGCGACGAAGGCTATGCGGGCCTTGCCCCGCGCGCGATCCATGGCGTGCTCGCCAAGGCGGGGATCGAAGCGGATGCGGTGGACGCCTTCATCCTGCCAGCGCCACGGGGTGTCGCGCAGGCAATGTCCAGGCGCTGCGGCATCCGTCCCGAGGCGGTTCGCGACGATCTCGGCCAGAGCGTCGGCCATAGCGGGGTCGCGCATCCGCTGCTGATGCTCGTCCACGCGCTGGAGCGCGCCACGCCGGGGCAGCGCATTCTGGTCGCCGGGTTCGGCAACGGCTGCGAGGCCGTGCTGTTCGAAGTGACTGATGCGATTGCCTCGCTCCCCAGGCGTCGGGCTGTGACTGGGTGGCTCGCGCGCCGGCGCGAAGAGGTCAATTATCTGAAGTTACTCGCTTTCTCCGGCCATCTCGAACTCGAAACCGGAATGCGCGCGGAATTCGACCAGAAGCAGCCGCTCACCGCGCTGTGGCGTCAGCGTCGCGCGGTGCTGGGGCTGGTCGGCGGCCGCGACCCAAGGACGGGCGAGGTCCAGTTCCCCAAGAGCGACATCCCGCTCGGCGGCAATCTGGATGCGGTCGGCACGCTCGAAGACCATCCGATGGCGGAGCTGCCAGCGCGCATCCTCAGTTTCACCGCCGACAACCTCACCTATTCCCCCGATCCGCCCTGTTGGTATGGGTTGATCGATTTCGAGGGTGGCGGGCGAATGAACGTCGAATTCTGCGACGCGGAACCGGAAGACGTCGCCGTTGGACGCGAGATGCGGATGATGTTCCGCGTGAAGGCGTTCGACAGGCAGCGCCAGTTCATCCGGTATTTCTGGAAAGCGGCCCCGGCCGAGCGGGAGGCCTAAAGCATGGCGAGCGGAATCAAGGACAAGGTCGCAATTCTCGGCATGGGCTGCGCGCGCTTCGGCGAGCGATGGGATGCCGATGCCGACAGCCTGATGGTCGAGGCCTATCTGGAGGCGCTGGCGGACGCCGGGATCGGGGCGGGCGAAATCGAGGCGGCGTGGCTTTCGGTTGCGTTCGACGCGCTCAATATCGGCCCGTCCGGCGTGCCGGCGTCGATCGCGCTGCGGCTGGGCAACGTTCCGGTCACCAAGGTCGAGAACTACTGTGCGAGCGGGACCGAAGCGTTTCGCGGAGCAGTTTATGCGGTCGCCTCGGGCGCGGCGGACATCGCGTTGGCGATCGGCGTCGAGAAGCTGAAGGACACCGGTTATGGCGGGCTGCCGGTCCGCACCCGCGGGACGATGTTCGACATGGTCGGCGTGGTCGGATCGGCGCCGGGCAACTTCGCCCAACTGGCCTCGGCCTATGCCGCTCGTCACGGGATAGATCGCGACGATCTCAAGCGGGCGATGGCGCATGTCTCGGTCAAGAGCCACGCAAATGGTGCAAGGAACCCGAAGGCCCATCTTCGCAAGGTCGTCGACGAAGAGACTGTGCTCAATGCGCCGATGATCGCCGAGCCTCTCGGCCTGTTCGATTGTTGCGGCGTCTCGGACGGCGCCGCGTGCGCGATCGTCACCACGCCGGAGATCGCCCGTGCGCTGGGCAAGAAGGACCTCGTCACGGTCAAGGCGCTCCAGCTCGCCGTCTCGAACGGCTGGGAGCTTCAGGGGCGAGGTTGGGATGGCTCCTATGTCCACACCACCCGCATCGCCGCAGGCCGTGCCTATGCCGAGGCGGAGGTCACCGATCCCGGACGGCAGATCAGCCTGATGGAAGTCCACGATTGCTTTTCGATCACCGAACTGGTGACGATGGAGGATCTGGGCATGTGCCCGGAAGGTGGCGCTGTGAAGGACGTGCTCGATGGCCGCTTCGATGCCGACGGCGCCAATCCCTGCCAGATCGACGGCGGCCTCAAGTGTTTCGGCCATCCGGTCGGCGCTTCGGGCCTCAGGATGATCTACGAGAACTATCTCCAGCTGCTGGGTCGCGCAGGCGAACGGCAGCGGATGGATCCTCCTTCGCTCGGCCTGTCGCACAACCTGGGAGGGATGCCGAACCAGAGCGTCGCGGCGATCGCCATTGTCGGGCTCGAGGGCGCATAATGGACAGGGAGACGTTCGAAGCGCTGCGACAGACCATTCGCCGCTTCGTGCGTGAGCGCCTGGTGCCGCTCGAAGCGGAAGTGGCCGAAAACGACAAGGTTCCTGACGCCATCATCGAGGAGATGCGCCAGCTCGGCCTGTTCGGATTGACCGTCCCCGAGGAATTCGGCGGGCTCGGCCTCTCCATCACCGACGAGATCGAGCTGGTGATCGAGCTGACCTGGGCCTCCGCCGCCTTCCGCTCGATCCTGGGCATGAATCTCGGCGTCGGATCGCAGGGGTTGGTGATGGACGGCACCCCCGCGCAAAAGGCCGAGTGGTTGCCGCGTATCGCCTCGGGCGAAATAATCTGCAGTTTCGCGCTGACCGAGCCGGACTCGGGTTCCGATGCCGCGGCTTTGCGTACGAGCGCGCGGCGCGATGGCGACGACTATGTTCTGAACGGCGCCAAGCGATACATCACGAATGCACCGGTCGCGGGCCTTATCACCGTGATGGCGCGCACGGCGCCCGACCGGTTGCCAGGCAATGCGCACGTAACCGCTTTCCTTGTGCCAGCAGACGCGCCGGGGGTCCGCATCGGGCCAAAGGACCGCAAGATGGGGCAGGCGGGTGCGCTGTCCGCGGACCTGTTTCTCGACGACGTTCGCGTCCCGGTGGAGGCGATCCTCGGTGGCGTGGAGGGGAGGGGCTTCCGGACCGCGATGAAGGTTCTCGATCGCGGCCGCATCCATGTGGCGGCGGTTTGTGTGGGACAGGCGCGGCGCATCCTGCATGAGGCGCTCGGCTACGCCATGCAGCGCAAGCAGTTCGGTCAGCCGATCGGCGAGTTCCAGCTGATCCAGGCGATGCTCGCCGACAGCCGTGCCGAACTCTATGCGGCGGAGTCCATGGTGCGCGACGCCGCCCGACGGCACGCCGCTGGCGAGCAGGTCTCGCTGGAAGCAAGTTGCGCCAAGATGTTCGCCTCGGAAATGGTGGGCCGGGTCGCCGATCGCGCCGTGCAGATCCACGGCGGCGCCGGTTACATGCGTGAGACCCCTGCCGAGCGCTTCTATCGCGATGTCCGGCTTTTTCGAATCTACGAGGGCACGACGCAGATCCAGCAGCTGATCATCGGCCGCGAGTTGATCAAGCGGCGGACGATCTAACGTCCTTCGAACCGGGGTTCCCGCCCTTCGACGATTGCCTTCGCCGCTTCTCCATGGTCGCGGCTCTGCATCGACAGCATCTCCCACGCCAGGCCAGCCTCCAGTACGGCTTCGAGCTGCGCCCGAATGCCGCGATTGACCGTCATCTTGGTCCATTGCACCGCGAGCGGCGGCTTGGCAGCCAGCTCGGCGGCGATCGCCTGCGCCATCGGGAGCACCTGCTCGGCCGGGGCGACATGATTGATCAGGCCCAATGCATGCGCCTCGCCCCCGCGCAGCAAGGTCGCGCGCATCAAGAGCTCCTTGGCGCGGTTGGGACCGATTAACAGCGGCCAGAAGATCGCGCCGCCATCGCCGGCGACAAGCCCGACATTGACGTGGGTGTCGCCGAATTTGGCCGCGTCCGAAATCACCGACACGTCCGCGGCAAGCGCCAGCGTTGCGCCAAGGCCGGTGGCATGGCCGTTGACTGCGGCGACGATCGGCTGCGGCACCTCCAGCATGCCGACCATCAGCCGCTTCGCCGCGTGGCCAATGCCGAGAAGATGGTTCCAGCCGTCGTCGCTGCCCGCGCGCGCCGCCATCGTCTTGATGTCGCCGCCGGTCGAGAAGGTCCGTCCCGCGCCGGTCAGCACGATCGCCCGCACATCTTTTTGTCGGGCCAGGTCCGGCCAGACCCGTTCCAGCGACTCATGTGTCTCCGTGTCGATCGCATTGCCCGCGTCCGGGCGATTTATGGTCAGGGTGGCGACGCCCGCATCGAACGCCAGATCCAGTCCGCGATAGCGGGTCTTGGTCATTTCAGTCCCCTTTTCCCACTCCTGTCCCATTCCGTCCGGCTTGCATATCGCTAATGTTGGTCTAGAATTCGACCGACAAGAATGAAGGCGGAGAGGTTTATGAAGAGAATGTTGCCCCCGTTAAACCCCTTGCGTGCGTTCGAGGCGGCGGGTCGTCATGTCAGCTTCACCCGCGCGGCCGAGGAGCTCGGCGTCACGCAGACCGCGGTGAGCCGGCAGGTCGCGGTGCTCGAGGCCTATATGCGCTGCCGCCTGTTCGAGCGGCACAATTCGGCGCTGGTGCTCACCGACGCTGGCCAGGCCTATCTCAACTCGATCCAACCCGCGATGGAAACGATCGGCGAGGCCACCGCCATGACCCGCGGCCAATCGAGCAACGTCGTGAAGGCGCGGGTCTATCTCACCTTCGCGCTTCGATGGCTGCTGCCGCGGCTCCCGCGATTCCGCGCCGCGCATCCGAAGATCGAGATCAATCTCTCGACCTCGTTGCTGCCCGCCGACTTCGAGCGCGATGATCTCGACGTCAACATCTGCCACGGCGGACCGGAGTGGCCGGGCGTCTCCAGCCTCCTGATTTTCAAGGACCGCCTGACTCCGACCTGCAGCCCGGCGCTGATCGAGTCCCTGGGGCGGAACCTCACGCCGGCCGACCTTGTCCACCAGCCGCTACTTCATTCGCGCAATCGCATTGCCGATTGGGGCGACTGGTTCCGCTTTGCCGGCGTCGATGTCCAGCTCGAGCCGGGGATCACGTTCGAAACGTCGAGCCTGGTCTATGAAGGGGCGCGCCAGGGCCTCGGCTTCGCGCTGAGCCAGGTCGCGTTGGTGAAGGGCGAGATCGAGCGCGGCGAGCTGTGCGCGCCCTTCCCGGCAATGGCCCGTGAGAGCGGCTATTTCTTCCTTCACAAGACCGGCCGGATCGAGGCGAAGACACGGATCTTCCGCGACTGGCTGATGCAGGAGGTCGCGGCGGACATGGCTAAGGAGGCAAGGCAGGCGCCCGATCCAGGGCCTGCGTTGCAGGCGGCCTGAGGCCGCCATCCGGCGCCGGGCCCCAAGGGAAATCAGCTCAGTCCTGCGCCGGATCAGTGGCGTCCAGCGTGTCATAGTCGGTCGGGATACACGCTTCCACCACGGTATAGTCGCGCGTGAATTCCGTCACATTGTGGCGGATGCCGGCCGGGATGAACATCGCATCGCCGCGCTTCATCCGGACTTTTCCCAAGCCCTCGACCCAGATATCGAGCCACCCGGTGATCGGCATGAAAAACTGGTCCATGCTATGCGTGTGCCATCCGGTGCCGCCCGGCGGCTGATCGGCGATGCCCACCACGTGGATGTGCATCCGCCGGTTCGAAGCGGCGGTGGCCCCGAGATCGCGATAGGTGAAGAAGGAACGCGGTCCGTCGCCGGTGATATAGGTCTCCGGCGTATCGTGGGTGATGACCGCCTCCTTGGGTGCTTCGCTCGTCCGGGTAAGACCATGTTTCTCGCGAAAGCGGTCGATATGCTCGAAACTGCCCTTGCTCGCGAATTCCAGCGCTTCGTAATCGTCGGAATATTCGTACACGTCCGGGTTCAACGTGAAGGGCGGCTGCACCACCGCGTCGCCCACGGTCAACGTCAGGCGTTCACCGTCCCACGTTCGCAGCGTGAGCGATCCCGCCAGCACCTGAAGATAGTGGAATTCATCCGACGGATCATACCACCCCTGGCGCACCCCGGCCTTCGCCGCGCGGACGAGTTGGGCGTCAAGCAGGCCCTGCGAGGCGTCGGCCAGCCCCAGAGAGCGATATTCGAGACCCGATCCATCCCCCTTGCGCCACACCGCCTGATCGGCCGGGGAATAGCCGAAGCGCAGCGGCAGTGAGCCGATTTGCGGCCTTTGGGGTACGCTCATCTCCATCTCCTCACATGCTCTGTTTCACGTTCACATTGTCGCGGTCCGGGCGGATCGCCAAATGCGCGAGCCGACACTAGATCGCGCCTCGAGCGCGCAGTCTCGAAATTTCGCCATCGCTTTTCCCGATCGCGCGAAGCACGGATTCGGTATGCGCGCCTAGCGCCGGAGTCGGCCCATCGATCGCGGGAGTCCTGGAAAAATTGAGCGGACTGCGCACCGTCGGCAGGGTGCGGCCGTCGGCCTGCGCCACATCACGACGCAGCTTGCGATGACGCACCTGCGGATGTTCGAAGACCTGATCGATCGTATTGATCACGGCGTTGGGAATGCCGGCTTCGTCCAGTATCGCGGCCCAATGAGCGACGCTGCGAGCGCCGAGCACCTCGTTCATCTGCAGGCTCAGGTCCGCATGATGCTGGCGGCGCGCCCGATTGGTCGCGAAGCGGGCATCATCCGCGAGCTCGGGGCGCCCGAGCGCCGAGGCCAGCGACCGGAACTGGCGGTCGTTCCCGCACACGATCACCATGTCGCCATCCTCGGCATGAAAGACTCCCGAGGGGAAGGTGTTGGGCGCCCGATTGCCGGCGCGAGACACCACCTCCCCGGTGGTCAGGTAGCCGCTGGCGAACTGGGCCGTCAGGGCGACGGAGGTGTCAAGCATCGCCGCGTCGATGAACTGGCCCTCTCCCGTTCGGATGCGATGGATCAGCGCTCCAAGAATGGCCACGGCAGCGCAATAGCCGGTGGTCAAATCCGTGACGTTGATCGCGGTACGCATCGGTTCACCATCGGGATCGCCGCAGAGGCTCATATGGCCGGCGATCGCCTGCAGGATGGAATCATAGGCCGGCTGACGGGCGGACGGGCCGGTCTGCCCGAAGCCTGTGATGGAGCAATAGATGATCTCGGGGCTCGCCGCGCGCATGGTTTCGTAGTCAAGGCCGTGTTTGACCAGCGAGCCGGCCTTGTAATTTTCGACCATGACATCGCACCCGCGCGCCAGTTCGCGCACCAGTTCGGCGCCCTCGGGCGTCGAAATGTCGATGGTTATCGATTGCTTGCCGCGATTGAGCGCAAGGAAGAATGCGGAGAGTTGCTCGTAGCCATCAACGGACGGACGGAAGCTGCGGGAGTCGTCCCCGGAGCCGGGGCGCTCCACCTTGATGACGGTCGCGCCCATGTCGGCAAGGAGTTGGGTGCACCACGGTCCGGACGCGACGCGTGTCAGATCCAGAACTTTAATGCCCGACAGAATCTCAGCCACGCTTCGTCTCGCCTCCAGCAGTCCGGATATGAACCCGCGCGGCCAACTGGCGACCACCAGCTATTGCTCGGGAGGGAGGCGAGAAATTGTGGGCGAACAGCCGGACAAAATATCGGGGTATACCCAAGCGATAACCGCTGGCGGCCAACCCTCTCCTGACCAAAGCTTGTCCGCAAGCCGGACCTGAGGCCCGGCGGGAAGCCATCGGGGAAACATGGGCGCTTTAGCTTTCGAATATCCGGAAGAAATCACGGCGACCCTTGGCGCTCTTGATGGCTTCATCCGCGCCGAAATCTTGACGCGCCACGAAAAGCACGCCGATCTGCTGGCCGATTCACGACGGAAATACACGCCCGACGGCCGTTTTTCGCCCGAGGTCTGGGAGATTATCGGCGAAGTGCGAAAGGCCTCCGCCGAAGCCGGCTTCTACGCCATGAGCGTGCCCGAGCACCTCGGCGGCGGAGGGATGGGGCTGCTCGCCTATTTTGCCGCTTGGGAATATATTTCGCGCCTGTGCGGCCCCCGCCACTGGCTTTCCTATTATATCATCAGCCACTGGGCCAAGGGCCCGAGCCCGGTCCTCGCCGAGGCGTCGCCCAGGCTGCGCGACGAGATCCTGCCCGGCATCATGAACGGCGACAAGACGATGTGCTTCGCGCTGTCGGAGCCGGAGGCTGGGTCCGACGCGGCCGGCATCCGCACCCGCGCGGTTCAGGAGGGGGAGGGGTGGCGCCTCACCGGCGGAAAGATCTGGATCTCCAACAGTGTTCACGCCGACTATGCGATCGTGTTCGCCGTCACCGACCCGGACAAGGCGGCGGCCCGCAAGGGAGGCATCAGCGCATTCCTGATCCCCACCGACGCGGAAGGATACACGCTGGAAAGCACGATCAAGATGTGGGGCCAATCGGGCACCGTCGAGGGTCAGCTGAAGTTCGAGAACATCCGCGTCGAACCGCACCAGCTGATCGGCGAACTGGACAATGGGTTCAAGCTGGCGATGCTGGGAGTCGGCCTGGGCCGCATGTACAATTCGGCCCGGGCGGTCGGCTATTCGCGCTGGGCGCTGAACGAGGCCTTCGAGCATATCAAGCTGCGCAAGACCTTTGGAAAGCCGATCTCCACCAATCAGGGTGTCACCTTCCCGCTCGCCGAGAGTGCGATGCAGATCCACGCTGCGCACCTGATGGCGATCAACGTCGCTCAACTGCTCGACCGTGGCCAGGCCGCCTCGAAGGAACTGGCGATGACCAAGTGCTTCGCCGCCGACGCCGCCAAGCAATGCGTCGATCGCTGCATCCAGGCGTTCGGCGCGATGGGCTTCACCAATGAGATGTTTCTCACCGACGCCTATATCGCGATGCGCAAGATCACCATCGCCGATGGGAGCGCCGAAATCTTGCGGCGCCTGATCTCCAAGCGCATGCTCGATGGCGACATGGCGCTGTAGGACGGGCGATGGCTGAGGCGGTGATCCAGACGGTGGCGAATGGCGTCGCCGTCCTGAAATTGGCAGAGCCGGAGACCCGAAACGCCCTCAGTCCCGCCATCCGGTCCGCGCTTGAGGCGGCGGTACCCGCGCTGCTGGCGGACGAGGCCGTTCGCTGCCTGCTGCTGACTGGAACGGGCAGGAGCTTCTGCGCCGGCGGTGACCTGCGCACCATGGAGGCGATCCCGAGCCCCCAGGAATCGCGCGCGCGGCTTGCGCGCAGCCATGCGTGGCTGCGGGCGCTGATCGAAGCCGAAAAGCCAATCGTCACCGCGGTCAACGGTATCGCGGTCGGCGCCGGCTTCGGTCTGGCGATGGTCGGCGACATCATCATTGCCGCAGACGACGCGCTGTTCGTGCCCGGGTTCCCGCTGGTGGGTGTCGTCGCCGATTACGGGCTCGGCCGCACGTTGCCGCGCGCAATCGGTGTGGTTCGCGCGAAGGACATCCTGCTGACCGGGCGGAAGGTCGATGCTGCGGAGGCGCTGGCGATCGGCATGGTCAGTCGGATCGTCCCGGCCGACAGGCTGGAGAGCGAAGCGGAGGCGATCGCGCGCCAGCTGGCCGAAGGTCCCGCCGTTTCGCTCGGTCTGACGAAGCGGCTGGTCGACCGGGGCTTTGACGGCGATGCGGCAGCCTATCTCGCGCTAGAGGGATTTGCCCAGGCGGCCGCTTTCGGCTCCGCCGACCATCGCGAGGGCGTCGCCGCCTTTCGTGAGAAGCGTACACCCCGGTTCGAAGGGCGCTGAGCAATGGAATATAGTTTCTCGGCCGAGGACCGCGCTTTTCGCGACGAGGTTCGCACCTGGCTGAGGGCGAACATCCCGATCGAGGAGCGCCCGAAAGAAGGCGCGGCGATGCGCGCGTTCGACACCGCCTGGCAACGACGGCAGTTCGAAGCCGGCTGGGGCGGTATCGCCTGGCCCACCGAATATGGCGGGCGCGGGCTCAGCTTGATGCACCAGCTGATCTGGCACGAGGAATATGCCCATGCCGGCGCGCCCCCACCCGGGTGCATGTTCGTCGGCCTGAACCATGGCGGGCCGACATTGATGGCGCGCGGATCGGAGGCCCAGCAGGCCGACCACGTCCCCCGCATCCTGTCGGGCGAGGCCGTGTGGTGCCAGGGATTCTCCGAACCGGGAGCGGGATCGGATCTGGCCGGCATACGTATGCGCGGGACGGTCGATGGGGACGATGTCGTCGTCAACGGAAGCAAGATCTGGTCGAGCTATGCCGACGTCGCGGACTGGCAGGAACTGCTGGTCCGCACCGATCCTGATCTGCCCCGCCATCGCGGGCTCGCCTGGGTCATCTGCGACATGAAGCTGCCGGGCATCACGGTGAGACCGATCCGGACGATGGCCGGCGCCACCACCTTTTCCGAAGTGTTTTACGACAATGTGAGAATCCCGCTGTCCAACGTCGTCGGCGGGCTGACAGAGGGCTGGAGCGTCGCGATGTCGACCCTCTCCTTCGAGCGCGGCACCGCGATGATTCCGCATCAGGTGGAGCTGCAGCGCACGATCGAGGAGCTGATCGTGCTGGCGGGCGAGGTGCCGGGGCCGATCGCCGGGAAGCGCGCGATCCAGGACGACGAAATCGCCGCGCGGCTGGCCACGGTCCGCGCCGAGGTCGCCGCGATGCGGGCGATGACCTATGCGGCGATCTCACGCGCACTCCGTTCGCCGGTGCCGGGGCCTGAAGGCGCGATGATCTCGCTCTATTTCGCCGAACTCTTCCAGCGGGTCCACGGGCTTGCACTCGACATATTGGGCGCCGGATCGGTCGAGCGGGAAGGCGCGGCAAGCCAATGGGTTTACCGCTATCTCGACGGGTTCAAACATTCGATCGCGGGCGGCACCACCGAGATTCGCCGCAACATCGTCGGCGAGCGCGTCCTTGGCCTGCCGCGGGGCACGAAATGATCGATCTGCTTCCCAACGGCGAAGAACAGGCGCTGGCGGAAAATTTCGCGCAGGTGCTTGCGGCGGAGGCCCCGCTCGCCCGGCTTCATCAAGGGACAGATGCGGACCACGCGTTGATCCGTCAGCTGGCAGGGCTCGGCTGGGCGGGCCTGGGCGTGCCGGTGGACAGGGGCGGCCTCGGCTGCGGCGCTGTCGAGGAAATCCTGCTGATGCGCGAAGCCGGGCGGCAACTCGTCGGCCCGCGGCTGGCGGCAACGATGCTCGCCGCGCATCTCGCCCAAGAACCGACCCCCTTTATCGATGGCAGCCGTGGAGCGTCGCTCGCGATCCCGGCCGGAGACGGTTCGTGGTACCGGTTCGATCATCGGCCGGGCGATGCCTGCATCGCCGCGGGCGAGGGGCTGGCCCTGGTCGAGGAGGGCGCGTTCGCCAACCCCGTCGCCAGCCGCGCGATCGACGACAGCGTGATCCTCGAACGTGGGACGCTCAACGCGCCGGCCGGCGATGACTTCGCCTCCCGCCGCTTCGCCTTGTGGGTTGCGGCGATCCTCGTGGGCACCGCGGAAGCAGCGCGCGACATGGCGGTAGCCTATGCCAAGGTGCGCGAGCAGTTCGGTCAACCGATCGGAGCGTTCCAGGCGATCAAGCATCGCTGTGCCGACATGGCGCTGCGCTGTGAAGCGGCGTGGGCCCAGACAAGCTTCGCAGCCCTGGCGCTCGGCGGGCAGAGGAGCGATGCTGCCTTTCAGGTTTCGGCCGCGCGTCTCATCGCGGGCGACGCGGCGCTGCAGAACAGCCGGGGCAACGTGCAGGTGCATGGAGGCATCGGCTTTACCGAGGAATGCGACGCGCAGCTCTTCGTCCGCCGCACCCAGCTCTGGCTTCACATTGCCGGGTCCAGCCGCGCCCACCAGCGGATTTTGCTCGCCTGCCAGCCGCCGGGGATCGAGGCATGACGCTGGCGCTCGATTCGGCCCTGCGCGACGTCCTCGCGGGCGATGCCGAGCGCCCCTATCTGGAGGTGCGCGGCGAATGGGTTTCGCTCGGCCAGGTTCGCGCCATCTCACAGGCCGTGCTCGAATTGCTCGAAAAGGCCGGCGTTGCCTCCGATGCGCCTCTGGGCCTGATCGCGCGCAATCGCGCGCCGCATGTCGCCGCTTTGTTCGGGCTGCTCTCGCAGCGACGCCACGTGGTGATGCTTCACGCTTATCAGGCACGCGAGAACCTTGCCGCGGAACTCACCGCGCTCGCGATGGGCGCGGTTATCGCCGATGCCGGGGACTGGGAGGACGTACTGCGCGGCGCGGCGGTGAATGCGGGCATGCTCGGAATCGCGCTGGGCGGCGAACGGGGCATCGCCGCCGTTACGCACGTCCCCGGGACCGCTGCTGCCGGACGCAAGTTCGCCCCGAGCGACACGGCGATCGAGATGCTGACCAGCGGCACCACCGGTCCGCCCAAGCGGGTACCGATCAGCTATGCGACGCTGGCGGCGGCGGTCCAGGACGCTATCGTCGCCACTGCGCAGGCCAATACGACCGACGCCAGTGCGCCGTTCATCCAATTCTATCCGCTCGGCAATATCAGCGGCCTGTTCGGGCTGATCACCTGCGCCGTCCGCGGCCAGCCGGCAGTGCTGCTCGAACGGTTCAGCGTTGACGAATGGGTGCGCGCCGTGAAGGCATATCGTCCATCGGCCTTCATGTCGCTTCCCCCGGCCGCGATGCGGATGGTGCTGGATTCGGATGTGCCGCGTGAGGTGATGTCGTCGATCCCGGCGATGCGCTGCGGCTCGGCGCCGCTCGATCCATCGGTTCAGCGCGAATTCGAGGAGCGCTACGGGATTCCGGTTTTGATCAACTATGGCGCCACGGAGTTTTGCGGCGTGATCGCCAACTGGACGATCGCCGATCATCGCAGGTATCGCGACGTCAAGCTGGGCAGCGTGGGGCGCGCCCGGCCGGGCATAAAATTGCGTGTCACCGATCCCGACACGGGCCAGGTGCAGGCCGCGGGAGAGATCGGCCGACTCGAGGTGTTGGCCCCGCGTGTCTCGGCTGACTGGGTGCCGACGACAGATCTCGCCCGGATTGACGCGGACGGCTTCGTCTTTCTCAAGGGTCGAACCGACAGCGTCATTATCCGCGGCGGCTTCAAGGTTTCGCCGGAGGCGATCGCCGAAGTGCTGCGCAGGGATCCGGCGGTGGAGGATGCGGGCGTCGTCGGCCTGCCGGATCCGCGCCTTGGCGAAGTTCCGGTGGCGGCGATACAGCTGCGCGAAGGCGCGGCGCCGCCAGACGTCCAGGCGCTGATCGACGCCGTGCGCAGCGCGATTTCGCCGCAGGCCGCGCCGGTGCGCATCGCCATCGTCGAACATCTGCCGCGCAACGGTTCGCTCAAGCTCGACCGCGCAGCGCTCCGCCGCATTCTGGAGGCCGCGTGATGGGACCCGACCAGCAGTTTCGCGCCTTTCTTGAGGAGGGCCGCTTCATGCTCCAGCGCTCACGCGCAACCGGCCGCTTCATCTTCTATCCCCGGGTCGCCGAGCCGGTGACGGGTTGTCTCGATCTCGAATGGGTGGCCGCCAGCGGCAGCGGCGTCGTCCATTCGACAACGGTGGTACGAAACGAACCCCGTGCCCGCGACTATAATGTTGCGCTGGTCGATCTGGCCGAAGGCGTGCGCATGATGACCCGTGTCGAAGGGATCGATCCCGGCGATGTGCGTATCGGAATGGCGGTGCGCGCGCGTATCGCGGCGGGCGAGGACGGCCCGATTGTGGTGTTCGATCCGGCATGAGCACCGATCGGTTCCCGCGCGGCGAGACCGCGATCGTCGGGCACGCGACCTTTGGCGAAGGGCTGTCGCCGGGCTTCAGTTCGATCGATCTGGCCGCGGCCGCGAGCACGCGCGCGCTGGCGTCGGCAGGATTGACACCGGCCGATGTCGATGCGTTGTTCATCGGCCTGCCTGACGACTTCCTCTCGGGCATGACGCTGGCGGAATATCTCGGCGTGCGGCCCCGGCTGACCGACAATAACCGCACTGGGGGCTCTGCCTTTCAGACGCATGTCGCGCATGCCGCGCTCGCTCTCGCGTCCGGCCAGTGCGATGTCGCGCTGATCGCCTATGGCAGCAACCAGAAGAGCGGCGCCGGCAAGTTGGTCCGATCGAGCCTGCCCCCAACCTACGAGGGGCCGTTCAAGCCGCGCATGCCGGTGTCCGCCTATGCGCTGGCGGCGGCGCGGCACATGCATGAATATGGAACGACGCGTGCGCAGCTGGCCGAAGTGGCTGTGGCCGCGCGGCAATGGGCCGCGCTCAATCCTGCCGCATTCATGCGCGATCCGCTGAGCGTTGCCGACGTGCTGGCGGCACGCATGGTGTCGGACCCGCTCACCACCCGCGATTGCTGTGTGGTCACCGATGGCGCAGCAGCGATCGTGATGGTGCGTGCCGATCGCGCCCGCGATCATGCCAAGCGTCCGGCTTATGTCCTGGGCGCGGGGCAGGCGGCCACCCACCGGGATATCTCGTCAATGCCCGATCTGACCGTCACGGGCGCGGCCGAAAGCGGCCCGCGCGCCTTCGCTCAGGCCGGCGTGACGCCCGCCGATGTCGATGTCGTGCAGGTCTATGACGCCTTCACCATCAATACGATCCTGTTCCTCGAGGATCTGGGGTTCTGCCCGAAGGGCGAAGGCGGGCGCTTCGTCGAGGACGGCGCGATCGCCCCGGGCGGGCGGCTTGCGGTCAATACCAGCGGAGGCGGCCTTTCCTATTGTCATCCGGGCATGTTCGGCCTGTTCACCATCGTCGAAGCGGCGGCACAGATCGCGGGCACGGCCGGCGATCGGCAACAGCCTGGCGTCGAGGTCGCCCTGGCCCACGGCAATGGGGGCGTGCTCGCGAGCCAGGCGACGATCATCCTGGGGTCCGGGGAGACGCTGTGACTTTTGATCAGGCAGGGTGCGAGCGCAGCTTGCTGGCGCGCTGCCCCGGCTGGCGGGCAGGGTCGGCGCAAGGACAATTCTGTAACGGGGGAGCCAGGTGAACAGCGGAACGCGCGGCGTCTATCGCCATCGGGATCTCGACCCGATCCTCAATCCTGCGCGGGTCGCGATCGTCGGGATCAGCCCGTCCACAAGGGGCGCCGGCGCCCGCGCGCTCGGGCAACTCCGGTTGCTCGGCTTCGAAGGCGCGATCGACCTCGTCAATGCGAAATATACCGAAATTGACGGTGCGCCCTGTCATCCGTCGATCGCCTCGGTCGGCCATGCGCCCGACTGCGTGATCATCACCGTCCCGCAGGTCGCTGTGGAAAACGTCTTGCTGGACGCGGCGTCTGCCGGGGCGAAATCGGCGATCATTTTCGCCGCGGGCTATGCCGATACCGGTCGTGAGGACCGCCGTGGCCAGCAGGAGCGACTGGCTGCGATCGCACTCGATACCGGCATAAGGATTATCGGCCCCAACTGCCTGGGCGCGGTCAATTATGCCGATGGCGCGGCGCTCACCTATACCAATACGCCCGTCCTGCGGATCGATGACCGAATCGTCGCGCCCCAGGCGCGCGCTGTCGGGCTGGTCAGCCAATCAGGCGGGCTCGGCTTCGCCTGCGCGCAGGCGGTCCAGCGCGGCGTTTCGCTCAGTCACATCCTCACCTCCGGCAACAGCTGCGACGTTGATGTCGCGGACTATATCGCCTATCTGGCCGAGGCTCCGGCCTGCACCGCGATCGCCTGTGTGTTCGAGGCGGTCCCCAGTGGCGCACGATTGCTCGAGGCGGCCGACATCGCATTTCGCGCGGGCAAGCCGCTGGTCGTCCACAAGCTTGGCACCGGCGAGGGAGGAGCCGCCGCGGCAATGACCCATTCGGGGATGCTGGCGGGCACGCACGACGCCTTCGTCGCCTCCTTGGAGCAGGTGGGGGCGATCATGGTCGATGGGTTCGAGAACCTGATCGAGACCGCCGCTTATTGCGCCAAGGCCGATCCGGATGCGGCCGGGGGCGTCATCGTGCTGACCAGTTCGGGCGGCGCATCGGTGATGGCGGCGGACAAAGCCGAGCTGCATGGCGTCGAGCTGCCGCAGCCCGATGAGAATATCCGGGCCGCAGTGCAGAAGAAGCTTCCAGATTTCGGCACGGCCCGCAATCCGTGCGACGTGACCGGGGGCCTCGCCAACGACCATGACGGCTACTTCGCCTGCGTCGATTTGCTGCTGTCCGATCCGGCTTATGGTACGCTGGTTACGGCCCATCCCTATTCGGTGCATACCGCCAATCGGGTGAGGGCCTTCGGCGAGCTTGCGGCCAAATATGACAAGCGCGTCTGCAATGTGTGGATCACCGAATATCTCGCCGGGCCGGGATTGATCGAGGCGGAACGCGATCCGAACCAGATGGTCTTCCGGTCGATGGATCGCTGCTTCGCCTCGATGGCCGCGCTGCGCGACTGGGCCGCGTCGCGGGTTGACCGACTGGGCGTGTCGACGGGTGGCCGGATCGTGGACAGGGAGGCGGCCACGCGCGCAGGCACGTTGCTGCGCGCCTGCACCGATATGATCCTCACGGAAAGGCAGGCCAAGGCGGTCCTCGCCGAATATGGCGTCACCGTGGTGACCGATCGCCTGGCGGCGTCGCCGGAGGAGGCTGCCGACGCGGCTGATGCGCTCGGTTATCCGGTGGTCGTGAAGATCGATTCGCCGGACATCGCCCACAAGACCGAAGCCGGTGTGGTTGCGATCGACCTGGCGGACCGGGCTACCGTGCTGGCCGCCGCCCGGCAGGTGCTGGCCAATGCCGCGACCCATGCGCCCGGAGCGCGGGTGGACGGACTGCTCGTCCAGCCGATGATCCCGGCCGGCGTCGAGATGATGATCGGCGCGAAACGCGATCCCGTGTTCGGCCAGATGCTGGTGGTGGGCCTTGGCGGAGTCTTCGTCGAGCTGCTCAAGGACCGGGCCCTGACGAGCGTGCCCGTCAGCCCCGCGGCCGGAGAGCTTCTGTTGGAGCGTTTGAAAGGCGGCGTCCTGCTCGACGGCTATCGTGGTGGGGCTCGGGTCGATCGCAAGGCGCTCGGCGAATTGATCGCGCGCGTCTCCGAATTGCTCGCCGATCATGGAGACCTTCTCGACGGCGCGGATATCAACCCGATCATCTGCAACGGCGACACGATCGTCGCGGTCGACGCCCTACTCGTCCGTCGGAGCTGACCGGGCCAGCCGGCGCGCGATCACCGCGCAGGCGACGAGCTGAATCTGGTGGAAGATCATCAGCGGTACCAGCACCAGGCCAACCTGGGCGGGCGGGAACAGCACGCCGGCCATCGGCACGCCCGAGGCCAGGCTCTTCTTCGATCCGCAGAACAGCAGGACAATGCGGTCCGCCCGGCTGAAGCCCAGCGCGCCGCCCAGCCACCAGGTCAGCATCAGCACGATCCCAAGGATGATTGCGCACCCGAGCAGGATCAGCGCCAGGCCGGACAGTGGCAGCCGCTGCCATAGTCCCTCCGCGACGGCTGCCCCGAAAGCCGTGTAGACGACCAGCAGGATCGATCCACGGTCCACCAGGGACACGAACCGTTTGTGGCGCGCCACGAACGCGCCGACCAGCGGGCGGGAAAGATGCCCGACGACGAAGGGCAGGAGCAGTTGCAGCGCGATGGATTTGGCCGATTCGATCGAGATCCCCGCTCCATTGCCGCCCATCAGCCACATGACGAGCAGGGGAGTCGCGGCGATGCCCAGCAGGTTGGAGAATGAGGCGCTGCACACCGCTCCGGCCACATTTCCCCGCGCGATCGAGGTGAAGGCGATCGATGACTGCACCGTGGAGGGCAGGAGCGTGAGGAACAGCAGACCCATCCCGGTCGTGCGATCGAACAAGGGCAGGGACGTCAGTGCCATGCCCAGCAACGGGAACAGCACGAAGGTCGTCGCAAGGGTCGCCAGATGCAATTGCCAGTTGCGCGCCCCGTCGAGGATCGCCTGCCGCGAAAGCTTCGCGCCGTGGAGGAAGAACAGCAGCACGATGCCGACGTTCGCGGCGTCGCTCGCTATTGCCGCCCAGGCTCCCTGCGGCGGCGCGATGGTGGCGAGGAGCAGGATGCCGATCAGTCCGGCGACGAACGGATCGAAGAGGGCGAGAAGACGACCGGGCATCACTGGTTCGTGAAGAAGGCCATCGGCGCTGTCGACCTAAAGCTGTGCAGCGCTCGCGGCATATTTGTTGGGGCAATGCCGAACTTTGCAAGGTGGCGCCAATGCCCCCTCGGGTGTCTCCTGCGTCGCGGAGAAACAGCAATGTCCCGTCGCGCCAAATTCATCGTCGGTCTGGGAGGCGCCCTCACGGCGAACTCGACGACCGAGCGGGCGATTGCCCGCGTCCTTGCTCATGCCGAAGGGCGCGGCGCACGAACGGCGTTGTTTGCTGGCCGCGACATCGACCTGCCGATGTATGCGCCGGGTGAGGCAAATCGGACGCAGGCGGCCGAGCGGATGGTCGCCGCACTGCGCCGCGCCGACGGCGTCGTCATCGGATCGCCTGGATATCATGGTAGCGTCTCCGGACTCGTGAAGAACGCGCTCGACTATGTGGAGGATCTGGCGCGGGACTCTCGTCCCTATTTTACCGGACGGCCAATCGCATGTGTGGCGACCGGCGCCGGCTGGCAGGGCGCCAACATGACCTTGCAAGCCCTGCGGAGCATCGCCCATGCCCTGCGCGGCTGGCCGACCTCGCTCGGCCTTGCCCTCAATACGCGCGATCCGCTCTTCGACAAGGAAGGCACCTGCCTTGCCGCCGAAGCCGACGCGCAATTCGGCCTGGTCGCGGACCAGTTGATGGGCTTTTCAAGCCCGCACTAAGCGGCGGCTGCCGATCCGGCGATCGGGCACCGATCGGGGATCGCAGGGGCTTCGGCGCTTGGGGGGTGACGACAACATTTTGGCGGCCGGACCGCTAAGGATCGTCACTTGGCGGGAGGGGGGTGTTGGAAGGACGATGAGACAACCGGCGGTGAACAAGCCGGGGGCAGCAGACTTGGCTTCAGGCCGAGGGGCAGACGGCGGACGATCTCGGTTCCGAAGCCGTCGATGGAGGGAGGAGAGCACAATGCCGATTGGCATCAAGGTCAGTCATCTGGCGATCGCTACGATGATCGCTACCGCCGCGGCGAGCGGGACGCCGGCCATGGCGTACGCCTTCGATCCCGCCGAGGAGGCGGGCAATCCAACAGCTGAGCAAGAGACGGCCGCCACGCGGCCGGCCGATGCGCCGGCGCCCGCTGCGCAAGCCGCAGGCGGGATGGAAGACATCGTCGTCACGGCCCGCAGAGTCCAGGAGCGCCTTCAGGATGTTCCGGTCTCGGTAACCGCCTTCTCGGCGACGCGCCTGGCGGAGCTGCGGCCGGAAAATATCGGAACCCTGACGTCGCTTGCACCGAATCTCATCGTCACCCCGGCGACTGGCGCGGGGGCCGGCGGCAACATCTTCATCCGCGGCATCGGGCAGAACGATCCGAGCCCTTATCTGGATGCACCCACCTCCGTCTATGTGAACGGGGTCATCCGCCCTCGCACGTCGCTCAACTTCGCCCAGCTGGGAATTATCGACCGGATCGAAGTGCTGCGCGGTCCGCAGGGCACGCTCTTCGGGCGCAACACGACGGGCGGCGCGATCAACATCTTCACTCCCGCGCCCACCCGCGACAGCGGTGGAACGCTGTCGATCGGCGTGGGCTCGGATCACGAATTCACCACCCGAGCGGTACTGAACAGCGGTGAGATCGGCGAATCGGGGTTGCGATTCCGGGGAAGCTATTATCATCGGCAGATCGGCGGCGTGGTCGAGAATCCAGGATTACCGTCGAGCCGCTGGGCGGGCGCGCTCAACGCCGACGGCGTGGACCTGCGCCTCGCTGGCAACTGGGGACGATTCTCGGCCGAGTACGAATTCGATTACAACAACAATCGAAGCGTATCGTACAACCAGCAGATTATCTTCTTCGTAAATCAGGATCTGCTCAATTACTTCAATCAGTCGGCCGCGCTTGGTGGCGGCTCGATCATCATCTCGCCGACAAAACTGGACGTTCAGGAAAGTCGGACCTTTCCGCGTCAGGTCGCGACGGACCGCGGCCACGCGTTGACGCTCAACTACGAACTCAGCGACTCACTCTCGCTGAAGTCGATCACCGCTTATCGGGAAGCCGATGAATCGCGGCCGGCGAACGCGTCTTCCCAGCCGTTCCTGTTGGGCAGGGTCCAAGACGCGTCGTCCCCGGACGGCTACATCATCACCGAGGTCACCCCCCTTCAAACGCCCATCCGCGATCTCAACCAGCATCAATTCTCTGAAGAGGTGCAGTTGCTCGGGAGGTTTGGCGATTTCAACGTCGTTGGCGGCTTCTTCTATTTCCGGGAACGGCTGAGCGAGAACAACGTCAACTTCAACACGAGGCTCCTTCCCAACGGGCTGGGGACCAACACATTCTCGCGCAGGGACTATGATTATGAGACCGACAGCTGGGCCGGCTTCGGACAGGTCACCTGGCGGCCGAGCGCGTTGGGCGGCCGGCTCGATCTGACCGGCGGCATCCGTTACACCGAAGATCGCAAGGCGATCGACGATCGCGGATATGTCAACGATGTCCAGAACCGGAGCTTCACCGGTTCCGACACCTTCAACAATACCAGCGTGCTGGCGAGTGTCGGTTATCGGTGGACGCCGGGTGTGATGACGTATGCGCGCTTCAGCACCGGTTACAAGGCGGGCGGGTTCGTCCCTGGATCGGCGTTCGAGTCGTTCAAGCCCGAGCTGGTGACCAGCTACGAAATCGGCTTGAAATCCGAACTCTGGTCCCGAGTGCGGTTCAATCTTGCGGCCTTTTACTCGCGCTATCGGGATTTGCAGGTGTCGGGTCGCATCGCCGATCCTGTCACCGGTATTCGCGTCTCCACGCTGACCAATGCCGGCCGTGCGCATTATACCGGCATCGAAGCGGAGCTCTCCGCGAGGCTCGGGGGAGGATTCTCCTTCGACGGGAATATCGGTTATGTCGATCCGGTTTACGATCAATTCCCGTATTTCACGGGGACCGAGGACATCAACGTCGCGGACGAGGCTAAATTCCCTTATGTCGCGAAGCTGACCTTCGACGCGGGCCTGCGCTATACCGTGCCAACGCCGATCGGCCAGCTCAATGCCCGTGTGAACTATCAATATCAGAGCGCGCGCTACTTTTTCGCGCTCACCCGGATCAACGTGAACAATGATCGCATCAGAGCACCGGGCCAGGGCTTCCTCAATGCGCGCCTGTCGCTGAGTGATGTCGATATCGGCGTCGGGCACAACGCCAGGATTGAGCTCTATGTCGATAACATCCTGAACACGGACCGCATTCTGGGGTCGATCGATTCGACCAACTATGCCTCGACCTTCTTCGGTCGCGGGCGTCAGGGAGGAATGCAGGTGACGTTCGACTTCTGACGTCCCCCGGTCACGTTGGGATGTCCTTCGGTACTCGCGGGTACCGAAGGACATTCTTTTTGAGGAGGTGCGCCGACCAAGCGAGCGCCGGCGACATCAACGCCCTGGGGCCGGCTTACAGCTCCGCCAGACGCATCACTCGAGCGGCGAACTTCCAGCCATTGGCCGTGCGACGATAGCGATCCTCGTAACGGCCGGCTTTCTGGATGACGGGGCGATCGGGATCGCCGGTCCCGATGAGAGCGATGAAATCGCAGCTTCCCACCGCGTTGTCGCTATCGATGACATCGAGGAGGAGATTCCCGCACAGGTGTCGCGAGACGGTCGCCGGCTTGCTGGCGAGGTATCTGGCGATCTCGCCATGTCCGGTCATCGGTCCGGCGATCGACGTCCACACCGCGTCCTCTGTCCACAGATCGATCAGCGCGGCATGATCGCCGTCGTCGACATAGCGGCAATAAAGCGCCACGAGCCGGGCGCAGGCCTGATTGATTTCCAGGACGTCGGCGCCGTTCACGTCAATGCTCGTCGCGCCGTCGCTCGATCACGATCTTCCCCGGCATCGCACGCTTCAACAGGTCGTCCGCCGCGGAATCGATCTCCAGCCAGGGCCGTCGGCCACCGATATGGGGCCGGAGCTTCCCCCGCGCCATCAGCGAGAGCAGGCGCGAAAGGCCGGTGGCGGCGCTTTCGATCGTCTGGAGATCGTGGAACAGAACCATGCCGGTGAGCGAGGCTCTCGCGCGAAAAAATGCTTCGGCATCCAGGCTGAAGCGGCGACCCCCCGATACGCCCAAGGCGACGCACAATCCGTGGGGGCTCAACGCCGGCAGGCAGGCCTCCAGCATCGCGCCGCCGACCGATTCGACGATCAGATCATAAGGCCCATATCGGGAGACCGCGCTCGCTTCGTCGCCGATCAAAGCGACTGCATCGGCGCCGAAGCGGCGAACGAATGGTTCGTGCGCCGGATCGCGAATGGCGGCAATCACGGTGGCGCCAGATGCCTGGCCGATCTGGCAGGCAAGATGGCCGACCCCGCCGGTCGCGCCGGTCACAAGCACTCGCCGACCGACAAGGCTTGCGCCGCGATGGAGGGCGTAAAGCGCGGTCAGCCCGGCAACCGGAAGGCAGGAGGCCTCGGCAAAGCTGATGCCGGGTGGCAGTTCAGCGAGCGCGGTGACGGGAATGGCGGTGAATTCCGACCAGGCGCCTCCGGTGAGCAGGCCGACGACCCGCGCGCCGACTGGAGGCCCGCAGCCGTTTTCGGCGGCCTGGCGCACGACCCCGGCGACGTCCCAGCCCGGCCGGAACCCCGGCTTGGCAACCTGCTTTGCACGCCGCGCTTCGCCGCGGTTGATCGAGGTGGCATGGAGCTCGACAATCGCCTCGTCATGCTTCGCCTGGGGGAGGGGCACGGGCTGGATCTCCAGCTGTCCCGCTTCCCCGACAACGACAGCTTCCATCAGCTTCCGGGTCTCCATGGACATACTCGCTATGTCGGGGCGCCTGATGCCGGACCGAGCCTCACCCGTCCGATGATGGGCGTCATGAGGAAGGGCCTGAACAGAATATGAGTTGTGGGGCCCATGATGTTTGGTCGGTGCTTTTGCGGTTCGGCCTTTGGCCGGGCCCCGGCAAGGCGAACGATGAATCATGCCGGCGCTCATGGTGGCCATTTTTACGATCTGGAAAAGCGGTGCGGTTCCTGATCCGCCCGCCCGGCCGAACGCGAGTGCCTCGGGGAAACGCTGCTAACACGCTGTGAAATCGCTATTCTTCGGCGTCTCTCCGCCCGCGCATGGGTCGGTGTGGGAGGTATCGGGGAATAGGTCAATTTGCCGATATAGAATTTAGTTGCAAAAAGCGTAAAAGCGTTTCAGTTTCGTCATAACTGGTGAGAAGGGTGTCGCTCACCGTGCAGGGGAGGCCACGATGAAGCCGTTTGGTCCAGCCGCCATCGATCTCATTCGCGGGCGTCACATGCATGTCAGCCGGGTCGCGCTGCTTGCGGCCATGGTCGCGGCGCACGGACAGGCGTTCGCGCAGAGCGCGCCGGCGCAGCCCCCCGTCGAAGAGCCCCAGGTTGCGGCCGCAGATGCCCAGCCGCCCGCGGCGTCCCCCGCGCAGGAGGAGGCTGCCACCGAAGTCGTCGTCACCGGCACGCGCGTCGCGCGCGACGGCTATCAGGCGCCGACGCCGCTGACCGTGGTCGGCGCCGAACAGCTGCGCGCCGCCGCGCGCGAGAACATCGCCGATGCGGTCAACACGCTTCCGTCGGTCTCGAGCAGCGTCACGCCGAAAAACAGCCAGGGCAGCATCGGCACCGGCACCGCCGGCATCAACGCGATCAACCTGCGCGGCCTCGGCGCGAACCGCACCCTGATCCTGTTCGACGGCCAGCGTTCGGTCGCCTCGTCCGCCTCCGGCCTCGTCGACGTCAACGATTTCCCGCAGGCACTGATCTCCCGCGTGGAGGTGGTGACCGGGGGCGCTTCGGCGGCCTACGGCTCCGACGCGCTTTCGGGCGTGGTCAACTTCATTCTCGACCGCCGCTTCACGGGCATCCGCGCCTCGGCGTCCAGCGGCATCACCACTTATGGAGACGACAGGACCTGGGATGCATCGATCGCCGGCGGCCTGAGCTTCGCCGACAATCGCGGCCATCTCATCATCAGCGGCGAGATGAGCGGGGTGCAAGGCACCGACGGCGACGGAGGGCGACGCTGGGACCGCGAAGGCTGGGAGATCATCAACAACCCGGCCTATACGCTCACCAACGGCCAGCCCGAGCGGCTGCTGCTGCCGCAGGTCGCGCTCGCCAATGCGACGGCGGGCGGCATCATCACCAACACGGCGCTGCGCGGCACCGCCTTCGGCGCCGGCGGCGTGCCCTACCAGTTCAACTATGGTCCGATCCTGAGCGGCGGCGTGATGCAGGGCGGCGACTGGGCGAGCAACCTGTTCGCCAATGTCCAGACGCTCGATCCGCAGCAAAATCGCAAGAGCCTGTTCCTGCGCGCGGGCTACGACATCCTTCCCGATGTCGAGCTGTTCGGGCAATTCTCGATCAGCCACTCGACGGTGCGGTCGCTGTGTTGCCAGGTCTTCAATGTCGGAAACCTCGTGGTCAGCGCGACCAACGCCTTCCTGCCGCAATCGATCGCGGATCAGGCGGCGCAGCTCGGCATCAGCCAGTTCACGCTCGGCACGATGAACGGCGATCTGCCCGCGCTCGGCACCGACAACAAGCGCACGGTCGAGCGTTACGTGATCGGCGCCAACGGCAGCCTTCATGCCCTTGGCGGCACCTGGCACTGGAACGCCTATTACCAGCGCGGCGTCGCGCGGCTGCTTGAAACCTCGCCGGACAATCTCAACAAGTCGCGGTTCGCGCTCGCGATCGATGCCGTGCGCGATCCGGTGAGCGGAAACATCGTCTGCCGCTCGACGCTGACCAATCCGACCAATGGCTGCGTCCCCTACAATCTCTTCGGAGTCGGGGTGAACGGACCGGATGTCATCAACTATCTGACCGGCACGTCCTTCCGTCGCAACCGGATCACGCAGGACGTGGTCGCGGCCTCGATCAACGGCGAGCCCTTCTCGATCTGGGCCGGTCCGGTCTCGATCGCGCTCGGCGTCGAACATCGCCGCGAGGCGATCAGCGGCGAAGTCGATCCGATCGGCGGGGCCAACGGCTATTTCGTCGGCAATTACCTGCCGACCTTCGGCGGCTACAACGTGACGGAGGGCTTCCTCGAAACGGTGGTCCCGCTGCTTCGCGACCTCCCGTTTGCCCGCGAGCTGGAGTTCAACGGCGCCGTCCGGCTCACCGACTACAGCACGTCGGGCCGGGTCACGACCTGGAAGCTTGGCGGCACCTGGACGCCGATCGACGGCGTTCGCTTCCGCGCCACCCGATCGCGCGACATCCGTGCGCCCAACCTGCTCGAACTGTTCAACGCGGGCGGCCTCAACCAGAACACGGTCATCGATCCGTTCAACGGCAACGCGCTCACCGCCTATCAGGGGCTCGTCACCGGCAATCCGGATCTGCGTCCGGAAGTGGCCGACACGCTGGGCCTCGGCGTGGTGCTTCAGCCGCGTTTCATTCCGGGCTTCAGCGTCTCGGCCGACTATTACAACATCAAGATTTCGGGAGCGATCGCATCGGTCTCGGCGCAGACGATCGTCGATCGCTGCTTCGCGGGCGATTCGACCTATTGCGCGGCGATCACGCGGGGCACGGTCAACGGCGCCGACGTCATCACCCAGATCCGGCTCCAGCCGTTCAACTTTGTGTCGCAGATTGCGCGCGGCATCGATTTCCAGGCGGATTACCGGATGAATCTCGCCGACATTTCCGGCGGGCTTTCGGGCAACCTCACCTTCAGCCTGCTCGCCACCCATTATCTCAAGAGCTTTACCGACAACGGCATCGATGCGCCCACCGACCAGGCGGGGAGCAATGCCGCCGCCTTCGGCGTGCCCAACTGGATCTATCGCGGCTCGATCACCTATTCGAACCGCAACACGACGGCGACGATCACCGGCCGCGGCGTCAGCGCCGGCGTCTACGACACCAGCTTCATCGAATGCACGTCGGGCTGCCCGACGTCGACGATCGCGAACCGCACGATCAACGACAATCACATTCCTGGCGCCTTCTATCTCGACGCCTATCTGGCGCGCCGGCTGCACACGCCGGGCGGCGGAGAGGCGGAGCTCTTCTTCAACGTCATCAACGTCTTCAACAAGGATCCGGCGGTGGTCGCGCCCGGGCCGAGCGGCACGCCGTTCGTGTTCGAGGCCGCCAACCCCAATTTCTATGACGTCCTCGGACGCGTGTTCCGCGTAGGCATCCGCTTCAACATGTGAGCATCGGCGGCGCGCCGGTGGAAGGAGACGAGAATGAAGACGTTCCGCACGTTTTTGCTGGCGGGGGCCAGCCTCGCGCTCGCCGTCGCCGGCTCGGTCGCGCAGGCCGATCAGCCATCGGCGCAGGCCAGCCCGCCGCAGGTCGGCTTTCGCTACCCGAACACGATCGCGCAATATGATGTCGGCATCACCATGCCCGACGGCGTGCGCCTGTCGGCGACCGTGCTGCGTCCGGCGGACGATCAGAAGCACCCGACCGTCTTCCTCCAGACCCCCTATGGGAAGGACGCGAGCGCGGCCCAGGTGATCGACTTCGTCAATCGCGGCTATGCCTATGTTTCGGTCGACGTGCGCGGCCGCTTCGATTCAGGCGGGGACTTCGCGCCGTTCCGCGATGCCGCCGACGGCGCCCATGTGCTGGACTGGATCGCGCAGCAAGACTGGTCGAACGGCCAGGTGGCGACGATCGGCGCGTCCTATAGCGGCAATTCGCAGTGGAACTTGTGGCGCGAGCGCAATCCGCACCAGAGCGCGATCGTTTCCTACGTCGCCCCGGCCGACGGCTTCGGCGATTTCGTCCGCTTCAACGGCGTTCCGAAGCTCGATCTCATCTTCACGTGGATGATGCAGGAATATGGCCGGGTGAACCATCCGCACGAGGTCGAGGATTTCGACTGGGGCGAGGTGATGGCCGCGCTCCCGCTCTCCACCATCGACCAGCGCAACGGCCGCCGCGTCCAGGCGTGGGAGGATGCGATGCGCGAGGATCGCTTCGGCCCCTACTGGCAGCCGCTGCAGGCGACCGGGAACACGCCCGGGCGCGATATTCCAACCTTCAACGTCACCGGCTGGTATGAAGGCCAGCTGCTCGGCGCGGTGCGCAATTACGAGAATGCGCGCGGCCATTCGGCAACGCCCGGGAATCATGTCCTCGTGATCGGGCCATGGCTCCACGGCGTGAACCGCAACCGTGTCATCGGCGCGCTCGATGCCGGGCCGCAGGCGATCATCGATCTCGATTCGCTTCGCGACCGCTGGATGGATCATGTCCTGCTCGGTCGCGAAGCGCCGACCCACAAGAACTTCATCTATTTCCTCCCCGCGCTGAACCAATGGCGGCAGGCGGATGCCTTCCCAATCCCGGGAACGCAGTATCGGTCGATGCGGCTGTCGAGCGGCGGCCACGCCAACACCGCCGCCGGCGACGGCATGCTTGTCGAAGGCAACGGCCGGGGCGCGCCCGACACCTTCACCTATGATCCCAACCACCCGGTGCCGTCGCTGAGCAGCCGCACCGCCGGCGCGCGCGGGGGCCTGCCGCAAGGCAGCGTCGACCACGCATCGGTCGAGCAGCGTGACGACGTGCTCGTCTATACGGGGCAGCCGCTGGCCGAGGACGTCGAGGTGACGGGGCCGGTGCGCGCCAACATCTATATCTCCTCCGACGTGGTCGATACCGACGTCGTCGTGCGGCTGATGGACGTCTATCCCGATGGCCGGTCGCTCAACATCGCCGAGGGGATCGCCCGCGCGAAATATCGCAACTCGATGTCCGATCCGGAGCTGATGCAGCCGGGCCAGGTCTATCGGATCCCGGTCGATCTCTTCCCGACCAGCAACTATTTCCGTGCCGGCCACCGCTTCAGGGTCGAGGTGACGAGCAGCGATTTCCCGGTGTTCGGCCGCAACCTCAATACGGCCAATTCCGATTCCGGCACCGAAACCGCGATCGCCCACACCCGGGTGCATCATGACCGCCGCTACACGTCGGAGATCATCCTTCCGATCGTGCCGCGCGGCGCCTCGGAGCCGTTCGATCCGCCGATGCAGACCGCTGCGGCACAGCCGGCGGAATAAGGCTTCCCCTCGCCGCCCCACTCTCAATCCCCCAGGGGCCGGCGGCCGGCTGACCGACACGTCCCCGGTCAGCCGGCCATTTTCTTGCCGCCCGGTGGGGTGGGGCGTCCGGTGGGGTGGGGCGTCCTCTTTCAGCCGATGGAGGCGGGGGCTTCGTCCGTCGCGGCGGCGCCGGGCCTGCGCGCGGCGAGGAGCCGCCAGGTGCCGATCGTCAGAAGCGGCACCACATAGACCGCCAGGACCAGCCACGCGAAGGCGCCGTAGCCGCGCGCCACGAGCTCGACGAGGCCGAAGCGCGCGGCGACGAAGACCGCGCCGACAAGGACGGTCGTCGCCACGCCGAAGCGCGCCCAATGGGACATCGTGCGGCCGCGCAGGCGGTAGACGCTGGCGACCCGTTCGTTGACCGCGTGGACGAAGCCGACGCCGCTCTCGAGCAGCGCCGAAAGGATCATCAGCTGGAAGACGACGTGGAGGATCGGCATGCCAAGCGCCGCGAGCAGGCTGTCGGACGGGATCACGGCGTCGCCGATGCCAGGGTAGAGCGCGGTCATGCACAGGAAGAAGAGCAGGCCGGGAAGCGCCGCCAGCGGCCCGCTGAGCAGGCCGGCGATCACGGCGTCGCGCCGGCTGGTGAGGTGGCGCGCCACGGGCAGGATCACCACTGCGCCGATGAGATTGTAGCCGGCATAGGTGAGGCCGCCCATCGCCCAGCCGGAGGTCGGCACGTCCATCGCGAAGGCGGCGGAGATCCGGTCGCCGAGCTTGTAGAAGGACAGCGCGACGACGAGCATGTAGACGAGATAGAGGAAGATCGAGACATATTTGAACACGCTCTCGACCGCGTGCTGCCCGGCCATCACGACGACGATGATCGCGCTCATCAGGGCAAGCGTCCCGACGAGCGGCGGCAGGCCGAAGGCGAGCCTGAAAATCTCTCCCGCCGCTGCCCCGAACACCGAGAGGACGAGCAGGATCAGCAGGATGTAGATGATCTCGAAGGCTGGCCAGGCCGGGCCGAGCAGGCGCTTGAAAAAGGTGCGGTAGTCATAGCTGTCGGTCGCCAGCGCGAAGAGGAAGGTGAGCGTCGCGACGACGCTCCAGATCGCCGCGGCGAAGAGAAGGCCCATGACGCCGCCGAGCGGCCCGCTCGGGAAGAAGAACTGGACGAGCTCGCGCCCCGTCGCATAGCCCCCGCCGATGATCACGGCCTTGAAGGCGAAGCCCGGCAGGATCAGACGCTGGAACAGGCTGGGGGCTTTGCTCATGTCGCAGTTCCTGTCGGGAGAGGAAGGCTAGGCGGTATTGCGGCGCGCCGGGCGGTTCGTCGCCGGCCGGCGCGCCGCTGTCGGCTGCGAACGCACCGCCTGGCCCGGAAACACGTTCGCGACGAGCTCGCCGTTGCGGATCACCGGCGTGCCGCCGACGATCAGCGTCGAGATGCCGCCCGAAAACTGCATCGGATGCTCGTAGGTGGCATTGTCGATGATCCGGTTGGGATCGAAGATGACGATGTCGGCATCGGCGCCGACGCGGATCCGGCCCTTGTTGTGCATCGCGGGCGCGATCTGTTCGAGCCGTTGCGCGGGCAGCAGGGTCATCTTGCGCAGCGCCGCCATCAGGGTGAGCGTGTGGCGTTCGCGCACATAGCGACCGAGCACGCGCGAGAAGGTGCCGGCGCCGCGCGGATGCTCGCCCTGCGTCATCCAGGGCTGTCCGTCGGACGAGATCAGGAGATTGGAAGCGGCGATTGCCTGGTCGACGATCGCGTCGGGGATCATGTGGACGATCACCATCCCGTTCGGCGTTTCGCGCCGGTAGCGGTTGAAGCTCTCCTCGGTCAGCCGCTCGCCGGTCGCGGTCCACTGGAGATCGCTGTAGGTGATCGACGAACGCTGCTGCCAGCCCGGCGCGAAGAATTCGGAGCCGATCATCGTGCTGCCCGCCGTATAGGGATAGGCTTCGCTGGTGACGTCGATCCCGCGCGCCTCGGCCCGGTCGATCATGTCGATCAGAACCGGCGTGTCGCCAAGGCCGGTGCTGTGGACGTGGCAGATGTGGAGCGAGGCGCCGGTGACCGCCGCGTCCGCGATCAGCTCCTGCACCACCGCGATCGGCACGCCCGGCGCGGCATCGGGCGTGCGCCGGCGGACATGGACGAAGACCGGCGCATTGATGTCGGCGGCCATCTTGAAAATGTCATAGATTTCCGAGCGTCCGGCGCCGGGCGTATATTCGAGACCGAGGCCGACGCCGATGGCGCCCTCGTCCACCGCCTGGCGCAGGAGGGCGACGATGCGGGCCTGCTGCTCCGGTGTCGCCGGCTGGGTGAAGGGACGATCGCCCGCCGCCCCGGCATGGGTCCACACGCGATAGGTGGCCTCGTTGGTCGCGAAATGGCCGCCGCACGGCACGCCGCCGATCACCTCGATCCGGGCGCAACGATGCGAGGCTGAGACGCCGTAATTGATGATCGAGCGGCCGGCCATCGCCTGATAATAGGGCGCCAGCGGCAGTGCGCCGGCCTCCGCATCGATGGCGGTGGTGACGCCGTCATGCGCCTGATAGCGCTGCGCGAGTTGCATCTGGCCATGCGCGTGCAGATCGATGAAGCCGGGCGCGACCACATTGCCGCGCGCATCGATCTCGACCTGGCCGTGGAGCGGCGTCGTCGAGATCGCGACGATCGAATGGCCGCGTATTCCGACATTGGCGATTCGATCGAAGCCCGTTTCCGGATCCATGACGCGGCCGCCGGAAATGACGATGTCGAAGGCGGGCTGCCGGCTCGGCGCCGCGGCCCCCAGCGAGAGCAGAAGGGCCAGCGCCCCAACGACCCGACCGGTTGTGGCGCGCATCCGCATGAATTCCGCCTCCCTGATGGTGTTTGCGAACCATCGTAGGCGCTTGGCCGACGCAGGCAACAAAAATTTATCGATCTGGAAAAAGACTTGCCGAAATGGCGAAGGCATTGGTCCGGCTAGGGACTCGCCATGTCGACGAGCCCGGGGTGATCCGAGGGCGTGCAGATGCAGAGCATCCGGCAACGCCCTTCGCCGACGGCAATATAGGCATGGTCCATGCCGCTGTCGAAATAGACCGAATCGCCGACGCCGAGCCGCAGCGGTGCATAATATTTGGTGTGGAGCTCGATCTCGCCTTCGAGCACCAGCGAATATTCCTCGCCGGGATGGTTCACCATCTCGCCGAAATCCTCGATGCTGCGCGCCATGACGTCGGCGATGATCGGAACGAACTGCTTTTTCAGCAGATCGGTCGCGGCGTAACGGTGAAGATAATTCTGGCTTTCGATGAGTTCGCCTTCGCCGGCGCGCGTGACGCTCCGCCGCCCGCGCGGGCCTTCGGTCCCCCCGGGCTCGGGCGCGCCGTTCTTGAAAAGCTCCGAAATGTCGATGTTGAGGCCGTTGCTGATGCGCTGGAGCTTGTCGAAGGTCAGCGACATCTTGTTGTTTTCGATTTTCGAAAGGGTGGACGCCGCCAGCCCCGTCTTCCCGCTGACCTCATCCAGGGTCAGCCCCCGCGCCGCCCGCAGCTTTCTCAGCGTTTCTCCTGGCTTCAGCATCCTTGTCCCCATCCCGCCTCAGCGGCGCGCAATATAGCGGCAGAGTCGGCCGCACCGCGAGAAAAACTTTCAGGTGCCGACAGCGTGCCACCGTGAAATTGTGGCGCCGCGCAGGGAATGCAAGCGATTTCACGCCGTCTTGCTGGAAGTGAAAATATCTTGTCAAATCCGAAAGTGGCTGGCACAGCGGGCTCCAATCCGGTCGCCGCGAACGACCGGCGGTGGCGGAAGGATGCGCGAACGGGCCGATGTCGATCGTGGATTTTCTTGTTGTCGGTGGTGGGATCGCGGGCGCCTCGATGGCGGCGGAGCTGTCCGGATCGGCCTCGGTCCTCCTGCTGGAGGCCGAAGCGCAGCCCAATTACCATTCGACCGGCCGATCGGCGGCGATCTTCTTCGAGATGTACGGCAAGCCGCCGGTGCGCGCGCTCTCCCGCGCGAGCAAGCCGTTGTTCTTCCACCCGCCCGGAGACTTCGCCGACGCGCCTCTCGTCGGCGCGCGCGGCGCGCTCTACATCGCGAACAAGGAGCAGCTTGAGCGGCTCGAGGCGTTCGCCGGCCAGCCGGACATTCGCCGTTTCGCACGGCGGCTCTCGGCCGAGGATGCGCGCGCTTTGTGCCCGGTGCTCCGCCCCGATTATGTCGCTGGCGGACTTGAGGAGCCGGGGGCCGCGGACATCGATGTCCACGGCCTTCACCAGGCCTATCTGCGGCGGCTGAAACTCAACGGCGGCACGTTGCTGACCTCGAAGCGGGTCGAGGCGATCCGTCGCGACGGCGATGCCTGGGTCGTATCGGCCGGGGCGGAATCGTTCGAGGGCCGGATTCTGGTCAACGCCGCCGGCGCCTGGGGCGACGAGATCGCCCGCCTGGCCGGCGTCGCGCCCCTCGGCCTGGAGCCGCGGCGACGGACCGCCGCGCTGGTCGATCCGCCGGCGGACGCAGGGCCGATCGCGGGCTGGCCGCTGGTGATCGACATCGACGAGCAATTCTATTTCAAGCCCGATGCCGGGCTCGTCCTGTTGTCCCCGGCCGATGAGACGCTCGTCGAGCCGTGCGACATCCAGCCCGAGGAATGGGACATCGCGCTTGCCGTCGATCGCGTCGGCAAGGCCGCGGACATTCCCGTCCGCCATATCCGGCACAGCTGGGCCGGCCTCAGGACCTTCTCGCCGGACCGGGTTCCGGTCTGCGGCTTCGATGGCGTGGTGCCGGGCTTCTTCTGGCTCGTCGGCCAGGGGGGCTATGGCGTCCAGACGGCGCCGGGCATGGCTCGGCTCGGCGCGGCGCTGGCGCAAGGCGCGCCGCTATGCGATTCGCTTCTCGCCAACGAAGTGGATCCGGCCGATTTCTCGCCCCGCCGCTTTGAGGGGCGCCGCCAAGGCTGACTAAAGGCGTCCGGCGACAGGGATCGCCGCGCCATCGATCGCGCTTGCCTCGTCGGAAAGCAGAAAGGCGATCACGTTGGCGAGTTCGTCCGGCCTCACCCATTTCGTGAAATCCGCGTCAGGCATCGCCGCGCGGTTGGGAGCCGTATCGATGATCGTCGGCAGGACGGCATTGGCGCGGACGCCCCTGGGCCGGAGCTCCGCGGCGAGGCTTTCGGTGAGCCGCAGCACGCCCGCTTTCGAGGCCGCATAAGCGGCGTTGCCAAGGCCGGCCTCCTGCGCTGCCGCCGCCGCGACGTTGACGATCGCGCCACCGGCCGCGAGGTGTGGGATCGCCGCGGTGCAGGCGTTGAAGGCGGTCTTGAGATTGATCGCGAACAGCCGGTCCCACGTGTCCTCGCCGCCGTCACCGACCGTCTCCCACGCGAAGCCGCCGGCGACGTTGACGAGGCCGCCGATCGGGCCGTGCCGCGCGGCGATCGCATCGAATGCGCCGCGCGCGCTCCCGGCATCGGTCAGATCGATGCCGTCGATCGCGACGACGTCAGACGACGGCATCTCGGCGGTGTCCTTGCGAAAGATCGCCGCGACCGGCACGCCGCTCCTCGCAAGCTTCGCGATCACGGCGCGGCCAAGGCTTCCGGCCGCGCCCGTCACGACGATCCTGTTCGCCATATCCTCGCTCCCCGCGCCACGCGCCGGGGGCGAGGATAAGCGGGCGGCGGCTAGAATCCAAACGCGACGGAGACGCGGAAGCCGACCGAGGCGCGCCCGTTCTGCTCCTCGGCATGGCCTTCCGCCGCGATCGTGGTGACGCCGCTGCCGCCGATGACCCTCAGCGCGCCTTCCCAGCCGCTGGTGCGCTGCGCCGGTTCCAGCGTGAACGGGTCGCCGTCGGCGAACTGGGCGGTGGTCGCGCCGAGCCTGCCCGAGAGGATCTCGCGGCGGCCACCCTCGATCTCGGTCCTGACCCAGATCGAATCGGGGCTGCGGCTGCCGAATTCGTAGCCGAGCGAAAGGTTCGCGGTGCCGGCCAGCTCGTCGCTGGTGCGCCGCCCGACGGTGAGGTCGAAGCTGTCGCCGCCGCCGGTCTCCGCATAGCCGCCCTCGGTCAGTCGATAATAATCGATGCCGGCGCCGGGGCGCAGCAAGACGCGGCCGAAGCGGAGCTCGTAGGACAGGCCGGCGGCGGCGGAATAGAGCCAACCGTGCCAATCCGCCTCGCTCGTGCGATCGACCTCCGCGCCGGCGAGGCTGATGCCGGCGAAGGAGCGGGTGCTGTCGAAATTGATCCGCGCCGCCGATGCGCGGGCATAAGCGTGCAGCGCGCCCGCCTGCACCCGCCAATAGCCGGCGAGTTCGAACTGGTCGGTGCGAACCTCGTTGTCGTTGTCGCCGTTCGCATCCTGTCCGGCGAGATAGGCGAGCGAGAGGCCGAAGCTGCCGATTCCGGTACGCCGCTCGACCGCGCCGTTCGCGCCCCAGCCGTTGACGTCATAGGCGGCGGTGTCGCCGAGATTCTTCGACGTGCCCCAGGCGACCTGCTGGAGCCAGAAGCCCCAGCCGCCGCCGAGATCGGCGACCGGCGCGTTGGGATCGGCAAGGAAGCGCGCCGTGGTACGCGACGCGGTCGTCACGGTCTCGAACGCGCCGCCGGCATGATCGGGCAGCATCTGGCCGATCTGGGCGCGGAGCGTCGCGCTGTCGGCGATTCCCAGGAAGACGCTGCCGACCGCGCTATCCTTGTCGAGCGCCGCGAAGATCGCGTCATAGGCGCGCGTGGCCGATCCGTTGAGGCCGAGCTCCGACGCAGTCTTGCGCGAAATGGTGATCGCCAGATCGTTGCCGTCGGCTTCGAGCGCGCCCTTGAACAGGAAGGGCAGGCCGGTCGCATCGAAGGTCAGATTGTCGGCGCCGGTCAGCGCCCCGGCGCTCAGGAACTCGTAGCGCCCGGCGGATTGCGAGATGTTGGCGAGCCGGACCTGGACGTGCGAGCCGGCGGCGAAGCTCGCGGTGCCGGCGACGTCATAATGGGTGTTCGTGCCCGCCGCGCCGTCGATGCTGACGCCAAGCGTCCCGCCGCCGGTGATCGCGATCGAATTGAGCGCGACGGAGCCTTGGTTGGTCGCCTGGAAGCGGCCGCCGCCGACGCGCACGTCGAGCCCGCCGCCGTTGGCGAGCCCGCCGAGGAAGGAGGCGGTGCCGTTCACCTCCAGCAGATCCGCGCCGCCGCCGAAATCAGCGTTGCCTGAATAGGTGGACTGGCCCGCCAGGACCATGTGATCGGCGCCGGCCCCGAAGCTGACATTGCCCTTGTAGGCGGCATCGCCGCCAAGCGAGAGCGTGTCGTCCCCGGCGCCGAAGCTGGTCGCGCCGGTGACGGCGCCGTCCGCGATTTCGAGCCGGTCGTTGCCGGTGCCGAACAGGATGCCGCCGTTGATTGCGGGGGGTGTGGCACCCTGTTCGACTTCGGTCTGGCGCACGATGGCGCCGGAAGTGTTTGCGCTGAGATCGATCGCGATGGCGCTCGCCCCGCTCGCGCTGATCGAGCCTTTGTTCTCGACCAGGCCGACCCCGCCGGAGCGGTCGACGATCGCGGCGGCGCTGCCGTTCGCGCCGGCATTGGCCGAGATCGCGCCGCTGTTGCGGATCGTGGCGACATTCGCGCCCTGATCGATCAGGATCGCCTGGCTGAGATCGCCGGCGTCGGTGCCCCCGGCCGCGGTCACCCTGCCGGCCACCTGGATCGTCGGCACGCTAGCGCCAGAGCCGATATGGATCGCGGTCGCGTTGGCCCCGTTCGAGCTTGCGCTGACGGATCCGTTGACGGCCATCCCGCCGGCGATCGTCACGTTGCCGCCGAGCCCGCCGATCACCAGGCCGTTGCCATTGACCCCCGCATAGGTGCCGATCCCGGCGATCGCGCCGTCGACGACAAGGCCGTAGCCGCTGGCATTGCCGGCGATCGCCCCGACCGTGATCGCCTCGCTCGCCGATCCGATCTGGACGGCGGGCGCGGCACCGCGCGAGGCGACGTTGGCGCTGCCTTCGGTCGCGTCGGGGATGCCGTCATTATCCTCGTCGGCATTGTTGGCATCCTTGTCGGGGGGCGGAACCGCGAAGACGATTCCGCCGGCGACGTTGCCGGAAATTCGCAGCGCCGGACCGCCCTGGAGCAGATCGTCGGAGTCGAGCTTCGACGTATCAGACGGCGGCGTGATCGATCGGTAGCCGGTCGATGCGATCGCGCCCTGGATCACCAGCGCGCCGCCGATATCGCCGTCGAGCGCGACGCCGACCGCGCCTTCGCCGGTCGCGGAGATGCTGCCGGCGATCCGCACGTTGCCGCTGATGTCGCCGGCGCGAAGGCCGTACGAACGGTCGCCGGTGACTGCGATGGTGCCGTTGTTGGCGAGCGTCCCGGAAAGCGCGCTGTCGATCGCGATGCCGGCCGAATCATTGCCTTCGATCGTGATCGTGCCGCTATTGGCGATGGCGCCCGTGAAGGTGCCGCCGGGGCCGACGCGGATGCCGAAGCGGTTCGATCCCTGGGCGAACGGCCCGTCGAGATCGCCGTCATTGTCGTTGTCCTTCGGGGTGTAATCTTCAAGGACGGAGATCGTCCCCGAATTGGTGATGTCCCCGGTGCGGCCGGGCAATGCGAGGATGCCGGTGGCGTTGTTCGCATTGTTGATGTTGATCTTGCCCGCGTTCGCAACGTCGTTGTCGCTGTCGATCGTGACCGCGGCGCCGCTCGTCACCGTGACCGATCCGTTGGCGGTGACGCTGACGTCCGCCGCCGCGCCGTTATTGGCGGTCGATGTCGCGACCGGCGTGGTGACGGCATTGTCGATGCTGCGCTGTGCGTGGGCGGGAAAGGCGGCGGCGACGAGCGCCAGGGGGGTAAGGCTGGAATAGGCCAGCAGGCGACGCATCTGGACGGGCTCCCTTTGCTTGAGACCCTGCGTATCCGGTCGGATCGCGGGTCGTTGCCGGGGAGACGGCGCGGCGCGGCCAAACCCGCACCGCGAAGGCGAAACTTTTTTCCTGGGCCGGCTAGAAGCGCAGCTGCCAGCCGAGCCGGATCGTGCGCGGCCGCATCGGGGTCACCTGCCTGCCGTCGACCAGGGTGAAGGGGGAGCCGAGCGCGAAGCGGTTGCCGGCGGTGTCGAGCAGGTTGGTGATGTCGAGGAACCAGGCGTGGCGCCCGCGGTCGATCTCGGCGCCGAGCGTGACGTCGAGCCAGTCGCCCTGACGCTCGCCGAGCACCGGCCCGATGCCGAGCCGCGACTTGCCGACATAGCGCGCCGCGGCAGACAGGCGCAGATCCAGCGACGGCGCGATCCTGGTCTCGTAATCCGCCCCGATCCGGCCGCTGAAATCGGCGACGTTGGGCAGCGAGGAATCGCTGGTCATGTCGATATTGGGCTGCGGGTTGGTCACCCGGCTGTCATTGGCGATGCCGGCGACCGCGAGCGACAGGCCGCGCAGAGGGCGCCAGCCGAGGGCCATTTCGAACGTGTAGATGCGGCCGTTGCCGATATTGGCGGTGGTCGGAAAGCCGTTCATCGTGACCGTGTCCGCCTGGATGTCGTGCCAGAGCGTATAGGCCGCCGTCGCGGTGAGATCGAACGCGCGCAGGCCCGGCAGTCCGTAGCGAAGCCCGGCCTCGATCGTCGAGACATGGTCGTTGCGGAACCGGCGGATCGCGAATTCCGAAACGGCGAGCCCGCCCGGACGGAAGCTTTCCTGGTAGCGGGCGAACAGATGGAGTCGCGGGGCCGCCTCGACCGAGAGGGCGGCGGAGGGCAGGAAGGCGGTCTCGTTGCGGCTCGCCTGGGTGCCGGTGAGCGGCTGGAGCACCGGCACGAAGACGTCGAGCGCCGAGCCCGACAGGTGCGATCGGGTGAGCCGTCCGCCGGCCGTGGCGATGACGCCGGGCAGGAGGGCGAGGCTGCCCTCCCCGAACAGGGTCGCTTCCTCGATCCGGTTGTCGACGCCGGTCTGCGCCGGCAGCGCGGCGCGGATGTAATCGTCGTCCACCCGACTGAAGTCGGCGAGGAACGCGCCGTCGCCGGACTGGCGGCGCTGCTCCGCGCGGTTGGAGATGAGGCTGGTGCCGATGATCCAGCCCGACCCATTGTCGTCCTGCCAGGAAAGGCGGCTTTCGGCCGACAGCAGGGTGGTGCGCGTCTGCTGCGCGAAGGCGGAGGGCGGGCCGCCGGCCTGGGTCGCGTCATAGCGCTCCGAAAGCCGCTGATGGCTGGCGCCGAGGGAGGTGACGAACCGAAGCCGGCCCCATTCATTGCTGACGGTGAAGTCGCCGAGCAGGAAATCGCTGCCGAAGGGCTGGGCGACGGCGCTGGCGCGCGTCAGCGGGGGCGCATCGCGATCGGCATATTGGCTGTCGCGCGAGCGGATGCGCTGCCCGGTCGCGCCGAGGTCGATCGTCCAGCCGTCGCCGGCTGTGACGCGCAGCGCCCCGCGGCCGCCGATCGTGCGCACGCGGTTCACATTGTCGAGATCGCGGGTGCTGTCGTCGATATAGCCGCCGTCCTGGATGCCATAGGCCGTCAGCCTGAGCCCGACGCGCCCGGGCACCAGCGGCAGGTTCGCCATGCCCGCCGCGTCGGCTCCGGGCGCGCCGTGCCAGGTTGCCGAGGCGCCGCCGGCCAGCCAGCCCTCGGCGCGGTCGAGATCGGGCCGGTTGGGGAGGATGCGGATGATGCCGCCGAGCGAGCCGGACCCGTAGAGCGTGCCCTGCGGGCCCTGCAAGATCTCGACCCGGTCGATGTCGTAGAGCCGAAGATCGGGATCGGGCGCGTTATAGTTGAGCCGCGTGTCGCCCAGATACTGGCCCGCGGTCGCCTGCGTCGGGCCGATGAAGCTCGAATCGGCGATACCCCGGATGAACAGCTTGTCGCGCCCGGAGCCGCGATAGGTGGCGGCAAGCTCGGGCAGCAGCGATACGAGAGCGCCGGTCCCCCGCGCCCCGTCCGCCGGGCCGAGCCGGTCGCCGGAAACGATGTCCGCGCCGCCGGCATAGGAGGCGAGGCGGATCGGCCGGCGCGTCGCGGTGACGACAATCGCTTCCTCGTCTGCCGCCTGCGGTGGCGGCGACATGGGGCGCGGTGCGGGGAGGGCGCGTCGGGGCGCGGCGCGGCGGACGATGCGGAAGGTGCGTCCGTCCAGCGCCACGTAGCTGGCCGGCGTGCCGCTCAGCAGGCGGCCAAGCGCCTGTTCCGGGCTCATCTGGCCGCGGACCGCCGGGACGCGCGTCCCGGCGAGCAGCGGGTCCGAGACTCCGACGCTGACGCCGGCCTGGCGCCCGAGCGCGACCACGGCGTCGCCGAGCCGACCGCCCGGCAGATCGAGGCTGCGCGCCGCCGTGGCGCCAGCCGCGGGCGCGCTCGCCATCAGAAGGATCGCAAAGATCGCCTCAGGGAGTCGCACCAGCTCCCACCGTCAACGTCCATCCCTCGCCCGATCGCCGCGCGTCCCCCCCAAGGAGGCCCGCGGCGCGATTCACCACTGCTTGCGGCGATCCATCGAGGACAATCACGCCGGTGAACCTGCGATTTACGGCCGTCCGGTCCGCGGTGACCGGAACCCCGAGATTGCGCGCCAGATCGGCGGCGACACGGGCCACCGGCGCCGAGACATAGGTCAGCTGGCCCTCGCGCCAGCCGGCGATCGCAGCAGGATCGCCGCCCCGCGTCAGTTCGGGCGCTTCGCCCGGCGACTGGCGGAGGATCATGCCGGGGGCGAGCCGCACCGCCTGGCGATCCGGATTGAACATCACCGCCCCCTCGGCGACCGCGACCTCGAGCCCGCCGGCATCGCGCACGACGTTGAACACCGTCCCGAGATCGGCGATTCGCGCGTCGCCCGCCTCGACCTCGAACGGTCGCGATGCGTCATGCGCGACGGTGAACAGCGCCTCTCCGCGGTCGAGCCGCGCGAAGCGGGGATTGCGGCGATCGAGCGTCACCCGCGTGCCGCCGTTGAGCTCGATCCGCCCGCCGTCCGCCAGCGCGATCGTGCGACGGCTCCCGGTCGCGGTTTCGATTGCATAGGTCGTGTCACGGGGCGCCATCGCCTCATAGCCGATCACCAGCGCGAGAGAGGCGGCGATCGCGGCTCCGAAGATGGTCCGTCTCGATGGTCCGCGCCGGACCGGGACGGGCGGGTCCTGCCGGGCAGGGGGAGCGAGCGCGCCCCAATCGCGATCCGCAGCGGCCAGCGCCTCGTAGCGCGCGGCATGGGCCGGATCGGCCTCCAGCCAGAGCGTGAACGCCTCCCATTCGCCGGCGTCCGCCTCGCCGAGCCGCACCAGCCAGTCGATCGCTTCCTGTTCGATTCTCTCGTCACGCTCGGTCATCGGCACCACCTCGAAGCCAAGACGTTGCGGCGTGGCTCATTCCGCATCGAACCGCCTCCTCAGATCGGCGAGGGCTCGATAGGCTCGCTGCAGATGCTTCTCCACGGCGCTGAGGCTGATCCCCAGCTCCTCGGCGATGCGCCGCTGGCTTGCCCCCTCGATCCGGAAGCGACGGAAGACGAAATCGGTTCGTTCGCCAAGCCCGGCGAGTGTCGCTTCCGCTGCGGCCAGCTCCTCGCGGGCGATCAGGGCGCGCTCGCCGGATGGGGCACCCGGCGGGTCGGGGTCGATCCCCTGGGCATCGATCCAGCGGCGATCGCGCTCCGCCGCACGGAGCACCGCGCGGCTGCGGTCGATCATCAGGTTGTTGGCGGTGCGATAGAGATAGGCGACGGGATCGGCGATCGGCCCCTTCGCCTCGGCCGCCGCGCGGACCCACGCTTCCTGGAGCAGATCGTCCGCAGCCTCGCCCGCGCCGCGCGCGCGCAGGAAGCGCAGCAGCGATGCGCGGTTCGCCAGAAACGCGGCTTCGAGACCGCTGCCCGTCATTCTTCTTTCGCCGTGACATTCCGTGTCGGCCGATCCTGGCCGGCCGCATGGGTGGGACCGTCATCTAGTGAGCGGTCCGCGCCCTGTCCATCGACGCAGCGGGCAGGGCGACTCCCCGCGAACGGACTTGGCGTCAGTCGGCGGCGAGGAAGCGGTCCACCGCTTCGGCGCATTCGCGGCCCTCGCGGATCGCCCACACGACCAGGCTCTGGCCGCGCCGCATGTCGCCGCAGGCGAAGATTCCGGGCCGCGAGGTCTGATATCCGGCGCGGGGCAATTGGGCGTCGGTCTTGCCGACGATCCCGTCCTCGCGCGGGCCGGTGAAGCCCATCGCCAGCAGCACCAGATCGGCCTGGAGGCTGAGCGGCGTGCCGTCCTGCTCGCAGATGAGCGCGCGCGCCTGGCCATTCTCGCCCTCGACGCGCAGCGTCTTCACCGAAAATTCGCGCGCCGCGCCTTCCTCCTGCGACGAGGAGGTACGCAGCTTCACCGGCCAATAGGGCCACACCAGCCCCTTGGCCTCGCGCTCAGGCGGCCGGGGCATGATTTCGATCTGGGTCACGCTGGCCGCGCCCTGGCGGTTCGCGGTGCCGATGCAGTCCGATCCGGTGTCGCCGCCGCCGATGACGACGACATGCCTGCCGGTCGCGAGGATCGGCGCGCCGGCGAACGGGAGGCCGGCGACGCGGCGATTCTGCTGGACGAGATAGTCCATCGCGAAATGGATTCCGCCAAGATCGCGCCCTTCCACGGGGAGGTCGCGCGGCTGCTCCGCGCCGCCGGCGAGGACGAGGACATGATAATCGTCCATCAGCCGGTCGACCGAAATGGCCGTCCCGACCTCGACGCCGGGGCGGAAGATCACCCCTTCCGCCTCCATCTGGATCATGCGCCGGTCGATCAGCGCCTTTTCCATCTTGAAGTCGGGAATGCCGTAGCGAAGCAGGCCGCCGATGCGGTCGTTCTTCTCGAACACGGTCGGCGCATGGCCCATCCGCGCGAGCTGCTGGGCGCAGGCGAGGCCGGCGGGGCCGGAGCCGACGATGGCGACCCGCTTGCCGCTGCCGCGCGGGCTGAACACCGGGCCGATCCAGCCTTCGCGGAAGCCGCGATCGACGATCTCGCATTCGATCGTCTTGATCGTCACCGGATTGTCGTCGATGTTCAGCGTGCACGCCGCCTCGCATGGCGCCGGGCACACGCGGCCGGTGAATTCCGGGAAATTGTTGGTCCTGTGCAGCCGCTCCAGCGCAGCGCGCCATTCGCCCCGCGAGACCAGATCGTTCCAGTCCGGGATGTAATTGTTCACCGGGCAGCCCGAATGGCAGAAGGGCACGCCGCAATCCATGCAGCGCTCCGCCTGAAGGCGGACCTCGGTCTCGGGCAGCGGCTCGACGAACTCGGCCCAGTGCTTCAGCCGCTCCTCGACCGGCCGATAGGCGCGATCGTGGCGGGCGATGTCGAGGAATCCGGTGGGATTGGTCATGCCGCGGCCTCCAGCGCCGAGAGCGCCCGGCGATACTCGATCGGCATCACCATCACGAACTGGTTCAGTGCACGCGGCCAGCTTTCCAGGATCGCGGCGGCGCGCGCGCTTCCGGTCAGCTGGCGGTGGCGTTCGATCATGCCGCGAAGCCACTCGCCATCATCGACCGGCTCGAGCGCGATTCCGGCCGGGTTGCAACGCGCCTCGAACGTGCCCGCTGGATCCCAGACATAGGCGATGCCGCCCGACATGCCGGCGGCGAAATTGCGCCCCGTCTCGCCGAGCACGACGACGCGGCCGCCCGTCATATATTCGCAGCCATGATCGCCGGTCCCCTCGACCACGGCGACGGCGCCCGAATTGCGGACGGCGAAGCGCTCGCCGGCGACGCCCGCGAAGAAGGCCTCGCCCGATGTCGCGCCATAAAGACAGGTGTTGCCGACGATGATGTTCGCCGCTGCCTCGCGCGTCACGCCCTCCGGCTGGCGCACGATCAGGCGGCCGCCGGACAGGCCCTTGCCGGCATAATCATTGGCATCGCCGACGAGATCGAGCGTGACGCCGGGCGCCAGGAATGCGCCGAAGCTCTGGCCGATCGATCCGGTGAGCCTGGCCGTCAACGATCCGTCGGCCAGGCCTTCGGCTCCGAACCGGCGGGCGATCTCGCCGGAGACGACCGCGCCGACCGATCTGTCGACATTGCTCGCGGCCATCTCGATCCGCGTCGGCAGAGGCCCATCCAGCGCCTCGATCAGCCGCGCGTCGATCCGCGCCCGGATCTCCCGCCGGATCGGCCCGTCGCCGCGCCGCGCGTCGCCCTCGACGGTGGCGAGCAGGCGCGACAGATCGACGCCATGCGCCTTCCAGTGCGCGGCGTCCGGCGTCTCGATCAGGTCGCTCCGCCCGATCATCTCGTCGAGACTGCGCAGGCCGAGGCCGGCCATGATCTCGCGCAGTTCCTCGGCGACGAAGAAGAAATAGTTGATCACATGCTCGGGCTGCCCGGTGAAGCGCGCGCGCAGCCGCGGGTCCTGCGTCGCGATGCCGACCGGGCAGGTGTTGAGGTGGCACTTGCGCATCATCACGCAGCCCGCCGCGATGAGCGGCGCGGTCGCGAAGCCGAATTCGTCGGCGCCGAGCAAGGCGGCGATCGCCACGTCGCGCCCGGTGCGAAGGCCGCCGTCCGCCTGGACACAGATGCGGCCGCGAAGGCCGTTGCGGACCAGGGTCTGCTGGGTCTCGGCGAGGCCGATCTCCCAGGGCAGTCCGGCATGGGTGAGCGAGGTCAGCGGCGAGGCACCGGTGCCGCCTTCATAGCCGGCGATGACGACATGGTCGGCAAGGCATTTGGCGACGCCCGCCGCGACGGTGCCGACGCCGCTTTCCGACACCAGCTTCACCGAAATGCGCGCACCCGGATTCACCGAACGCAGGTCGTGGATGAGCTGGGCCAGATCCTCGATCGAATAGATGTCGTGATGCGGCGGCGGCGAGATCAGGCCGACGCCCGGCGTCGAATGGCGGACGGCGGCGATCTGGGCATCGACCTTGTGGCCGGGGAGCTGGCCGCCTTCACCCGGCTTGGCACCTTGCGAAACCTTGATCTGCAGCTCGTCGGCATTCACCAGATAATGCGCGGTGACGCCGAAGCGGCCCGACGCGACCTGCTTGATCGCCGATCGCATCGAATCGCCGTTGGCGAGCCGCACGAAGCGATCCGCCTCCTCGCCGCCTTCGCCGGTATTGGATTTGGCCCCGATCCGGTTCATCGCCAGCGCCAGCGTCGTATGCGCCTCGCGGCTGATCGATCCGAAGCTCATCGCGCCGGTGGCGAAGCGCCGGACGATGTTCGCCGCCGGCTCCACCTCGTCGATCGGCACGGCGGGCCCGGCGGGCTTCAGCCGCATGAGGCCGCGCAGCGTCAGCCGTCGCTGCTCCTGCTCGTTGATCTCCGCGGCGAAGGCCCGATATTCGTCGGGCAGGTTGCCCCGCGCCGCATGCTGGAGCCGGGCGATGCTGTCATAGGTCCAGGCATGGGCCTCGCCGCCCAGCCGCTGTCCATAAAGCCCGCCCGGATCGAGCTGCTGCGCGCCGCCATAAGCGAAGCGATGCCGCCGCGCCGCCTCCTCGGCCAGCTCGGCGAGGCCGATGCCGTCGATCGGCGAGGTCGTCCCGGTGAAATATTTGTCGACGACGCAGCGGCCGAGCCCCACGCAATCGAAGATCTGCGCGCCGCAATAGGACTGGTAGGTGGAGATGCCCATCTTGGACATCACCTTCAAAATCCCCTTGCCCAGCGCCTTGATGTAATTGGCCTGCGCGTCCTTCGAGTTGCTGAGCGAGGCGATCGAATCGAAGGCGAGCCAGGGATTGATCGCCTCCGCGCCATAGCCGGCGAGGACGCACATATGATGCACCTCGCGCGCCTCGCCGGTTTCGACGACGAGGCCGGTCTGCATCCGAAGGCCCTGGCGGATCAGGTGGTGGTGGACGGCGCCGGTGGCGAGCGCGGCCGGGATCGGCACCCGATCCTTCGACGTGCCGCGATCCGACAGGATCAGCACGTTGATGTCGGCGAGCACCGCCTCGGTCGCCTCCCAGCACAGCCGCTGCAGCGCCGCCTCCAGCGCCTGGCCGTCGCCGCCCTTGGGCCAGGTCGCGTCGAGCGTGATCGTTCGATAGGCGCCGTCCAGCGTGTCGTGGATCGCGCGGATCTTCTCCAGGTCCTCGTTGGTGAGGATCGGCTGCGAGACCTCCAGCCGCTTGTGCGTGCCGGCCTGCCGGCCGAGGAGGTTGGGGCGCGGGCCGATCATCGACACCAGCGACATCACCAGCGCCTCGCGGATCGGATCGATTGCCGGATTGGTGACCTGCGCGAAGTTCTGCTTGAAATAATCGTAGATGAGCCGCGGTTTGTCGGACAGGACGGCAAGCGGCGTGTCGGTGCCCATCGAACCGACCGGATCGTCGCCGTTCGCCGCCATCGGCGCCAGGAAGAATTTCAGGTCCTCGTCGGTATAGCCGAAGGCGCGCTGAAGATCGGCGAGCGCGGCCGGATCGGTCCGCTTCGGCTCGGCTGCGGGCGGCAGGTCCTTGAGATTGAACTGCGTATCCTTCAGCCATTCGCCATAGGGCGCGGCATCGGCGAGGCGCGCCTTCACCTCCGCATCCTCGACGATGCGGCCTTCTTCGAGGTCGATCAGCAGCATCTTGCCGGGCTGGAGCCGCCACTTGCGGACGATCTTGTCCTCGGCGATCGGCAGGACCCCGCTTTCCGAGGCCATCACCACGACGTCGTCGTCCGTGACCACGAAGCGCGCGGGCCGCAGGCCGTTGCGGTCCAGCGTCGCGCCGATCTGGCGCCCGTCGGTGAAGGCGATCGCGGCCGGGCCGTCCCACGGCTCCATCAGCGCCGCATGATATTCGTAAAAGGCGCGGCGGCTCGGCTCCATCGCCTCGTTGCCCGCCCACGCCTCGGGGATCAGCAGCATCATCGCATGCGGCAGCGAATAGCCGCCGGCGATCAGCAGCTCGAGCGCATTGTCGAGGCAGGCGGTGTCCGATTGGCCGTGCGGGATGATCGGCCACATCTTGTCGAGATCGGCGCCGAGCAAAGGCGATTCGAGCGTGCGGCGGCGCGCGTTCATCCAGTTCACGTTGCCGCGCACCGTGTTGATCTCGCCATTATGGGCGATGAACCGATAGGGATGGGCGAGCCGCCAGGAGGGGAAGGTGTTGGTCGAAAAGCGCTGGTGGACCATCGCGATCGCCGAACGGGTCAGCGGATCGGCGAGATCGCGATAGAATTCGCCGAGCTTCGTCGCCAGCAACATGCCCTTGTAGACAAGCGTCCGGCTCGACAGCGAGGCGATGTAGAAATCGGAAAGGCCCGGAAGATCGCGCTTGCGTGCCACGTCCTCGAGCGGATTCTGGGTCTGCTTGCGGATCGCGAGCAGCTTGCGCTCGAACGCGTCCTGATCGCGGATCGCCGGGCCGCGGGCAATCACCGCCTGGCGGATGACCGGCATGGTCGCGCGCACCGATTCGCTCGCCGCATCGAGGTTCACCGGCACGTCGCGCCAGCCGACGAGAAGCTGGCCTTCGATCCGGATATAATGTTCGAAACGCTCGATCGCCGCCTGGCGCCCGGCCTCATCGACCGGCAGGAAGCACATCGCCACCGCATAATCGCCGGGGGCGGGCAGGGTGAGCCGCTCGCCCTCGGCCCAGGCGCGCAGCAGCGCATCGGGAATCTGGATCAGGCAGCCGGCGCCGTCGCCGATCGTCGGATCCGCGCCGACCCCGCCGCGATGGTCGAGATTGGCGAGCACCTGGAGGCCCTGGGCGATGATCGCGTGCGACGGCTCGCCCTTCACATGCGCGACGAAGCCCATGCCGCAGCTGTCGCGCTCGTGGCGCGGGTCGTAGAGCCCTTGCTGTCGCGGCGCTCGGGCCACCTTGCTCCCTCCGTTCATCGTCGACCGGAAATGCCGAGCGTTCCGTCGCTGCGGCGCAGCAAGACTGTCGGCTCGCACGCCGGAGCGCAACACCTTTCTCGCGCGCCCGCGCACAAGCCCGGGCCAAACGCAAGATTTTGCTCCCGGCAGGGGCTTTTCGCGCACGCCTCGTTCACCCATATCGCGGCGGCACCGGCGTCCGCCGGCGCGTCAGCGACAGGGAGAGGCGGATGCGCTACGTCAAGCTCGGCAATACGGGGCTCGATATTTCGCGCCTGTGCATCGGCTGCATGTCGTTCGGCGTCCCCGCTCGCGGCCCGCATCCCTGGTCGCTCGGGGAGACGGAGAGCCGGCCGATCGTCAGGAAGGCGATCGAGGCGGGGATCAATTTCTTCGATACCGCCAACGTCTATTCGGACGGCACGTCGGAAGAGATCGTCGGCCGGCTGCTCAAGGAAATGATCCCGCGCCACGAGGTGGTGATCGCGACCAAGGTCCACGGCCGGATGCACAAGGGGCCGAACGGCGCCGGCCTGTCCCGCAAGGCGATCCTGCAGGAAATCGACGCGAGCCTCGCCCGGCTCGGCACCGATTATGTCGATCTCTATCAGATTCACCGCTTCGATCCCGAGACGCCGATCGAGGAGACGCTGGAGGCGCTCCACGATGTCGTGAAGGCCGGCAAGGCGCGCTATATCGGCGCTTCCTCCATGTATGCCTGGCAGTTCGCGACCATGCTCCACGTTGCCGAGGCGAACGGGTGGACGCGGTTCGTGTCGATGCAGAATTATCTGAACCTCCTGTATCGCGAGGAGGAGCGCGAGATGCTGCCCCTGTGCCACGCGGAAGGGATCGGGCTGATCCCGTGGAGCCCGCTCGCGCGCGGGCGGCTGACGCGCCCCTGGGACGCGTCGACGGCGCGGTCGCAGACCGATGCGTTCGGGAAGACGCTCTTCGAAGAGGGCGATCGCGCGGTGGTGGACCGGCTCGCCGAAGTCGCCGGCGCGCGCGGCCTGCCGATGGCGCAGGTCGCGCTCGCCTGGGTGCTCGCGAAGGAGGAGGTCTCCGCGCCGATCGTCGGCGCGACCCGCCCCGAACATCTCGACGACGCGATCGCCGCGCTCGACGTCGAACTGGACGAGGCGGAGATCGCCTCGCTTGAGGAGCCTTATCGACCGCATTCGGTCGTCGGATTCAGTTGAAGATTAAAACAAGAAAGGGATTATCCATGCAGACCAAAGCCTTCGCCGCGCAATCTGCGACCACGCCTCTGGCTGAGACCGTCATCGACCGGCGCGAGCCGGGGCCAAAGGATGTCCTCATCGACATCCTCTACTGCGGCGTCTGTCACTCCGATCTCCACACCGCCCGCGGCGAATGGGGCGGGGTCAAGTTTCCGAGCGTGCCTGGCCACGAGATCGTCGGCCGGGTGAGCGCGGTCGGCGGCGAGGTGACGAAGGTCGCGCCCGGCGACATCGTTGGGGTCGGCTGCATGGTCGATTCGTGCCGCACGTGCCATTCGTGCGAAGAGGGGCTGGAGCAGTTCTGCGAAGGGCCGCACGGCTTCCTCGGCACCTATAATGGCTGGATGGACGGCAGCGGCGACAATACGTTCGGCGGCTATTCGGCGGCGATCACGGTCGACGAGCATTTCGTGCTTCGGATCAACCATGACGAGGCCGATCTCGCCGCGGTCGCGCCTTTGCTGTGCGCCGGGATCACGACCTGGTCGCCGCTGCGTCACTGGAATGTCGGGCCGGGCAAGAAGGTCGGCGTCGTCGGCATCGGCGGGCTCGGTCATATGGGCGTGAAGCTCGCCCATGCGCTCGGCGCCCATGTCGTCGCCTTCACCACCTCGGAATCGAAGCGCCAGGCGGCGCTCGATCTCGGCGCGGACGAGGTCGTCGTTTCGACCGATCCCGGCCAGATGAAGGCGCATGCGCGAAGCTTCGATTTCATCCTCAACACCGTCGCCGCGCCGCACAATCTCGATGCCTATACGACGCTGCTCAAGCGCGACGGCGCGCTCACCCTCGTCGGCGTGCCCTCGAGCCCGCATCCCTCGCCGAACATCTTCCCGCTCATTGCCGGCCGGCGCTCGATCGCAGGCTCGTTGATCGGCGGTATCGCGGAGACGCAGGAGATGCTCGATTTCTGCGCCGAGCACGGCATCACCTCGGACATCGAGATGATCGCGATGCAGGATATCGACGCGGCCTATGACCGGATGCTGAAAAGCGATGTGAAGTACCGCTTCGTCATCGACATGGCGACGCTCAAGGCGGCGTAGCGATGGGGGGGGCGCCGCGGCCGACGCCGCCGCGCCCCCTCATCGCCAAGGTTCAGCCGCATTTCCTTGGCAGCGATGGCGCGGCCGACTAAGGACCCCGCCATGACCGATACTGCCCGATCCGCCGCGCCGGCGGCCGATCTTCTTGCCAAGTTCGATCCGCTGATCGCCCAGCGCGAGGCCCTGCTCGCGACCGGGGTGAAGGATCCGTTCAGCCTCGTCATGGAAAAGGTCCTCTCGCCGACCCGCGCGATCTGCAACGGGCGCGAGACGATCCTCCTCGGCACCTACAATTATATGGGCATGACGTTCGACGACGACGTCATTGCCGCCGGCAAGCGGGCGCTCGACGAATTCGGCTCGGGCACAACCGGCAGCCGGGTCCTCAACGGGACCTATCAGGGCCACAAGGAATGCGAGGACGCGCTGAAGGACTTTTACGCCATGGATCATGCCATGGTGTTCTCGACCGGCTACCAGGCCAATCTCGGCATCATCTCCACCATCGCCGGCAAGGGCGACTATATCGTCCTCGACATCGACAGCCATGCGTCGATCTATGACGGCTGCAAGATGGGCGATGCGGAGATCGTGCCGTTCCGCCACAACGATATCGGCGCGATGGAAAAGCGGCTCGCCCGCATCCCCGCGGGGGCCGGCAAGCTCGTCGTCCTCGAAGGCGTCTATTCGATGCTCGGCGACATCGCGCCGCTGAAGGAGATGATCGGCATCGCCAAGGCGCACGGCGCGATGGTGCTGGTCGACGAGGCGCATTCGATGGGCTTCATCGGCCCCAACGGCCGCGGCGTCGCCGAGGACCAGGGCGTCATCGACCAGGTCGATTTCATCATCGGCACCTTCTCCAAGAGCGTCGGGACGGTCGGCGGCTTCTGCGTCTCCAACCATCCGAAGTTCGAGATCCTGCGGCTCGTCTGCCGGCCCTATGTCTTCACCGCCTCGCTGCCGCCAAGCGTGGTCGCGACCGCGGCGACCTCGATCCGCAAGCTGATGCACGGCTCCAACAAGCGCGCGCATCTGTGGGAGAATTCGAAGCGCCTCCATGCCGGGCTCAAGGCATTGGGCTTCACGCTCGGATCGGAGACGCCGCAATCGGCGATCGTCGCGGTCATCATGCCGGACCTGGAGAAGGGCGCGGCAATGTGGGAGGCCTTGCTCGCCGAGGGGCTCTACGTGAACCTCGCCCGCCCGCCAGCGACGCCCGCGGGGATGACGCTGCTGCGCTGCTCGCTCTGCGCCGAACATTCGAGCGAGGAGGTCGGCCAGATCCTCACGATGTTCGAAAATGCCGGCAAGGCGACCGGCGTCATCGGCTAGGGTCTTGGCCGGGGCCGAAGCGAGATGACGCGCGAGCGCCTCAGCGCCGAGCAGAGCCGCGCGATCGCCCTCGATGCCGCGCAGCGTCTCTTGATCGAAGAGGGGCCGCAGGCGGTGACGCTGAAGGCCGTCGGCGCCGCGATCGGCAAGAGCCACGCCAACCTGCTCCACCATTTCGGCTCGGCGGCGGGGCTGCAGGCGGCGCTCGCGACGCGGATCGGGGAGCGGGTGAGCGCCGGCATCGCGGAGGCGGTCCGTCGCTCACGCCAGGGCGAGGCCGATCCGATCGAGATCGTCGACCGGGTGTTCGACACGTTCGGGCGCGAAGGGGCCGGCGCGCTTGCAAGCTGGATGATCCTGACCGGCGATCGCGAGGCGCTCGATCCGATCCTCGAATCGATCCACTCCATGGTCGAGCGGCTGCGCGAGGGCCATGAGGACCGGCCGATCGAGGAGACGACGCTCTGGGTCGTCCTCGCCGCGATCGGCGATGCCCTGCTCGGCGAGCCGCTTGCCAAGGCGCTCGGCCTTCCACGCGATCGCGCGCGCGAAGTGGTGCGGCGATTGCTGATCGGCAGCACCGGACTCAGCGAAGGCGTTGCGGCCGGGGAGCGCGCGCCCTAAGTCGCGGGCCATGCATTTCCTCGATCAGGCCAAGATTTTCGTCCGCTCCGGCGCCGGCGGCCCCGGCGCGGTGAGCTTCCGGCGCGAGAAGTTCATCGAATATGGCGGGCCCGACGGCGGCGACGGCGGCAAGGGCGGGGACATCGTCTTCGAAGCGGTGCCCGGCCTCAATACGCTGATCGACTTTCGCTATACCCAGCATTTCCGGGCCCAGCGCGGCACCGGCGGCGCCGGATCGAACCGCACCGGCGCCGGCGGCAAGGATCTCGTGATCAAGGTCCCGATCGGCACCCAGATCCTCGCCGACGACGACGAGCGCACGTTGCTCGCCGATCTCACCAAAGCGGGCGAGCGGATCGTCTTCCTTCGCGGCGGCGACGGCGGCCGCGGCAATGCGAGCTACAAGACCTCCACCAACCGCGCCCCGCGCCAGCACGGCACCGGCTGGCCGGCGGAGGAGGCGTGGGTGTGGCTGCGGCTGAAGCTGCTCGCCGATGCCGGGCTGGTCGGCCTTCCCAATGCCGGCAAGTCGACCTTCCTCAACGCCGTCACCAACGCGCAGGCCAAGGTCGGCGCCTATGCCTTCACGACGACGCGGCCGCAGCTCGGCGTCGTCCGCCACAAGGGCCGCGAGTTCGTCATTGCCGACATTCCCGGCCTGATCGAAGGCGCGGCGGAGGGGGCGGGGATCGGCGATCGCTTCCTCGGCCATGTCGAGCGCTGCCGGGTGCTGCTCCACCTCGTCGATGCCAATGACGAGGATGTCGCGACCAGCTACCGGATCGTCCGCGACGAGCTTGCCGCTTATGGCGCGGGGCTCGACGACAAACCGGTCGTGGTCGCGCTCAACAAGATCGACACGCTGGACGACGAGCTGATCGCAGCCCTGTCGGCGGAGCTTGAGGAAGCGAGCGGCAGCCCGGTGATCCCGCTGTCGGGCGCGAGCGGCACCGGGGTCGATTGGGTGCTCGACAAGCTGCTGGAGGCGATCGGCCACGATCACGCCGCGGTCGATCCCGGCGACGAGGGCGAGGACGCGGTGGAATGGTCGCCGCTGTGAAGCGGGCGCGGCCGGTGCTCGCCGTGACCGGGGCGACCGGGTTCGTCGGCCGGCACCTGCTGCGCCTGGCGCGCGAGGCCGGGCATCCGTTGCGCGCGCTGACCCGCGGCTGGCGTCCGCCGGAGCAGGGGATCGACTGGATCGACGGCGCGCTCGACCGGCCCGATGCGCTGGCGAAGCTCGTCGACGGCGCCGATGCGGTGATCCACATCGCCGGGCTTATCAACGCGCCCACCCGCGCCGCCTTCGAAGCGGTCAATGTCGGCGGCACCGCCAACATGATCGATGCCGCGCGTGCGATCGGGGTGCGGCGGTTCATCCACATTTCCTCGCTCGCCGCGCGCGAGCCCGACCTGTCCGACTATGGCTGGTCGAAGGCCAAGTCGGAGCGGGTCGTCGCCGCCTCCGGCCTCGACTGGACGATCGTTCGCCCGCCGGCGATCTACGGCCCGGGCGACCGCGAGACGTTCGAGCTGTTCAAAATGGCGCGACGCGGCTTCGTCGCGCTGCCGCCGGGGGGACGGTTCTCACTGATCCATGTCGAGGATCTGTGCCGCCTCATCCTCGCCTTGCCCGGCGAGCAGGAGACGGTGTGCGAGACGTACGAGCCCGACGACGGCACCGACCAGGGCTGGGAGCATCGTCATTTCGCCCGCACGCTCGCCCGCGCGTTCGGGCGGCGGACGGCGACCGTGGCGGTCCCGAAGCTGGTGATGAAGGGCGCCTCGCGGCTCGACACTCTGGTGCGCGGCGAGGGCGCCAAGCTGACGCCGGACCGGGTCCGCTATTTCTGCCATCCCGACTGGGTCGTGACGGCGGAGAGCCGGCCGCCCGATCAGCTCTGGAAGGCCAGCATCCGCACACCCGCCGGGCTCAAGGCGACCGCCGACTGGTATCTCGATCAGGGCTGGCTGCGCTGACGAGGCTGCCGGTGCGCGCGGCAAGCCTGACCCGGCTCAGAAATAATCCAGCACGAACGCCGCTGCCGCCGCGACCAGCCCGGCGAGGAAGATCCAGTAGGCATAAGCGAGGAGGCGGTATTTCTTCCGCTCGAGCACGATGCCGTTCTGGTAGAGATCGCGCGCCATCATCCGGAAAGCCTGTTCCTCGTCCTCCATCTCGGTCAGCAGCCGCTCCAGGAAGTCCTCCTCTTCGAGCCGGCAGAAGGAGCCGAAGAAGAGCAGGTTGAGCTTGCCGCCGGTCTTGAAATGCGCGGCGGGCATCACCGCCAGCACCGCGAAGATCGCCGAAAAGAAGGCGCCGCCGCCGAGCAGAAGCAGCGGCAGCGGGTAATCGACCTGCCGGACCTGGCCGATCGTGATGGTGAAGACGACGAAGGTCGCGGCGAGCAGCATGTTCGCCTTCTGGTCGGCCATCTGGCTCAGCGTCAGGTGCATCTGCTGCGACGTGCGCAGCAGGTTCACCATATTGGGCGGAAATTCCCGCTTTCGCCCGGCTTCCATCACGCTTGCCTTCCCCCCTGCCACGCGCCCTTCTCATCGCATGACGACGGCCGCCTTGCCAAGCGCGCCCCATTGCCGCCCGATTTGCCTGCGATGGCAAAGGCACCTAAAGGGCCGCCATGACCGATCGTTCGCAAACCTTCGCGCGCGTCGCTGCGCTGATCGAGCCGTTCAACAAGAAGGGCGTGGCGCTGACCGACGCGACCACGTTCGCCGGCGATCTCGAATGGGACAGCCTGGTCGTGATGGATTTCGTCGCCTCGGTCGAGGACGAGTTCGAAATCCTGATCACGATGAACATGCAGGCCGAGATCGAGACCGTGGGCCAGCTGGTCGACGCGGTCGATCGGCTGACGGAAGAAGGCGTCGCGCTCTAGGCGCTAGCGCGCCCGCGTCCAGGTCTGCGAACGGCAGAAGAAGGCGACGCAGCCGGTGACCTTCAGCGTCCCGTCGTCGTTGAGGCTGAGATAGGAGCGATAGGATCGCCCGCTCTCGGGATCGTAGGCGCGCCCGCCGGTCGCCCCGGCGCCCTGGGCGGTGAATCCGCTGAGCACCGCGATGCCGACCAGCGGCCGGCGGCGCTGGGCCGGATCGGGATTGTGGATGTCGCCGGTCGGCGCGCCGCGGCGCAGGATCTGCACGATCCGTCCGCAGATCGTCCCGCCGCAATCGCCGACGCGAACGATCGCGCTTCGATCCTGCGTCACCCAATTGCCGGCGATCCCTGGCGGGGTGGCGGCGATGAGCAGGGCGAAGAGCGGCGCGATCATGAAGGCCGCTTAGGCCCGCGCGACAAAAGGGGCCAGCCCCTTGCGGGTGGCCGGCCCGGCACTAAGTGGCGCAGGCGGGCAACGAGGAGTCTGATGATGGTCGCGACCACAATCCTTGGCGAAAGCGGGCTGTCGACGCCGCGCCTCGTGCTCGGCGGCAATGTCTTCGGCTGGACGGTGAAATCGCGCGAGGACAGTTTCCGCATCCTCGATCGCTTCGCCGAAGCGGGCGGGGTGATGATCGACACGGCCGATGTCTATTCGGCCTGGGCCCCCGGCAATCGCGGCGGCGAATCGGAAACGATCATCGGCGAGTGGCTGAAGCGTCGCGGCGGCCACGACGGCGTGCTGATCGCCACCAAGGTCGGCTTTAGCACCGGCCTGTCGAAGCGATCGATCGCCGAGGCCGTCGATGCCTCGCTCGCGCGGCTCGGGGTCGAGACGATCGATCTCTATTATGCGCACAAGGACGATCCCGCGACGCCGCAGGAGGAGAGCGCGGCCGCCTTCGATGCGCTCGTGAAGGCCGGCAAGGTCCGCATGCTCGGCGCCTCGAATTTCAGCGCCGATCGATTCGCCGCGGCGCTCGATCTGTCCGCTCGCGAAGGCCTTGCGCGCTACGAAGTGCTGCAGCCCCGCTACAACCTCGTCCAGCGCGAGGAATTCGAAGGCGCGCTCCAGGATTTGTGCGTCGCCCGCGGTGTCGCGGTGCTGCCCTATTACGGCCTCGCCTCCGGCTTTCTCACCGGCAAATACCGGTCGAAGGCGGATATCGGCAAAAGCGTTCGCGGCGATCGGATGAGCGCCTTTCTCGACGGCAACGGGCTCGCGGTGCTCGCGGCGCTTGACGCGATCGCCGCCGAGATCGGGGCGACACCGGCCCAGGTCGCGCTCGCCTGGCTGGCCGCGCAGCCGGCAATCGCCGCGCCGATCGCCAGCGCGACCTCGGTGGCGCAGCTGGAAGAGCTGCTTGGCGTGCTGACGCTTGAGCTCGACCCGGATCAGCTTGCCCGGCTGAGCGTCGCCGCGGGTTGATCGCCCGCGACAATTTGCGACACGAATTCATTCGCCGGACATGATCGGGTGACATGTGGCGGCGCATATCGGGATCGTCCTTCAGGGAGGATCCGATGCGCCTTGCCATCCTTGCACTTGTCGCCGCGACCGCGCTTTGCGCCTGCGCGACCGAACAACCGCGCTTTCGCCACCATCGGCCCGGCATGCAGGGCGGCCACCGGCCCGGCGCAGGCGGCGCCGCAGGGTTTGGCGCGCGCCTCTTCGTCAGCCCCGCGGGCGAGCCGTTTCGCGCCCAGCCCGGCGGGCCGCCGCCGATGCAGGCCTGGTTCCGCGGCGTCGATGCGAACCATGACGGCGCGATCGACTGGGCCGAATTCCACGCGGATTTCGTCCGCTATTTCGCGGTGCTCGACACCGACCATGACGGCGAGATCGGGCCGGACGAGGTCGCGCATTACGAGCAGTCGATCCTCCCCGAAATGTCGAGCCGTGGCGTCGGTGGCGTGGGTTTTGGAGGAAATGGCGGGTTTCGGCGCGGCGGCGGCGGGATGGGCCGGCGCGGTGGCGGGATGGGTCGTGGCGGAATGGGCCGCGGCGGGGCGGCGCGTGGCGGCCTTGGCGGCGGGGCGCCGGGCGGCGGCATGGGCATGATGACCGGCGCGGCGCGCTTCGGGCTGCTGCCGATCCCGCACCCGATCATGGACGCGGACCGCGACCTCAACCGGGGCATCAGCCACGCCGAATGGGATCATGCGGCCGGCGAGCGCTTCAACCGGCTCGACACCGATCATGGCGGCCGGATCACGCTCGCCCAGCTCCAGCATATGCGCGCGCAGCGAATGGAGCAGTTCATGCAGGGGCGCGGGCGCGGCCGGCATGGCCCGGCGCAGGGCGGGGAGGCCGGCGGCCGATCGCTCCCGCCCGACGACCCGGACGGCGGCGCTAACCCGCCCGGCTGACGGCCACGCGCTGCGAATTCAGCGTCGCCTGGCCGAAGATCGTCATGAAGGCGATGTCGGTGGCGTCGCGGCCGACGCAGATGCGCGCGACCTGATCGGTCCGGGCGAGGCCGGTCGGATCGACCAGATGCCAGGCGCCGTCGAGCCAGACCTCCACCAGCGCATGGAAATCGCAGGGCTCGAGATCGAGCGCATAGGCCGAGACGAGCCGCGCCGGCACGCCCGCCGCGCGCGCGAAGGCGGCGAGCAGGTGGGCGAAATCGCGGCACACACCCTGGCGTGCCACGAAGGCGTCGACGGCGGTGGTCGCGGTGTCGCTGGTGCCGGGGCGATAGGCGAGCTCGTGATTGATCCACTCCGCCATCGCGGCGATCCGCGCGCCGCCTTCGATCGCGCCGAAGCGGGTCTGCACGAAATTCTCGAACCGGTCGGATTCGCAATAGCGGCTCGGCCACAGATAGGGGATCGCCTCGGCCGGCAGATCGTGGAGCGGCGTGATCGCGAGCGAGTCGAGCGCGGTGACGATCCGGTCGAGCGCCACCTCGGCACGATAGCGGGCGTAGAGACGACCGGCGGCCCTCGTCCAGGTTCGCCGGCCGATGCCGTCGCCGCTGGCGATCGGGCGCAGCGGACCGGCCCCGGTCACGGTGAGCCGATCCTCGACCAGGCTCTGGTCGGCGAGCGGCGCGACCTCGACGGCGAGCAGCACATCGGCCGGGGCTGGGAAATCATAGTCGAGCTCGACATCGATCGCGATGTGCATGGCGTCTCCTTTGCGCGCAGCGTTACGCGCGAGAGGGGGGAGCGTTCCGGGGCTCCGAAGTGTCTCATTTTCGTGACGCTTGCGGGGTGAACCGCCAAGCACCTGCGAATTCATGGTGAATCCATGCAACCGCGCCCGTCGGCGCCGCGTTGGGCAGGCACATTCGAGTCGAAAAGGAGCCGAACATGGCGACCAGCATACTCGACGCGCGCGGTGGCAGCCTTGTCCCCCGGCGGCGGCGCGCGGTTATCACATCGTCTATCGCGACCAGGAAACCAACCACTGCCCCGGCTGCGGCCGATCCCACTGGTATATCGGCCGGCTGTCGGCCGAATGCGCGTTCTGCGGCACGGCGCTGCCGCTGGAAAACGCGGCGCTCGTCGCCGGCGGACAGACCATCCGCACCGTCCGGCGCTATCGGTTCGCCGAGGCGGCCTGAGCGCGCGGCGGCGTTAACCCGGCCTTCGACATGGCCGCCTTAGAATGCGGCCATGTCGAACGGCGGCACCCTGGTCGCGGCGGGGATCGTGCTGATCGGCGCGGCCCTGATCGCGCCGAACCTCGGCCGCGCGCCCCCGCCAGCGCCTGCGGCGCCGTCACGCCAGCAATCGCCGGCGGTCGCGCCGGCGCCTGACGCCGATCCCGGTGTCGCCGCACGATCGATCCGCCGCGCGCCGGACGGCCATTTCTACGCCGATGCCATCGTCAACGGCGCGACCATCCGCTTCGTCGTCGATACGGGCGCGAGCGTGGTTGCGTTGACCCGCGAGGACGCGCAGCGCGCGGGCCTCACCTTTCCGACGCAGCGGCTCCGCGCGATCGGCGCCGGCGGCGAGATGGACGTGATGCCGGTGACGCTCGATCGCGTCACCCTGGGCCCGGTCGAGGCGCGGGACGTGCCGGCTGTGGTCGGCGAGCGTCTGCCGATGTCGCTACTCGGCCAGAGCTTCCTCGGCCGCGTGGGCGCCGTCGAGATCCGCGGCGACGCGATGACGATCCGCTAGGGCGCGGCTCGTCGCCGCACGGGCACGTTGACGTTGCACAGATCGACGCCGCCAGCGGGAACGTTGAAGAAGGTGCCGCCGCGATTGGCGCGGCCGGTGACATAGCGCGCGAAGGCCTCGCTGTCGGTCCGCATCACCTCGTAGGACGGACGCTCGGCGGCGGGCATGTCGGCGGCGAGGCGGATCGACCGGATCGGCACCGGAGTCTCGCCCCGATCGACCTGGTAGAAGCCGAGATCACCGGTGCCGCGCGGCCGGGCCGACAGTGCCGGCATCCCCTCGATCACCCGGCCGACGACGGCGATGTTGCGGTCGAGATGGCGCGGCGCCTGGCCGATCACCGCATAGAGCTCGCCGCCCATGCCGGTGTCGGGCGCGAGATCGCGGCCGACCCCGACAGCGCCATAACAATGGGCGAGCCAGGCGCTTCCCCGGGCCGGATCGGTGCCCACCGGCCAGCCGTCGACGAAGCCGGCTTGCGCCGCATAGCTGTCGGGATAGCCGAGCGGGTGGATCGACAGGCCGGCCGTCGGGCGCTCATATTCCGCCGGCGGATGCTCGACGACGCCTTCGGGACGCGTGCCGCCGCCGTCATTCTGGCCCCATTGGGCGACATAATTGTCCTGCACGCGATAGACGCTCGCGCCCTGCCACCAGCCGGCATGGGCGAGCCGGCGGATATTGGCGACATGGACCGGCGCGAATTCGGGCGCGAGCTCGATCGCGATCCGTCCGCCGTCGGCGAGGTCCATGACGAGCAGGTTTTCGGGCGCGATCGGCCGCCAGTCGGACGCGGCGGAATGGGCGACCACTTCGGAGGGCTCGGTTGCGCCGGCGATCGGCTGCGGCTGCCAGTGGCCCGTCTGCGCGGTTCCGGCCGCGGCGGCGAGGAGCAGAAATCCGGCGAAGGCGATGTGGCGCATGGGTCCCCCGTTCGTTTGCGCGAGCCTGCCGCAGCCGCGCGGCCTGAGCAAGGTGCCGCTGGACTCCAAGCCGACTTGGGCAGACAAGAACGCATTGCGGGGGAGGCGGAGATGCGCACACAGCGGGTTCTCGTCACGGTTGCCCTGGTCGCCCTGGCGGCCGTTGCCGGACCGGCGGCCTCGGCGGATCGGACCGCCCGGCACGGCGCGGCCGCGCAGATGCGGGGGGTCGATGATCCGCGCGCCTTCGTGGCGCAGATGTACGACGCCTATGTCCATGGCGGCGAGGATCGGCCGCCGCCCGATCCCGCTTATGCCTATTCGCCGCGGCTCGCCGCCTTGTTCGCGGCCTACCAGCGTTGGGAGGACGCGCATCCGGACACGGTCGGCGCGATCGATTTCGATTGGTGGACGAACGCGCAGGACTGGCAGATTTCGCAGGTCTCGCTGGTCGTCCGCCCCGAGGACGGGCCGGGCCGGCGGACGGTGACGGCCCGCTTCCATAACGGCGACCGGCAGGATTCGACGCGCTTCGAATTCGTCCTGATCGACGGGCGCTGGTTCCTCGACGATGCGATCAACGGCACCGGGCACGGCGAGTCCGGCTGGACGCTTTCGGCGCTGCTTCGCGAGCGCGAATGAATCGCGCGGCCCTGTCATGGCCGCGCCACCGAATCCATGATAGGTTTCCACCGTCGCGAGCCGAGTCCGGCGCGCCGCTTCCTGTGATCCGCCGGGCCCGTGATCGCGGCACCCCCCGCACGCGCACCCGCGCAGCCAGGAGACATGGCATGAACATGATCACCACCCGCGACGGAACCGAAATCTTCTACAAGGACTGGGGCACCGGCCAGCCGATCGTCTTCCACCACGGATGGCCATTGAGCGCGGACGATTGGGACGCGCAGATGCTGTTCTTCCTCCACCAGGGCTATCGCGTGATCGCGCACGACAGGCGCGGCCACGGCCGCTCCAGCCAGACATCCGGCGGCCACGACATGGATCATTATGCCGCCGACGTGATGGATCTGGTCAGCGCGCTCGATCTGAGGGGCGCGATCCATGTCGGCCATTCGACCGGCGGCGGCGAGGTCGTTCACTATGTCGCGCGCGCCGAGCCGGGCCGCGTCTCCAAGGCGGCGATCATCAGCGCCGTGCCGCCCGTGATGGTGAAGAAGGAGAGCAACCCCGGCGGCACCCCGATCGAGGCGTTCGACGGCTATCGCGCCGCGCTCGCCGCCAATCGCTCCCAGCTCTACATCGATATTGCCTCGGGCCCGTTCTACAATTTCAACCGGCCCGGCGTCGCGACGATCCAGGGCTGCGTCGACAATTGGTGGCGCCAGGGCATGATGGGCGCCGCCAACGCCCATTACGACTGCATCAAGGCCTTCTCCGAAACCGACTTCACCGAGGATCTGAAGGCGATCGACGTGCCGGTGCTGGTGATGCACAGCGAGGACGACCAGATCGTGCCCTATGCCGATTCCGGTCCGCTTGCGGCCAAGCTGCTGAAGCGCAGCACGTTCAAGAGCTACAAGGAGCTGCCGCACGGCATGATGACCACCCATCCGGACCTGGTGAATGCCGAGCTGCTCGCCTTCATCCGGGAGGGCGAATCGTCGACCGAATCGCTGATCGTCGCGACGCCCACAACGGCCTGACCATCGAGGCCGGGCGGGCCCTTGCGTCCCCGCCCGGCCCGCGCTTCCCGAGGGAACAGATGACCGACACGATCCCCCGCGGCCCGGCCGGAATCCCGCCCGCCGCCCAGACCATCATCGAAACGCGCGGCGCCCAGATGTTCCCGACGCTGACCGACGCGGACATCGCCCGGCTGCGGCGGTTCGGCACGGTGCGCCGTTACGCGCAGGGCGAGGCGCTCGCGCGGGTCGGGGAGCCGGGGCACGGGCTCACCGTCATCCTCGACGGCGCGGTCGAGGTCAGCCAGCAAGGTGAATCCGGCCCGGTGCCGATCGTGACCCATCTTGCCAACGGCTTCATGGGCGAGCTCGCCCAGCTGTCCGGCCGGCCGTCCCTGGTCGATGCCGAAGCGGTCCGCCCGGTCGAGGCGCTGCTGATCCCGCCCGAACGGCTGCGCGCGCTGCTGATCGCGGAGGCCGATCTTGGCGAGCGGATCATGCGCGCGCTGATCCTTCGGCGCATGGGCCTGCTCGAAAGCGGCGGCGGCGGGCCGATCATCGTGGGCCGGGCGGGCGACGGCAATGTCGGGCGGCTCGCCAATTTCCTTCGGCGCAACGGCCATCCGCACCGCCTGCTCGATGCCGAGACCGATCCGTGCGGGCGCACCTTCGTCGAGCGATTCCAGGTCACGCGCGAGGAGCTGCCGATCGTGCTCTGCCCCGGCGGCCAGATCCTGCGCAATCCGAGCGACGGCGAGCTGGCGCGCTGCATCGGCCTGGTCGGCCCGATCGATCCGGAGCGGGTGTTCGATGTCGTCGTGGTCGGCGCCGGGCCGGCCGGTCTCGCGACCGCGGTCTATGCGGGATCGGAGGGGCTTTCGGTGCTCGCGCTCGATTGCCGCGCGTTCGGCGGCCAGGCGGGCGCATCGAGCCGGATCGAGAATTACCTTGGCTTCCCGACCGGAATTTCCGGAATGGCGCTGATGGGCCGTGCCCACAGCCAGGCCCAGAAATTCGGGGTCGAAATGGCGATCCCGGACGAAGCGCTGCGGCTGGAATGCGGCGGCGACACCCTGTGCCTCGCGCTGTCGACCGGCGAGCGGGTGCGCGCCCGCACCGCCGTGATCGCGACCGGCGCGCGCTATCGCCGGCTCGACGTCGACCGGCTCGACGAATTCGAAGGCAGTTCGGTCCACTATTGGGCCTCGCCGCTGGAGGCGAAGCTGTCGGCAGGGCAGGAGGTGGCGCTGGTCGGCGGCGGCAATTCGGCCGGCCAGGCGGTGGTGTTCCTTGCCGGCGCGGCGGCGCGGGTGACGCTGATCGTGCGCCGCCCGCTCGCCGACACGATGTCGCACTATCTCGTCGAGCGGATCGAAGGCCTGCCCAATGTCGAGATCGTCGTCGGCTGCGAGATCAGCGCCCTCGAAGGCGCGGACGGCGCGCTTGAGGCGATCCGCTGGTGCGACCGGGTCTCGGGCCTCGAGACCAGGCGCCAGGTGCGCCACCTCTTCTCCTTCATCGGCGCCGATCCGAATACGGACTGGCTCCGCGCCTCGGGCCTCGAGGTCGATGCCGGCGGCTTCCTGTGCGCCGGCCCGGGCGGGGGCGAGGATCGACTGCCGCTGGAGACCAGCCGGCGCGGCGTGTTCGCGGTCGGCGACGTCCGCTCGGGCTCGGTCAAGCGGGTCGCGGCGGCGGTCGGCGACGGCGCGCAGGTCGTGGCCGCGATCCACGCCTATCTCGCCCAGCATTCAGCGGCGGCGTCGCAGGCCCTTGAGCCGGCGCCGGTTCCGGTCGCATCGTGACGGGGACCCGAATCGCTTTGATGCGTTTTGTCGATCGATCAGGTCCACGCCAGAAGGAGACAGAAAATGGCAGGTGAAATTCGCGAGCATATGGAGGTCATCGGCGCGGACGGCGTCCATGTCGGCACGGTGGACAAGATCGAGGGCGACCGGATCAAGCTGACCAAGAAGGACAGCGGCGAGGGCAGCCACAAGGGGCACCATCACTATATCTCGAAGGGACTGGTCGCCGAGGTCGAGGGCGACAAGGTGCGGCTTTCCGCCAATGCCGATGTCGCGGTCGAGATTTTCGAGGAGGAAGAAGGCGACGCCTGACGCCTGACGTGAAAAGGCGGGCCGCTCCGCGAGGTGGAGCGGCCCGCCCGTTCGGCCAGGCCGGTCAGGGCCGGGCCGCGACGCTGATCGTGCCGCGCATCGCATAGCCGCTGCCGGCCTGCGCGATCGCCGCCGCCATCTGCGGCCGCGCGCCTTCCCAGGCCGCAACAATGCACCGGTCGCCGAACGCGGCGATGGAGAGATCGCGCGATCTGACGGGGCAGACCCGGCGCACCGCGCCGCGCACCCGCTGCTCCAGCACCGCCTGGCCTTCACTGCGAGCGAGGTTCAGATCGGCGTAGGAGACGGTGGCGACGATCAAGTCTTCCGGCGTTGCCGGCGCGAAGACGGTCAGGTCGTTGCGCGGCTGGGCGTCCGCCTGGGCGACGGCCAGCGTTCCGGCGAGGGTCGCAACGACGGCGATGGAGCCGCGCCGCAGGATCGTGTTGATATTCATATGGACCTCCCTGGTTCATGGGGTCCGCAATCCATGAACCCGGCCATCGGGAGGTGCATCGCGTCTTCGGCAAAGCCGCGGATCGTTTAGGCAAAGCGCGGCCGGCTGCGACGAAGGCGTCCCATCCTTCGACATGCGGCGCGGCCGGCGATGGCGCGCAAGAAGAAGGGGCCGGTTTCCCGGCCCCTTCGCGACTCGTCACCAGATGTGGACGCGCTGCTCCGGCGGCAGATAGAGCCTGTCGCCGGGCTGGATGTTGAAGGCGCGATACCATTCGTCGACATTCCGGACGACGCCATTGACCCGGTACATGGACGGCGCGTGCGGATTGGTCAGCACCACTTCGCGAAGCAGCCCCTCGCGCCAGTAATCGCGCCAGGATTGGGCGTAGGCGAGGAAGAAGCGCTGATCGCCGGTCAGGCCGTCGATCACCGGCAACTCGCCATGCTGGGCGACGTAGCGGCGATAGGCCGACCAGGCCATTTCGATGCCGCCGAGATCGCCGATATTCTCGCCCATGGTCAGCTGGCCGTTGACGTGCAGGCCGGGCAGCGGCTCGAACTGGTTATATTGCGCGCCGAGCGCCTGGGTGCGCTCCGCGAAGCGCTGCGAGGATTGCGGCGTCCACCAGTCGCGGATGCGGCCCTGCGCGTCGAAATGGCTGCCCTGATCGTCGAAGCCGTGGCCGATCTCGTGGCCGATCACCGCGCCGATCGCACCGTAATTCACCGCCGGATCGGCATTGGGATCGAAATAAGGCGGCTGCAGGATCGCGGCCGGGAAGGTGATCTGGTTCATCAGCGGATCGTAATAGGCGTTGATCGTCTGCGGGGTCATTTCCCACAGGCTGCGATCGACCGGCCCGCCGAACCGGCGCACCTGGCGTTCCCAGGCGAACTGGCCGGCGCGCACCGCATTGCCGAGCAGGTCGGCGCGATCGACGCGGATCGGCGAATAATCGACGAACTGGGCTGGGCTGCCGAGCCGCGGATCGAAGGCGTCGAGCTTGGCGATCGCCTGTTCCCGGGTCGTGTCGTCCATCCACTGGTTCGCGCGAAGCCGCTCGTTCAGCGCGGCGCGCAGGTTGCCGACCAGCTCGGTGATCTGGCGGCGGCTTTCGGGCGGGAAATGGCGCTCGACATAGATGCGGCCCACCGCCTCGCCAAGCGACCGGTTGAGCACCGAAAGCCCGCGCTTCCAGCGGTCGCGCTGCTGCTCCACGCCGCGCAGCGTGTGGCTGCGAAACTCGAAATTCGCCTGATCGAAGGCGCGCGGCAGATATTGGGCGAAATTGTCGATGAAGTGGACGGTGAGATAGGCTTTCCACGTCTCCAGCGGCACGCTTTCGAGCAGCGCGCCGGTATCGTGGATCGCGCTGGTCTCGCCCACCACGACGGTCTGCGCGCTGCCAAGGCCGGCGGCGGCGAGCATGTTGGGCCAATCGAATTGCGGGGCGAGCGTGGCGAGCTGGGCGCGATCCATCGGATTGTAGGTCTGCTGGATGTCGCGGCTGCGCTCCGGCGCCCACTGGACCTCGGCCATGCGATGTTCGAGCGCGATCACCGCGTCGGCCTTGGCCGCGGCGTCCGGAATGCCGGCAAGCGTCTGGATCTGGATCAGATAGGCGCGATAGGCGGCGCGATAGCGATCATAATCCGCGCCCTGGTTCAGATAATAATCGTGGCCGGGAAGGCCGAGCCCGCTTTGGCTCGCGGTGACGACGTAGCGGGTCGTGTCCGCCGGATCGGGGATGATGCCGATATCGACCGGCGAGGCGAAGCCCGGAGTCGCGAACAGGGCGATGAGGCCGGCGCGATCGTGGACCGCGTTGATCCGGTCGAGATAGGGCTGGAGCACCGCGGCCCCGCGCCGCTCGACCCCCGCCTCGTCCATCCAGCTTGCATAGAAATCGGCGACCTGGCGGGCGGCGGCATCGTCGCCCGGATGCTCGACGATGTCCTTGAGCTGCTGCTCGATCTGGTCTTGCAGGACATCGCTGACGCCATAGCTGACCCGGTCGGCCGGGATCGGATGGGCGCGGACGAAGCCGGCATTGGCATAGCTCCAGAAATCGTCGCCCGGCCGCACCGAAAGATCGCGGGCGGAAAGGTCGATCCCGAAATCGCCATATTCGGGGCGGCCGGCGGTGGCCGCGGTGGCGGCGGCCGTGCCGGTGGCGGTCGCGGCGGCTGCGGCGCCGGTGGCGGTCGCGGCGGTTGCGGCGCCGGTGGCGGCCTGGGCGGAAAGCGGCGCGAGGGCGATCGTCGCCGCGCCAGCGAGGAACAGGACATGCTTCATTGCGATTGGATCCTTCGACATAGAAAGCGCCCCTCCCTGATGCAGGGAGGGGCGATAAGGCTCACCAGATATGAACGCGCTGGTCGGGCGGCAGGTAAAGCCTGTTGCCCGGCTGGATGTTGAAGGCGCGATACCAGGCATCGACGTTTCGCACGACGCCGTTCACGCGGAATTCGGCCGGGCTGTGCGGATCGGTCAGCACCTGCTGGCGAAGCGCGTCGGGCCGCTGCTGCGACCGCCAGACCTGGGCGAAGGCGAGGAAGAAGCGCTGGTCGCCGGTCAGGCCGTTCAGCACCGGCGGCTCGCCATGCTGCGCGACATAGCGGCGATAGGCCCCATAGGCGACCTCGATGCCGCCGAGATCGCCGATATTCTCGCCCATCGTCTGGCGGCCGCGGATATGCAGGCCCGGCACGGGTTCGTAGGTGTCATATTGCGCGCCGAGGCGGGTGACGAGCGCCTGGAAGCGCGAATTGGCCTCTTCGGACCACCAGTTGCGCAGCCGGCCCGATCCGTCGAAGCGGCTGCCCTGATCGTCGAAGCCGTGGCCCATTTCGTGGCCGATCACGGCGCCGATCGCGCCATAATTGACCGCCGGATCGGCATTCGGATCGAAGAAGGGCGGCTGCAGGATCGCCGCCGGGAAGGTGATCTGGTTGGTGAGCGGGCTGTAATAGGCGTTCACCGTCTGCGGCGTCATGCCCCACAAGGTGCGATCGACCGGATTGGGCAGGCGCGACAATTGCAGGTTATGCTGGAATTGCTGGGCGCGCATCATGTTGCCGAGCAGATCGTGCGGATCGACCTGCATCGACGAATAGTCGATCCAGTGGACCGGGAAGCCGACGCGCGGATCGAAGGCGTCGAGCTTTGCGATCGCCGCCTGGCGGGTGGCGTCGTCCATCCACTGGTTGGCGCGCAGCCGCTCGCCGAGCGAGGCGCGCAGATTGCCGACCATCTCGGTCATCTGGCGCTGCGACTCCTCGGGGAAGTAACGCGCCACGTAGAGCTGGCCGACATCCTCGCCCAGCGTCCGGTTGACCACGGCGAGCCCGCGCTTCCAGCGCTCGCGCTGCTGCTCGGTGCCGCGCAGCGTGTGCGAGAAGAACTGGAAATTGGCCTGATCGAAGGCGCGCGGCAGGAATTCCGCATTGTTGCTGACGAACTGGAAGGCGAGCCAGTCCTTCCAGGTCTGGACCGGGGTCGAGGCGAACAGCCGACCCTCCGCCTGGATGGCGGTCGTCTGGCGGACGATGATCGTGTTGACGCCCGACAGGCCCTCGCCCTGGAGCCAGAGCGGCCAGTTGAACTCGGGCGCGAGCGCCGCGAGCTGCGCCGGCGTCATCGGATTGATCGAGCGCGCGACGTCGCGGCTCTGCTCGGGCGTCCAGTGCGCCTCGGCGATCGCATGTTCGAGCGCGATCACCCGGTCCGCGCGCGCCTCCGGCTCGCTATAGCCGGCGAGGCGGAAGATGGTCGCGACATAGGTGCGATAGGCGGCCCGATAGGCGTCGAACTGCGCGCCCGGATTGAGGTAGTAATCCCGGTTCGGCATGCCGAGCCCGCCCTGGCTTGCGCCGGCGGCATAGTGGGTCGGATCGCCGGGATTGGGCGTGATGCCGACGCCGAGCGGCGAGGGGAAGCCGGGAGTCGCGAACAGCCGGACGAGATCGTCCCGGCTCTGCGCGGCGTTGATCCGGTCGAGATAGGGACGCAGCGGCGCGGTGCCGCGCGCCTCGATCCCCGCCTCGTCCATCCAGCTCGCATACATGGCCGCGACGCGCTGGCTCACCGGATCGCTCGCCTGCGCGGCGGTGTCGACGATCGCCTTCACCTGCCGCTCGACATCGTTGCGAAGCGAGGTGAAGCCGCCCCAGGAGGTCTCGTCGGGCGGGATCGGATTGTTCCGGAACCAGCTGTTGTTGGCGTAGCGCCAGAAATCGTCGCCGGGCTGGATCGAAAGATCGCGCGCCGAAAGATCGACGCCCCAATCGCCGAACGCGGCATGGCCGCTTCCCGATGCGGCGGTTGCGGCGCTGTGGGGCGGCTGCGCCTGGGCAAAAAGCGGCGCCGTTCCGGCAAGCAGGATCGCCGCCAGCGCGGCGATACGGGATTTTTGCATGTAAATGGCCTCCCAACGGCCAGGCGGTCGCCGGCCGTCCTAAGATAAGTCCCCGCGCGCACTAGCTCGCAAGCCGGGCGGCGATGCAAGTTTTTTTAGACGAACGACATGTGCCCTGTCCGAGAGGAGGGGACGTGCGGGGAAACAGGGGGTTAGGTCGTGCGACGAACGTCGCGCCTTGATGCCCATGCCGGAGACGATTGACGCGCGAGGCGCGGTGTCTGTAAGCATGCGGCGATGACTCGCGACCACGCCTCCGCATTCGCCGCGCCGGTTTCCGGCCACGGCGCATTTGCGTTCGGCTGGTGGCGGTGGACGTCCTCGCGATGGCGCGGCTGATCGAAGCGCATCCTGACCTTTAAGGTCTCGACCGATCAGACCCGCCCGACCGGCGGGTTTTTTTATTGCCCAGTCGCCAGGAAGTTTGCCAACATGATCATCGTCCTCAAGCCCGAAGCCCCCGCCGACGCCGCCCAGCGGCTGCTCGACCGGATCGCCGGCGCCGGATTGAAACCACTCCACATGCCGGGGGCCGAGCGCGTGGTGCTCGGCGCGCTCGGCGACGAACGGGTGCTCGCCGAGCTCGCGCTCGACAGCGACCCGCACGTCGAATCGGTGAAGCCGATCCTTGCCCCCTACAAGCTTGTCGCGCGCGACCTGCACCCGCACGACACGATCGTCTCGATCGGCGGCGTCGCCTTCGGCGGCCGCGCGGTGCCGGTGATCGCCGGCCCCTGCGCGGTCGAGACCCGCGAGCAGCTGTTCAACAGCGCCAGCGCCGTCCAGGCCGCGGGGGCGAAGGTGCTTCGCGCCGGGGCCTACAAGCCGCGCACCAGCCCCTATGGCTTCAGCGGCCACGGGCCAGAGGGGCTGCGGCTGCTGCGCGAGGTGGCGGACGAGCTCTCCATGCCGGTCGTCACCGAGGTGATGGACACCGCCGATGTCGACATCGTCGCGGCCCATGCCGACGCGTTGCAGATCGGCGCGCGCAACATGCAGAATTTCCCACTGCTGCGCGCCGTCGGGCGGACCGACAAGCCGGTCCTGCTGAAGCGCGGTCTCTCCGCGAAGATCGAGGAGCTGCTGCTCGCGGCGGAATATATCCTCGCCGCCGGCAACGATCAGGTGATCCTGTGCGAGCGCGGCATCCGCACCTTCGAGACCGCGACCCGCAACACGCTCGATCTCAACGCCGTGCCCTACATGAAGCAGCGCACGCACCTGCCGGTCGTCGTCGATCCATCGCACGGCACCGGCATCCGCGATCTCGTCGGGCCGATGGCGCTGGCGGCGGCGGCCTGCGGCGCGGACGGCCTCCTGATCGAGGTCCACGAAAATCCGTCGGTCGCGCTGTCGGACGGCGCCCAGTCGCTCTATCCGGACCAGTTCGCGGCGCTGATGCCACGCGTGTCGGCGGTGCTCGCCGCCGTCGGCAGGATCGCGGCATGAGCCAGGTGCGCGCCTTCACCCGCGCGCTCGGCCGGGCTGTCGACCCGCTGGCGCTCTATCGCGCGCTGTGCGCCGGACGGGCCGACACCCTGCTGATCGAGAAAGCGGACGGCCCCGCCTTGCTGATGGAGCGCGCTGCGCTTCGGCTCGAATGCCGGGGCAACGAGGTCGTCGCGAGCGCGCTGTCGGCCAATGGCGCGGCGGCGCTCTCGGCGCTTGCCGAACGGCTCGCCGATCGCGTGGCAGACAGGGATGCGGAGGGGGTGCGGTTCGCCTTTCCGCCGATCGCCGGCGACGATGCCGAGGAACGATTGCGCGCGCCGACCCCGCTCGATGCGGTGCGCGCGCTGATCGGCTTCGACAATCTTTCGCCGCAGGAGCCGTGCGCGCTCTTCGTGCCCTTCGTCCTGGCCTTCGATTATGCCGCCAACCTTGAAGGGCTGCCGGCGAGCGGCGAGGATCCGACCGGCTTTCCCGATTATGTCGCCTGGCTCGCCGAAAGCCTGGTGGTCTTCGATCCGGGCGCGGCGCCACGCATCGTCTGCGCCGCGTTCGGGGAGGACGAAAAGGCCGCCTTCGCCGCCCAGGAGCGTTTGTCCTCGATCATCGCGCGCGCGGCCGCCGACGCCGCGCCGCCGGCCCCCATCCCCCCGGGGGCGGCGCCGATCTCGGTCGATCTCGACGATGCCGCCTATTGCGCGCTGGTCGAGACGATGCGCGGCCATGTCGCCGCCGGGGATGTCTACCAGATCGTGCCGTCGCGCACCTTCAGCGCCCGCTGCGCCGATCCGCTTGCCGCCTATGCGGCGCTGCGGGCGCGCGAGCCGAGCCCCTATCGTTACCATGTCGACGGCGGCGATTTCGTCCTGATCGGCGCGTCGCCCGAAACCTCGGTGCGCGTCTTTCGCGAGGAGGGGGCGAGGCAGGTCGAGATCAAGCCGATCGCCGGCACCCGAAAGCGGGGCCGCTGCGCCGACGAGGACGGGCGGTTCGAGGCCGACATGCGCCTCGACGGCAAGGAGCTGGCCGAGCATATGATGCTCGTCGATCTCGCCCGCAACGATGTGGCGCGGATCAGCGTCGCGGGAACCCGCCGGGTCCGCGCGCTGATGACGGTCGAGCGCTACCAGCATGTGATGCACCTCGTCTCCTCGGTCGTCGGGACGCTCCGCCCCGATCTCGATGCGATCGACGCGCTCCATGCCGGCCTCAATCCAGGCACGCTTTCGGGCGCCCCGAAGATCCGGGCGACGGAATTGCTTCGCCGCCACGAGCGGACCCGGCGCGGGGCCTATGGCGGCGCGATCGGCTGGATCGACGGCGACGGCCTGCTCGACAGCGCCATCGTGATCCGATCGGCGGTCGTGACCGGCGGGACGGCCTATGTCCGCGCCGGCGCCGGCATCGTCCACGATTCCGTCCCCGCGCGCGAAGCGGCGGAGACGCGCCAGAAGGCCGCGGCCCTCCTTTCCGTGCTCAGCGGAGTCGCCGCATGACCCGATCCATCCTGATGATCGACAATCTCGACAGCTTCACTTTCAACCTGGTGGAGACGCTGGCGCGGCTTGGCTGCACGGTCAAAGTCCTGCGCAACACGATCGCGGCGGGCGATGCGCTGGCGCTGGCGAAGGAAGCCGGCGCCGCGATCCTGCTCTCGCCCGGCCCGGGGCGGCCGGAACAGGCGGGCTGCTGCCTCGATCTGATCCGGATCGCGAAGGGCAATGTGCCGGTGCTCGGCATCTGCCTTGGCCACCAGGCGATCGTGTTCGAGGCCGGCGGCCGGGTCGATCGGGCCGGCGAGCCGGTGCACGGGAAGGGCACGTTGATCGACCATGACGGCGCCGGGCCCTTCGCCGGGCTGGAGGGGCCGGTGCGCGTCGGGCGCTACCATTCGCTGTGCACGCGCGACATTCCCGCGCGCTTCACCGTCCATGCCGAGATCGACGGCATGGCGATGGCGATCAGCGATCTCGCGGCGCTCCAGATCGGGCTGCAGTTCCATCCCGAATCGATCCTCACCGCGGACGGCGACCGCATCCTCGAAAACGTCCTCGCCCTCTTTCCCGCCCGCCAAGGCTTGCCCGACGCGCCGGCGCCAGCCATGCACGCCGCCTGATGAGCTGGAACAGCTTTGGACGGTGCTTCCGCTTTTCGACCTGGGGCGAAAGCCACGGGCCGGCGATCGGCGCGCTTGTCGAAGGCTGCCCGGCGGGGATCGCGCTCGCCGAGGGCGACATCCAGCCCTTCCTCGATCGGCGCCGGCCCGGCCAGTCGCGCTTCACGACGATGCGGCGGGAGCCGGACGAGGTGCGAATCCTTTCGGGAGTCCGATCCGGCCGCACCACCGGCGATCCGATCAGCCTGAAGATCGAGAATATCGACCAGCGATCGAAGGATTATTCGGAGGTCAGCCAGGCCTATCGGCCCGGCCATGCCGACTATGTCTATGACGCCAAATATGGATTTCGCGACTGGCGCGGCGGCGGCCGGTCCTCGGCGCGCGAGACGGCGTCGCGGGTCGCGGCCGGGGCGGTCGCGCGCAAGCTGATCCCCGGCGTGACGATCGCGGCCTATGTGGTGGAGATCGGCGGCGATCCGATCGCCGGTTTCGATGCCGACCAGATCGACGCCAATCCCTTCTTCTGCCCGGACGCCGCCGCTGCGGAGCGCTGGGCCGCGCGGCTCGATGCGGCGCGAAAGGCGGGCGATTCGCTCGGCGCGGTCGTCGAATGCGCGGTCGAGGGCGCCGAACCGCCGCCGTCGGAAACCTTCGCGGCGATGATGTCGATCAATGCGGTGAAGGGCGTCGAGCTGGCGGCCCCGGGGCGGGTGCGGATCGCGTTCAAGCCGACCAGCTCGATCCTGACGCCGGTGCCGACGATCGACCGCGAGGGCAACGAGACCGAGATCGTGACGAAGGGCCGCCACGACCCCTGCGTCGGCATCCGCGGCGCGCCGGTGGCGGCGGCGATGATGGCGCTGGTCCTGGCCGACCAGGCGCTCCAATCCCCTCATCCTGCCCTCTCCCCGGAGAGGAGGGGGACATGAGCATCGTGCGGGTCGAGCTTGGGCCGCGCGCTTATGACGTCCGCATCGAAGCGGGCCTGATCGGCCGCGCCGCCCAACATCTCGCGCCGCTCGCGCCCAATGGTCGCGCATTCGTCGTGACCGACCAAAATGTCGCTGCGGCGCAGGGTGCGCGGCTCACCCAGGGCCTGTCGGGCCTCGCCACCGAAACCGTCACCATCCCGGCCGGGGAGGCGAGCAAGAGCTGGGAGATGCTCGCTTTCGTGACCGACCGGCTGCTCGCGCTCGGCATCGAGCGGGGGGAGCCGATCATCGCCTTCGGCGGCGGGGTGGTCGGCGATCTTGCCGGCTTCGCCGCGGCGATCCTCCAGCGCGGCACGCCTTATGTGCAGGTGCCGACCAGCCTGCTCGCGATGGTCGACAGCTCGGTCGGCGGCAAGACGGCGATCGACGTGTCCGCCGGCAAGAACCTGATCGGCGCCTTTCATCAGCCGCGCCTCGTCCTCATCGACCCGGAGGCGCTGGCGACCCTGGCCGCGCGGCAGATGCGCGCCGGCTATGCCGAGATCGTGAAGGCCGCGCTGATCGGCGATCCGGCTTTCTTCGACTGGCTCGAGGCGAATGGCGCATCGGTGCTCGCCGGCGCGCCCGACGCGCTCGCCCATGCGATCGCCGCCAGCGTCGCCTTCAAGGCCGCGATCGTTGCCGAGGACGAGCGCGAGACCTCCGGCCGTCGCGCCCTGCTCAATCTCGGCCATACCTTCGCCCATGCGATCGAGGCGGAGGCCGGCTTTTCCGACGATGTGCTGCACGGCGAGGCGGTGGCGGCGGGCCTCGCGCTGGCCTTCGATCTGTCGGTCCGGCGCGGCCTGTGCGCGCCGGAGGACGCCGCGCGCGTGGGGCGTCACCTTCGGGCGACGGGCCTCCCCGCGAGCCTCGCCGATCTCGGCATCGCCGCCACGGGCGCGAGCCTCGCCGGGCGGATGGCGAGCGACAAGAAGAAGGCCGGCGGCCGCGTCGCCTTCATCCTGGCGCGGGGCATCGGCCGGGCCTTCGTCGATCGCGACGTGGAGCTGGAGGCGGTCGCGAAATTTCTCGATTCCGCCGCGGCCGGGGCCTTGCACCCGGCGCGCGGCTGCGACAGGCAGGACCAATGACCGACTTCTACCGCATCCGCCGGCTGCCGCCCTATGTCTTCGCCGAAGTCAACGCGATGAAGGCGGCGGCGCGGGCGCGCGGCGAGGATGTCATCGACCTCGGGATGGGCAATCCCGACGGCGCGCCGCCGGCCCATGTGATCGAGAAGCTGGCCGAGGTCGCCCGCGATCCGCGCGCGCATCGCTACTCCGCGTCGAAGGGGATCACCGGGCTCCGCAAGGCGCAGGCCGGCTATTACGCCCGCCGCTTCGGCGTCGATCTCGATCCGGAGAGCGAGGTGATCGTCACGTTGGGATCGAAGGAGGGGTTGGCCAACCTCGCCCAGGCGATCACCGCGCCGGGCGATGTCGTGCTCGCGCCCAATCCCTCCTATCCGATCCACCAGTTCGGTTTCATCATCGCCGGCGCGGCGATCCGATCGATCCCCGCCGCGCCCGGCCCCGATTTCTTCGACAGCCTCGATCGGGCGGTGCGTTACACCGTGCCGAAGCCGACCGTGCTGGTCATCGGCTATCCGAGCAACCCGACCGCCTATGTCGCCGATCTCGCCTTTTACGAGCAGGTCGTGGCCTATGCGCGCGAGCACAAGCTGTGGGTCATTTCCGATCTCGCTTATGCCGAAATCTATTATGGCGACACGCCGACGCCATCGATCCTCCAGGTGCCGGGCGCGAAGGACGTGGCGGTCGAGTTCACCTCGATGTCGAAGACCTATTCGATGGCCGGCTGGCGGATGGGCTTCGCGGTCGGCAATCGCGAGTTGATCGGCGCGCTGACGCGGGTGAAATCCTATCTCGATTATGGCGCCTTCACGCCGATCCAGGCGGCCGCGGTCGCCGCGCTCAACGGGCCGCAGGACATTATCGAGGCGAACCGCAAGCTCTATCGCGGCCGGCGGGACGCGTTGGTCGAAAGCTTCGGCCGCGCCGGATGGGAGATTCCTTCGCCCGAGGCGAGCATGTTCGCCTGGGCGCCGATCCCCGAGGCCTGGCGCGCGGCGGGATCGATGGAATTTTCCAAGCAGCTGCTTGCCGAGGCCGGGGTCGCGGTGGCACCCGGCGTCGGCTTCGGCGAGGAGGGCGAGGGCTATGTGCGGATCGCCCTGGTCGAGAACGAGCAGCGAATCCGCCAGGCGGCGCGCGGCGTGAAGAAGTTCCTGGAGCGCTAGGAAGAGAATCCGCGCGGGGGTCAGCCCTCGACGAACAGCGGTGCGAATTCGGCGTCGTGCGAGACGAGGCTGTTGAGCTCCGGCGAGCCGATGCCGACCGCCATCGGGCAGGCGACGCCGGGCAGGATGGCGACGTCGAACAATTCGCGGATCGCGCCGTCGATGCGAAGCCATTCGACGATGTCGCCGCTGCGCAGATCGACGATGCACAGGCCGCACCAGGGCGCACCGTCGCGCTTCGCGAGCTGGTCCTGAAGCTCGAGGCCCTCGAAAATGCCCTCGCGCGGCATCGAGACGGTGACGATCGCATGGCCGCCGATCACGGCGAGGCCGCGCAGGAAGCCGGGGCAGAAGGCGATGTCGGTCCGGCCGCCCGTCGCCGGATCGACGCGGACGATCATGCCGCGCCCTGAATCGAGCAGCAGCACCCCGTCCGGCGTCACGCGCGGGCTGTGCGGCATCGACAGGCCATCGGCGACGACGCGGTTGTCGGCAAGGTCGATCAGCACGCCGCCGTCGCGCCGCCGATCGCGCCAGCCTTCGACCATGTCGGAGCGGCTGATCGCGGTCACGTAAGCCGGGCGGCCGCCGTCCATCGCAAGGCCGTTGAGGTGGCATCTGTCCTCGGCGGCGAGCTTCGAGACGAAGGGCGGCATCCACAATGGCTTGAAGCCATGGGTGGCGCTGGTCGTCGCGAGGCAGTTGAACCGGGTCGCGACGAAGATCGCCCGGCCGCGCGAATCGAGCGCGATTTCGTGGACGTCGAGGTCGCCGGTCACCTGCGCTGCGCGCGGCACGTAGAGCCGGTCGAAATTGGCATTCGCCCGCTCGTGCGGCGCGAGCATGTTCTCGAGCCGCCAGATCTGGTGCTGCGAGGCGATCACGAGGCGCTGCGGGCTCGCATGGAGGCCCATGGCGCGCGCATAATTCTGCTGGTGGACGGAAATCCGCCCCTCGGGCAGCCGGCCGATCAGGAAGAGCTGGCCGGTCTGATAGGTGGTGAAGGCGAGGCTGAGGTCCATCCGCTCCAGCCAGGGCCGGAAGCCGCGCGACAGCTTGATGTCCGTGTGGCCGAGCGGCCGCTCTGCGGCCGGGGCCGCTTCGGGGCCCTCCTCGGCCCTCGTTTCGATCCCGCCAGCATCGCCCATCGCCACTGCCTAGGCAAAAAGGCCGCGGCGTTCCAGCCACTCGATCACCGCATCCGCCGCCGCCTCGGCGCTCGTCGCCAGCGTGTCGATGGTGATTTCCGGCGCATCGGGCCGCTCATAAGGCGAATCGATGCCGGTGAAGTTGGCGAGCCGGCCGGCGCGCGCCTTGCGGTAGAGTCCCTTGGTGTCGCGCTGCTCGGCCTCGGCGAGCGGCGTATCGACGAAGATTTCGACGAAGTCGCCCTCCGGCATCATCGCCCGGACCATCTCCCGTTCGGCGCGGAAGGGGCTGATGAAGGCGGCGAGCACGATGAGCCCCGCATCGAGCATCAGCCGCGCCGTCTCGCCGACGCGGCGGATATTCTCGACCCGATCGGCCTCGGTGAAGCCGAGATCGCGATTGAGCCCACGCCGCACATTGTCGCCGTCGAGCAGGAAACTGTGGCGGCCCATCGCATGGAGCTTCGCCTCGACGAGATTGGCGATGGTCGACTTGCCGGCGCCGGACAGGCCGGTGAACCAGAGCAGCTTCGGCCGCTGGCCCATCAGCGCCGCGCGCCGCGCCGGCGTCACCGCGATCGCCTGCGCGTGGATGTTCTCGGAGCGCCGCAGCGCGAAGTGGATGAGGCCGGCCGCGACGGTCGCATTGGTGATCCGGTCGATCAGGATGAAGCCGCCGAGGTCGCGGCTCTTCTCATAGGGCTCGAACAGGATCGGCCGCGCCGTCCACAGATTGGCGACGCCGATATCGTTGAGCGCGAGCGTCTTTGCGGCGAGATGCGCCAGCGTTTCGACGTCGAGACGATATTTCGGCGCGTGGAGGGTCGCCGGTACGGTCTGGGTGCCGATCTTCATCAGATATTGCCGGCCTGGCACCAACGGCGCCTCGTCCATCCAGATCAATGTCGCTTCGAACTGGTCGCCGGCGCCGGGCGGATCGGCGGGATCGGCGATCATGTCGCCGCGCGAGCAATCCACGTCGCCGGCGAGCGTCAGCGCGATCGAACGACCGATGCCGGCCTGGGCGAGGTCGCCGTCCCGCGTGACGATGCGCCCGACGGCGAGGCGACGGCCGGAGGGGGCAACGACCACCTCGTCGCCCGGGCGGATCGTGCCAGCGGCGATCGTCCCGGCATAGAAACGCTGGCCGTCCGCGCGCACGACATGCTGGACCGGCATCCTGAACGCGGCGAGGGAAGGGCCGTCCGCCGGCGCGACCCGTTCGAGATGGGCGAGCAATGCGGGGCCGTCATACCAGGGGGTGGCGGGCGACTGGGTGGCGACATTGTCGCCGTTGAGCGCACTGACCGGAATTGCGGCGCACGCCCCGCCGCCGACCCGGTCCAGCGCCTCGCGGAAGCTTGTCGCGATCGCGTCGAACCGCGCCCGATCGAAGGCCACGAGGTCCATCTTGTTCACCGCCAGCACGAACGACCGGATGCCGAGCAGCCGGGCGATGGCGAGGTGGCGGCGGGTCTGCGGCAGGACGCCCCTGGTCGCGTCGACCAGCACGATGGCGAGGTCGGCGCGCGAAGCGGCGGTCGCCATGTTGCGCGTATATTGCTCGTGCCCCGGCGCGTCGGCGAGGATGAAGCGACGACCGCCATGCTCGAAATAGAGGTGGGCGACGTCGATCGTGATTCCCTGCTCGCGCTCGGCTTCCAGCCCGTCCGCGAGCAGGGCGAGATCGGTGACGCCGACCAGCCGATCCGAAGGGATCGCGCCGCAATCGGCGAGCAGGCGACCGATCAGGGTCGACTTGCCGTCGTCCACCGATCCGCAGGTGATGAGGCGCAGGAGCGAGCGCATTCAGAAATAGCCCTGCCGTTTCTTGCGCTCCATCGATGCCGGCTGGTCGCGGTCGATGAGGCGTCCGGCGCGCTCCGAGGTCCGGTCCGCGGCCATCTCGGCAAGGATCGCATCGATGTCCGCGGCGTCGCTCTCGATCGCGCCGGTCAGCGGGTAGCAGCCGAGCGTGCGGACCCGGACCCGCCGGGGCGCGGGGCTCTCGCCCGGCGCCAGCCGGAAACGGTCGTCGTCGACGATGATGAGGGCGTCGCCGCGCCGCACGGTCGGGCGCTCGGCGGCGAAATAGAGGGAGGCGACCGCGATCCGCTCGGCAGCGATATAGGTCCAGATGTCGCGCTCCGTCCAATCGGAAAGCGGGAAGACGCGGATGCTTTCGCCCGGCGCGGTGCGCGCATTGTAGAGCCGCCACGGCTCGGGCCGCTGCCGTTTCGGATCCCAGCCATGCGACGCGCTGCGGACGGAGAAGATTCGCTCCTTGGCGCGGCTCGCCTCCTCGTCGCGCCGGGCGCCGCCGAACACCATGTCGTAGCGCCCGGCATCGAGCGCCTGCTTCAGCCCCTCCGTCTTCCACAGCTCGGTGTGGAGCGCGGAGCCGTGATCGAACGGATTGATGCCGCGCGCCTCGGCTTCGGGATTGCGATGGACGATGAGCGGAATGCCGGCCTCGGCGGCGGCGGCATCGCGAAGCGCGTACATCTCCTTGAACTTCCAGCCGGTATCGACGTGAAGGAGCGGGAAGGGCGGCGGCGCCGGAAAGAAGGCCTTGCGCGCGAGATGGAGCATCACCGCGCTGTCCTTGCCGGCCGAAAACAGCATGACGGGCCGTGCCGCCTCCGCGACGGCTTCGCGCAGGATGTGGATGGAGTCGGCCTCCAGGGCCTGGAGCAGCTCGTCGGTCACGCATGCGTGACTATGTCCAGCGGGCGGGGAAGCCAAGCTTATGCTTGCGCCCGAACCCGGCCGCGACTAAATCACCAGGCGACAGTCGGCCGCTCCGCGAGGGGCGGCCCTTATCGTTTCTGGAGGTTCTCAAGTGTCTCAGCCGCTCATGCCCCATGCCACGGCCAGCTGGCTTGTCGACAATACGTCGCTGACCTTTCAGCAGATCGCCGAATTTTGCGGCCTCCACATTCTCGAGGTCCAGGCGATCGCCGACGATACCGCGGCGACCAAGCTGACCGGCCGCGATCCGCTGCGATCGGGCGAGCTGACGATGGAGGAGATCGAGAAGGGGCAGGCCGACCCGGCCTATCGCCTCCGGATGCAGAAGGAGCCGGACCAGGCGCTGCGGACCAAGGGCCCGCGCTACACGCCGGTGTCCAAGCGGCAGGACAAGCCGGACGGCGTCGCCTGGCTGATCCGCAACCATCCCGAGCTTTCGGACGGCCAGATCGGCAAGCTGATCGGCACCACCCGCTCGACGATCCAGGCGCTTCGTGAGCGCACCCACTGGAACATAGCCAATATCCAGCCCAAGGATCCGGTGACCCTTGGCCTGACCACGCAGCGCGAACTCGACGCGGCGGTCGCCAAGGCGGCGAAGGCCGCCGGCACGCAGGCGCAGAACGATGTCGGCATGGAGCGCGACCGCGAGGCCCTGATCGAGGAGCTGCGCGCCGAGCGCGAGGCGGCCGCGCGCGATGCGGAGGCGGCGCTCGCGGCCGAGCAGGCCGAGGTGGAGGATACGGCGGCGGCCGGCCAGGGCTTTGACGATCCCTTCCGGACCTGAGGCGCCGGCGCCGGACGAATCGCTCGTCGCGGCCCCGACGACGCATCGCGGCCTGACCTACCCGTTCGGCCGCTTCGCTCCTGAACATGGCGCGTTCGCCAGGGTCGCCGAGGGCGTCGGCTGGTCGCGATTGCCCGTGCCGGGGTCGCTCGGCCATATCAACATATGGATGCTTGACGACGGCGACGGAGTCGCGCTGGTCGATACCGGGCTTGCGATCGATGAGGCCCGGGCGGCCTGGGCGGCGCTGCTCGACGGGCCGCTCGCCGGCCGGCCGATGACGCGGATCATCGTCACCCATTTCCACCCCGACCATGTCGGCCTTGCCGGCTGGCTTTGCGAACGGACCGGTGCCCGCCTGTGGATGACCCGTGGCGAATGGACGTACGCCCGGATGCTCGCCGCCGACGTTCGCGATGCGCCGCCCGACGAGGCGGTCGCCCTCTGGCGTGCCGCCGGCTGGGACGAGACGCGGATCGCGGCCGAGGCGGCGCGCGGCTGGGGCCGGTTCGCGTCGATCGTCAGCCCGATCCCGGTCAGCTACGGACGGCTGGCCGACGGCGACGAGGTCCGCATCGGCACGCGTGACTGGCGGGTGGTGATCGGCTCGGGGCATTCGCCCGAACATGCCTGCCTGGTCGACATGGAAGGGCGGCTGATGATCGCGGGCGATCAGGTGCTGCCGCGGATCACGTCCAACGTCTCGCTGAACCTCAGCGAGCCCGAGGCCGATCCGCTCGGCGAATGGCTGGCCTCGATCGCGAAGCTGAGAGAGTTGCCGGCCGATCTTCTGGTCCTGCCGGCGCACGGCCAGCCATTCACCGGGCTCCACGCCCGGCTCGACGCGCTGGACGCCGGGCATCGCGACCGTCTCGACGCGCTTTACGGCGCGATCGCCGAGCCAAAGCGCGCCGTCGACTGTTTCGGCACCCTGTTCGCCCGGCGCATCGACGACGGATCGTTCGGTCTCGCGAGTGGCGAGGCGCTGGCCCATTTGCGGCGGCTCGAGGTCGAGGGGCGTGCGATCCGCGAGGTGCGCGACGGCGTGTGGTGGTTCCGCGCGGCTTGACCGCGCGCACCGCCGCGCCCAATGCTTGATCCATGGCGGAGGGACAGGACGACGTTGCCGATCTCAGCTTCGAGGCTGCGCTGAAGCGGCTCGAGGAGATCGTGCGCAAGCTCGAAAGCGGCGAGGCGCCGCTCGACGAAGCGATCGACCTTTATACCGAGGGCGACCGGCTGAAACGCCAGTGCGAGGCGCGGCTCGCCGCGGCCCAGGCACGGATCGAGCAGATTCAGTTCGGCCCCGGCGGGGCGCCCTCCGGCACGGCGCCTTTCGGTGGCGACTGAGGGCGCGGTGGCGCTGCGGCCTCTCCCGCTGGAGACGGCGCTCAGGGAGGTCGGCGCCGAGATCGACCGGCTGTTCGAGACATTGCTGCCGGTCCCGCTCGACAGCCGCGCGCGGCTTTACGAGGCGATGCGCTATGCGGCGATCGGTGGGGGCAAGCGGATGCGGCCGTTCCTGGTCGTCGCCGGCTGCGACCTTTTCGCCGTCGATCGCGCCCGCGCGCTTCGGGTGGGCGCCGCGATCGAGGCGATCCATGTCTATTCGCTGATCCACGACGATCTTCCGTCGATGGACGATGACGATTTGCGGCGCGGCAAGCCGACTCTCCACCGCGCCTATGACGAGGCGACCGCGATCCTTGCCGGCGATTCGCTCCATGCGCTGGCGTTCGAGATCCTCGCCGACGAGGCGACGCACGAGGATCCGTTCGTCCGCGGCGAGCTGGTCGCGGCGCTCGCCCGCGCCTCGGGCCCCGACGGCATGGCGGGCGGCCAGATGATGGACCTGATGGCCGAGGAGGCGGAGCTCGACCTTGCGTCCGTGACGCGGCTCCAGCAGCTCAAGACCGGCGCGCTGATCGGCTGCTGCCTCGAATCGGCGGCGATCATGGGCCGCGTGCCGCCGGAAGGGCGGGCCGGCCTGCGCGGCTATGCGCGCGACATCGGCCTCGCCTTCCAGATCGCCGACGACCTGCTCGACCATGAAGGTTGCGAGGAAAAGGCCGGCAAGCGGGTCGGCAAGGATGCGGGCGCGGGCAAGGAGACGTTCGTCTCGCTGCTCGGCGCCGATCGCGCGCGCCGCCAGGCGGAGGCGCTGGTCGACCAGGCGATCGAGCATCTCTTGCCGTTCGGCGCGGCTGCGGACCCGCTTCGCGCCGTCGCCCGCTTCGCGATCGAGCGGGATCATTGAGCCGGTCCGCGCGATGAACGGGGAGGGAAGATGAGAACCGCCGTCTATCCGGGCACGTTCGATCCGATCACGCTCGGCCACATGGACATCATCCGCCGCGCCGCGCACCTCGCCGACAGGCTGGTGATCGGCGTCACGACCAATCCGTCCAAATCGCCGATGTTCACGCTGGACGAACGCCTCGCGATGGTCGAGCGCGAGGTGGCGGGGATCGCGAACGGCAAGATCGGGGTCGTCGCGTTCGATTCGCTGCTGATGGACTTCGCGACGCGCGAAGGGGCCTCGATGATCGTGCGCGGGCTGCGCGCCGTCGCCGATTTCGAATATGAGTTCCAGATGGCCGGCATGAACCAGCAGCTCAATGCCGAGGTCGAGACCGTCTTCCTGATGGCGGACGTGTCGCTTCAGCCGATCGCGTCCAAGCTGGTCAAGGAGATCGCCCTGTTCGGCGGCGACATCCGCAAGTTCGTGCCGCCGGCGGTCGCGGCCGACGTGACGGCGCGGGTGGAGCGGATCGGGCGGCGGGGCGCCTGATCGGCGCTTGAGGCCGGGCGGGCGGCGCTCTAGACACATTCATTCATGCGAGAATCGAGGATTTGATGCGCTTGTCGTCGCTGTTCGCCGGATTGACCGGCCTCCTGTTCGCCGGCGCGTTGGCCGCGCAGGTTCCGGACCAGGCCGCCGGCGATCCGCCCGCGCCCGCCGCGAGCGAGGCTGCCCCGAGCGAGGCGCAGGCCCAGCCGCCCGCCGCAGCGACGCCGGCCCCCGCGGCCGAGGCTCCGACGCCGGGGGACAGCCAGGCCCGGCCGCCCGCCGCAGAGACGCCAGCACCGGCGGCCGAAACCCCGGCGCCCGCGGCCGAAACTCCGGCGCCGGCCGCGGACGCTCCGGCGAGCGCCGCGCAGCCGGCCGCGCCCACCCGGCCGAGCGGGCCGCTGCCCGTCCCGCCGCCGCCGCCGCCGCTCACGCCCGAAAATACCTGGGTGCTCGACCTGTCCGACGGTGGCCGGGTCCAGATCCAGCTTCGCCCCGATGTCGCGCCCAACACGGTGCAGCGGATCAAGACGCTGACCGAGCAGGGTTTTTACAACAACCTCATCTTCCACCGGGTGATCGAGGGCTTCATGGCGCAAGGCGGCGATCCGCGCGGCAACGGCACCGGCGGTTCGACGCTTCCCGACCTTCCGGCGGAGATCAACGGGCTCCCGCACCTCAGGGGCGCCGTCGCGATGGCGCGCGCGCAGGACCTCAACAGCGCGAACAGCCAGTTCTACATCATGTTCACCCCGCATCTTGCGATGGACCGCGACTATACGGTGTTCGGGCGGGTCGTTTCCGGCATGAACTTCGTCGATGCGATCCAGCGCGGCGAGCCGCCGGCCAATCCGACCCGGATCGTGCGCGCCTCGCTGGGCTCCGACAATGTGCCGGAGATGAGCGCGGAGGCGCTTCGCGCGGCGGGGGCGCCGGCAGCGCCCGCCTCCACGGAGGGAAGCATTCTCGGCATCCCGTCCGCCCCGCCGCGGGCGCAGCCGGGCACGAATGTCGGTCCGGTCATGCCGCAGCCCGGCGTGCCGCGCCAACCCGAGCAGCCGCAGCAGCAGCGGCGGCGCCCGAGCTAGCCGCGGCGCCAGCGTGCGGGTCGACCTTTTCGACTTCGACCTGCCGCCCGACCGGATCGCGCTGAGGCCCGCACGGCCGCGCGATTCGGCGCGGCTGCTGCAGGTCACGCCCGGCGGGCTCGCGGACCATCTGGTCACCGATCTCCCGCGCCTGCTTCGGCGCGGGGACGTGCTCGTGTTCAACGACACGCGGGTGATCCCGGCGCAGCTCGAAGGGATGCGCGGATCGGCGCGGATCGGGGCGACGCTCCACAAGCGCGAGGGCGTGCGCGAATGGCGCGCCTTCATCCGCAACGCCAAGCGGCTGAAGCCCGGCGACCGGATCGATTTCGGCGCTGGCGTGCAGGCGATCGCTTCGGATCGGGGCGACGACGGATCGTTCCTGCTGGCCTTCGAAGGCGACGAGCCGGTCGAGCTGATGCTGACACGCGCCGGGCGGATGCCGCTGCCGCCCTATATCGCCGGCAAGCGCGCCGTCGACGCGCGCGATGCCGAGGATTATCAGACCATGTTCGCGCGCGAGGACGGAGCGGTCGCCGCCCCGACCGCCGCGCTTCACTTCACGCCCCGGCTGATGGCGGCGCTGGCCGAGGCCGGGATCGGCCACGAGACGCTGACCCTCCATGTCGGCGCCGGCACGTTCCTGCCGGTCAAGGCCGAGGATACCGACGCCCATGCGATGCACGCCGAATGGGGCCGGATCGATGCCGCGACGGCCGCGCGGCTCAATGCGGCGCGCGCTGCCGGCGGGCGGATCGTCGCCGTCGGCACAACGTCGTTGCGGCTGATCGAAAGCGCCGCCGGCGACGATGGCGCGATCCAGCCGTTCCAGGGGGACACCGCGATCTTCATCACCCCCGGCTACCGCTTTCGGGGCATCGACGGACTTGTCACCAATTTCCACCTGCCGAAATCGACCCTGTTCATGCTGGTGTCGGCACTGATGGGGCTGGAGAGGATGCAGGCAGCCTACGCCCATGCGATCGCCGCCGGCTATCGCTTCTACTCCTACGGCGACGCGAGCCTGTTGCTGCCCTAGCCGAACCAGCCGCGGCGACGCTCGAACTTGGAATAATCGGAATGTCCGCGCCGGTAATCGCGCTCCCGTCGCCGTCTCGCGCGGACGACGAGGATCAAGGCGGCGCAAAGCACCGCGATCAACGCGATCAGCGAATGAGCCAGCATGACACGCAACGCAACCTCCATCCTGCGCCGCAACCATATCGGATTTCAGGACCTCGTTCTTCTGCGGAGACTACCGGGTCAGGGTCGTTGCCGACGCGAAAAAGTAACGATTCCCCGTAGCACCCCGATGCGCGTTCCCCGGTTCACACGGGCGAGCGCGGCGGCCGGACCGGCGCCCCCACCGGCTTGCGCCCCTTCTTCCCGTCGTCTAGGCGACGTCGCGAAAGGGGTGGGGATGGACGGCTTTATCGGACTTCTTGGTACGCTTGGCATTCTGCTCGTCGTCGGCACGGCGATCGGGCTGACGCGGCGTGCGAACTTTTCCTTCCGCTGGTTGATCGTCGCGGCGGCGCTGGTCGCGCTCGAGGACGCGCTGCTGACCCGCGGCTACGGCCTGCTCCCCGATCTCCTTCCGGCCAGCGATTGGAACTGGCAGGGCAAAATCCTGGCGCTCGCCGCGACTTTGGCGGTCGCCTCGCTCCCCGGCTTCGGCTGGAGGCGGAGCGGCCTGACCCTCGCGCAGACGCCGGGAAGCCTGAAGAGCTGCATCCCGGTCGCGCTCGTCTACTGCCTGTTCTTCGTCGCCATCGCGGTCGCCTTTCCGTCCGATCCGGCCTCGCGCGAGACAGTCGCTTTCCAGCTCACCATGCCGGGGCTGGAGGAAGAGCCCTTCTATCGCGGCACCCTGCTGCTCGCGCTCGACCGCGCCTTCACCGGCCGGGTGCGCTGGCTCGGCGTGGACTGGGGCTGGGGCGCGGTGCTGAGCTGCGCCCTGTTCGGCATGACGCACGCCTTCGGATATGAAGACGGCCATTTCTCGCTCGATCCGATGATCATGGCGCTGACCGCCGTGCCCTCCTTCCTCGCGGTGTGGCTGCGGCTGCGGACCGGGAGCCTGGTGCTGCCGGTGCTGCTTCACAATTTCGGCAATTCGATCGGCCTGGTGATCTAGCCCGTCTGCGTCGCCCGCGCCTTGCAAAAGGTGTATTATACTGATATGACACGAGAAAGAGGATGGCCGGCCCGCTGAGCCCGGCGTCCGCGCCGGCGCGTTGGTAGCTTCCCTTCATAAGGGATTGACTATTCACCCTGAATTTCAGCTATATGCTACATATGTAGCATGTGCGGCAGGGAGCGGATCGATGGGAAAGCGGGCAAGGGCGGTTTCGATCCTGGGTTTGGCGGGGCTCGGCCTCGCCATTGGCGGCGGCATGGCCCAGGCGATCGACGGGGCTGAGCCCGGCGCGGCATCCATGCCGGCCGCGCGCTATCGCAACGGGATCGATCTCGCCGCCATCGATCCGCGGGTGAATGCCTGCGACAATTTCTACCGCCACGCCTGTGGCGGCTTCATCGCGGCGGCGCATCCCGATGCGAACCGGCCCGAACTCAATATGGGGGAGATCCGGTTCAACCAAAATCTCGAACGCGCCCTCGACGCACTGTTCCGGACGCCCGGCGACGACCCCGAACTGCGGCGGCTGGAGACCTTCTACCGATCGTGCAACGCCTCCGTCGCCGGCGCCAATGCGGCGGATGTCGCCGCCGTCCAGACATGGCTTTCCCGGATCGACGGCGTGAACAGCCGCGCGGATGTGCAGCGGATGATGCGCGATCTCTCCCAGATCGGCGTCGACGTCTTCTTCAATTATGGCGGCTGGGCCGATCGCACCGATTGGACCCGTTATCGCGGCGAATTGCTGAACGCGGGCACCTGGGCCGATCCCGACCTCGTCGAACGCGCCTTCGCCTTGTCGGGCCGCGACGCCGCCACCGCGCACCGCGATGCCCAGGCGGTGGTTTCCATCGCCGCCGCGCTTCGGCCCCACGCGGTCCAGCGGTGGGACGACAATAGCGAGCATCCGATGAGCCAGGCCGAGATCGCCAGGCTTGCGCCGGCGATCGATTGGCCGGCCTATTTCGCGATGGTCGGCGCGCCGGCCGAACGGCCGATCAACGTCACCTCGCCCGATTATCTCCGCGACCTTCAGGGGCAGCTCACCACCCGCCCGATCGCGGAGCTGCGCGCCTATATTCGCTGGAAATTCCTGGTCTCGCTGCGCGGCGAGCTGCCGCGCCCCTATGTCCGCGCCTTCGCCAATATCGAGCCGTGGGCCAGGGTCGCGGTCGGCGATCCGGCGACCCAATGCCGGGAGGCGACGGTGCGGGCGATGGGAGTCGAATTCTCGCGCCAGTTCGCGACGCGCATCCTTGGCCGCGACGCCCGCGAAACCGGCCTGTCGATCACCACCTCGATCCGCGACGCGATCGTCCGGTCGGCGGAAAGCCGCTCCTGGCTTTCGCCGCAGGCGCGAACGGCCACCGCGGACAAGCTGCGCCAGACCGACCTCAAGATCGGCTTTCCCGACCAGTGGCCGGAGACGGGCAGCTACGAGCTGCGGCCGGACCGCTTCTTCGACAATGTGCTTGCCGCGCGCCGCTACGAGCAGCAGCGGACGTGGGCGCGCGCCCAGACGCGGCGCGATCGCCGTGCCTGGGACATGATCGTCTCGCCCTGGGTGGGAGACGGCATGGCGGCCGCGCGTCTCGTCGTTCCCAATGGCTATCCCGACGCGCTGACCAATTCGATGATCATGACCGCCGGCTACCTGATGCCGCCGCGCTTCGACGCCCGGGTGCCGATCGAGGTCAATTACGGCACGTTCGCCGCGACCGTCGGCCATGAATTCGTCCATGTCGCCCAGCTCCACATGTATGGCGCCGACGGCCGCGAGACCGAATTGTGGAGCCCGGCCGATCAGGCGGCGGCCACGCGCCAGGGCCAGTGCGTCATCGATCAGGCCAATGCCCATGAGCCGCTGCCGGGGCTGCACATGGACGGCGCGGGGCAATATGAGGAAAATGTCGCCGATTATGGCGGCATCCGGCTCGCCTACGAAGCGCTGCGCGCGCGGCTCGGCGCCGCGATCGACCGTCCGGATTCGAGCGGCATGACCCCCGGCCAGCGCTTCTTCTACGCCTTCGCTCAGAACTGGTGCACCGCGCAGACCGACGACAGCCTGCGCGGCCATGTGAGCTCGGACGGGCACGGGCCGCCCGAATTCCGGGTGAACGCGCCGCTATCGAACCTCCCGGCCTTCGCCCACATTTTCGGCTGCGGCGGATCGGCGCGGATGGTTCGTCCCGCGGCGAACCAGTGCACGGTGTGGTAAGGGCGCGCTTTCCAATCGGGAGCGATCCGCTCTAGGGGGCGGGGCATGACTTCGCCCCGCTTCGAATTCTCCATCTCCGCCACCGACGGCAAGGCCCGCACGGGCACGATCCGGATGCGCCGCGGCGAGATCCGCACGCCGGCCTTCATGCCGGTGGGGACGGCGGCGACGGTGAAGGCGGTGAAGCCCGCTGACGTGCGCGCGTCCGGCGCGGACATCCTGCTCGGCAACACCTATCACCTGATGCTCCGTCCGGGCGCCGAGCGGGTGGCGCGGCTTGGCGGGCTCCACGCCCTCATGGGCTGGGATCGGCCGATCCTCACCGACAGCGGCGGCTATCAGGTGATGAGCCTGTCCGAGCTCACCAAGGTGAGCGAGGAGGGCGTCGCCTTCGCGAGCCACCTCGACGGCAGCCGCCACATGCTCTCGCCCGAACGATCGATGGAGGTGCAGACCCTGCTCGGCTCCGACATCGTGATGGCGTTCGACCAGCTCGTGAAGACGACCGACACGGCGGCGGCGCAGCGCGCGGCGATGGAACGATCGATGCGCTGGGCGAAGCGCTCGCGCGCGGCGTTCGATGCGCTCGGCAACGAGGGCGCCTTGTTCGGCATCCAGCAGGGCGGGCTCGACGAAGGAATGCGCGCCGCATCGGCCGCGGCGCTGCGGGAGATCGGCTTCGACGGCTATGCGGTCGGCGGGCTTGCGGTCGGGGAGGGGCAGGCGGCGATGTTCGCCTGCCTCGATTTCGCGCCCGGCCAGCTGCCGGAAGACGCGCCGCGCTACCTGATGGGCGTCGGCAAGCCGGACGACATCGTCGGCGCGGTCGAGCGCGGCATCGACATGTTCGATTGCGTGCTGCCGACCCGCAGCGGGCGGACCGGCCAGGCCTTCACCTGGGACGGGCCGATCAACATCCGCAATGCGAAGTTCGCCGAGGACCCGGCGCCGATCGACCCGGAGTCGCCGGCGGGCGGATGGTCGAAAGCCTATCTCCACCACCTCGTCCGATCGGGCGAGATCCTCGGCGCGATGCTGATGACCGAGCATAATCTGTGGTTCTATCAGCAGCTGATGGAGCGCCTCCGCGCGGCGATCGCGGAAGGGCGGCTGGCCGATTTCGCGGAGGCGTTCAGGGCGCGCTATCGGGGCCGGTGAACCGCCTCAGTTCGACGCCGCCGGCGTCAGCCTGATCTCGTAGAGGTGCGGCCACAGCTTGCCGGTGACGAACAGGCGCCGGCGCTGGGCATCCCAGGCGATGCCGTTCAGCACGGCGTCCTGATTGCTTCCGGCATTCTGGCCGACCAGATCGGTGAGGTCGATCCAGGCGCGCACATGGCCGGTCGCGGGATCGATGCGGGCGATGAGCGCCGTCATCCAGACGTTGGCGTAGATTTCGCCATCGACCCATTCGAGCTCGTTCAGCTGATCGACCGCGACTCCGTCGGCGGTCACCTGGATGCGGCGGCGCTCCTGCATGGTGGCGGGATCGAGGACGTGGATGACGGACGTTCCGTCGCTTTCGAAAATCTCCCGATCGTTGCGCGTCATCCCCCAGCCTTCGCCGATGGTGAAGGGGAAGGTGCCGGTCTGCTGGAGCGTGTGGCGGTTCCAGCGGAAACCGACGCGGTCGCGCCAGGTGAGGCTGATGATCTCGTCGCCCCAATCGACGATGCCCTCGCCGAACATCGTGCGCGGGATATCGACCGACTGGACGACCCGCCCGTCGGCAAGGTTCACCCGCCGGATGTTGGATTGGCCGACCAGCCCGGTGCTCTCCCACAGGAAGCCGTCCTTCCAGAACAGCCCCTCGGTGAAGGCGCGCGGATCGTGCGGGTAGGTGGCGACCACCTCATAGCCCTGGACGGGCGTGCCGGAATTGGCGGGGGCGGGGGCCTGCGAACGGCTCGTGCCGCAGCCGATCAGGGCGAGGGCGATTGCGAACAGCAAGTGGAGGCGCGGCATCGCGCGATCCTAGCTTGAAAAGCCCTGCTCAAGGAAGCTCGGGATCGGGCCGTTCCACCCGTCATCCGGCTCCTCCCGCTCGTCCTGGCGCGGCCGACGCGTCGCCGGCGCCGGCGCGGCTTCGGCCTTCGGTGCGGACCTGGGTTTCGGCGCCTCGTCCTTCGCGGTGCGCGAGCGGCCGCCGCGCGAACGCTTGCGCGGCGCTGGAGCAGCCGTCCCTTCCGGCTCTGCCTCGCCGGCCGGCTCGGCGGCGGGAGCCCCGTCCAGCGGCGCGATCGTCGTGCCGATCAGCTTTTCGATATTGTCGATCGCCTCGGCATCGGCGCTCGTCACCATCGTGATCGCGACGCCGGTCCGGCCCGCGCGGCCGGTGCGGCCGATCCGGTGGACATAATCGTCCGGATGCCAGGGCACGTCATAGTTGAAGACGTGGCTGACGCCCTTCACGTCCAGTCCCCGAGCGGCGACGTCGGAGGCGACGAGGATGTTGATTTCCTCGGTCTTGAACCGATCGAGCTCGCGGATTCGCTCGGCCTGCTCCATGTCACCCTGGATCTGCCCTGCGGAAAAGCCGGCGCGCTTCAGGCTCTGGGAAAGCTCGCGCACCGTCGTCTTGCGGTTGCAGAAGATGATCGCGGTCTTCACCGCCTCGTCGCGCAGGAGATCGATCAGCGCATCCTTCTTGCGGCGCGAATCGACCTTGAGCTTGCGCTGGTCGATCGAGGTGTTCGCCGTCGCCGGCCGCGCGACTTCGATCGACTTCGGATTGGACAGGAAACGGTCCGCGAGCTTCTTGATCGGCGGCGGCATCGTCGCCGAGAAAAGCAGGGTCTGCCGGTTCGCGGGCAGCTTGGTGCAGATATTCTCGATGTCCGGGATGAAGCCCATGTCGAGCATCCGGTCCGCCTCGTCGATGACGAGCAGGTGGCAGCCGGTGAGCAGGATCTTGCCGCGTTCGAACAGGTCCATCAGCCGGCCGGGCGTCGCGATCAGCACGTCGACGCCCTTTTCGAGCGCCTTCACCTGATCGCCCATCTGCACGCCGCCGATCAGCAGCGCCATCGAAAGCTTGTGGTGCTTGCCGTATTTCTCGAAATTCTCGGCGACCTGGGCGGCAAGCTCACGCGTCGGTTCGAGGATCAGGCTGCGCGGCATCCGGGCGCGGGCGCGGCCCTGGCTCAATATGTCGATCATCGGCAGGACGAAGCTCGCCGTCTTGCCGGTGCCGGTCTGGGCGATGCCGATGATGTCGCGCATCATCAGGACGGACGGAATGGTGGCGGCCTGGATCGGCGTCGGCTCGGTATAGCCGGCGTCGGTCACCGCGCGGAGAAGTTCGTCGGAAAGGCCGAGATCGGCGAAGCTCATCGAAAATCCGGGAATGGGCGTCCTCGTCGGGAGAGACGCTTCAGCGCGCCGCTTGTGCCATCGATCGCCGACTTGTCAAGGAATCGGTCAGTGCCCGGCGGGGCGGAGCGTGCGGAACGCCTCGATCTGGCACGCCGCACCGGCGCGCGATCGCACGACATCGCGGTCCGCGCAGATCCGGCCGTCGCCGGCGGAGCTGACGTAGAAGCCGCGATAATAATCGAGGGCCGGGCAGCCTCGTTCCAGCCGGGCGCGGATGCGGGTGCGATCCCGCAGCACGAGATCGACGCTGTCGGGGCCGAGCAGCGCGGCGCCGGCGATCCGGCTGGTTTCGATGCAGTGCGGGCCGCGATGCTCGATCCATCCGTTCCGCGGGTCGGTGAGCGGGGCAACGCCCGGCGCCCGGCGCGGCAGGCGCACGATCACCTCCTCGTGGATCGAAAGCGTGCCCTGGAAGCCGGGCGGCGGGGGAGGGGGCGCGGCGCGGCCGCCACGCTGGGCGACCGCGCTGCCCGTGAGGGCGAGCAAGGTCATCGCGGCCACCGCCGTCCGGATCATCCGCGTTGCTCCATGACAGGCCGGGATTCCGCGCGCTTGTTGAACATGAGATTAATTGGCACCTATCGCCGGTCATGGCCGCGCCTTCCCCCGCCCTTCTCGACTCGCTTGCCGCCCTCCTCGGGCCGAAGGGATTCACCCGCGATTGCGATGCGATGACGCCCTGGCTCACCGATTGGCGCGGGCGGTTCCACGGGCGGGCCGCGGCACTGATCGCCCCGGCGACTCGCGAAGAGGTGGCGCAGGCGGTGCGGCTCTGCGCGTCCGGCGGGGTCCCGCTGGTCCCCCAGGGGGGCAATACGTCGATGGTCGGTGGCGCGACACCCGATGCCTCCGGGCACGCGCTCATCCTGTCGCTCAGGCGGATGAACCGCATCCGAAGCCTCGATCCGGAGGCGAACCTCGCCGTGTGCGAGGCGGGGGTGGTCCTCGCGAACCTCCACGAGGCCGCCCAGGCGGCCGGCCGGCGCTTCCCGCTGTCGCTCGCCGCGAAGGGATCGGCGACGGTCGGCGGCCTCGTTTCGACCAATGCCGGCGGCACTCAGGTGCTTCGCTTCGGCAATATGCGCCGGCTCGTCCAGGGAATCGAGGCGGTCCTGCCCGACGGCAGCCTGTTCGATGGGCTGACCGCGCTCAGGAAGGACAATCGCGGCTACGATCTCACGCAGCTGATGATCGGCGCGGAAGGGACGCTCGGCATCGTCACCGCGGCGAGCCTGAAGCTGGTTCCGGCGATCGGATCGCGCGTGGTCGCGTGGGTCGGGCTCGCGACGCCGGTCGCCGCGCTGGCGCTGCTGCGGCAGCTGGAGGATCGCATGGGCGGTGCGGTGGAAAGCTTCGAACTGGTGCCGCAGGGCGCGCTCGATCTGGTGCTCGCGCATATTCCCGGGACGCGCCCGCCGCTTGCCCGGCGCCATGAGTGGCACGCGCTCGTCGAAGCGGCGGCCCCGGTCGGCGCGCCCTCGCCGGAGCCGGCGCTCGTCGAGGCGCTCGGCGCGGGCGAGCTGGTCGAGGATGCGGTGATCGCGGCGAGCGAGGCGCAGGCGGACGCCTTCTGGCGGCTGCGCGAGAGCATCGCCGAGGCCGAGAAGCAGGACGGGCCCGCGGTCAAGCACGACATTTCGGTCGCGGTCCCCGACATGCCGGGCTTCCTCGTCGAGGCGGCGGCGGCGGTGGAGCGCGACTTTCCGGGCGTGCGGGTCAACGCCTTCGGCCATCTCGGCGACGGCAACATCCATTTCAATGTCCGCGCGCCGGCGGGGACGGATGCCGGCTGGATCGAAGGGGCCGGCGCCGAGGTCAGCCACCGGGTCTATGATCTGGTCACCGCCGCCGGCGGCTCGATCTCGGCGGAGCATGGAATCGGCCAGATGAAGCTCGGCGAGTTCGCACGGCTTGGCGGCGCCGCGCGGCTCGCGGCGCTGCGCGCGATCAAGGGCGCGCTCGATCCGGCGGGGATCATGAATCCCGGCAAGCTGGTCCCGCCGCCCCCTCTTGCGGAAAACCGCCGCCTTTCATAAGGCAGGAGATCAGATTCCGGCCTGCGTGATGCGGCCATTCCAAGTCGAACGGAGAATGTTTCAATGGCGACGCAGCCGCCGGCCAGCATGCCGGTCCTTTACACCCGCCTCGAGCCGCTTTCGAGCACGATGCACGCCAATTTCAAGCATCGCGCGCTCGAAACGGCGCCGCATCTCGTCAAGATCAATGCGGTTCCACTGACCATCGACGAGTTCGCGGTCACCCAGCGTTTCATGCCGATCGTCTTCGCGGCCAGCCAGGTGCCGGTGCCGATCGCGCTGATGGGCCTCAACGAGGGCGTCAACGTCTTCGTCGATGATGATGGCAAGCCCTATGCCCCGTTCTACGTGCCGGCCTATGTCCGCCGCTTCCCCTATCTGCTCGCCCGGATGAATCCGGACAATCAGGAGCTGACGCTCTGCTTCGATGCGGAGAGCGGCCTCGTCGCTCCGAGCGAGGAGGGCGATCCGCTGTTCGAGGACGGCAAGCCGACCGAGGGGCTGAACAATATCCTCAAGTTCTGCGAGGAGTTCGAGGTCGCGGCGAACCGGACCGAGCAGTTCGCGCGCGAGTTGCTCGATCTCGACCTGCTGATCGACGGCGAGGTCGCGATCGACCCGCCGGGCGCGCGCCAGCCCTTCATCTATCGCGGCTTCCGCATGGTCGACGAACAGAAGTTCCGGGACCTGCCGGGTGACAAGTTGCGCAAGATGTCGGAAAGCGGAATGCTCCCGCTGATCGTGGCGCACCTGTTCTCGCTCGGGCTGATGCGAGAGATTTTCACGCGGCAGGTCGATCAGGGCAAGGTGCCGAACTTCGCCGAGAATATGGCGCCCGCCGCCGCCTGATTTTTTCCCGTTGCATCTTGAAACCTGGCGCGGCGGCCCCATCTCAAGGCTGCCGCGTCGTCGTATGCCCCCCTTTGCGGCGGCGCGCGGCGCCTTCTTCGCCCCCCGAAGAGGGCGCCCCTCCCTGAACCTGGCCGCTCCACGCTCCTGCGTGGAGCGGTCTTTTCATATCCACCTCATTCCGCGGCGATCGCGCCCGGCTCGCCGATCAGCGCCGCTTCCAGCGCCGCCGCGACCGACGCGATAAGTCGGCAGATCGCGCCGAAGCCGGGCCCCGGCGCCGACAGGGCGGAATCGAGATAGAGCGACCGATCGATCTCGATCTGGATCGCGTGGATGCCGCGCCGCGGCTCGCCGTGACGGCCGACGACATGGCCGCCCGCATAGGGCCTGTTGCGGCCGACCGGGTAGCCAAGCGTGCTGGCCGCGGCGACCGCTGCGGCGATCAGATCCTGGCGCGCGCTGGTGCCGTGAAGATCGCCGAAGACGATCTTCGGCTCGCCGCCCGCCGGGCTTCGCGGCGGCATCGAATGGCAATCGAGCAGCACCGCCGCGCCGAACCGCTCGCGCGCCTTCGCGAGCGCCTCGGCGATCGCCGCGTGATAGGGTCGGTGGATCGTCTCGATGCGCCGTGCGAGCTCCCGCGCCGAAATCGGGCCGCGCCATAGCGCGCCGGCGCCGGCGATGCGCGAAGGCAGGAGGCCGATCCCGGCGCGCGCCCGCGCCGACGGCAGGACCTGCGCCGGCGACAGCGGCGGATCGACGAGCGACGGATCGATCTCCCGCTCGTCGCGGTTGAGGTCGATCTGCGCCCGCGGCGCGGTCGCGACAAAGGCGGTGGCGCCCGACTGGACGGCGCGCCAGATCAGCTTGTCGACCAGCCGATCCTCAAGCAGCTCCAGCGCCGCGCGCGGCACCCGCGCCGCGGCGAGCAGGGCAGGGCCATAGTCGCGGCCGGCATGGGGCACCGAGAGCACGACCGGCGAAACCGGCCGCGCGGGGCCGATGCGATCGAACGGTCGGGCTGGCGCCTGGGTCATTCCGTCGCGATCAGTAGAGCCGGGATGGGACAGGTGCAACGGCGGGCCCGCCGGGCGCTGGTCAAAGCGATTCCGAGAGCGCATAAGCCGATCAAGCGCCGATCGGGGCGCCCGATGGGGATCGAATGCTGAGAATCCTGCTCGCCGAAGACGACGATTCGCTGCGAACCTACCTGGCCCGGGCGCTGGAGCGGGTGGGTTATCGAGTGACGGCGGTGGATCGCGGAACCGCGGCGCTGCCGCTGCTCGAGGCCGAGGCTTTCGATCTCCTCCTCACCGACATCGTGATGCCGGAGATGGACGGCATCGAACTGGCACAGAAGGCGGCGCAGCTGGCGCCCGACATCCGCGTCATGTTCATCACCGGATTCGCCGCGGTGGCGCTGAAGGCCGGGCGCAAGACGCCGGACGCCAAGGTGCTCTCCAAGCCCTTCCACCTCAAGGATCTGGTCGCCGAGGTCGAGCGCATGTTCCAGACCGAAGACCAGCACGGCAGATTGTAATCGGGGCGGGCTTGCGCGCGGCCCACGCCACCGCTACATGCGCGCCTCTGTCACCGACAGGGCCCGATTCACCGATCGCGACGCGACCGGTTGGGCTGGTGGGCGTGTAGCTCAGTGGTAGAGCACTGTGTTGACATCGCAGGGGTCGCAAGTTCAATCCTTGCCACGCCCACCATTTTCTCCTTTTCCCCCAGCTAGTTGAACAGCCGCGCGGCGTGCCAGCGCAGGTGATCGGCCATGAAGGTCGAGATGAAATAATAGCTGTGGTCGTAGCCCGGCTGCATCCTGAGGGTGAGCGGGATGCCGGCATCGGCGCAGGCGGCGCGAAGCAGATCGGGACGAAGCTGCTCCTCAAGGAACGCGTCGGCCTCGCCCTGGTCGACGAGAAGCTCGGGCAGGCGCGCGCCGTCCTCGATCAGGGCGACGGCGTCATGTCGGCGCCAGGCGGCGCGATCGGGGCCGAGATAGCGGCCGAGCGCCTTCGTGCCCCACGGCACCTGTGACGGCGCGGCGATCGGGGCGAAGGCGGAGACGCTGCGGTAACGGCCGGGATTGGCGAGGGCGAGGGTGAGCGCGCCGTGGCCGCCCATCGAATGGCCCATGATCCCCTGCCGCTCCCGATCGATCGGAAAGGCGGAGGCGACGATGTCGGGCAATTCGTCACGGATGTACGACCCCATGCGATAATTGGCCGCATAAGGCGCCTGCATCGCATCGACATAGAAGCCCGCGCCCTGGCCGAAATCGTAAGCGTCGTCATCGGGGACATCGGGCCCGCGCGGGCTGGTGTCGGGTGCGACGAAGATCAGCCCCAATTCGGCGCAGGCGGCGCGATATTCGCCCTTTTCGGTGACGTTGGCGTGGGTGCAGGTGAGGCCGGAGAGATACCAGATCACCGGGCATTTCGCGCCGCCATCGGCCTGCGGGGGCAGGAAGACCGAAAAGGTCATGTCCGTGCCGGTCTCGCGGCTTGCATGGCGCACGACGTGGAGCGTGCCGCCATGGCTCTTGTTGACCGACAGCGTGTCCATCTCCCGGCTATTCGGCCGGAAGGCGGTGGACGGCGCACAGCTTGTTGCCGTCGGGATCGCGCAGATAAGCGAGGTAAAGCTTTCCGAAGCTGCCCTGGCGCAAGCCCGGCGGATCCTCGATCGAGGTGCCGCCATTGGCGATCCCGGCCTGATGCCAGGCATCGGCCTCTTCGGGGCTCTCCATGGCGAAGCCGATCGTGCCGCCATTTGCGTGGCACGCCGGCTGGCCGTCGATCGGATGCGTCACCATGAAGAGGCCGCCACGGTGGACGTAGCGAAGCCGGCCCTTGTCATCCGCCTGGCCCGGCTTGCCGCCGAGCGAGGCGAACAGGGCGTCATAGAATTTGCGGGAGCGATCGATGTCGTTGCTGCCGACGACCACATGGCTGAACATGATTTGCCTCCTTCTCGGCTCGCCGGACTAGGAGAAGGCGCGGTCGCGGGCAAGCGGGCGCCGCTGATCGGGCGCCCGCCGCGCGCTGCTCAAAAGACGTGGAAGATGTAGAGCAGGATGATGATCGGGATCGGAATGCCGATCAGCCAGGCGAGAATACCTTTACCCATGTCATGTCTCCCTGCGGCCAGCGACGGCCATTGCGGCGAGGGAAACGTGACGGGGACGGTTGCGGTTCCGGAACGTCAATAGACGACGACGCTGCGGATGCTCTCCCCGGCGTGCATCAGATCGAACCCCTTGTTGATGTCCTCGAGGCTGAGGACATGGGTGATCATCGGATCGATCGCGATCTTGCCCTGCATGTACCAGTCGACGATCTTGGGCACGTCGGTGCGGCCCTTCGCGCCGCCGAAGGCGGTGCCGCGCCAGTTGCGACCGGTGACGAGCTGGAACGGCCGCGTCGCGATCTCCTTGCCCGCCTCGGCCACGCCGATGATGATGCTGGTGCCCCAGCCGCGATGGCACGCCTCCAGCGCGGTCCGCATGACCTCGGTGTTGCCGGTCGCATCGAAGGTGAAGTCGGCCCCGCCGTCGGTCAGCGCGGCGATCTCGGCGATCAGCGCCGCGCGATCCTTGCCGCGGCCGTCGATGAAGTCGGTCATGCCGAACTTGCGGCCCCATTCCTCGCGGTCCGGGTTGATGTCGACGCCGATGATCCTGCCGGCCCCGACCAGCTTCGCGCCCTGGATGACGTTGAGTCCGATCCCGCCAAGCCCGAACACGACGACATTGTCGCCGGCCTGGACCTTGGCGGTGTTGACGACCGCGCCGACGCCGGTCGTGACGCCGCAGCCGATATAGCAGCTGGTCTTGAACGGCGCGTCCTCGCGGATCTTCGCCACCGCGATCTCGGGGAGCACGGTGAAGTTCGAGAAGGTGGAGCAGCCCATATAATGATAGATCGGCTGGCCCTTGTAGCTGAAGCGCGTGGTGCCGTCGGGCATCAGCCCCTTGCCCTGCGTCGCGCGGATCGCGGTGCACAGGTTGGTCTTGCCGCTGAGGCACGATTTACACTGGCGGCATTCGGGCGTGTAGAGCGGGATGACATGATCGCCGGGCTTCACGCTGGTCACGCCCGCGCCGATCTCGCGGACGATGCCCGCGCCCTCATGGCCCAGGATCGAGGGGAAGATCCCTTCGGAATCGAACCCGTCCAGCGTATAGGCATCGGTGTGGCAGATGCCGGTCGCCATGATCTCGACCAGCACTTCGCCGGCCTTGGGACCTTCAAGGTCGAGCTCGACGATCTCGAGCGGCTTCCTGGCTTCGAACGCGACGGCGGCGCGGGTTTTCATTGGGGTCTCCTTCGGGTGCGCCGGCGCCTTAGCCCAACAGGAAGCGCCTGATCCAGCCGCCGACTCGCGCATTGTCATTGGGCGCGTCGAGCGAGGCGATCGCGCTGTCGGGATCGGGGATCCGGTCGAAGCGCTGCTCGATCAGGGCTCTTGCATAGGCCGGATCGAATTCCGGGTGGAACTGGAAGGAAATGGCCGGGCGGTCTGTCCAGGCGAGCCCGGCATAGGGCGTGAACAGCGACGAGGCCGTGACTTCGGTATTGGGCGGCTGGAGGACCACCTGGTCCTGGTGCGAGGCGGGGATCGAAACGCTCGCCGCGTCGTCCATCCACGGCTCGCGGGTCACGATGGGATAGGTGTGGAGGCCCGCGCCCCAGCCTTTTTCCGATTTCTCGACATGACCGCCCAGCGCTTCGGCCATGATCTGGTGGCCGAAGCAGATGCCGACGAGCTTCTGCGGCTTGGCGAGGCGGATGAAATCGGCGAGCTCCGCGATCCAGGGCAGGGGATCGTAAACGCCGGCGGGGGAGCCGGTGAGGATATAGGCGTCATGCGTCGCCGGATCGATGGGGAGATTGCCGGCCTCGACATCGAAGGTGGCGATGTCGAAGCCGTCGCCGAGCAGGCGGGCGAACATCGCCGGATAGTCGCCGAAGCGGACCGCAAGGTCGCCGGGCGGCTTGCCGGTTTCGAGGATGGCGAGCTTCATGGCTCCTGCTTAAGGTGGCGACCGCGCGATGAACAGCGGCCTTGATTTGGACCAATCTATGGTCCATATTGTGGCGATGGATATTCCGATCTCCGAGGCGAAAGGTAAGCTGACCGATCTCGTGCGGCGCGCGGAGGCCGGCGACGACATCGTGCTCACCCGGCACGGCCGGCCGGCGGCAAAGCTGGTGGCTGTGCGGCCGGCTCCAGCCGATCACCGTGAGCGTGCCGCGATCATCGAGCGGATCGTCCGGGGCGCGCGGGCGAAGATCGCGCCCGGCCCCGACGCCGCTCGAAGCCAAGACCTCCTCTACGATCCGGAGACAGGGCGGCCTGCGTGATCGTTGCGGACACGTCGGCGCTTCTGACCATTCTCTTCGACGAGCCCGGTGCGGCGCGCTGCAGGCGCGCGCTGGAAATCGAGCCGGACATTCACATGTCCGCCGGCACGCTGGCCGAGGCACTCATCATCCTGGCGCATCGCGGTGGGTCCGAACTGTTGCTCGCCCTCGTGGAAGAACTGGGGTTCACTGTCGATCCGGTCAACGCGGCCTTCGCCGAACGGGTCGGCCAGGCGCATGGACGCTGGGGCAAGGGCGCGCACGCGGCCCAGCTCAATTTCGGGGACTGCTTTGCCTATGTGCTGGCGAAGGAGCTCGATTGTCCGCTTCTGTTCGTCGGCGAGGATTTCGCGCGCACCGACGTCGAGTCCGCCCTCAGCTGACCCGCCGCTCCCGCTTCGCGGCGATGCGGAGCCTGAGGGCGTTGAGGCGGATGAAGCCGGCCGCGTCGCGATGGTCGTAGCCGGACTGGCCTTCCTCGAAGGTCACCAGGTCCTGATCGTAGAGCGAGAGCGGGCTTTCGCGCCCGATCACCGTGGCATTGCCCTTGTAGAGCTTCATCCGCACCTTGCCGGACACATGCTCCTGGCTCCTGTCGATCAGCGCCTGCAGCATCTCGCGCTCCGGCGCGAACCAGAAGCCGTTGTAGATGAGCTCGGCATAGCGCGGCATGATCGAATCCTTGAGGTGCATCGCCCCGCCGTCCAGCGTGATGCTTTCGATGCCGCGATGGGCGGCGAGCAGGATGGTGCCGCCCGGCGTCTCGTACACCCCGCGCGACTTCATGCCGACGAAGCGGTTTTCGACCAGGTCGAGACGGCCGATGCCGTTGTCGTGGCCGAGCTGGTTGAGCCTGGCGAGCAGGCTCGCGGGCGACAGTCGCTCGCCGTCGATCGCGACCGGATCGCCGCGCTCGAATTCGATCTCGATCACCGTCGCCTTGTCGGGCGCCGCCTCGGGCGAGATGGTGCGCTGGTGGACATATTCGGGCGCCTCCACGGCGGGATCCTCCAGCACCTTCCCCTCCGACGAGGAGTGGAGCAGGTTGGCGTCGACCGAGAAGGGGGCCTCGCCGCGCTTGTCCTTGTTGATCGGGATCTGGTGCTTCTCGGCAAAGTCGATCAGCGCCTCGCGGCTCGCGAAGCTCCACTCGCGCCAGGGGGCGATCACCTTGATGTCCGGCTCGAGCGCATAATAGCCGAGCTCGAAGCGGACCTGATCGTTCCCCTTGCCGGTCGCGCCGTGGCAGACCGCGTCGGCGCCGACCTGACGCGCGATTTCGATCTGGCGCTTGGCGATCAGCGGACGGGCGATCGAGGTGCCGAGCAGATACTGGCCCTCATAGACGGTGTTCGCGCGGAACATCGGGAAGACGTAATCGCGCACGAATTCCTCGCGCAGATCGTCGATGAAGATGTTCTCCGGCTTGATCCCGAGCAGCTCGGCCTTCTTTCGCGCCGGCTCCACTTCCTCGCCCTGGCCGAGATCGGCGGTGAAGGTGACGACCTCCGCGCCATATTCGGTCTGCAGCCACTTGAGGATGATCGAGGTGTCGAGCCCGCCCGAATAAGCGAGGACGACCTTCTTCGGCTTGTCAGTCATTGGGTTCCATTTCCAGGGAGCGAGTTGGGTTATGCGTAATTGATCTTCTCCTGCCCCATCATCCGCTCGAAGCGGCGGACGAGGGGCGGGATGGCGTGGCCGTCGCGAACGACGAGGAACAGGGTGTCGTCGCCCGAAACCGTGCCCGCAATCTCCGGCAATGCGCTCTGGTCGATCGCCGAGGCGACGAGGTGGGCCGAGCCGGGCGGGGTCTTCATCACGATCAGCTGTCCGGCCGCCTCGACCGACAGCGCCCATTCGGAAAGGATGCGCGCGAGCCGACCGGTGCTCCAGTCGGCGGCGCCGATCTGGTCGGGCAGGGCGTAGGACAGGACGCCGCCGCGTTTCACCTTCACCGCGCCGAGCTGTTCGAGATCGCGCGAGACCGTCGCCTGGGTGACGGCGAAGCCCTGATCGGCCAGACGCTCGGTCGCCTCCTCCTGGCTGGTCAGCATCTCGGCACGCACCAGATCGGCAAGTGCGCGCAGACGGCGGGTGCGGGAATCGGAGTGGCTTCGCTCCATCAACGCACCCCGAGCAGCCATGCCAGCGCGGCGCGGGCGGTGTGCATCCGGTTTTCGGCCTGGCGCCACACCGCGCTCTTCGGGCTTTCGATCACCTCGTGCGTCACCTCCTCGCCGCGGCGTGCGGGCAGGCAGTGGAGGAACCAGGCGTCGTTCGTGGCCGCCATCATCGCGGCATCGACCTGATAGGGGGCGAAGGCCGCCATGCGCTCGGCGGTCTCGGCGTCCTGGCCCATCGAGACCCAGACGTCGGTATAGACGATGTCCGCGCCCTTCACGCCCTCCAGCGGATCGACGACCTGGCGCACGAAATCGGGAGCGTCCTTCAACCGATAGGCCTCGGGCCCGGCCAGGGTCAGCTCGGCCCCGATCTCACCGCAGGCATGAGCGAGCGAACGCGCGACATTGTTGTCGGCATCGCCGACGAAGGCGATCCTGACCCCTTCGAGCCGCCCGACCAATTGTTTTATAGTTAAAAGATCGGCGAGCGCCTGAAGCGGATGTTCCTTGTCCGACAACAGGTTGAGCACCGGGATTGAGACCGCGTTGGACATGCGGACGAGATGGTCGTGATCCATGACCCGCGCGGCGATGACCGAATGATAACAGGCGAGCGTGCGCGCCACGTCCTCGGCGGTCTCGCGCGTGTCGATGCCGACCTCGTCCTTCTGGATATAGACGGGATGGCCGCCGAGCTGGACGACCGCCATTTCGGTCGAGTTGCGGGTGCGCGCCGACGGCTTCTGGAAGACCAGGGCCGCGCCCTTGCCGGCGAGCGGCGCGCCCAGATCGGCGCGTTCGGCGAGTTCGAGCACCTCGGCAAGCGCGCCGCCCGCGAGATCGGCGATGGTCAGCAGCTTGGTCATCACTCCCCCTCCATCCTGATCATCGTGCCGATGCCGGCGTCCGTCAGGATCTCGATCAGCAGCGCGTGGGGCACGCGGCCGTCGATGATGTGCGCCGATCCGACGCCGCCCTCGACCGCGTCGGCGCAGGCCCGCAGCTTCGGGATCATGCCCTTGGACACGCTTTCGTGCGTGATCCGCTCGCGAAGCTCCGAGACGGTCAAGCGCTGGATCAGGCTGGTCTCGTCCCTGGGATCCTCGAGCAGGCCGGGGGCGGCGGTCAGATAGACGATCTTCTCCGCCTGCATCGCAACCGCGATCGCCATCGCCGCCTCGTCGGCATTGATGTTGTAGGGCTGGCCCGACGCGTCCGCGCCGATCGTCGAGACGACCGGGGCGAGGCCCTGATCGAGCAGGCCGTGCAGCCGCCCGGCGCGCACCAGCGCCACGTCGCCGACGAAGCCCAGAGCGGGATCGCGCTGGGTGGTGACGAGAAGGCCGCCATCCTCGCCGGCGACGCCGACCGCGACCGGCTCGTCGCCCGCCTCGCGGTTGATCGTCGCGACGAGATCGCGATTGACCTTGCCGACCAGGACGGTGCGCACGATGTCCAGCGTCTCGGCGTCGGTGACGCGCAGGCCGTCCCTGAACTCCGGTTCCTTGCCGAGCTTCTTCATCATCGCATCGACCTGCGGCCCGCCGCCATGGACGAGCACGCAGCGCACGCCGACCGAGCGCAGCAGCAGCACGTCCTGCGCCAGCGCGCGGTCGAGCTCCGCATCGATCGCCGCGCCGCCCAATTTCACGACCACCGACTTGCCGGCGAAACGCTGGATATAGGGCAGGGCTTCGACGAGCACCTGCGCGGTGAGGGCCGGGTTGGTGCTCATGACGTGACCGAATTTTCCTTGATGTAGCCGGGGCCGAGATCGATGCCGATCATCCGCGCGGTGCCGTCGCCGCCGGCGCCGACATCGACGAGGATGTCGATCCGTTCATTCTTCATGTGGGCGGCGACGGCGGCGCGGTCGTGCTCGATCTCGATCCCGCCGCGCGAGACGAAGATGCCGCCATAAGCGACCGCGGACGCCTCGGTCTCGAATGCGACCCCGGCCGATCCCGCCGCGCCGAGCAGGCGGCCCCAATAGGGATCGGAGCCGTACCAGGAGCATTTGACGAGATTGTTCTCGGCGATCGACTTGGCCGCCGCGCGCGCCTCGGCGTCGCTCGCCGCGCCGGTGACGGTGAGGAGCACCATCTTGGTCATCCCCTCCGCATCCTTCGCCATCTGCCAGGCGAGATCCTCGCAGACCTTGTGGACGGCATCGGCGAACTCGGCGAGATCGGGCGGCCCGGCCCGGCCATTGGCGAGCAGGAAGGCGCTGTCGTTGGTCGAGGTCGCGCCGTCGACGTTCAGCGTGTTGAACGTGCGATCGGCCGCGTCCTTGAGGATGCGCTGGAGATCGCTGCGGGCGACCTGCGCGTCCGTGGTGAGATAGGCGAGCATCGTTGCCATGTTCGGCGCGATCATGCCGCAGCCCTTGGCCATGCCGCCGAGCGTGAAGGTGGAGCCCTTCACCACCGCCTCCTTGGGCACATGATCGGTGGTGAGGATTCCCCTGGCCGCCTCGGTCCCGCCCTCGCGTGACAGCTGCTTCGCCAGCTTCGGCACGGCGGCGACGATCTTGTCCATCGGCAGCCGCCCGCCGATGATTCCGGTCGAGGAGACGAGGACATCGTCCTTGGCGATGCCGAGCGCCTCGGCCGTCGCCTCAGTCATCGCATCCGCATCGGCGAGGCCAGCTTTGCCGGTGCCCGCATTGGCATTGCCCGAATTGACCACGATCGCCGCCGCGCGGCCGCCATTGGCGGCGAGCCGCTCGCGATCGAGTGTCACCGGCGGGGCGACGAACTTGTTCTGCGTGAAGACCGCGGCGCAGGTCACGGCCTGGCCGTCCTCGGTCGCGATCAGCGCCATGTCGTGCTTGCGACGCTTGATCCCGGCATGGAGGCCGGAGGCGACGAAACCGGGGGCGGCGGTGACGCTCACGGCCATACTCCTACGTTGGACAGGCCCGCATCCTCATCGATGCCGAGCATGAGATTGGCGCATTGGACCATCTGCCCCGCCGCGCCCTTCACGAGATTGTCGAGCGCGGCGATGGCAAGGATGCGGCCGGTCCGCTCGTCATAACGCGCGGTGATGTGGATCGCGTTGGAGCCGAGCGTCCATTTGACCGAGGGCGAGCGTTCCGAGACATGGACGAACGGCTCGCCGGCATAAGCCTCTGCGAGCGCGGCCAGCGGATCGCACGGCCCCTTCGCCTGCGCCGTGCAGGTCGCGAGGATGCCGCGGTTCATCGGCGCGAGGTGCGGCGTGAACAGGACCTTCCCGCCAAGCTCCATCTCCATTTCCGCGGTGTGGCGGTGCGACAGAAGGCCGTAAGCGGTGAAATTCTCGTCCACCGTGTTGAAATGGGTGTCCTCCTTGAGCGCCTTGCCGGCCCCGCTGACGCCGGAGGCGGCGCTGACGGCGATCGTGTCGGGATCGATGAGCGGCAGGAGCGGCTTCAGCGCGAGGATGGTGGTCGTCGGATAGCAGCCGGCGGCGGCGACCGCCTTCGCGGCGCGGATCGCGTCGCGGTGCAGCTCGGGAATGCCATAGACGAAGCGGCCGAGCAGATCCGGCGCCTTGTGCTCCTCCTTGTACCAGCGCGCATAAGCGGCGGCATCGTCGAGCCGGAAATCCGCGCCCAGATCGACGAAGGCGACGCCGCGCCCCAGAATGTCGGCGGCGATCGCCTGCGACTGGCCGTGGGGGAGGGCGGCGAAGACGAGGTCGATGCCGTCGAGCGCGTCGGGCGCGAACCGTTCGACCCGCGCCGCGGGATAGGCGAGGGCAAGATGCGGGTGAACGTCGGCCAACGCCATCCCGGCCTGGCTGTCGCCGAACAGCCGGACGGCGTCGAACAGGGGGTGCGCCGCGCAGAGCCGCAACAGCTCCGCGCCGACGAACCCCGAGGCTCCCAGGATGGCGACCTTGATCATGGCGTGTGCATATGCAGATCAGTGCATAAATATGCAATAGCCGGGAGAAAAGAAAAAGCGCCCCGGTCGCCCGGAGCGCTTTCTCATCCTTCGATCGGTTCGACTACGGGCTCGACGGCTCGTCGTTGTCGTTATCGACCAGCTCGATGATTCCCCAGATCGCCAGCCCGACCACGATGGCGCCGATGATCCAGATCGTGGTCCCTTCGAGCTGATTGGCTTTCTGGGTGGGCGCACCGGCGCGCACGGCCGGGCTCTGCGAAAGGCTCAGCGGTTGCGCCGATTGAGCGACGGCAGCGCTGCTGCCGAAGATCATCGAAGCAGCCAGCACAGCCGTCAACTTCCTGGAAATCATTACGTCCTCCCTCGAAACGGGTAACATTCCCGCAGGTCATCTATAATGAACTTCACCGATACGCAACCTGACCGGGACAGAAACACCGTAGTAATTCGGTAAAGGCGGCTACAAGTCACGGCAAAATGGTCGCGGATCGGGAGATGTTGCGGGATGCTGGTCGCTCCTGCGTGACGTTCACCGGCGCGTTGATGCTGTCTCGGATCGAACTGATCGGAACTCGGACTGGGAGCGCCAGTCCGGCCAGGCGCGCGAGTTCGCAAGCGCGCCGCCGATTCGATAGGCGAGGGCGACGTCCTGCGCCGCGCCGCGCAGATCCCAATCGGCGCTCCAGGCGTCGCAGGCCTGGTGATAGCAGTGGGCCGTATAGTCGCTCACCCAGCGGTCGCCCGCCTCGCGCCCGCCTTCGACAAGGTCGGGGCCTCCGCCAAGCGCCATCAGCAGCAGCACCGGGACGCCGCGCCGCGCGAGAGGGAAATGATCGGCGCGGTAGAAGAGGCCGCGCTCGGGATGCGAATCGGGCGTGATCGTGCGGCCCTGTCCCGCGGCGGTCCGCGTCAGCAGGTCTTCAAGATCGCTCTGCCCCGCGCCGATCAGGACGACATCGCGCGAGGGGCCGGCGGTCTGGAGCGTGTCGAGCGTGATGTTCGCCGCGGTCGTCTCGACCGGATAGAGCGGGTGATCGGCATAATAGGCCGATCCGAGCAGGCCGCGCTCCTCACCGGTCCAGAAGGCGAAGACGAGGCTGCGCGCCGGGCGTGGTCCGGCGAGGAATGCGCGGGCGATTTCGAGGAGACCGGCGACGCCGGTGCCGTCGTCGGCGGCGCCGCGGCGGATGCGGTTGCCCTGCGCGTCCGCCGGGCCGATGCCATAGGCGTCCCAATGGGCGCCGAACATCACCGTCTCGTCGGGATGGCTCGCGCCGGGCAGGCGCGCGAGGACATTGTGGCTTTGGAGATGATCGACCGACACGGCCGCGTCGGCGGTGAAGGTCGCGCCGAGATCGATCGGCCGGAAGGCGGCGGTGCGCGCCTGGCGCTTCACCGCCTCGAAATCGAGCCCGGCGCGGCGGAAGAGATCGGCGGCGACGTCGCGCTGCATCCAGCCCTGGAGCAATGGCGGCGGCGCGCCGGCGGCCTGGGCGAGCGCATAGCTTTCGCCCGCCGGCGCCTGGACGGTGTTCCAGCCATAGCCGGCGCCGGCCGTCTCATGGATCACGACGGCGGCGATCGCGCCGCGCCGTGCCGCTTCCTCGAACTTGTAGGTCCAGCGGCCATAATAGGTCATCGCCTGCCCGCCGAAGCGGCCGGCGACGGGATCGCCCTCCGCCGCCTCGAAATCGGGATCGTTGACGAGGAACAGGGCGACCTTGCCGCGGAGATCGACACCCTTGAAATCGTCCCACTGGCGCTCCGGCGCGGTGACGCCATAGCCGACGAAGACGATCGGTGCGGCGGCGATGCGGGCGCGATCGGCGTCGCGGGTCGTGCCGAGATAGAGATCGCGCGGCGCCTGGAGCGGGATGGTCGCGCCGTGGCTGGCGATGGCATAGGTGGCGCCGGGCTGGATCTGGGTGCGGATCATCGGCACGGTCTGCGTCCATCCGCCGTTTTCGCCACCCGGCTCAAGGCCGAGCGACTGGAGCTGCTGCGTCAGCCAGGCGATGGTCTGCGTCTCGCCCTCGGTGCCGGGCGCGCGACCCTGAAGCTCGTCGGAGGCGAGCGCGCGAACTTCCTGCGACATGCGCGCGGGATCGATCGGCGCCCAGCTCGCCGGGCTCGCCGGATCAGCGGGGGCTTGCGCCGGTGCGGCGCTCCAGGCGCCAGCCAGCAACAGCGCGGCAACGAGATTCTTCGCTTTTTCCAAGGCGTTCATCCTGGTTCCTCCCTGTCCGGTGCTTCATCGGTCTTCGCGGGACCGGGGGCAAGGGGGCGACTCGGTTGACTTTTCGGGCGCGTTCGATCAAAGCGCCGCCGTCCCGAAGGCGGAGCCGCGCGCTCCGTCTTTGCGTTTCGGGGTTTGGGCGGCGCCCCGTCTTGCCGCCTGGTCCGGGATACCTTGCACGGTCCCGGGACGAACGAAGGAAGAAGACATGCGTCATCGCGTCGGCGGCCGCAAGCTCGGCCGCACCTCCAGCCACCGCATCGCCATGTTCCGCAACATGGCCGCCGCGCTGATCAAGCACGAGCAGATCACGACCACGCTTCCCAAGGCGAAGGAGCTTCGGCCCTATGTCGAGAAGCTGATCACGCTCGCCAAGAAGGGCGGCCTTTCCAACCGTCGCCTTGCCCATTCCCGGCTGATGGACGACACGCAGCTCGCCAAGCTGTTCGACGTCCTCGCCGCGCGCTACGCCGATCGCAACGGCGGCTATACCCGCGTGCTCAAGGCCGGCATCCGCGCCTCGGACGCGGCGCCGATGGCGATCATCGAGCTGGTCGATCGCGATCCCGCCGCCAAGGGCCAGGATTCGGGCCCGGTCGCCGAGGATCTCGACGAAGCGGCCTGAGCCGGGTGGCAGGATTGAACGCGAAGGGCCTCCGTTCCGGGGGCCCTTTTCGTATCACGCGCCCTGTTCGGGCTCGTAGGTGAGCAGGTCGCCCGGCTGGCAATCGAGAAACTCGCAGATCTTCTCGAGCGTCTCGAACCGGACGCCCTTCACGCGCCCCGACTTCATCAGCGACAGGTTGGTTTCGGTGATACCGACATAGTGCGCGAGGTCCTTCGACTTCGCCTTGCGCAGCGCGAGCATCACATCGAGGCGGACGACGATCGGCATCAGACGATCTGTGCCGCATCGTCGGCGACCTCCTGGGCCGCCTCGAGCAGCCGCGCGATCAGCGCGAGCAGGCCGATGATGAGCAGCATCAGGGCATCGTCGCTGTCGGCGGTGAGCGTCGCGCGGTGGGCGCCCGTGCCGCCGAGCGCGCCGTCGGCGAGCTGAAACAGCGGCGGCGCGAGGATCGAGAAGAGCACCGCGACGAACAGCCAGAGCGCGAAGCCGCGAAGCTCGCGCGCGGTTGCGAAAAGCGCGCCCTGCTCGATCTTGCCGAGCATCCGGACGAGATGGGCGAGGGCGACGCCGACCAGCAGCCCGAAGATGAGCAGGCATGCCGCGCCTGCCCAGGGCGGCAGGTGCGCGGTGTCGGTAGAGATCGCGCCGCCCGCCGCGCCGCCGCCGGCGACCAGCGCCGCGGCAAACAGGAACGCCACCTCGACCAGCACGATCATCGCGATGGCGAGCCGCCGCAGCCAGCGTGCCGAACGGCGCGTTCTCATCAAGGCATCATTCATCGCTTTACATCCAGAAATTATCGTTCTACGATAAGAAATATTCGCTAGCCAATGGTAAGCGAGCATGGACCGCATGGCAAGAAATTCCGGGAGGACAGGAATGCGTGGGAAACTGACAATGATCGCCGGGTGGGCGCTGATGTTGGCGACGCCGCTCGCCGCGCAGGCGGCGCCGGCCGATTTCGATTCGCTGTTCGACGCGGCCGGGCGCGGCGATATCGCACCGATCACGCACGCGCTGGCCGAGGCGCACGATCCGGACATGGCGGCGCTGCTGCGCGCCGCGCTCGCTGCCGCACGCTTCGATCCGGCCGCGGCGCACGATCCGGCGCTGATGCGGCTTGCGCAGGCCGACGCCGAGCCGGCCCGGCGCCGCGCGGCGCTCGGGATCATGACCGGCGCCGCCTTCGGAAGCGGGGATTATGCGACCGCCGCGCGCGTCGGCGAGGCCTATGCCGACGCCCTGCGCGCCAACGGCAAGGCCGAAGAAGCGGCCGGGGCGGACCGCACCTGGCGGCTTGCGGCCTTGCTCGCTGGCCGGCCCGCGCAGCGGGTCGACGGCGCCGTCGCGGCCGGGTCCATCCCGCTGACCCGCGACCAGGCGGGGCTTCCGCGCATCTCGATCGGCGTCAACGGAGGCGCGCAGGAAGCGGTGTTCGACACCGGCGCGAACCTCTCCGTCCTGTCGGCCTCGACCGCCGAGCGGCTGGGCGTCGCGACGATCGAGGGCAATCTGGAGGTCGGCAACGGCGTCGCAACCACGGTGCCGGTCCGCGTCGGCATCGCCGATCGCGTCGAAATCGCCGGCACGATCCTGCGCAACGTCGCCTTCCTCATCATCGACGACGATCAGCTGACCTTCCCGGGCGGCTATTCGATCCAGGCGATCGTCGGCCTGCCGGTGATGCGCCCGCTCGGGCGGATCACCGCGGAGGCGGCCGGGCGGCTGGTCGTCTCGCCTTCGGCCGGGCCGGGCGGCGCGCCCAATCTCCATGCCAACGTCAACGATATCTATGTCGACGCCCTGATCGACGGCGATCCGGTTGCGATGCATGTCGATACGGGCGCGACCCAGACCAAGCTCAGCGCGCTCTATGCCGCCGCCCACCCGGAGCGGATCGCGGGGCTTCGGCGGGGGAACGCGCGCACGGCGAGCGCCGGCGGGCGGCGCGAATCGCAGATCGCGGCGTGGGAAGGGGCGCCGCTGACGCTTGCCGGGCGGAACGCGACGATGCCGGTCCTGCCGGTGTCCCTGCCCGCCGAGGGGCCGACGCCGACGTCCTATGGAACGATCGGGTCCGATCTGCTCGGCCGCTTCGAAAGCTACACGATCGATTTCGGCGCGATGCGGCTGGAACTCGGCGAACCGCGCGCCGATCCGCCGCGCGGCTAGGCGACCTCGTGCGAAATCCACCCCGCCAGCGCGTCCTGCTGGGCCTGGGTGAGCCGCAGCCCCAGCTTGCTTCGGCGCCAGAGCACGTCGTCGGCGGTGCGCGCGAATTCCTCGTCGATCATGTGGCGGACCTCGCGTTCGTAGAGGTCGGCGCCGAAATGGCGGCCCATGTCGGCGAGGCTTTCGACGCCGTCGAGGATGCGATCGAGGCGGGTGCCGTAGGCGCGGCTCAGCCTCGTCAGCATCGGCGCCGGCATCCAGCGGCCGATCTCCTCCAGCCAGGCGTTGAAGCCGGGGGTGACGTTGCCGCCGGGCAAGGGCGAGGTGGCGGTGAACTTGATGCCGCGCACGCCGAGCCGATCGAGCACGTCGGTGGCAAGCGCCCGGGCGGTGGTGATCTTGCCGCCGAAGACGGAGAGCAAGCGGGGGCCTTCCGCCCCATCAAGTTCGAGGTGGAAATCGCGGCTGATGTCCTTCGCCGATGTCGCGCCGTCATCGTAAAGCGACCGGACCCCGGCATAGGACCAGATCAGATCCTCGGGATTGGTGCGGCGGATGAAATAGGCGTTCGCCGCGTCGCACAGATAGGCGATCTCGTCGGCCGTGATCCGCGCGTCCTCGGGCGCATCGACCGGGATGTCGGTGGTGCCGATGAGGTTGAAATCGCCATAGGGGAGGGCGAACACGACGCGGCCGTCGTCCTGCTGCAGGATATAGGCATGATCGCCCTCATAGAGGCGGGGGACGACGATATGGCTGCCCTTGACCAGTCGGACGCGGCTTCGACCCTGTTCGCCGAGCCTCTGCCCGAGCACCTCGGCGACCCAGGGGCCGGCGGCGTTGACGATCATCCCGGCCGAAATCGTGCGGCCGCCCGACAGGTCGGTGATCCAGCGGTCTCCCTCGCGCCGCGCGGACAGGAATTCGGTGCGGGTCGCGATCTCGGCGCCGCGCTCGCGCGCGTCGACGGCGTTCAGGGCGACGAGGCGGGAATCGTCGACTGCGGCGTCCCAATAGGTGGCGAGCTTCAGCCCCGGCTTCAGCGGCGCGCGGAGCCCCTCGTCGCCCTTCGCCACGCCGCGTGACCGGGGGAGGCTGCCGCGCCCGGCAAGCAGATCGTAGAGGATGAGGCCGGCGCGGATCATCCACCATGGCCGCCCGCCCGGCGGATCGGGCAGCACGAACTTCAGCGGATGGACGAGGTGCGGCGCGGTCCTGAGCATGATCTCGCGCTCGTGCAGCGCCTCGCGCACCAGCCGGAAATCATATTGCTCCAGATAGCGAAGCCCGCCGTGGATCAGCTTCGACGAGGCCGAGCTGGTGTGGCTGGCAAGGTCGTCCTTCTCGACGAGGAGCACCTTGAGGCCCCGCCCCGCCGCGTCCCGCGCCACCGCGGCCCCGTTGATGCCGCCGCCGATGACGAGGAGATCGAAGGAGTCCATGACGGGTGCATAACGTCAATCGGACGAGGGCGGGAGCCCGCTTCCCTCCGCCAGATCCATGAAATTCCGCGCCGCATCGCGGTCCGCCTCGTCCTTGAACGCGATGTCGAGATCGGGTGCGGCGCCGAGGGTGTGGAGCAGGGCCCAGAGCGCGAAGCGGCGGGCGCGGTCGCGTTCGAGGCCGAGATCGACCTGCATCTTTTCGATCCCCGCGGCCAGGGCCTGCGGCGGCACGGCGGAAAGGTCGGCGGTGCCGAAATAGCGGCGGAGCTGATCGTCGAGGTCCATTTCGCCTCTCTACCGTCATTCCCGCGAAAGCGGGAATCCAGCTTTCCTGGCTGAAGAAGGAGGAAGAAGCGGGATTCCCCCTTTCGCGGGAATGACGATAAGGTCGGGTTCGGAGGCGCGGATGGGCGGTAAGACGATCCTTGTCATCGATGCGGGGACGACGAGCGTGCGCGCGATGCTGTTCGCGCGCGACGGGACGTGCCTCGGCGTCGAGGCGCGCGAGCTCGCCCAATCCTATCCGCGGCCCGGCTGGGTCGAGCAGGACGCGGCCGAAATCTGGACCTCGAGCCTCGCCTGCGCCCGCGCGATGGTCGAGCGGGCCGGAGGCGCGGAACGCATCGCCGGCCTCGGCATCGCCAACCAGCGCGAGACAGTCATATTCTGGTCGAAACGGACCGGCGCGCCGCTCGCGCCCGCGATCGTCTGGCAGGACCGCCGAACCGCCGAAATGTGCGCCCAGCTCGAGGAGGCGGGGTACGAGGCGGCGGTGCAGGCGAAGACGGGCCTGCTGCTCGACCCCTATTTCAGCGCCTCGAAAATCGCCTGGGCGCTGGCCAACTGGCCGGACGTCGCGGGGGCGGGGGACGATCTCGCGGTCGGGACCGTCGAAAGCTGGCTGATCTTCAAGCTGACCGGCGGGCTCCATGTCTCCGACGCCAGCAATGCGGCGCGCACCGCCCTCATGGACATCAATGCCGGCCGGTGGGACGCGGGCCTGTGCGACCTGTTCGGCGTGGCGCCGCGCACCCTTCCGGAGATCGTCGATTGCGCCGGACGGATCGGCGAGACGGAGGCGTTCGGCGCGCCGATCCCGATCTGCGGCGTGGCGGGCGATCAGCAGGCGGCGGCGATCGGCCAGTCCTGCCTGTCGCCGGGCGCGACCAAGGCCACCTATGGCACGGGTGCGTTCGTGCTCACCAATACCGGGGCGGAGGCGCGCGCCTCGACGAACCGGCTGCTGACGACGATCGCCTGGCAGATCGGCGGCACGCGCGCTTATGCACTGGAAGGATCGGTGTTCGTGGCGGGGAGCCTGGTCAAATGGCTCCGCGACGCGCTCGGCCTTCTCGCCACGGCCGAGGAGACGGAGGCGCTGGCCCGATCGGTTCCCGACAATGCGGGCCTCTACCTGGTCCCCGCGCTCGTCGGGCTTGGCGCGCCCTGGTGGCGGCCGGAGGCACGGGGCGCGCTCGCCGGGCTCAATTTCGGGGCGACACGGGCCCATGTCGCGCGGGCGGCGCTGGAGGCGCAAAGCTACCAGACGCACGATCTGATGACCGCCTTCGCGGCCGATGGCGCCGAGTGGCGCGAGCTCAGGATCGACGGCGGAATGGCCGCCAATGCCTGGCTGGCCCAGGATCTCTCGGACATGCTCGGCGTCGAGGTCGAGCGGCCGCACTTCATCGAGACGACCGCGCTCGGCGCGGCCATGCTGGCCGGGGTCGGAAGCGGGCTGTTCGCCACGCTCGACGAGGCGGCGGCGATGCGCGGACGCGTCGATCGCTTTGCGCCGGCCATGGCCGGCGAGACGCGCGCCGCCCGCCTGGACGGATGGCGGCGCGCGGTGGAGTCGGTGCTTAACTAGACCTTCGCGCCGATCGGCGGGGCCGGCGTGTTCGTGCCCTCGGGCGGCGTCCAGCTGTCGTCGATCATCTTGATGATCGCGGAGAAATCGCGGCCGGCGCCGCCAAGCGCTTCGGCGAAGCGGGTGTAGAGCACCTCGGCCTCGCTCCCCATCGGCGTATAGGCATCGACGCTGCGCGCCGCCTCCATGGCGAGGCGGAGATCCTTCAGCATCAGGCCGGCCGCGAAGCCGCCCTCGTAATCGCGATCGGCCGGCGTCTCCGGACCGACCCCGGGGACGGGGCAGTAGCTGGTCATCGACCAGGATTGGCCCGAGGCCTTGGACGAGATGTCGTAGAAGGTCTGGAGATCGAGCCCCAGCTTCTTCGCCATGGCGAAGGTCTCGCAGGTCGCGGCCATCGTCGCGCCGAGCAGCATGTTGTTGCAGATCTTGGCCGCCTGGCCGGCGCCGGCCTCGCCCGCATGGATCACCGCCTTGCCCATGATTTCCAGATAGGGCCGGGCGCGCTCGAACGCGCCGTCGGTGCCGCCGACCATGAAGGTGAGCGTGCCGCCCTCGGCGGCGGCGATGCCGCCCGAGACCGGCGCATCGACCATCCCGTAGCCCGCAGCGGCGGCCTTCGCGATCACCTCGCGCGCGGTGGCGACGTCGATGGTCGAGCAATCCATCAGGATCGCGCCGGTCGGCGCCTTGCCGATGATGCTGGCCTCGTAGACGTCGCGGACATGCTTGCCGGCCGGCAGCATGGTGACGACCGCCTCGGCCCCCTCCATCGCCGCCTCGGCGGACGCGGCGCGCGTGGCGCCACGCTCCTCCGCCCTGGCGAGCGCGGGTTCGGACAGGTCGAAGGCAACGACCTCATGCCCCGCCTTGGCAAGGTTCGCGGCCATCCCGCCGCCCATATTGCCGAGCCCGATGAATGCGATCCGTGCCATTGTCCAAATCCTCCGGTGCAATGCAAAAAAACTCGTTCGTCCCGAGCGAAGCCGAGGGGCGGGAGTGATGGGTCCGTGCCGGCGCCCGTCGACTACGCTCGGGGCGAACGGATCCAGGAGCCCTTCACCACGCTCTCTCCTGGGCCGCTTACTTCCCTTTCCACTCCGCCTGACGCTTGCCGACGAAGGCGTTCATCCCTTCCTTCTGGTCTTCGGTGCCGAACAGGCCGTGGAACAGCCGGCGCTCGAAGAGGATGCCCTGGGCGAGGCCGGTCTCGAAGGCGGCGTTCACCATCTCCTTGTTGGCGATGGCGGCGAGGGGGGCCATGCCGGCGATCTGCTCGGCGGTCTTCAGCGCCTCGGCGACCAGATCGGCGGCGGGGACGATTCGGGCGACCAGGCCAGCGCGTTCCGCCTCCTCGGCGCCCATCATCCGGCCGGTGAGGCACATTTCCATCGCCTTGGCCTTGCCGATCGCGCGGGTCAGGCGCTGCGATCCGCCCATGCCGGGGGCGACGCCGAGCTTGATTTCCGGCTGGCCGAACTTCGCGGTGTCGGCGGCGATGATGAAATCGGCCATCATCGCGACCTCGCAGCCGCCGCCCAATGCGAAGCCGGCGACCGCGGCGATCCACGGCTTGCGGGTCGCGGTCACCTTTTCCCAGCCGGCGAAGAAGTTGCTGCCGTACATTTCGGCAAAGCCCTGCGCCTCCATCTCCTTGATGTCGGCGCCCGCGGCGAAGGCCTTTTCGGAGCCGGTAAGGACGAGGCAGCGCTGATCCGGGTCCGCGTCATAGGCGGCGAAGGCATGGATCAGATCGGCGAGCACCTGGCTGTTGAGCGCGTTCAGCGCCTGCGGGCGGTTCAGCGTGACCAGGGTCACCGCGCCGCGTTGCTCGACCACAATCGTTTCGTAGCTCATCAGTCCTCCTTCAGCGCATCCGCACATAGCTTCCGGGCGCCGGTTCGATCTCGTTCTTCGGCTTGCGGGCCTTGACCTTCGCGGCCCCGTCGCGGACCAGCCAGGCCTGCCATTCGGGCCACCAGCTGCCCTCGTGCCGCGTGGCGCCTTCGAGCCATTGCTCGGCGGCGGCGGGCATCGCGTCGTTGGTCCAGTAGCCGTGCCTGTTCGCGCTCGGCGGATTGATGACGCCGGCATTGTGGCCCGAGCCGCCGAGGAGGAACCGCGTCTGGCCTCCGAGCAGCTTCGCGCCGTCATAGGTCGCCTGCCAGGCGGAGACGTGGTCGTCCTTCAGCGAGATGACCATGGCCGGCGTATCGAAGGCCAGCGCGCCGGGCCTCGTCAGCTCGTTGGCGACGAGGATCCGCTTCGCCCAATCGAGCAGGAAGGCCCGGGGGATGTTGGCCCCGTCGGCGAACCAGTGGAGGATGTCCGACGGCGGCGCCTCCTGGTCGAGCAGATAGTGGCTGACGACGGACGACCAGATGAGATCGTTCGCGCGAACCACCGAAAAGAGCGTCTGCAGCTCGTGCGCGGCCATGATCCCCCTGGCCTCGAGATGGCGCTCCATCGCCTCCAGCTGGGCCGGCTCGCGGAAGGTCGCCCACTGGCCCATGTTCGCGAAATCGAACATCGATCCGATCGTGGTGAGCGAGGCGACGCGGCCGGGCGCGGCGCGGGCCGTCGCCATCGCGGCGAGCGTGCCGCCCATGCAGAAGCCGAACAGGTCGACGGCCTTTTCCCCGGTCGCCTTCGCGATCGCGTCGAGCGCCGCCAGCGGGCCTTCGGCGAGATAGTCGTCGAGCCCCTTGTCGGCGAGCTCCGGCCCGGGATTGATCCAGGAGATGACGAACAGCGTGTGGCCCTGCTCGACCAGCCAGCGGATCAGCGAGGATTTGGGCTGGAGATCGAGCAGGTAATATTTGTTCACCAGCGGCGGGACGTAGAGCAGGGGGCGCCTGAACACGGTTTCGGTCGCCGGGGCATATTGGATGAGCTGCATCAGCTCGTTCTGGAAGACGACGCTGCCCGGCGTCGCCGCGAGATCCTTGCCGAGCGCGAACCCGGCGGAGGCGCGGCGGACCGGCAGCTTCGCCTCGGTCGCGGCATCGGCCAAGAGATTGGCGAGGCCGGAGAGCAGGCTGATCGACCCGGTCTCGATCGCGCGGCGGATCGCCTCGGGATTGGTGAAGGCGAAATTGGCGGGCGAGAGCGCGGCGAGCCACGCCTGCGTGTAGAATTCGGCGCGGGTGCGCGTGGCCTCGTCGATGCCATCGGCCTTGGCGACGAGATCGGTCGCCTGGCGCGCGGCGAGCAGATAGGCCTGCTTCAGATAATCGAAGACGGGCTCCTCGCTCCACGCCGGATCGTTGAAACGGCGGTCGCCACGTTCGGGGGCGATCACCGGCTCGACCGCCTGGCCGGCGCCGCGGCGGGCGGCGGCGCCCCACAGCTCCATCCATTCCGAAGCCGCGGCCTGGCTCGCCTGGAGCAGGGCGAGCGGGTTCGACCAGAGCTGCGCGGTGAAATCGGCCATCGCCCGCGCCGGCGCGGCCGGATCGAAGGCAAGGCTGGTCGCGGGCGTCGCGCCGGCCTGGAGCGCCGCGAGGCCGTTCTCGATGACGCGGCCCCACGCGGCAGCCAGCGCGGCCGGATCGGGCGCGGTTTCGGGAAGCTTCCAGACGCGGCTGTCGGTCATGGCCGAACCACCGCCGCCACGCGCCGCAAGGCTCGCGCGGGGTTTCCGGGGATCATCGGTTCCTCACCAGCGGAAGCGGCGACCAGGCCTCGTCGGGCGGCAAGGGCGCGAACATCGCGTCGACCATTTCGGCCGTCACCTCTTCGGGGGTCGGCGGCGTCCATTTCGGCGCATTGTCCTTGTCGATGAGCAGCGCCCGGACGCCCTCGGCAAGATCGGGCCAGGCGGCGACATGGGCGACGAGCGCATATTCCATCCCCATCTCGCCCGCGAAGTCGCGCATCTTCGCGCCTTCCTCGAGCAACCGGAGCGACACCTTGCACGACATCGGCGATTTCGTCCGCAGGTTCGCCGCCGTCTTCGCCGCCCATTCCGATCCGTCCGCGTCGAGCGTCGCCAGCACGCCCTCCAGCGTGTCGGCGGCGAACAGGCGGCAGATCTTGTCGCGATCCTCCTTGATCCGCGCCGGCGGCGGCGCGGCCTGGGCATGGGCGAGATGCGCGTCGATCCGGTCGGGATCGCGGGCGATATCGGCCTTCAGCTGATCGACGTCCTCATGGGCCACATAATGGGTCGCGAGGCCGAGCGCGAAGCAATCGGCACCGTCGAGCCGCGCGCCGGTCAGCGCCAGATATTGCGGCAGCCGGCCGAGCAGGCGAGACAGGTGCCAGCCGCCGCCCACGTCGGGGAAGAGGCCGATCGAGGTCTCCGGCATCGCGAACATCGTCCGGTCCGTGGCGACGCGATAGCGGCAGGGGCGAGAAATACCGACGCCGCCGCCCATCGTGATGCCGTCCATGAACACGACGGTGGGCTTGGGATAGGTGAAGAGCAGGTGGTTCAGCCGATATTCGTTGAAGAAGAAGTCGCGCGCCGCCTTGCCGGTGCCCTTGGCGCTCTGCGCGATGGAAACCACGTCCCCGCCGGCGCAGAAACCGCGACCCTCATGGTGATCGATGAGCACCGCCTCGATGTCGTCGCGGTGCAGCCATTCGATCAGCGACGCGGTCATCTTGAGGACCATGTCGAGATCGAGCGCATGGATCGCCTTGGGCCGGTTGAGGCTCAGCCGGCCGACATTGCCCTCGACCCGGTCGATCACTTTTGGCGTCATCGTGTGAATGCGGTGCGTCCTTCGATATGCCGGTTCGACAAGCTCACCGGCTACTCAGGATGAGCGGGTTGTTGCAAGTCTCCCACTCCGCTCATCCAGAGTAGGGACTGAGCCTGGCGAAGGCGGGTATCGAAGGATCATTGCCGGGTGAGCTCGCGGCCGACGATCATTCGCATCACCTGGTTCGTCCCCTCGAGGATCGAATGGACGCGAAGGTCGCGCCAGAAGCGCTCGATCGGATAATCCTGCAGATAGCCGTAGCCGCCGTGGAGCTGGAGCGCCCGATCGACGATCGCCGAGCCTGAATCGGTGGCGAGGCGCTTGGCCATGGCGGCGAACTTGGTCTTGTCGGGCGCGTTCTCGGTCACCTTCACCGCCGCCGCATAGAGCAGCATCCGCGCCGCCTGCAGCTCGGTCTCCATGTCGGCGAGCGTGAACTGGGTGTTCTGGAAATCGGCGATCGGCTGGCCGAACTGCTTGCGCTCCTTGGTATATTTCACAGCTTCGTCGAGGCAGCGCTGGGCGCCGCCGAGGCTGCACGCGCCGATATTGAGCCGGCCGCCGTCGAGCCCCATCATCGCGATGCGGAAGCCCTCGCCCTCGCCGCCGACGAGATTCTCGGCGGGCACGCGCACGCCGTCGAAATTCACCTGCGCGGTCGGCTGCGAATGCCAGCCGAGCTTCTTCTCCTGCGCGCCGAAGCTGACGCCGGGCATGTCCTTTTCGATGACCAGGCAGGAAATGCCTTTCGGCCCCTCCTGGCCGGTGCGGACCATGCAGGCATAGACCTCATTCTCGCCGCCGCCGGAGATGAAGGCCTTGGAACCGGTGACGACATAATGATCGCCGTCCTTCACCGCCTTCGTCTTCAGCGCGGCCGCGTCCGAGCCCGATCCGGGCTCGGTCAGGCAATAGGAGGCCATCTTTTCCATCGTCACCAGCGACGGGAGATATTTGTCCTTGACCGCCTGAGAGCCGAAGCGGTCGATCATCCAGCTCGCCATGTTGTGGATCGAGACGAAGGCGCTGGTCGACGGGCAGCCATAGGCCATCGCCTCCATGATCAAGGCCGCCTCCAGCCGGCCGAGCCCGATGCCGCCCGACTCCTCGGAAACGTAGATCGAGCCGAAACCGAGCTCGGCCGCGGCGCGGATCGTCTCGCGCGGGAAGATGTGCTTCTCGTCCCATTCCGCCGCGTGCGGCGTGATGGCATCGGCAGTGAATTGCTGCGCCATCTCCTGGATCTGGCGCTGCTCGTCGGTGAGGTCGAACTGGTTGGTCATCTCGCCTCTTTGTCGTTCGTCCCGAGCGAAGTCGAGGGGCGTTTCGCGGGCTCTTTGCCAGCGCCCCTCGACTTCGCTCGGGACGAACGGATGATTGTCGGGGCTACCCCATCGTTGGAATGACGAACGCATTCTCGCCGGTCGCGCTGCCGTCGGGCCAGCGCTGCGTGACCTTCTTGTTCTTGGTCCAGAAGCGGACGCCCTCGGGGCCGTGCTGGTCGATGTCGCCGAAGCCGGAGCGCTTCCAGCCGCCGAAAGTGTGGTAGGCGACGGGGACCGGGATCGGCACGTTGATCCCGACCATGCCGACATTGACCCGGGCCGCGAATTCGCGGGCGGCGTGGCCGTTGCGGGTGAAGATCGCGACGCCATTGCCATATTCGTGCTCGCTCGGCAGGCGCACCGCCTCCTCGAAGCTCTCCGCGCGGACCATCTGGAGCACGGGGCCGAAAATCTCCTCCTTGTAGGAGCGGAAGCTCGGCTTGACATGATCGAAGAAGGTCGGGCCGACGAAGAAGCCGTTCTCATGCCCCTGGAGCGTGAAGTTGCGGCCGTCGATCACCAGCTCGCCCCCCTCGTCGGCGCACATCTGGATGTAGTTCTCGATCCGCGCCTTGTGCGCGGCGCTCACCACCGGGCCGTAATGGGCCTCCGCATCGGTCGAGACGCCGACGCGCAGCGCCCGGATCGCCGGGATCAGCTTTTCGCGCAGGGCATTAGCGGTCCTGTCGCCAACCGGCACGACGACCGGGAGCGCCATGCAGCGCTCGCCGGCGCTGCCGAAGGCCGCGCCCGCAAGATCGTTCACCACCATGTCGAGATCGGCGTCCGGCATGACGATGCCGTGATTCTTGGCGCCGCCGAACGCCTGCACGCGCTTCCCGCGGGCGGTGCCGCCGGCATAGATATATTGGGCGATATCGGACGAGCCGACGAAGCTGATCGCGTGGATCTCGGGATGCTCGATGATCGCGTCGACCATCTCCTTGTCGCCGTGGACGACCTGGAGGATGCCATCGGGAAGGCCCGCTTCCTTCATCAGCTCGGCGAGGCGGACGGGGACGGACGGATCGCGCTCGGAAGGCTTCAGGATGAAGGCGTTGCCGCAGGCGATGGCCGGGCCGAACATCCACATCGGGATCATCGCCGGGAAGTTGAACGGCGTGATGCCGGCGACGATGCCGAGCGGCTGGCGCATCGAATAGACGTCGATGCCGGGGCCGGCGCCGACCGTATATTCGCCCTTCAGCGAATGGGGGATGCCGCAGGAAAATTCGATGACCTCAAGCCCGCGCTGCACATCGCCGCGCGCATCGGCGACGACCTTGCCGTGCTCGCTTGCGAGGAGGAGGGCGAGATCCTCCATGTTCGCCTCGACCAGCTCCTTGAAGCGGAACATGACGCGCGCGCGGCGCTGCGGGTTGGTCGCCGCCCAGGCCGGCTGCGCCTCGCGCGCGGCGGCGACCGCCCTTTCGAGATCGGCGGCGGTGCCGAAGCGGACCTGCGCCTGGACGCTGCCCTCGCTCGGGTTGAACACGTCACCCTGCCGCTCGCCGGAGGCGAAGGGCAGGCCGGCGATATAATGGTCGATATTGCGCATGGGAAAGAGCCTCTCGTGACGGGGGTCGGCGCCGCTATGCGCCCGCGCAAGAGTGCAGGCAAGAAGGTAGACTTGCAGGTGTTGCCTGCATTATTGCAGGCATGTGCGGTGGGACGATCTCAAGCATTTCCTCGCGGTCGCGCGGGCCGGGCAACTCGCCCGGGCGGCGGCGCAGCTGGGCGTGGACGCGACCACGGTGGGGCGGCGCCTCAGGCGGCTGGAGCGGGCGATCGGCCAGACCCTGTTCGAGCAGGGCAAGGACGGACAGGCGCTGACCGAGGCGGGTGAACGCCTCCGGGAACGCGCCGAGGCGATGGAGCGCCAGGTGCGCGAGATCGAGACTGGGGCGGAAGGCGGGGCGGAACTGTCTGGCTCCGTGCGGATCAGCGCGTCGGAGGGCTTCGGCACCTGGTTCGTCGCGCCGCGCCTGCCCGCGCTCGCCGAGGCCCATCCGCGCCTCATCGTCGATCTCGTCGCCTCGTCCGGCTTCCTCAATCCGTCGCGGCGCGAGGCGGACGTGGCGATCCTGCTCGACCGGCCGCGCAAGGGGCCGCTGTTCGTGCGCAAGCTGACCGACTACCGGCTGCGGCTCTACGGCGCGCGGGATTGGCTGGCGGCGCACGGACCCGTAGCGAGCCGGGCCGATCTCAGGCGGCTGCCGCTGATCGGCTATGTGCCGGACCTGCTCTATTCGCAGGAGCTGAGCTACCTGACCGAGATCGATCCGGCGCTGCAGCCGCGCCTCAGGAGCACCAGCATCACCGCCCAGCACCGGCTGGTCGCGGCCGGGGCCGGCGTGGCGGTGCTGCCCTGCTTCATGGGCGACGCCGACCCAATGCTCGTCCGGCTGCTCGACGAGGTGGCGGTGACGCGCTCCTTCTGGCTGGTCACCCATGCCGACACGCGGCGATCGGCGCGGGTCGGGGCGTTCGTCGAGTGGCTGGGGGCGGCGGTCTCGGCGGGGCAGGCTGAATTGATGGGTTGAGCTAGCCATCGGCATGACGGTGGGCGGGGTTGATCTCCTGCGCGCCAGCGCGGATGAGGGGGCCATGAAGCTTGCATCGATGAAGCAGGGCCGCGACGGGCGGCTGGTGGTGGTCTCGGACGATCTCGCCTGGTGCGCGGACGCGACCCATATCGCGCCGACCCTCCAGGCGGCGCTCGACAATTGGGGCTGGGCGGAAGGGCAGCTGCGGCTGCTCGCCACCGATGTCGCGCACGAGACGGTCCCGCTCGAGCGGTTCCACGAGCGCGAGGCCGCCGCGCCGCTGCCCCGCGCCTATCAGTGGGCGGACGGATCGGCCTATGTGAACCATGTCGCCCTCGTCCGGCAGGCGCGCGGGGCAGAGTTGCCCAAAAGCTTCTGGACCGATCCGCTGATGTACCAGGGCGGCTCCGACGAGATGCTGGCGCCGCGCGATCCGATCCCGCTCGCCGACGAGGCCTGGGGCTGCGACCTGGAGGGCGAAATCGTGGTCGTGACCGACGATGTGCCGCGCGGGGTCGACCGCGAGGCCGCGCTCGGCCACGTCAAGCTCGTCGGGCTGGTCAACGACGTGAGCCTGCGAAACCTCATTCCCGCCGAGCTTGCCAAGGGGTTCGGCTTCCTTCAGTCGAAGCCCGCCTCGGCGCTGTCGCCGGTGTTCGTGACCCCGGACGCGCTTGGCGAGGCGTGGCGCGAGGGCAAGCTGCACGGCGTGCTCAAGGTCGATCTCAACGGCCAGCCCTTCGGCCGCGCCGACGCGGGGGAGGACATGACCTTCGATTTCGCCACGCTCGTCGCGCATCTGGCGAAGACGCGGAAGATCGGCGCAGGATCGATCATCGGCTCCGGCACCGTCTCCAACCGCGACGCCGATGGCGGCCCGGGCCGGCCGGTCGATCGCGGCGGCCGCGGCTATTCCTGCCTCGCCGAGGTCCGCACCGTCGAGACGATCCTCGACGGCAAGCCCGCGACGCCGTTCCTCAAGGCCGGCGACACCGTGCGTATCTGGATGGAGGACGCCCACGGCCATTCGATCTTCGGCGCGATCGAACAGGTGGTGGCCGCCGTCTGACCGGGTTCGGATCAAGAATGTTGAGGATCCGCAGCTCCGTCCGGTAACGCAGGCCGCATAGCCGGGCGGCGCCGGGCACGTCACCCCAGCGTCACCCTGACGAGCGCAGCGGCCGTGAACACCGCTCGCGCGGCTCTGCGCCGACATTGCGGCGGCGGTCCCGCGTCACGTCGGGGATGCGGGACCGAGCCCTCGGAGGCGATCTCACCCGACTGTCGTGACGTTGTCGTCCGAATTGCGGTCGATGTAGAAATTATAGGGATCGATGCCGGCGTGGGTCGGCCGCGTCCGGGTCACGAAGTGGAAGGTCTGGCGGCCGGCGTGGATCGGCCGGCGCTCCATCATCACGACGTTGCGGCGGTCGAAGGCGCCGTGGCCGGGAAGGGCGGTGAACAGACCCAGCTCGATGCTGTCGTTCAGCGGCGCCTCGCGCTCGTTGCCGTGGCCGCCGGCATAATATTTGCGAGCATCGACCGTCATGGTCACGTCCCATTGGCCATCGGCGCGGCGGGTCGCTGTCGAGCTTACCGTCTTGAGATCATAGATGGTGATCCGCTCGAACAGGTCGGTGATGAGATCCTGCTGCTCGCGCGTGGTCGCCTGCGCCCGGAGGAGGTTCACGAGGTCGATCGAGCGCGGATAGGGCGCGCCGTGGAAGCGATAGCGCTCGATGAGCTGGTGGAGCGCGCGGTTGACCGCGGCCTCGCCCATCCGCTCCTGCAACAGATACATGACGAGCGAGCCCTTGCGGTAATGGATGTAGGGCTGGTTCTCGACCCGCTCGAGCGGCAGCTCCTCGATGGTCTCGCCGCCGCGACTGCGGAGATAATTGTCGAGTTCGTACTGGAGGAACCGGCGCATCTTGTCCGGCCCGTAAAGCCGCTTCATCACCATCAGCGCGGAATATTGGGCGAGTGTTTCGCTGAGCATGGTGCCGCCCTGCGTGTCGGCGCCGATCACCTGGTGCGCCCACCATTGATGGGCAAGCTCGTGCGCGGTGACATAGGTCACGTAATCGATCTTGTCCGGATCGCGCACGTCCGCCGCGAAGCCGATGGCTTCCGAATAGGCGATCGTGTTGGCGAAGGACTGGGCGAAGGTCGCATAGCCCGGAAATTCGATGATCCGCGCCTGATCGAACTGATAGGGACCGAAGGCGCTCTGGAAGTAATCGAGCGAATGCTCCATTCCGTTCAGCATCCGATCGACGTTCCACGGATGGGCCGCATCGTAATAAACGGCGAGGTTGATGCCGTCGTGGACCCGGCGGGCGACCTGGTAGCGCGCCGACTGGATCGAGAAGAAGGTGAGGATCGGCGCCTCAGACACGAAGCGGACGATGTGGCGGCCGCCCCGGGTCACGTCGGAAACAGTGCGGCCAGGCGCGATCGGGACCTGATCGGCGTCGGTCGCGACGGTGATGTCCGCAGTCGTCCAGCCGCCGCCGAAATAATTGCGCCGCGTCGCCGCCACGTCCTCGAGCCGCGGCGGGCGAAGCTCGCCGGTGAGGCCATATTTGCGACGCGTGATCCGGTCGGTGAGCAGTTCGTTGCGATCCATGCCGATCGCCGGGGTCAGCTCGTTATTGTTGAGGAAGGTGCCGTTCGGAACGAGCCGCTCGTCGGGCTGATCGTTGCGGAAGCCGATCTGCTGGCGGCGCGTGTGGAAGGACAAGGTGCGGCTCTCGCCCGGCGCCATCGGCTGGTCGAGCCGGTAGATGCGATAGCCGAAGCGTGTGTCGTCCGAGGCGATCCGCGCGCCCGGAAAATCGATGGAAAGGATTTCCAGATTGCGGTCTGGATTGCGGACGTGGACGTCGCGGATCGGCTGGCCGGTCAGGTTGGTGAGCCGATAGCTGCCGGTCACGTCCGCGCGGATCTCGCGGGGGTGGAGATCGACGTTCATCACGACGTGGCTGATCGTCGGCTGTGGCAGGTTCTCGTAGCGCAGATATTTGCGCTCGTAATCCGCGGCGAAGCGCTCGTTGTCGCCCTTCGTCCGGTAATCGTTGAGGATGTTGGTGTTGTAGAAGATCCAGACGCCGGTGACGATCGCGATCAGCGCACCGGCGCCCATGATGAGGCCCGGCGATCCGGCGAGCCGCGCCCTGGCAAGCCTGACGCGCGGCTTCAGCCGGGTTTCAGTGCCGCGCCGCCACAGGAGATGCGCCGCGGCAAGCAGGATGACGGCCACCGCGCCCCAGTAGAGCCGGAACCACCAGGCGGCGATCCAGAACGTGCCGGCGCCGTTGATGTCCGAATAGCGCTCACGCGGGCTGTTGCCGTAGAGATAGAGATCGTGCTCCAGCCCGATGCTGTGGAAGACGAGCGTCGCGATGATGTAGAGCACCATGATGCCCCAGCCGAGATATTTGTTCGGGCAGAGCGCCTGAACGAACACGGCGAGGATCGCGAGCTGGATCGCGTCCCAGCTTTCCGGCAGGATGTACCAGAGAAGATATTTGCCGAGCTCCAGATCGGTCCAGCCCTTGAGAAGCTGGACCAGAATCGCGGCAACGACGCTGATCGCATAGGTGGCCATGAGCACGAGCGCGACCGCGATCACCTTGGGCACCGCGAAGGCCCAGTTGGGGAGCGGCGTCGCATCGATGATCTCGTGCATCCGCCGGTCCCGCTCGCGCCACACCAGCTCGCCGGAATAATAGATGGCGATGATGATCGGGATCAGGCCGAAGCCGCTCTGAAGCGTCGGGATGAGCGAGAAGGTGATCGGATAGGGCTGGGTGCCGTAGATGTCGTCGCCGAACCACAGGCCGGCAATGGTGTTGAACAGGCCGAAGGCCATCAGCACCACGAAGGCGGGGCTGCGGAAGACCTGCTGCACTTCGATCCGCGTCCGCGCGACCAGCTGGGCGCGGCCGGCGCGGGCGGCATCGGGCGTCGGCAGCGGGCCGGTCGAGACCGGCGGCGGCGTCTCGGCCTCGGCGATCCGGGCAAGCCGCTCCGCCTTGCGCTTGCGCCGCGACATGCCCTTGTCGGCGAAGCGGTAGGCGGCATAAGCGGCGCCAAGGAAGGCGACGCCGATCGCGGCCCACAGCAGCCGGTTCCACACGAGCAGGCCCTCGAACGGCACCAGCGCGCCATTGCGTTCGGCCGCCGTCCAGTAGCGTGTCGCCCGGCCCATCGCGCCGCCGCCGAACGGATCGACCATCGCGGCGATCTCGCGATATTCGGGATTTCGCGACAGCACCGCATTCACGATGAGCCACAGGATGAGGAAGCCAACGACGCCGAGATAGGTCGTCATCATCGATCGCGTCGCGGTCGCCAGCGCGAAGAAGATCGCCGAGGTGACGAAGATGTTGGGCAGTGCCAGCGTGAGATAGGGCCACAGGTAGAAGGCGGCCTGGTTCGGTCCCAGCGTCTCGCTGTCGATCCACGGCATCACCGATCCGAACCAGATCCCCAGCGGCACGGCGAGGAAGGCGAGGGCGGCGATCAGGAAGGCGCCGGCGAAGCGGCCGAACAGATAGTCGAACTTGGTGATGCGGGTCGATCGCACGATCGGGCCGAAGCCGCTGTCATCGTCGCGCACGATCACGTTGGCGACGAACGCCGTCGTCACGAACATGTAGAAGATCGAGAAGATATAGAGCGCGATCGTGATCAGGAACGGGCTGTTGCGATGGGTGTTGCCGTTGCCCCCGCCAAGCGAGACAGCGTCGCTGGCGACGAAGCCGAAGCTGAGCAGGAACAGCAATGTCGCGGCCACCCAGAAAACCGGGTTCCTGAGCTGGTAGCGAAATTCGAAGCTGGCGATCTTCGCGAACATCCGGCCGGCTCCTTCAGGCCGCGCGGCGCGATTGGGCGAGGGTCGAGAAATAGACATCCTCGAGCCCGCCCTGGACCGGCGCGAAGCCGTCGCCGGGGTCGCTTTCGGACAGGACGTGGATCACGGTGCGTCCGGCGAACAGGCGGGTCGAGATCACCTCATGCTTCTCGCGCGCGGCATCGAGCGCGTCGCGGTCGATCGTCTTGGTCCAGATATGGCCGCGCGTCCTGGCGATCAGCTCGGCCGGCGCGCCTTCCAGGCGGATGCGCCCGTCGGCGATTACCGCCATGCGGGGGCAGAGGTCCGACACGTCCTCGACGATGTGGGTCGACAGGATGACGACGACATTCTCGCCGATCTCGGCGAGCAGGTTGAGGAAGCGGTTGCGCTCCTCCGGATCGAGGCCGGCGGTCGGCTCGTCGACGATGATGAGCTCGGGATTGCCGATCAGGGCCTGGGCGATGCCGAAGCGCTGGCGCATCCCGCCCGAAAAGCCGGCCAGCGCCTTCTTGCGGACGGACCACAAATTGGTCTGGCCGAGCAGGCTTTCCACAATCGCCTTGCGATCCGATTTCGACGCGACGCCCTTCAGCACCGCCATATGGTCGAGCATGTCATAGGCGGAGACGCGCGGATAGACGCCGAAATCCTGGGGGAGGTAGCCGAGCGTCCGGCGCAGCTTTTCGGGCTCGGCGATGACGTCGATCTCCCCGAAGCGGATCGCGCCTTCGCTCGGCGTCTGGAGCGTCGCGATCGTCCGCATCAGCGTCGACTTGCCGGCGCCGTTGGGCCCGAGCAGCCCATACATGCCGCGCGGGATCGACAGGGTCACATGATCGAGCGCCCGCGTGCCATTGGCATAGACATGGCTGACATCATTGAGCTCGAGCATCGAATTCCCTCCCCGGATGACGGGCGGAACTGTACACGCTGTGTTGGGGCTGTAAAGCAGCCGGACCCTCAGATAGCCGACATCGCCGTCGATCAGCTGTCCGGCATCGGAAAGCCGCACTGGTCGCGCGGAATCCGGGGGCACGCAAGGCGGGGCTTGCGGCGGGCGGGCTCGAGGCGCACAGGCTAGCCGCCATGAGAAAGCAGCTCGCCCCGATCGCCGCCCTTTTTCTCGCCATCCCCGCCGCCGCGCAGAACGCGCCGCCGCCCGCGCCGAGCCTGCGCGAGATCGTCGACCAGGTGTCGCAGGAGCGGCTGCACGCAACCGTCGAGCGGCTCGTCGCCTTCGGCACGCGCCACACCTTGTCGGTGCGCGACAATCCGACGCGCGGCATCGGCGCGGCGCTCAACTGGGCGGAAAGCGAGTTCCGCCGTCATAGCCAGGCCTGCGGCGGCTGCCTCGAGATCGTCCGACCCTCGGATACCGTCACCAATGCGCGCATCCCGACGCCGAGCCTGGTGGAGGACGTGGTCGCCATCCAGCGCGGCACCACCGATCCAACCCGCGTCATCGTCATCACCGGCCATATCGACAGCCGCGTCACCGACGTGATGAACACCACCGCCGACGCGCCGGGGGCCAATGACGACGGCTCGGGCACCGCCGCGGTGCTGGAGGCGGCGCGGGTGCTCTCGCGCTATCGCTTCCCGGCGACGATCGTCTACGCGGCGGTCACCGGCGAGGAGCAGGGCCTCAACGGCAGCACGATCCTGGCGCAATATGCGAAGGATCATCACTGGCGGGTCGAGGCCGATTTCAACAACGACATTATCGGCAACAGCTGCGGCGCCGACGGCGTCTGCGACGATTCCCACGTCCGCGTCCTCTCCGAAGGGGTGCGCGCCGACGCGACGCCGGAGTTGATCGCCGCCCAGCGCAGCCGCGGCGGCTTCAACGATTCGCCCTCGCGCAACCTCTCGCGCTTCGTCGCCGATATCGCCGACGAGATCGCGGTCGGCCTCGACGTGCGCCAGATCTGGCGCACCGACCGCTTCGGGCGCGGCGGCGATCATATCCCGTTCCAGCGCCTCGGCTATCCCGCGATCCGCTTCTCGGTCGCGGTCGAGAATTACAACTGGCAGCACCAGGATTTGAGGACCGAGAACGGTATCGCCTACGGCGACACGATCGATCACATGGACTTCGCCTATCTGCGCAAGGTGACGCAGCTCAACATCGCCGCCATCGCGGCGCTCGCCCGCGCGCCGATGCCGCCGGAACCCGTGGTGGAGGGAGCGGTTTCGACGGATACGACCCTGACATGGCCCATCGTTCCGGGCGCGGTCGACTATATCGTTCGATGGCGCCGAACGGATGCGAGCAATTGGGAACAGAGCACCCGTCATTCGCAGACCCCCGGGCAGATCATGGCGACCTCATGGATCGGCAATACGCCATCCGGGCAACTTATCGGAGGAACATCGGACATGGGAGTGATCCTCCACCACATCCGCGTCGACGACTGGGTGTTCGGCGTCTCGGCGGTCGCGGCGGACGGGTCGGAGAGCCCGGTCGCCTCCGCGGTGCCGGGCGGGGCCTTCGAGCCGTGGGTGAATCCGCCGGCGCGGCAGCCGCGATGAACCTTTCCCGCTCATCCTGAGTAGAGGCTGAGCGAAGTCGAAGCCTCGTATCGAAGGACCGTCCTTCGATACGGCAGTTCGCCAGGCTCAATGCCTACTCAGGATGAGCGGGTTCGGGAGAATAGATTGGTCAAGCATCCCAGAAGAACCGGCCTTCCCACCCGCGAGGAGATCCTCGACTTCATCCAGTCTTCGGATGCGCCCGCAGGCAAACGCGAGATCGCCAAGGCGTTCGGCGTGAAGGGGCAGGAGAAGATCGCGCTCAAGCAATTGCTTCGCGACATGGGCGACGAGGGGCTGATCGACGCCGGGCCGGGCCGCGCCTTCCATCGCATGGGCGGGATTCCCAAGGTCACGGTGCTGCGTGTCGTCGATGTGGACGAGGCGGGCCGCGCTTATGCGGTGCCGGAGCGCTGGGAGGCGGAAGGGGCGCCGCCGCGCCTCAGGGTGATGGAGCGCAAGGGCAGGGGTCCCGCTTTGGCGGCGGGCGACCGCATTCTTTCGCGCACCGAGGAAGGGCGCGACGGCTGGCTCGCCCATCCGATGAAGAAGCTGCTCAAGGGCAGCGAGCTGGTCCTTGGCGTCGTCCACCGCGAGGGCGACCGGCATTGGCTGCGCCCGGTCGAGAAGAAGGAACGGCGCGAGCTGCCGATCGCCGACCTGAACGGCGCCGCGCCGGGCGATCTCGTTCTCGCCGAGAAGACCGGCCGCCCGCCGCGCCTCGCCGCGCGGGTGGAAACGATCCTCGGCGATCCCTTCGCGCCGCGCAGCTTCAGCCTGATCGCGATCCACAAGCACGAAATCCCGCATGTGTTTCCGGCCGCGGTGCTCGCAGAGGCGGAGCGGGTTGCGCGGCTTCCGCTCGAAGAAGGTCGCTCGCCCCGAGCGAAGTCGAGGGGCGCGGGCACGGACTCGTCACGAGCGCCCCTCGACTACGCTCGGGACGAGCGGATTTTGGGCGAACGCGAGGACCTCGCCCACATCCCGATCGTCGCGATCGACCCGGCCGATGCGCGCGACCATGACGATGCCGTGTGGGCCGCTCCCGACGACGATCCGGCCAATGAGGGCGGGTGGAAGGCGATCGTCGCGATCGCGGACGTCAGCTTCTACGTCCGCCCCGGCTCCGCGCTCGACAAGGAGGCGCGGCGGCGCGGCAACAGCGTCTATTTCCCGGACCGGGTGGTGCCGATGCTTCCCGAGACGCTGTCGGCCGACATCTGCTCGCTGAAGGAAGGCGAGGATCGCGCCGCGCTCGTCTGCCATCTTCAGGTGACGAAGGCGGGCGCGCTCAAATCCTGGCGGTTCGCGCGCGCCCTGGTCCGCATCGCCGCCAATATCGCCTATGAAGACGCGCAGGCGGCGATCGATGGCGAGGCGGGGCAGGAGCGGATCGAGGTCGCCTCTCCGGTCTGCTACATGCCAGAGATCGGGAGCGAGGGGCCGGTGCCGCGCGCGCTCGTCCAATCGACGCTGAAGCCGCTCTGGGACTGCTGGCGCGCGCTGGCGAAGGCGCGCGACAAGCGCGGGCCGCTGGAGCTCGACCTGCCCGAGCGCCGCGTCATGCTCGACGAGAAAGGCCGGATCACCTCGGTCGTGCCGCGCGAGCGGCTCGACGCGCATCGGCTGATCGAGGATTACATGATCGCCGCCAATGTCGCGGCGGCCAAGGCGCTGGAGGCGAAGAAGGCGCCGGTCATGTACCGCGTCCACGAGCCGCCGAGCCGCGAGAAGCTGGTCGCGCTCAAGGACTATCTCGCCACCTTCGGCATCGAGTTCGCGCTTGGCCAGGTGGTCCGGCCGGCGACGTTCAACCATGTGATCGAACGGGTTCGCAACATCCTCCCCGGAACCGGGAGGGGGACCGGCGAAGCCGGCGGAGGGGGGCCAAGACCGCCGCGCGGGTGGAGAGCCCCGTCCGCCACGACGCTTCGCATCGCGGTCCCCCTCCCGGTTCCGAGGAGGATAGGGAGAATGCCATTCTCCCCCAGATCATGGAGCAGATTCTCCGGACCCAGACCCAGGCTTATTATGCGCCGCGCAATGCCGGGCATTTCGGGCTTGCGCTCGGTTCCTACGCGCATTTCACCTCGCCGATCCGGCGCTACGCCGATCTCGTCGTCCACCGGTCGCTCGTGCGCGCCTACGCCCTCGGCGAGGGCGGGCTGACCGACGAGGAGGCGGCGGCGATGGAGGTGACGGGCGAGCTCATCTCCAACCTCGAACGGCGCGCGATGGTGGCGGAGCGCGAGACGATGGATCGCTATGTCGCGGCCTATCTGTCGGACCGGGTCGGCACGATCGTCCAGTGCCGGATCACCGGGGTGCAGCCCTTCGGCTTTTTCGCGACCGTCGAGGAGCTTGGCGGCGACGGCCTCGTGCCCGCGGCGACGTTGGGCGATGAGTATTTCCGATATGACGAGGCGGGACAGCGGCTCGTCGGCGAGGATTCGGGCGAGGTCTACGAGATCGGCCAGCGCCTTGCGCTGCGCCTCGCCGAGGCCGATCCGGCGAGCGGAAGCCTTCGATTCGAGCTGCCGGATCGCCCCGCCGGGAGGGCGCGGCCGGCGCGTCCGCAGCGGCGCGACAGGGCCGGCCATATGGTCGGCCGCCGCGGCCGCCCCGCCAATATCCGCCACCGGGGTCGTAAATAGGAACGATCGCAATCACCGTCCGCAGGAGTCGATCATGCCACAGGACCGCCAGATCGCCGTCATCGTCGGAAGCCTCCGGCGCGAATCCTTCTCGCGCAAGGTCGCGCTCAATCTCGCCCGGCTGGCGCCCGCGCATCTCAAGCTCGGCATCGTCGAGATCGGCGATCTTCCGCATTATAACGAGGATGCCGAGAAGGACGGGCCGCCGGCCGAATGGACCCGGTTCCGGTCGCAGGTCGCCCCTGCCGACGGCGTCCTTTTCGTCACGCCCGAATATAATCGATCGATCCCGGGGGCGCTCAAGAATGCGATCGACGTCGGCTCGCGGCCTTATGGAAAATCGGTGTGGGCGAAGAAGCCGGCGGCGATCGTCAGCGTGACGCCCGGCGCGCTCGGCGCGTTCGGGGCGAACCATCATCTGCGCCAGTCCGCGGTCTTCCTCGATCTGCCGATGATGCCGCAGCCCGAAGCCTATCTCTCCGGGGTCGGCAAATGGTTCGGCGAGGACGGGCGGATCACCAGCGAGGATACGAACAGGTTCCTCGCCGGCTTCATGTCCGCTTATGCCGACTGGGTGGAAAAGCTGCTCCGCGGCCCCGGCGAGCTCGCCGACGATGCACGCGGCACCATCTAGAGCTTCGGCAGGGTGACACCGCGCTGGCCCATATATTTGCCGGCGCGGTCGGCATAGCTCGTCTCGCAGGGCTCGTTGCCCTGGAGGAAGAGGAACTGGCAGGCGCCCTCGTTCGCATAGACCTTGGCGGGAAGCGGCGTCGTGTTGCTGAACTCCAGCGTCACATGGCCCTCCCAGCCGGGCTCGAGCGGGGTCACGTTCACGATGATGCCGCAGCGCGCATAGGTGGACTTGCCGAGGCAGATCACCAGCACGTCGCGCGGGATCCGGAAATATTCCACCGTTCGCGCCAGCGCGAAGCTGTTGGGCGGGATGATGCAGCAATCGGTCTTGCGGTCGACGAAGCTGTTGGCGGCGAAATCCTTCGGGTCGACCACCGCATTGTCGACATTGGTGAAGATCTTGAACTCGTCGGCGACGCGCGCGTCATAGCCGTAGGAGGAGAGGCCGTAGCTGATGCAGCCCTCGCGCCGCTGCGCCTCCACGAAGGGCTCGATCATGCCCTCCGAACGCGCCTTCTCGCGGATCCAGCGGTCGGACAGGATCGACATCAGTCGCGCGCCCGCGGCACGAGCAGGCCGCCGCAGCCGGTGAGTTCGCGCCCCGCAAGGCGCACCGTCACGCTGTCCCGCCAGGTCGGCCCCTGGTCGCTGCCGCAGGGGCCGGGACGCGCCTCAATCTCGATCGATGCGGTGCCGCTGTCCGATTGCCACGTCGTGACGCCATCCTGGATGCGCGGCAGGGTGCGCGGCCAGATCGCATCCGGCGGCGCCTGCCCGGTCGCCGGATCGGCGGCGACGCGAAGGACGATGCGATCGTCGCCGATCGTCAGCTGCCAGAAGGGATCGGCGCCGATCGCGCTGTAGCGAACGTCGCGGACCGGATTGTAGGGCCGCGATTCGGTCGCGCAGGCGCCGAGGGCGAGGACGGGCAGCAGCAGGAGAAACTTCATCCCGCGATGGATGCGGGGCCGGCGGCGCCCGAGTCAACCACCGACGTCGATGCCCGGATGTGGAGGACGCAGATCAGGGTGAAAAGCCGCCGCGCGGTATCGAAATCGACATCCACCTTGCCGGCAAGGCAGTCCTTCAGCGTCTCGGCGGCGTCGTTGTGGAGGCCGCGCCGCGCCATGTCGATCGCCTCGATCCCCTTGGCGCCGTTCGTCCTCACCGCGCGGAAATAGGATTCGCAGATCTGGAAATAATCGCGAATCGGCCGGCGCAGGCGCGCGAGACCGACGCGGATCGTCTCGAGCGGCGCGCCTTCCCGGTCGGCGACTCGAATCGCGAGCCGCGCCTCCTCGACCGCAAGCGCGATGCGGAAGGGGCCATCGCGGCCCGGAACGTCGAAATGATTGGCCTCGAGCAGATCGAAGATCGCGATCCGCCGCTCCTGCTCGATGTCCGGATTGCGCTTCAGGATCGACCGCTCGTCGAGCTGGATGTCGATGATGCGCGGATCGGCCATTGCGCCTTGTTAGCGGGTGCAGCATGATTCATCCACCTGTTCCACAGGCCCGCCGGCTTGAGCGGCCGCGCGGAAAGGTTCACAGGTCGGACCATGGCTTCCCAACCCTTCGCGATCGTCGAACCCGCCGCGCCCGACGCGCAGTCGCTGCCCTGCAACGTGGAGGCGGAGGCGGCGCTGCTCGGCGCGCTGATGATCGACAACCGGCTTGCAGAGGACGTCCAGACGAAGCTGCGGCCCGACCATTTCTTCGAGCCGCTGCACGGGCGGATCTACGAGCAGATCCTGCGCCTCATCGATCGCAACATGATCGCCAACCCGGTGACGCTGAAGCCGCTGTTCGAGTCGGACGAGCAGATGAAGGAGCTTGGCGGCCCGGCCTATCTGGCGCAGCTCACCGGATCGGGCGCCGCGATCATCGGGGCGCGCGACTTCGCCGAGCAGGTCTATGATCTCGCCCTGCTGCGCGCGCTCGTCGGCGTCGGCCGCGAGATGGTCGAGCGGGCGATGGACACCAGCGAGGAGGTCGAGCCCAAGGGCCAGATCGAGGCGGCCGAATCGGCGCTCTACAAGGTCGCGGAGGAAGGGGGCGGCGAAGGATCGGTGAAGAGCTTCGGCCTCGCCACCCGAATGGCCGTGCAGATGGCGGAAAAGGCGCTGAACAGCGGCGGCGGCCTGTCCGGCCTCACCACCGGGCTGGAGACGGTCAACGCGAAGACCGGCGGTCTCCACAATTCCGATCTCGTCATCCTTGCCGGTCGTCCGGGCATGGGGAAGACCGCGCTCGCCACGAACATCGCCTTCAACACCGCCCGCCGCTGGCTTCAGGAGGAAGAGGACGGGATCGATCCGACGAAGCGGGCCGGTGCCGGCGTCGCCTTCTTCAGCCTCGAAATGTCGGCCGACCAGCTCGCCACCCGTATCCTCGCGGAAAATAGCGGGATCAGCTCCGAAGCCTTGCGCATGGGCAAGATCAGCCAGCACGATTTCCGCAACCTCGCCCGCGCCGCCGCCGAACTGGAAAGCCTGCCGCTCTATATCGACGACACGCCCGGCCTCACCATCGCGGCGCTCAGGACCCGCGCGCGGCGGCTGAAGCGGCAACGCAATATCGGCTTCATCGTCGTCGACTATCTCCAGCTCCTCCAGGGCACGGGCCGCGGCGGCAACGACAATCGAGTCCAGGAGATTTCGGAAATCTCGCGCGGGCTCAAGACGCTCGCCAAGGAATTGAGCGTCCCGGTGCTGGCGCTCTCGCAGCTCTCCCGCGCGGTCGAGCAGCGCGAGGACAAGAGGCCGCAGCTTTCGGATCTTCGCGAATCCGGATCGATCGAGCAGGACGCCGACATGGTGTGGTTCGTCTACCGCGAGGAATATTATCTCGCCGCCCGCCAGCCGGCCGAGGATCATCCCGATTTCCCGAAATGGCAGGAAGAGATGGCGCGCGCCTATGGCCTTGCGGAGCTTCTCGTCGCCAAGCAGCGCCACGGCTCCACCGGCAAGGTCCGGCTGAAGTTCGAGGCCAAGATCACCCGCTTCAGCGACCATGTCGACGAGAGCCATCTACCCGAGATTCGGGGGTGAATCCGTCCCATCCGCTTCGCGGGCAGGAGGATTCCGGATTGCGACTCCTGCGGCGCTGCCCTAGCCATGTCGGACAGTGACGGGAGGGCATTCATGCAATTGGCAGCGCGGCTTCTGGCCGGATTCGTCGTCTTGACCGGGGCGGCATCCATGGGGGCGGCGCAGCCGCAAGGCGCGGTGTCCGCCGCGGGACAGCCGGCCGCGGACGATCCCTATACCTGGCTCGAAACCGATTCGGATCGGGCCATGGCCTGGGTCAGGAACGAGAACCAGCGCACCTTGGGCGCGCTCCAGGCCGATCCGCGCTACCAGACGATGGTCGATCATGCGCTCACCATCCTTCAGGCGCGCGATCGCATTCCGGGCGTCCAGTTCAGGCCCGACGGGCTCTACAATTTCTGGCAGGACGCCGATCATGTGCAGGGCCTGCTGCGCCGCACGACGCTGGCGAGCTACCGCACCGAGGATCCGCAATGGGAAACGGTGCTCGACGTCGATGCGCTCTCCCGCGCGGAGCATGTGAACTGGGTCTATCACGGGATGCAGTGCCTGCCGCCCGAGATGCGGCGCTGCCTCGTGTCGCTGTCCAACGGCGGCCGCGATGCCGATGTGGTGCGCGAGTTCGACACGGTCGAGAAGCGCTTCGTCGACGGTGGCTTCAACCTGCCCGAAAGCAAGCAGGACGTGACCTGGGTCGATGCCGACACGATCCTCGTCGCGCGCGACTGGGGCCCCGGCACGATGACCGATTCGAGCTACCCGTTCGTCATCAAGCGGCTGCGGCGCGGGCAGAGCATCGACCAAGCGGAGGAGGTCTTCCGCGGCACCCGCGAGGACGTGAGCGCGGCGCCGTTCGTGCTGTGGGACAATGACGGCCGCTCGCACGGCGTTCTGGTCCGCCGCGGGCTCGATTTCTTCCACAGCCAGATCACGCTGCTTCGCGACGGCGGCAATGTGGTCCTCAACATTCCGCAGAAGTCGAACTTCGTCGGCATCGTCAGCGGCCGGCTGCTGCTCCAGTTGTCCGAACCCTGGGATGCCGCGCCGGGCCTGCATTTCGCGACCGATTCGCTGGTTTCCTACGACCTCGCCGAATGGGAACGCGATCCCAATGCGGCGCGGCCGAGCCTGGTGTGGGCGCCGGGACCGCGCCAGACGCTCGACGGCGCATCGACGACGCACGGCAAGCTCATCATCTCGATCCTCGACAATGTCCGCGGACGCGCCTTTGCGATGGATTATGCGAACGGGGCCTGGCGGACGACGCCGATCGCGCTGCCGGCCAATGCGACGATCCAGATCGCGACCACGGCCGACCGGACCGATCAGGCGATGTTCAGCGTCACGGATTATCTGACGCCGACGACCTTGTGGTATTATGACGGCGCCGGGCAGCTCGAGCAGATCAAGTCCACCCCGCCGCGCTTCGATGCCTCCAACGAGGTGGTCGAGCAGTTCGAGGCGACCTCGCGCGACGGCACGCGCATTCCCTATTTCATCATCCATCGCCGCGACATGCCGCTCGACGGTTCGACGCCGACCCTGCTCAACGGCTATGGCGGTTATCAGGTCAGCATGGTGCCAAGCTACAGCGCGACGATGGGCCGGCTGTGGCTCGAACAGGGCAACAGCTTCGTCGTCGCGAACCTGCGCGGCGGCGGCGAGTTCGGGCCCGACTGGCACGAAGCGGCGCAGGGACGGACCAAGCAGCGCACCTGGGACGATTATCAGGCGGTCGCCGAGGATCTGATCCGCCGCCGCTTCACCTCGCCGCGCCGGCTCGGCGTGATCGGCGGGAGCCAGGGCGGTCTCCTGGTCGGCACCGCGATCACCCAGCGGCCGGACCTGTTCCACGCCGCGATCATCCAGGTGCCTTTGTTCGACATGCTTCGCTTCCACCTGCTCGGCGCCGGGGCATCGTGGATCGGCGAATATGGCGATCCGCGCATTCCCGAGCAGCGCGCCTGGATCGAAGCCTATTCGCCCTACCAGCATCTGCGGGCCGGCGTGACCTATCCGATGCCGTTCATCGAGACCTCGACCGCGGACGACCGGGTGACCCCGTTCCACGGCCGCAAGGCGGCGGCTCGCCTCGCCGAGCTGCACCAGCCTTATTATTATTACGAGAATGTCGAAGGCGGCCACGCCGCGGCGGCGAATCTCCAGGAGACGGCGCGGCGGCTGGCGCTCGAATATACCTACGCAAGCCAGCGTCTGGTGGATTGATCGCCGGGTGGGCTTGTGAAAGACCGGTCTCGCCCACCCCTCGATCCCCTCCCGCAAGCGGGAGGGGCGGTTAGCCTTCCAGATTGTTCGCCGCCGCTGACGCCGGATCGGCCAGCCCCACGCCGATCGTCGCGCGTGCCGCCTCCGCCTCCGAACTGGTCACCGGATAGGCGCAATAATCGGCGGCATAATAAGCGCTTGGGCGGTGGTTGCCGGAGAGGCCGATGCCGCCGAACGGGGCGGACGAGGGCGCGCCGTTGGTCGGCTTGTTCCAGTTGATGACGCCGGCCCGCACCGTCGACCAGAAGCGGTCGTAAAGCTCGGGCGCGCCGCCGATCAGGCTGGCGGCGAGGCCGTAGCGGGTCGCATTGGCTTCGGCGAGCGCGGCGTCGAAATCCGGGACGCGGATCATCTGGAGGACGGGGCCGAACAGCTCCGCATCGGGCCGCTTTTCGACATCCGTCACGTCGATGAGCGCCGGGGTGAGGAACGGCTTGTCCGAGACCTTTCGGTCCAGCCGTCGTAATGCGCGCCCGCCCTTGCCCATGAGATCGAGGACATCGGCCTGGAGTCGATCCGCGGCGTCATTGTCGATCACCGGGCCCATATAGGGGGCGGGCGTGGCATGGGGATGATCGACGATCAGGCGATCAAGGATCTTCACGATCGTCTCCGCCAAAGCCTCATGCTCGCCCTCGCGAACGATCAGGCGGCGCGCCGCGGTGCAGCGCTGCCCGGCGGTCATGTAGGCGGACTGGACGACGATCGCGGCGGCGGCGTGGAGGTCCTTGGCGTCCCACACGACGATCGGGTTGTTGCCGCCCATTTCGAGGGCGAGGATCTTGTGCGGCACATCGGCGAACTGGCGGTTGAGGGCGAGCCCCGCGCGCGCCGATCCGGTGAAGAGCAGCCCGTCGAGCCCGGAATGCCCGGCAAGCGCCTTGCCGGTGTCCGCGCCGCCCTGGACGCAGCCGACCACGCCTTCGGGCACGCCAGCCTCGCGGTAGAGGCCGATCAGATATTCGCCGACCGCCGGCGTCTTCTCGCTCGGCTTGAACACGACCGCATTGCCGGCGATCAGCGCCGGGACCATGTGGCCGTTGGGCAGGTGCGCCGGGAAATTATAGGGGCCGAGCACGCCGAGTACGCCATGCGGCTTGTGGCGAACCGCGACGCGCGTTCCCATCGCGCCTTCAAGACGGCGCTGGGCAGTACGATCGGCATAGGCCGCGACCGAGATGTCGACCTTGTTGATGACCGCCTCGGCCTCGGTGCGGGCCTCCCACAGCGGCTTGCCGGTCTCGCGCGCGATGAGGTCCGCAAAGGCGTCGAGCTTGCCTCGCGCCACATTGGCGAAGCGCCGCATCGTCTCCACCCGCACCGAAAAGGGCTTGGAGGCCCAGCCGGACCAGGCGGCGCGCGCGGCCGCGACCGCGGCGTCCACATCGCCGGTCTCCCCGGTCCAGAGCGTCTGGCCGGTGGCGGGTTCGATCGAGATCAGGGTCATGTGTCTTTCTTGGCCCCCCGCCGGGATTTTTCAAGCGCTTCGCCCATCCGGCGCACCGCCGCGACCTTGGCGTGGAGCGCCGACCAGTCATCCGCTTCGTCGATCCGCGACCAGATCGCCTCGACCTCCTCGATATGCATCGAACAGGGCCCGGCGTCGGACCAATAAGGATGATCGAGCGCGCCCGGCGCGGCGATCCGGCGACCGATCAGGTCCCGCACCGCGTCGAAATCGCCATAAAGATCGCTCGGCCCGCGCAGCGATCCGCCGCGCCAATCGAAGAAGAAGCGGTCGATGGTGACGGTCTGGCGGCCCAGCGTCTCCTCGATCGCGGCGACCAGCGCCATGTCCTCCTCCAGATCGCCCGGGACGATGGCGAGGCGGGCGAAGACCGCATCGCGCAGGGCTTCGCGGAAGAGCTGCGGGAATCGTTCGAGCACCGGGGTCAGCACCTCCGCCTCGGCGACCTTGCGAAGCGCGATGGCGAGCTGGACGAGATCCCAGTGGACCGCCTCGGGCTGGCGCGCGAAGGCATAGAGGCCGGCATGGTCGAAATAGGCCGCGGTGAAGCCGCCGTCCCAATAAGGCGTCCAGCGCCACGGACCGTAATCGAAGCTCTCCGCGGTGATGTTGATATTGTCGGAATTGAGCACGCCGTGGACGAAACCGGCCGCGATGTAGGAGGCCGCGAGCCGCGCCGTGCCGGCCGTGGCATGCGCGAGCAAGCGCTGCGGCGCGTCTTCTCCCGCCGCCGTGTCGCCGAAGAAGTTGGCGAGGCAGTAGGCGGCGAGCTTCGCGATATTGTCGCCCTGGTCGAGCGCGGCGAGGCGCTGGAAGGTGCCGATGCGGATATGGCCGTGGCTGAGGCGGACGAGCACGGCGGAGCGGGTGGGGGAGGGCTCGTCGCCGCGCTCGAGCGCCTCCCCGGTCTCGATCAGCGAGAAGGTGCGGCTGGTCTCCACCCCCAGCGCTTCGAGCATCTCGGTCGCGAGCAGCTCGCGCACGGCGCCCTTCAGCGTCAGTCGTCCATCGCCGAAGCGGCTGTAGGGCGTCTGTCCCGATCCCTTGGTGCCGAGATCGAGCAGGCGGCCGCGATCGTCACGCAGCTGCGCGAATAGGAAGCCGCGGCCGTCCCCGATGTCCGGATTGTACACGCGGAACTGGTGGCCATGATAGCGCAGGGCGAGCGGCGCCCCGAGATTGTCGGGAAGCGGCTCGAACCGGGCGAAGTGACGGACCCAGGCCTGATCGTCCAATTCGGCGAGCCCGACCTGGGCGGCGGCGCGATCGTTGCGGAAGCGCAGGATCGCCTGCGGGAAATCGGCCGGCGCGACGGAATCGTAGAAATCCGGTCCCAGCGACAGGATCGCCGGATCCGCCCGATAGCCTGGCTCGGCTTGCGCGCGGCGTGTCATCCGTCGATAGGGAGGGCTGAACGATAGGGGCTTGGCATGGCGGATTGGTCCAATGGCTATTGGGAATCAGGCGACGGCCTCAGGCTCCACTACCGCGATTATGCCGGCCCGGCGAGCCGTCCGCCGATCATCTGCATTCCGGGCCTGACCAGGAACGCGCGCGACTTCGAAGGCGTTGCGGGGCGGCTCGCGGGGCAATGGCGGGTGATCTGCATCGATCTGCGCGGGCGCGGCGAGAGCGCCTATGCCAAGGACCCGATGACCTATGTGCCGGCCGCCTATATCCAGGATATCGACGCGCTGGTGCGCGAGCTGGCGCTGGACCGGTTCGTCCTCATCGGCACGTCGCTGGGCGGCCTGATCACGATGCTGATGGCGATGGCCGACGGCAGCCGGATCGCCGGCGCCCTGCTCAACGATATCGGCCCCGTGATCGAGCCGCGCGGGCTCGATCATATCCGATCCTATGTCGGCCGGCCGCAGAACTGGCCGACCTGGCTTCATGCCGCGCGCGCGCTGCGCGAAAGCCAGGGCGATCGCTACCCCGACTGGGACATCGACCAGTGGCTCGTCTATGCGAAGCGCGTGTGCAAGCTGACGCCGGCGGGGCGGATCGTGCTCGATTACGACATGCGGATCGCCGAACCGTTCAAGCTGGCCAACGACAATGCCTACGACCTGTGGCCCGCCTTCCGGAGCCTCTCCGGCATCCCGACCACATTGGTGCGCGGCGAATTGTCCGACCTGTTGAGCGTCGAGACGGCGAAGCGGATGAAGAAGGAAGTGCCGAAGCTCGCGCTCACCACGGTGCCCCGCGTCGGCCATGCGCCGACGCTCGACGAGCCGGAGTCGGTGGCGGCGATCGACGCGCTGCTCGCGCGGGTTCAGGCGGGTTGACCGGATCGTCCCGCAAAGGGACGCCTGGGGGTTAACCCTGTTTCTCCATCCCCCGTGCGTCGCTTGGCGCGTACAGGCGCGCGGCGATGCACGAAGCCATTGGCGCCCAGGCGAGACGAACGGACCGGATCGAGCGCCATTACGGGCTCGATTGGCTGCGGATCGGCGCGTTCGCGCTGCTCATCCCCTATCATGTCGGCATGTATTTCGCCCCCGGCGGCTGGGTGGTCCACGCCGGCGAGCGGGTGGAATGGATCGATTTCCCGCTCGCGATGATCCGGCCGTGGCGGCTTTGCCTGCTGTTCCTCGTGTCAGGCTATGCCTCACGCGCGTTGCTCGGCAAGCTTGCGAGCCCGGCCGCTTTCGCCCGCGCGCGCAGCGAACGGCTGCTGCTGCCGCTCATCTTCGGCACAGCGATCATCGTCGCGCCGCAGACCTGGGTGCGCGCGGCCCAGGCCGGCTATCCGGGCTCGCTCTGGCAGTTCCTCCTGCACGATCGTTGGACCGCCATGCTGTCGGGGCGATGGAGCCTGGTCGAGCATCTGTGGTTCGTCGATTATCTGTGGGTCTATACGATGGCGCTGGTCGCCGCGATGCTGTGGCTGCCGGCGCGGACCAAGGCCTGGCTCGCGGCGCAGGCCGCGCGGCTCGCGAGCGGGTGGCGCGTCCTGATGGTGCCGCTCGCGCTGGTGGTCCTTGGCCGCCTTTCGATCCTGTTCCTGATCCCGCAGGGCGGCAATGTGCTGACCGACTGGCACGGCCATCTTTCCTACATCCCGCCCTTCCTGTTCGGCTTCGCGCTCGCCGGGACGCCCGCACTGTGGCCTGCGCTGGCGCGCATCGTCCGGCCGGCGATCGCGATCACCATCGCCTGCGCGGTGGTGCTCTGGTGGGCCGAGGCGGCCTGGCCCGAAGGCACGATGCCCGGGCATCTCACCGCAATGCTCATCCTCGCGGCGTCCGCGGCGATGGGGTGGACGATGCCGCTGATCCTCGTCGCGGTCGCGGAGCGCTGGCTGAAGCGCGATCATCCGCTGCGCGCGCCGGCGGCCGAAGCGGTCTTCCCCTTCTATCTCCTGCACCAGACGATCATCGTGTGGGTCGGTTGGGAAATCCGGCCGCTCGGCCTTCCGTTCGCCATTGCCTATCCGCTGCTGCTCGCCGTGACGCTCGCCGCCTGCTTCGCCTTCTATCTGGCGGGCCGCGAAATCGCCTGGCTGCGGCCCTGGATCGGGCTGAGCCCGGCAAGCGCGTCGGCGAGCGAAAGGGTGAAGCGCGCCCAGTTCCTCACGCGCGGATCGTGATCGGTGATCAGCGTCTCGAGCGCGGGCCGGTCCCATGCCCGCGGATCGCGCAGTTGAAGGAGGAGCAGCTTCTGATCGGCCGAGAGCGGTGCGCCGGACTCGCCACTTCTTTCGCATTCTTGCGCGAAGTTGCTGTCACAATTCATGAAATCGGCCATGCGCGCCACCTAGGCCGGGAGACGGACGGGGCAATGGCGGATCGATGGATGACGCCGGCGGGCGACGAACTTCCCTGGATTTTCGAAGACGCCAGCGCGCGGATCGCTGGTTGCCGCGTCGCCGGGCGCGCATAAGAGCTGCATGGCGCCGGTCCGCATCCTTCACTGCCATTCGACCTTCTCGCTCGGCGGCAAGGAAGCGCGCGCGGTGCGGTTGATGAACGCATTCGGCGACGCCGCCGAACATTCGATCCTGTCCGCGATGCCCGATCGGCTCGGCGCGCGCGACGCGATCTCGCCGGACATCCGGGTCTCGTTCCCGACCGGCGCGCCGCCGCTCACGGGGCCGCCGACGCCCCGGCGGCTCTGGCGGCTCGCCAGCTATCTTCGCGGCTTCGATCTCGTGCTCAGCTATAATTGGGGCGCGTTCGATGCGGTGATGGCGCGCCGCCTGTTCGCCGGCCTGGTCCGGCTTCCGCCGCTCATCCACCACGAAGACGGGTTCAACGAGGACGAAGCGGTGCGGCTCGATCCGCGACGCAACCGCTATCGACGCTTCGGCCTTCCGGCAGCGAGGGCGCTGGTCGTGCCTTCGAAGCGGCTCGAAACGGTCGCACGGAGCCATTGGAGCCGTGCGGCGCTTCGCATTCCCAACGGCGTCCCCGTCGCCCGGTTCGCGAGGCCGCCGGAGGCCGGCGCGATCCCGGGCTTCGAGCGCCGGCCGGGGGAAATCGTGATCGGCACCGTCGCGGGGCTTCGCGCGGTCAAGAATCTGCCGCGGCTGGTGCGGGCGGTGGCGGCGATGCGCTCGAAGGACGTGCGGCTCGTCATTGTCGGCGAAGGACCGGAAAGCGACCGGATCGCCGCGGAAGCGGGCGCGCACGGCCTCGGGGCCCGTCTGGTGATGCCCGGGTTCCTGACGGATCCGGCGCGCTGGATCGCGCATTTCGACATTTTCGCGCTGTCCTCCGACAGCGAGCAATTTCCGATCTCTCTGGTCGAGGCGATGGCGGCGGGCCTTCCAGTCGTGGCGACCGCCGTCGGCGATGTGATCGAAATGGTATCGGCGGACAATCGCCCGCTCATCGTCGAGCCGGCCGACGAGGCGGGGTTCACGGCGGCCCTCGACAGCCTCGCCGAGCAAACCGCGCTGCGCCACGCCATCGGCGCCGCCAATCGCGCCACCGCCCGGACCGAGTATGACGAGGCGAAGATGATCGCCGCTTATGCCCGCCTCTATGGCGAAGCGATCGGCCGGCCGGACGCGTTTGCGCCATGCGCATGATCTTTTGCGTGGGCGCGGCTTTGCGCCTATATCCGGCCAATTCGGGTTTTCGGAGGTTTGATGTTCAAGGGTATCAAGCCGATCCTCTATGCGGGGCGCGAAGTGCTGCCGCTGATCGAGGGCGGCAAAGGCGTGGCGGCGACGAACCACATGAGTTCCGGCGCCTGGGCGGCCGCTGGCGGCATCGGGACGGTGTCCGCGGTCAACGCCGACAGCTACGATCCCGAAGGGCGGATCATCCCCCAGATCTATCACGCGCTGACGCGACGCGAGCGGCACGAGGAGCTGATCCGCTATGCCATCGACGGCGCGGTCCAGCAGGTGCAGCGCGCCTACGACATCGCCTCCGGCAGGGGCGCGATCAACATCAACGTCCTGTGGGAAATGGGCGGCGCGCAGCGCGTGCTCCACGGCGTCCTTGAAAAGACCAAGGGGCTGGTCGCCGGCGTCACCTGCGGCGCGGGCATGCCCTACAAATTGTCGGAGATCGCCGCATCCTACGGCGTCAATTATCTGCCGATCATCAGCTCCGCGCGCGCCTTCTCGGCGCTGTGGAAGCGCGCCTATCACAAGGCGGCGGAATGGCTCGGCGCGGTGGTCTATGAGGATCCGTGGCTCGCCGGCGGTCATAACGGCCTGTCCAATGCCGAAGACCCGCTCGCGCCGCAGGACCCCTATCCGCGCGTGAAGGCCCTGCGCGAGACGATGCGCAGCGGCGGCATCGACGACAGCGTGCCGATCGTGATGGCCGGCGGCGTCTGGAACCTCAAGGAATGGAACCACTGGATCGACAATGACGAGCTGGGGCAGATCGCCTTCCAGTTCGGCACGCGGCCCTTGCTCACCAAGGAAAGCCCGATCCCGGACGAATGGAAGGCGCGGCTGATGACGCTGGAGGAAGGCGATGTCCTGCTCCACCGCTTCTCGCCGACGGGCTTCTACTCCTCCGCGGTCCGCAATCCGTTCCTGCGCAATCTGGAGGCGCGCTCGCACCGGCAGATCGCCTTCACCAAGGAGCCGCTGGGCGATCATGCCTTCCAGCTCGACGTCGGCGTCATGGGCAAGAAGAATTACTGGGTGACCAAGGGCGATCTGCTCCATGCGCGCACCTGGTATGCCGAAGGCTATACCGAGGCGCTGAAGACGCCGGACGAGACGCTCGTCTTCGTGACGCCCGAGGAAAAGCACGTCATCCGCAAGGACCAGGCGGACTGCATGGGCTGCCTGTCCCAATGCGGCTTTTCGTCCTGGGCGGACAATGAGAAGAACACGACCGGCCGCCTGGCCGATCCGCGCAGCTTCTGCATCCAGAAGACGTTGCAGGACATCGCCCATGGCGGATCGACCGAGAACAACCTCATGTTCGCCGGTCACGCGGCCTTCCGCTTCAAGAAGGACCCGTTCTATTCAAACGGCTTCGTGCCGACCGTGAAGCAGCTCATGGAGCGGATCCAGACGGGGGATTGATGAGGCCAGTCCGCCTGATCGCGTCCGCACGGCTCGTCGCCGCTCGATGAGGGGGCATCCATGCGCGCAATCCTAACGCCGATCCTGTTGCTCGTGTCGCTGCTGGCCCTGAACGGGGCGAGCGCGCAGCCGCAGCGTCACCCGCCCTATTTCGCGTCGATCTCGGCGGGGCGGGCGATGATGCGGACCGGGCCGGGACAGAATTATCCGGGCACCTGGCTCTACGTGCGGCCGGACCTGCCGATCCGGGTCATCGAAATCTATCAGAACTGGCGGAAGGTCCAGGATCCGGAGGGGACGACCGGCTGGATGCTCGTCAATCTGCTGAGCGACCGGCGCACCGCGATCGTGCGGGGCAGCGCCGCCGCGCCGATGCACGAATCGCCGGATCCGGGCGCGCGGGTGCGTTATCGCGCAGCGCCGGGCGTGGTCGGCCGCGTGTCGCGCTGCGGCGGCGGCTGGTGCCGCTTCGACGTCCATGGCCGCGACGGCTATGTCCGGATCGACTCGCTGTGGGGCGTCGGCCCGGACGAAACGGTCGGCTGAGCCTCCCGCGCGGACCCGCGCGAGCTCAACTTTTGCCGTGATCGCCCTGATTGGCTATCGGCATCCGCATGGCCGATCTCCCTCCGCCGCCGCCCGGGCTGCTCGACGGCGCGGCGCTGTTCCTCGACTTCGACGGCACTTTGGTCGAACTCGCCGAGACCCCGGACGCCATCCACGTCCCGGCTGAGCTTGGCGCGACGCTGGCCCGGCTCAAGGCGCGGCTCGGCGGCCGCATCGCCATCGTCAGCGGCCGCTCGATCGAGGATCTCGAAACGCATCTCCCGCGGCCCGCCATCGCCTTTTCCGGATCGCACGGACTCGAAATCCGGCTTGCCGGCGGCGATGCGCTGCCGCTCAGCCTCCCGGTCGGGCTCGACCCGCGCATCGCGGTCGAAGTCGCCGCGTTCGCCGACGCCCGGCCCGGCCTGCTGGCGGAGGCGAAGCCGCTCGGCGTGGCGCTTCATTATCGGCTGGCGCCGGGCGAGGCGGACGCCGTCGCGCGCTTCATGGAGGGCGTGGCCCGCCGGCACGATCTGCGGGTTCAGCACGGCAACATGGTGGTGGAGCTGAGGCCCGAGGGCGCGACCAAGGGCGATGCGGTGCGCGCGTTCATGTCGGAACCGATCTTCGCCGATGCGCGTCCTGTGTTCGTGGGCGACGACCTGACCGACGAGCATGGCTTCGAGGCCGCCGCCGGCCTCGGCGGAGCGGGCGTGCTGGTGGGACCGGCGCGGCCGACCGCGGCTGCCTATCGCCTGGGCTCGGTCGCGGCGGTGGCGCGGTGGCTGAACCAGTGACCAATCTCGATCTGTGGCCCATCGGCAATTGCCAGGTCAGCGCGCTGATCGATCGCGAGGGCGGCTTCGTTTGGGCCTGCCAGCCGCGCGTCGATGGCGATCCGATGTTCTGCTCGCTCCTCGAACCGCAGGGGACGGACAGGCGCGGCACTTGGCGGATCGTGCTCGAAGGACAGGTCTCCGCCGAGCAACGCTATTTCAAGAACACGCCGATCCTCGCCACCCGCCTCACCGACAGGGATGGCGGTGTCGCGGAAATCTACGATTTCTGCCCGCGCTTCGAACGGTCCGGGCGCATGTACCGCCCCGTCGCCTTCGTCCGCATCGTTCGGCCGATCGCCGGCGCGCCGCGCCTTCGGGTGCTGCTCAATCCCGCGACCGACTGGGGTGCGGCGGATGCGGAGCGGACCAACGGCACCAATCATGTTCGCTACCTGCTGAAGCCACAGCCGCTCAGGCTCACCACCGACGCGCCCGTGATGCACGTCCTCGACGGCCGCCCCTTCCGCCTGGAACAGGCTCTCCATTTCTTCCTGGGTCCGGACGAGCCATTCGTCGGCAACCTCACTCAGGTGCTGTCGGGCATGCTGCACCAGACCGCGGATCACTGGCGCGAATGGGTGCGCGGGCTCGCGGTGCCGCTGGAATGGCAACGCGTCGTCATCCGCGCCGCGATCGCGCTGAAACTGTGCCAGCATGAGGAAACCGGCGCGATCGTCGCGGCGCTGACCACCTCGATCCCGGAGGCCCCTCACTCCGGGCGCAACTGGGATTATCGCTACTGCTGGATCCGCGACGCTTATTATACTGTGCAGGCGCTCAACCGGCTCGGCGCGCTCGACGTGCTGGAGGGCTATCTGTCCTACCTGCGCAACATCGTCGACGAGGCGAAGGACGGGCATATCCAGCCGCTTTACGCCGTTTCGGGCGAGCCCCGCCTGGAAGAGCGCCAGGCCGATGCGCTGAGCGGTTATCGCGGCATGGGCCCGGTGCGGATCGGCAATGCCGCCTACACCCAGATCCAGCACGACGCTTATGGCCAGATCGTGCTGTCGAACACACACGCCTTCTTCGACGAGCGCCTGTTCCGGGCGCCGACGGAGGACGATTTCACCTCGCTCGAACGGGTCGGGACGCTCGCCTGGGAGCGGCATGACCAGCCCGATGCGGGGCTGTGGGAGCTGCGTACCCGCACCGCCGTCCACACCTACAGCGCGGTGATGAGCTGGGCGGCGTGCGACCGGCTGGGCAATATCGCGGAGCGGCTCGGGCTGGGCGAGCGCGCGCGCGTGTGGCGTCGCCGCGCGACGTCGATCCGAAAGCGCATCGAAAGTCGGGCCTGGGTGGAGAGCGATCAACGCTTCGGCGCGACCTTCGATGGCGAGGAACTGGACGCGAGCCTGCTTCAGCTGCTCGACATGCGCTTCCTCGACGCGTCCGACCCGCGATTCATCAACACCTTCAACGCTGTCGAAAAGGGGCTTCGGCGCGGCGATTCGATGCTTCGCTACGCCTCCGAAGATGATTTCGGCCTGCCCGAGACGGCGTTCAATTTCTGCACGTTCTGGTTCATCGAGGCGCTCCATCTCGTCGGTCGCCACGAAGAAGCGCGTGCGCTGTACATGAAGACGCTGGCACGGCTGACCCCGGCGGGCCTGCTTTCCGAAGACAGCGATTTCGACAGCGGCGAACTGTGGGGCAACTATCCGCAGACTTATTCGCTTGTCGGACTCATCAATTGTGCGAGCCTGCTCTCGCGACCCTGGAGTTCGATCCGTTGAGCCGCCTCATCGTCATTTCCAATCGCGTTTCCACCCCCAAGCCGCGAAGCAGCGGCGGCGCGCAGGGCGGGCTTGCCGTCGCCCTCGCCGCGGCCTTGAGGGAATCGCGCGGGCTGTGGTTCGGCTGGTCCGGCGAAACCGCCGAGGAGTTCACCGGCCAGATCAACATGCAGCGGGTCGATGGGGTCACCACCGCGACGGTCGACCTCGAGGAGCAGGACGTCGACGAATATTATAACGGCTATGCCAACCGGACGCTGTGGCCGCTCTTTCACTACCGCATCGACCTTGCCGAATATGATCGGAGCTTCGGCTCGGGCTACGAGCGGGTGAACCAGCGCTTCGCCGAGACCGTCGCGCCGCTGATCGAGCCCGACGATCTCGTCTGGGTGCACGATTACCATCTCGTCCCGCTCGGCCAGCAGCTGCGCCGACGAGGGCTCAAGAACCGGATCGGCTTCTTCCTTCACATCCCCTGGCCGCCCCAGCGGCTGATGGTTTCGCTGCCGTTCCACGAGCGGCTCGTCCGATCGATGCTCGATTACGACCTGATCGGCTTGCAGACCGAAGAGTGGCTGGAGAGCTTCCACCATTATGTCACGCGCGAGCTCGGCGGCACGGTCGAGCCCGACGGCACGATCGAGATCGACGGCCGGCGGGTGAAGACGGGGGCCTTTCCGATCGGCATCGACCCGGAGGAGTTTCGCGCCGCACTCGCCACCGACGAGGCGCGCCAGGCCTATGACACGCTGAAGCGCAGCGCCGAGCATCGCAAGATGATCATCGGCGTCGATCGGCTCGATTATTCCAAGGGTCTTGCCGAGCGGTTCCACGGCTACCGCCGCTTCCTCGAGGAGCATCCGGACTGGAGCGGCCGGGTGTCGTTCCTGCAGATCGCGCCGCCATCACGCGGCGAGGTCCACACCTACGCCCATATCCGCGAGGATCTCGACCAGCTTTCGGGGCGGATCAATGGCGCCTTCGCCCATGTCGATTGGGTTCCGATCCGCTACGTGAACCAAGGCTATCCGCGTGCCGGGCTCGCCGGCTTCTACCGCGCGTCCGACATCGGGCTCGTCACCCCGTTGCGCGACGGCATGAACCTGGTCGCCAAGGAATATGTCGCGGCCCAGGATCCGGATGATCCGGGCGTTCTCATCCTCTCGCGCTTCGCCGGGGCGGCGCATCAGCTCGGGGAGGCCTTGCTCGTCAATCCGTACAGCAAGGATGAGCTCAGCGATGCGATCCACGCGGCACTCAGCATGGAGCGCACGGAGCGGATCCGTCGGTGGGAAAAGCTGATCGAAGCCGTGAACCGGGACGACGTCGGCAGCTGGCTTCGCGGCTTCGTGGAGGTCCTGCGCGGCGAGCGCACACACGCCCCGGCCGAGCCAGCGATACCTGAGACCGCCTGAAACCGGCCCGGTTCCGATCGAACCGGGCCGATCCGGGCCGCCACCGCGCTAGCGGCAGCGCATCTCCTGGCTGTTCTGTTCGACGGAGCGGCCGAGCAGGGCGCCGAGGGCGCCGCCGATCAGCGTGCCGCCGGTGCGATGGCGCCCGCCGTCGATGACGTTGCCGAGAATGCCGCCGGCAGCCGCGCCGACGATCAGGCCGGTGGTGCCGTCGCTGCGCCGGCAATAATAGCGCCCGTCCGATCCGCGATAGACATAGTCGTCGCGGGTGAGCGTCCGCTCCTGATAGCGCGGGTCGTCCCGATAATAGCGAGCCGCATCATAATCGGTCGCATAGGGATCACGTCCGCGATCGTCGTAGCGGCCGCGCGCGACGGCCGCGTCGTAGAGCTCGCGCTCGTGCTGATAGATGGCGCGCTCATTCTCGAAGCGGCGCTGCGCCTGCTCCCACCGTGCCTGCTCGGCCCGGCTCTGCGCCATTGCCGGCGCGGCAAGCACGGGCGCCGCCGCAGCCATTGCGATGGCCAGAAACTTGATGGTCCTCATTCCCCAATCTCCTCCGTTACGCTTCAACAATCTGACACGCCCCCGGAACGAAGTGAAGGCGCGCCGCCGTGCCGTTCAGCGCACCGGCGCACCAACGGTTCCGCTCGGCCCGTTTCCTCAGCGCGGCCGCACGACCACCCACCCGATTCCACGACGCTCAATGACCGCGGTATTCCACGTATGGGCGATCCCGCCGCGCTCGTACCGGATCGTCAGCGTGCAGCCATCAAGGCGCGCGGCGGCGAACCGGGCGCCGGGCAATCGTTCGCCCGGCATGATGACGTCGGTCGCCTGAAAGGGTTGGCCCCGTTCGGCCATCCGCACGCCGAGCGCGGCCATCGCTCCGCGCGGCACATCGGCCATGCGCTGATAGACGTGCGTCCCGCGAAGCGTGCAGGAAGGGCGATCGGTGCCGGCAGCGGCGGCCGGCGCGGCGGCAAGGGCGAGGCCCGCGAAAATGATGAGGCGCATGTCCATTCCGCTCCTGGAAAAAGGGACTGCGCGCGGGTGCGTGAACCGAGCGTGAATCTTTCGTCGACGGTTCGGCCGGCTTCGTCGCGCGACCGCGCCTCCATCGAATCCTCGACTGTATTAGTCGCGCAACACTCCATCTGTGGCCACGGGCCGGTAGGAGCCCGCCCAATGACTGGAGGAGACGTAGGAATGTTGTTTCATCTGTCGATCGACGCCGACGAGCCCCGGCACGTCGCCGAGGTGCTGGCCGAGATCATGGGCGGCGAGGCGCTGCCCTTTCCGTCGGTGATCGAAGGGTCGTGGGTGGCGCTGTCGGGCGACGCGCGCGGCACCATGATTGAAGTCTATCCGCGCGGGACCGAGCTGATGATCGCCAAGGGCGACGCCGATGCGTTCGGCCAGATCAACCCGGCCGCCAGCCGCCGCAGCCCCGTCCACTTCGCGCTCGCGACCAGCCTGTCGTTCGAGGACGTGTTTGCGATCGGCGCGCGCGAGGGCTGGACGGTCAAGTACCGCAAGCGGGGCGGCGCCTTCGGCGTGATCGAGCTGTGGGCCGAGGATTGCCGGATGATCGAGGTCCTGACCGAGGAAATGCAGACCGAATATCTCGACACGATCACGATCGACAACTGGCGCCGGATGCTCGCGGCGGGCGGCGCGGAGATGCCGGCCGCCGCCTAGACGGGGACGCTCGCCGGCGCCTTTTCGACCAACGAGATGAAGGCGCCGGTGAAGGCCGGAATGTCGTCAGGATTGCGGCTGGTGACGAGGTTGCCGTCCACCACCGCCTCGCGGTCCACCACTTGGGCGCCGGCGTTCCTGAGGTCCGTCCTGACCGACGGCCAGCCCGTCACGGTGCGCCCGCGAACCGCGTCCGCCTCGACGAGCAGCCAGGGGCCGTGGCAGATCGCGCCGACCGGCTTTTCCGCGGCCATGAAGGCGCGGACCAGCCCGACCGCCTCGGGGATCGTCCGCAGCTTGTCCGGATTCTTGGTGCCGCCGGGGAGCATCAGCGCGTCGAAATCGTCGGCGCGGACCGCGTCGATGCGCGCGTCGGCCGCGATCCTCGCTCCCTTGTCCCCCGCAATCTCGCGCGCTTCGGGCGCGGCGAGGACGACATGCGCGCCGGCGTCGATCAGGCGGCGGCGCGGCTCGAGCAGCTCGCTGTCCTCGAACCCGTCGGTGGCGAGGATCAGGACTCGCGATTGCGAAATTGGCGGCATCTCATGTCTCCGTAAGCAAAGGGAAAATGGGTCGGGCCCGCCGGTTGAACCGACGCGCGACGGGCCCGTTCCGGAACGAAGCGCCAGGCCGGGGCATTGTGCCGCCATTCCGACGAGGGACGCGCCGCGCCACCATGATCCGCCTCAGTGACGACACCAAGCCCGGCATCACCCGACGTCGGCGCGGGCGCTATTGGCAATATTTCGACGCGAAGGGGGAGCGGATCGCCGACCGGGCGGAGATCGATCGGCTGAACGCCATCGGCATGCCGCCCGGCTATCGCGATTGCTGGTTCTGCCCGGATCCCGACGGGCATATCCAGGCGGTCGGCTATGACGACAAGGGCCGAAAGCAATATCGCTACCATCTCGGCTACCGGGAGCGGCGCGAGCGCAGGAAGTATCGACGGCTCGCCGATTTCGGCGCGGCCTTGCCGAAGCTGCGCCGCAAGGTCGCCGCCGATCTTCAGGGCAAGACGACCGATTGCGCGACCGTCGTGGCGGCCGTCGTCCGGCTGATCGACGAAACCTGCATTCGCGTGGGCAACGAGGATTATGCGCGCGCCAACAAGAGCTTCGGCGCGACGACCCTGCGCAACCGCCACGCCACCGTCGCCGGCGCGACGCTGCATATCCGCTTTCCCGGCAAGCACGGGATCACGCATGAGATCGAGGTCACCGATCGCCGGCTGGCCAGGATCGCGGCGAAGACCCGCGCCCTGCCGGGCCAGCATCTGTTCGAGTATCTTGACGAGGCAGGCCAGCCCTGTCCGGTGCGATCCGATGATGTGAATTCCTATATCCGCGAGGCGACGGGCGGCGATTTCACCGCCAAGGATTTCCGCACATGGGGCGCGAGCGTGACCGCCTTCGCCGCGCTCGCGACGACCGCGAAGGGGATCAAGGGAATGGTCGCGCCGGTCGCCGAACGGCTCGGCAACACCCCGGCGATCGCGCGCAAATCCTATGTTCACCCGGCCCTGATCGAGGCGGCGAAGGCGGGCGAGGCGGATGCGCTTCCCCCGCTGCCGCGCGCGACCCGCTACCTGAGCCGGGCCGAGCGCGGTCTCATCGATTTTCTGAACGCCGCCGCCTGAGGTGGCCGGGCGCTTCCTGCCGCGCTAGAGGATCACGAATGAGCCAGCCGACCCGCAATGCGATCAAGCTTCCCGGCCACCTTGACCAGCAGGCCGGCAACCTGCTGCACGACACGCTCGACTGGATGGTGAGCAACAGCATCAACATCGCGATCGCGGTGGCCGTCGCGATCGGCATCGCCGCGCTCCTGTTCGCGCTTCGCACGCTCGGCTGCCGGCTGATCGAGCGGAGCAAGGGCGGCGATCTTTCCTGGCGGGTCACGTTCGCCCGGACGCTGGCGCGCACCGGCACGTTCTTCATCGTCATGGCGTCGGCCGAGCTCGTGGCCGAACATGCCGCGACCCCGCCGTCCTTGCTGAGCGTCATCCACGTCCTGTTCGTGATCGCCTTTGCGATGCAGGCCGCATTGTGGGCGCGCGAGCTGGTTCTCGGCTATGTCGAACACCGCGTCGGCGACCGCGACGAGGGCAGCGGCCTCGGCTCCGCCATCGGCATCATCCGGCTGCTCGTGTCTGTCGCGCTGTTCGCGATCGCGATCGTGGTGATCCTCGACAATCTCGGCATCAATGTCACCGGCCTTATCGCGGGCCTCGGCATCGGCGGCATCGCCATCGGCCTCGCCGCGCAGGGCATCTTTTCCGATCTCTTCGCCGCGCTTTCGATCCTGTTCGACAAGCCGTTCCGGCGCGGCGAGACGATCACGTTCGGCAGCACCACCGGCACCGTCATGGCGATCGGCCTCAAGACGACGCGCATCCGTTCGGTCGGCGGCGAGGAAGTCGTGATGTCCAACGCCAAGCTGCTCGATCAGCAGATCCAGAACTGGGCGGTGATGGAGCGGCGGCGGGTGCTGATGAATTTCGGGGTCATCTACCAGACCCCGCCCGAAATGCTCGCCAGGATCGGGATGGAGCTGAAGGAGATTATCGAGGCGCAGCCATTGGCGACGTTCGATCACTGCCAGCCCTATCAGTTTGCGGCCTCGTCGATCGATTATGAGCTGGTCTTCTTTATCGAGACGCCGGCGGGGAGCGATCTCGTCGCCGTCCGGGCGGCGGTGATGCTGGCCATGGTGCGGAAATTCGCCGAGCTGGGGATCGAGTTCGCCTATCCGGCCCAGACGACCTTTACCGCCGCGCCGGACGGCCGGCTCATCATGCCCTATCCGGCCGCGGGCGGGCCCGACGCGAACGGCGGCTAGGCCGCGCCCGCGGAGGCACCCGGCAGAGGCGGAGCAGGGGCGAAGCCCTGGCGTGCGCGTCCCGCTTTCTCCCGCTTCGCGAGCCAGTTGTCGAAGCCCATCTGAACGCCGATCACGAGCCATCCGAATGGCTGGAACGCCGTCTGCACGAAGGCGCCGCCCAGCAGATAGATGAGATGGAAATGCTGGAGCGCGGTGGCGAGCGGGGCGGCCCAGGGAAGGTCGTCCCGCCGGCGATAGCGACGGCGGATGGTCTCCATTCGCACCAGACCGATCAGGTGGATGGCGAGGAAGATCGCGAGCCCCGGCCAGCCCTGTTCGCCAAGCATCTCGAAATAGGAGCTGTGCCAGGCCCGGCCCGCATCCTCGACCGTGCGCGAATCGATGCTCTCGACCGCGCCGCTCGCCTGCGCATCGGTGAGGTTCACCTGCACCCGGTTCTGGCGATAGGCGCCAAAGCCGCCGCCGAAGGGATGATCCTTCACATAATCGAGCGTCCAGCCCCACACGGCGAGTCGGGTGCCGGCGGATTGATCGCCCTGATAGCCCTCGATCGTCTGCATCCGGCTGGTGAAGCTCGATGGCAGAAGCGGGATGGCGCAAAGGCCGAGCGTGCCGAGGAGGGCGATATAGAGGAACCGTCGCTTGACCTCCCGGAGCATCAGCACCGCGAGCAAGGCAATGCAGACGAGGCCCGTGCGCGCCTCCGTTCCGACGGGGATCAGCAGGCAGGCGAAGATGAGGCCGGCGCCGAACGCCTTCACCCGCCAATCCGGCGGGAAGATCGTGCCGTGGCTCATCAGCCACCAGATGATCGGGATGAGCGCGACCGAGACGGTCGAGATGATCGAGCTTTCGTAAAGGCCGCTATTGTTGTCGACCATGAGATTGAGCACGCCATAGCCGCCGCCCGACAGCACCGTCTTGATCCCGCCGGTGATGATGATCGAGGCGGCCGAAAGGGTGAGGAAGAGGAGGGTCGCCTCGATCCGAAGCCGCGTTCGCAAGGTGAAGGGAAGGAACACCGCGAAGGCGACCGCCTTCCACGCCCAATCCCACTTCACCGCCGCCTCGACCGGGAAATCGGCATGGAGCGTGGTCACCCCGGCATAAGCGAGCATCAGCAGCATCAGCCCCTGCCGCATCGTGAAGCGAAGGCCGTCCTTCCTGTCCGCGATCAGCCAGGCGCCCATCGCCAGCGCCGCAAGGATCAGCGAGAGCGGGATGCGGTTGAGCAGGAACCAGGAGAGGCGCTGCGGCGAAACCGTGTCGACATAGATATAGGCGAGCGTGAACAGGAACGGCCGCCGCAGGGCGACCGCAAGCAACGCGACCAGATAGCCGAGCAGGAAAAGATCACGCATCGCGGCCCGACCAGGTCGGCTTCGTGCCGGCCCCCGCATCGTCGTCGTCGAGATCGGGGCGCGAAAGCAGGCGCCAGGCGGCAAGCAGCATCAGCCCATGGCTCAGGAAGAGCGCAAAGCTGTCGATCATGCCCTTCTTCCTCGCCGCGTCTCTGGAAACCGGGCTGATAGGCCCGCGCGGTTGACGCGGCGTTAAGCCTGGCCGGTTAGGGCGCGGGCATGGCCGGGTTGTTCCTCGTCTCGACGCGCGATCGCGAGTTCGCCGAGTCCGCGCTGGCGGGGGCGCGGCGGCAGTTCGCGCTGCACGGCTTTTCGGGGCTGAGCGAACATGCGTGGCCCGGCTGGCGGCTGATCCATGCGCCCTTCATCCTCGGCGGGCCGGAGAGCCTGCTGGCAAGGGGCGACGATCTGGTCGCGGTGGCGGGGACGCTGAGCTGCGACGGGCAATTCGGGCAGCCGGCGCTGGAGGCGTTGCTCGCCATGGCGGATGCCCCGGATTGGAGCCGGATCGGCGGGCAGTTCGTGGCTTTGGTCCGCGCGCAGGGGCGAACGCGCCTGTTCACCGACTTTTTCGGCGCCTTCCAGCTGTTCCACGATGCGGAGCGACGGGTTTTTTCGACCTCTTTGCTGTCGGCAATCGAGGCGCTGCCCAACGTCTCCTTCGATCCGCAGGGCGTCTATGAATTCGCGTTCAACGTCGTGCCGGTCGGGGACGATACGGTGTTCGCCGAGTTGAAGACGCTCGGGCCGGATCGGGTGGCCGAGCCCTCCCCGGACGGGGTGCGGCTGCACGACGCGGCCAAGCCGCTTCCCGAGGCGACGTGCGAGATGCCGCTGCTCGATCGGCTCGCCATCCATCGCGACCGGCTCCTGTCGGTGGTGGGGCCTTACGCGCAGGCGTTCGAGGGGCGGATCTTCTGCCCCATCTCCGGGGGGCTCGATTCGCGGCTTGCGCTAGCGGCGCTCAAGGCCTGCGGCGTGATGCCGAGCCTCTATGTCTATGGCGGAGCCGAGAGCGCCGACGTTCGCATCGGGCGCGAGATCGCGGCGGGCGAGGGCGCGGCGATCGAGTGGCTCGACAAGGAAGGGTGGCGCGAGGTCGCGCCCGACGCCTTCCCGGATCAGGTCGAGGCCAATTTCCACGCCTATGACGGTTTGCCCAATTATGGCGAATTGTTCGAAAATGGCGCCAACGCCTTCGCCCGCGAGGCGCGGCACCAGGACGGCGCGCTTTCGGTTTCGGGCGGCTGCGGCGAGGTCTATCGCAATTTCTTCTTCCTGCCGGATCGGCCCTTGAGCGCCGCTGCGGTCGCGCGGACCTTCTTCGCGCGCTATGCCAGAAGCGACGTGACGGCTGCGTTCGACGAACGCGCCTTCCTGCGCGGCATCGAGGACAAGATGCTGGCGGCGCTCGGCCGGCCCGGCTTTCGGGGAAAGCTTCCCCGCGCGCTGATCGAGCAGGTCTATCCGCGGGTGCGCTGCCGGGCGCTGTTCGGACGCGAGATCAGCCTGGAGGCACGCTACGGCCCCTATCTGATGCCGTTCCTCGATCATCGCGTCGCGGCCGAGGCGGCTCGGCTGCCGCTGGCGCTCAAGAATGCCGGGCGGTTCGAGGCGGCGCTGCTGAATGCGATCAGCCCGCGGCTCGCCAGCTACCCTTCCGCCTATGGCCACGATTTCACCGGCCCGCCCGGCGCCGCGCACCGCCGCGCCGAATTCCTCACCCGGATCCGGCCGACCATGCTCCGCCGCTACAGCTACGCGCTGCGGCGGCGGATGGGGCCGGTGGCGGACGAACATGGCGGGCTTCTCTCGCCCGATTATATGGGCCGGGTCGTCGATCTCGATTTTCCCGCCATGCGCCGCTTCTTCCGGACCGGGCGGATCGGCGACAGCGGCATGATGCGGCGGATCGCCAATCTCGAATATCTTGCGGCGAAGCTTGGATCGAAGCTGGCGCCTTAGTGGTGCGTCAGCTCGCTGATCCCGCTGGCGAGCCGGTTGCCACGGAGGACGAGGGGGTCGTTCACCCATTCGCCGACGAAGCTGGTGCGCCATTCGAAGCCGGGCGCCAGCGTCGCGACATTGTTTTCGATGACCAGGCCGGCGGACGGGCGTTCCGCGCCTTCGGCGGCGACGGCGATCAGCGTGCCGTAATTTTCCTTGCCGGTGCCCTGGACGAAGGCGTTGCCGGCGATCCGGCCGGTCGCGCCGTTGGGCAGATCGATCATGTAGTTGGTGTCGCGGCCCTGGCTGTCGTCGAAACTCGAATCGGTCACCTCGATCCGCGCCGCACGGCTCTTGACGTAATGGCCGCCGGTGCCGCGCTCGAAGCGTGAATTGGTGACGATGAGCGCGCCATAGCCGCCGACATAGAGCGAATGCGCGCCGTTGCCGTCGGGATGGCGGCCGAGGCCGGCGAAGGTCGAATGATCGATCCGGATCGTGCCGCGCGGATCGTTGGCGGAGAGGATGCCGCACTGGCCGTTCATGAACATCGTCTCGGAAACGTCGAGATCGCCCTGCTCGATGCGGATGCCGGCGCCATTGCCGTCGGGCACGCGCAGATTGCGGAAGACGAGCCCTTCCACCCGCGCGCCGCGCCCGCGCAGCACAAGCGCCGCCTTGCCCTCGCAGGTCGTGCCCTCGAAGATCGCGCTTCCCGGCTCGGCGGCGACGAAGGCGATCTGGCCGGCCTCCTGCACCGCGCACTGGGCGTAGCGGCCCGGTGCGATGCGGATCGTGCCGGAGCCGTCGCCGATCGCCGCCACCGCAGCCTGGAGCTCGGAAAAGCTGCGGCCCGTTTCGACGACGGTGAACGGGCCCGTGCCCTGCGCCCCGGCAGGAGCGGAGAGGGCAAGAAGGAGGATGGCGAGGCGGCGCTTCATGGCCTGCGGAATACAGGATCGCGGTTGACGCCGCAGCCCGGTTGACACCCTCTTAAGCTTAACGTGCCAAAGCGGCACGCCATGCGCATCCTCCATATTCTCGATCACGGCCTGCCGATGCACAGCGGCTATACCTTCCGCACCCGCGCGATCGTGAAGGCGCAGCAGTCGCTGGGATGTGACGTGCGCTGCCTCACCGGACCGCGCCACAGCGCGCCGGGGCCGGCCGTGGAAGTGGTGGACGGGATCGTCTTTCATCGAACGCCCGCGCCGCCGCCGGCGCGCGCGCCGATCGGCGAATGGCGTGAGGTGGGGGCGATGCGCGCCAGGATCGAGGCGCTGGTGCGCGAATGGCGGCCCGACATCCTTCACGCCCACTCGCCGGTGCTGACCGCGCTCGCGGCGCAGCCGGTCGCGCGGCGGCACGGCCTGCCCCTGGTCTACGAGATTCGCGCCTTCTGGGAGGATGCCGCGGTCGGCAACGGAACGGGGCGCGAAGGCTCGCTCCGTTATCGGGCGACGCGCTGGCTGGAGACGCGGGCGGCGCGGCGGGCAGATGCGGTCGCGGTGATCTGCGAGGGTCTGCGCGGCGACCTGATCGCGCGCGGGATCCCCGGCGACAAGCTGTTCGTCTCGCCCAACGGCGTCGACATGGCGCTGTTCGGCGATCCCATCGCCACCGATCCGGCCTTTGCGCGCCAGATCGGGCTGGAGGGTGCGGAGGTGATCGGCTTCATCGGCTCCTTCTACGATTATGAGGGGCTGGACGATCTGATCGAAGCGATGCCGCGGCTGATCGCGCGGCGGCCGGCGGCGCACCTGCTGCTGGTCGGCGGCGGGCCGATGGAGGCGGCGCTGAAGGCCCAGGCGGCGGCATCGTCGGCGGCGGGGCGCATTCATTTCACGGGGCGTGTGCCGCATCAGGAGGTCGAGCGCTATTATGCGCTCGTCGACGTGCTCGCTTATCCGCGCAAGGCGATGCGGCTGACCGAATTGGTCACGCCGCTGAAGCCGCTGGAGGCGATGGCACAGCTCAAGCTGGTCGCGGCTTCGAACGTCGGCGGCCACCGCGAGCTGATCGAGGATGGAGTCACCGGCACCCTGTTCGCACCGGACGATCCCGACGCGCTCGCCGACGCGCTTGCCGGCCTGCTGGAGGATCGCGCGATCTGGCCGCAGCGCCGGGCCGCCGCCCGGGCGTTCGTCGAGCGCGAACGTAACTGGTCGTCAAACATTTCCCGCTATCGCGCGGTCTACCAAAGACTTACCGGCAAGGCTTCATGATGGCGTCGCGGCCCTTCGCAGCTTCTTCCGTGCAGCGGCTGATCGACGTCGCGGTGCCCGCGCTTGCCGGCCTCGCAATCCTCTTCGTCGCCTTCGCGGCCCCGGACGATCTGGTCGACCGGCTGGTCGCGGCGACCGGGCTGCCATCATTCATCCATGCGGCCGCGCCGCCGCTGGGCCTCAAGGCGCGTCTCGCGATCGGCGTCACCGGAGGCGCGGCGACCTTCGCGCTCGCTTTCCTGTTGCTGCGCGCGATCGACAGACTGACGGCGCGGCCCGTTCGCGCGGCACCGGTCCTCGCGCCCGAGCCGGAGGCGCCCCGCCTGCGCCGCCGCGATCTCCACCCCGACGCACCACCGCGCCCGCCGATCTCGGCGATCCGCGATCTCGGCGAGCCTGCCCCGCCGGAAGCGCCTCTTGCGCCGCCGGCCTGCGAGCCGGTCGTCGAGGAGGCCCAATCGGCCTCTGCGGAGGAGCCGGCAGCGGCATCGCCGGCCGCGTTCGCGCCTGAGCCGGTCAGCCGCCAGGACTCGCTCGCCGATCTGATGGCGCGGCTGGAGCGGGGACTCGCCGTTCGGGCCGCGCGGACTGCGCCTCAAGCCTCGGCGGCCGCGCCGGAGCCCCAGGTCTTTCCGGGCCTGTCGGACGACCGGCTTGCCGGTGCCATCGAAAATCTGCAGCGGCTTGCCGCCATGCGCCGCGAGCAGGCCGCGCATTGATCTCCGGCGGGCGGTCAGCTCGAATCGGGAAGCCCCGGGGCCGCCACTAGTCAGCTTCGATCGTCAGCGCCTCCAGCTCCACGCCGATGGCGCTGTCCGTCTGCGCGCGCCCGGCGGCGGCGATGCTGATGACGATATGGCCCGGAAGCGCGAACTCCCGCTCCTCGATGCCGTCGAGCAGGGCGTCCGCCGCCGCGCCGGCGTCGGGGCCCGACAGGCGAATCGCGAGGCTGTGCTGCTCGCCCGTGAAGGTGACGCTCGCCCAGCGGCGGCTATCGGTCTCGACGGACGCGATGCAGTCGAAGGCGGCGATCGGGGCGACGAGCGCGCGGGCAAGGCGTTCCCCCGCGGTGCGGCTCATCGGCCCGCCTCGCGGGCATCGAGCCAGGCGGCAATCCGCGCTTCGGTCTCCGGGCGCGGCGTGCGGCCGTTGCGGAGATCGAACACGAAACGCGGGTCGTGCGCCGCATCCCGTCCGAATCGGGCCGGCGGGGTCGCGGTCGCATTGAGATAGCGCTCGATGCGCCAGAGCAGGTTCATGGAATGGCCTCCGACTCGAATGTTCGTGATATGTTCCATTTTCAAAGGTGATTTCCTACTTGTCTAGGAAAAATCCTATCACTAATGGAGGAACATGACCGACGATGAGGCGCGGGCCGCGCTCGCACGACTGATCGAGGAGAAAGGCGAGGATTATGCCGGCCTGTCGCGGCTGATCGGGCGCAACCCGGCCTATGTGCAGCAATATATCAAGCGGGGAACGCCGCGTCGGCTCGATGAGCGCGACCGCCGTCTGCTTGCCCGTTATTTCGGAGTCGAAGAGGCAGTGCTCGGCGGGCCGGAGGGGGCCGCCCCGGGTCCCCGGCTGGTCCCGGTGCCGCGCCTCGATGTGGGCGCGGCGGCCGGGGCGGGCGCCTTCGCCGTGGACGAGCGGGCGGCCGCCCATGTCGCCTTCGACGGCGCGTGGCTGCGGCGGCTGGCGCTGGGAGCGCCGGACCAGCTTTCGATCATCCGCGTCGCCGGCGATTCGATGGCGCCGACGCTGGCGGACGGCGATGACATCCTCGTCGATCGAGCCGACGGGATCGAGCGGCTGCGCGACGGCATCTATGTGTTGCGGATCGACGATGCGCTGGTGGTGAAACGCTGCGCCGTTGGCCCGGCCGCCGGAATGGTATCGGTTCACAGCGACAACCCGGCCTATCCCTCCTGGGGCAGGGTCGATCCGCAAGCGATCGACATCGTCGGGCGCGTCGTCTGGAAGGGGGGCCGGGTCCGCTGAATTTTCGACCCGCCGATGTCTTGAATGCGCCGGTTTTCGCACAAGATAGGCCGGCACAGGGGGCGAGAAGCGGAGGTACATCTGTGGCCAGCAAACCTGCCCTTGGCGTTCCTGAGCCGATCTACCGGCTCGGCAAGAAGCTTCGGCATCGCGTCAGCGCGATTGTCGCCCGTTCCTCGCTTGTCGGCGATCAGCCCGTGTTCGAGCCGGAGCGGTTCGACTGGATCGCCGGGCTCGAAGCCCAGGCCGACGAGATCCGGCGCGAGCTTCAGGCCGTGCTCGCGCATCGCGACGCGATCCCGTCGCTGGCCAGCATCTCGCCCGATCATCGCAAGATCGCCCCGCCTGGCAAATGGAAGTCGTTCTTCCTCCATGGTTATGGGTACAAGGTCGAGGAGAATTGCGCCCGCTGCCCGGTGACGGCGGCGGCGGTGGAGCGCATTCCCGGGCTCAACAGCGCCTTCTTCTCGATCCTGGAGCCCGGCGCCCACATTCCGCGCCATCGCGGGGTCACCAAGGCGATCCTCACCGCCCATCTGGGCCTCGTCGTGCCGAAACGGCGCGAGGCGTGCCGGATGGAGGTGGTCGACAACAACCTCGTCTGGGAAGAGGGGCGCACGCTCGTCTTCGACGACACGTTCGAGCATGAGGTGTGGAACGACACGGACGAGCTGCGCGCGGTGCTCTTGATCCAGTTCCGCCGCCCGGTGGGAATGCTCGGCCGCCTGGCCGGCGAGACCTTCCTGTTCGGCGTGCGCCATTCGCACTTCGTCCAGGACGCCCGCTCCCGGATCGGGCATTGGGAAACGGCGATGCAGGAGTTCGAGCGCGCCGCCTGATCTTGCGGCCGCGCGGCTCAGCGGCGGCGATCGAGCAGCCAGACGAGGCCGAGCAGGAGGAGGCCGATCGCGAAGCCGGCGAACATGCCGGTGCTGAGCGCGCCGACAGAGGCGCCGGCGATCGTGCCGATCATGATCGCGCCGAAGAGCAGGGCGCCGCCAGCGCGGGGGACGGAAGGTCGGTCGTTCATCGCCCGCCCTTGGCACGGCCTGGCCGGTCGGGCCAGCCTTGGTTTACGGGCAATTCACGATCAACGTCGGTCATTTGGAAAGCCACCGCCCCTAAACGATTTGCCCAACAAGAAAAAATGGGGAAAGCGGTGCAGGAGCACGTCCATCTTCCGGACCGCGGGGCGGCAGCCGACGCGGCCGATCTGATCGCGCGGTTCGGGATTCACGCCGCTGACGAGGCGGCGGCGCGCGCCGATCGTAGCCGGGATGTCGGCAATGTCGTCCATTTCTGTCGGTGGCGGCAGATCGAGCGGATGATCCTCCTCCTCACCGCCGGCCCGCACGGCCACTCGCTTCACTGAGGCGCCCGCGGCGGCAAAGGAGGGGCTAACAACGCGCAACGGGCGTTTGGGCTCCAACCACCCGGAAAATTGAGACTCTGGCGCGGTTCACGCGGCGCGGCTACTTTCGCTCGCCATGATGAACGCCGTCGCGGGGCGCCGTGCGGCGGCCCTGTCGGCCGCTATCGCCCTCATCCTGCTCGCATCCGAAGCCCGGGCCCAGGCGGGCGCGGCCGGTGACACGAAAGCTGCGGGAGAGGCGCCGCCCCCTGTGCCGTCGCAGCAGGCCCAGCCCCAGACGTCGCTGCCACCCCTGGAGCCGGGCGAGCTCGATCCTTCGGCGCCGCTCGATTCATGGCCGGGCATGGACGTCGAATGGCCCGACATGAACCAGCCGGACCAGAACGTCCCGGCCACCCCGCCCGGCGTGCCGGAATCGGAAACGACCGCCCCCGGCGAATCGGCCGCGCCCGCCGGAGAGGCTGAGGCTGGGGCCCAGGCTGGGGCGCCGGGCGCCGCGCCGGCGCCGGCGCCCGCCGGGGCGCAGGTGTCGGATGCCGCCGAGGCGCATCGCTATGTCTGGCGGATCGCCGGTCTCGACGATGCGGAGAGCGACGGCATCGAAGACCAGTTCAAGGCGCTGTCCACGCTGGAGGAATATAAGGGCGATCCGGCCAATGCCGCGCAGATCGATCGCCGCGCGCGGTCCGATGCCGAGCTGCTGAGCCAGATCCTGCGATCGCGCGGCTATTATGATGCAAGCGTGTTCACGCGCGTGTCGTCGGGCGAGGACAATCAGGTGACGGTGACGTTGCGTGCGAGGCGGGGGCCCATCTATCGCTACGCCGAGGTCCGGCTGCCGGGCCTGGAAGAGGCCAGGGACACCGACGAGCCGCCGCTTCGCGCTGCGTTCAACATCAACGCGCAGGAGCCGGTCGACGCGGGCAAGGTCGAAGCCGCGCTGGCTGCGCTGCGCGGGGAGCTTGGCCGGCGGGGCTATGCCTTCGCCGAAGTTGGCGAGCCGGACGTGCTGGTCGATCACGAGACGCGCACCGCGGTGCTGACGCTTTCGGTCCATCCGGCAGGCGTGCGTCGGTTCGGGCGGGTGGTGATCGAAGGCACGCCGGTGTTCAGCGCCGGCCATGTCGAGGATATCGCCCGCTTCGAACAGGGCGAGCAATATCAGGCCTCGCGCGTCGACGATCTCCGCCAGGCCCTGGTCCAGACCGGCCTCGTCTCCTCCGTCAACATCCGCACGGTCGCGGAGCCGAACAGCGATCTCGTGGATCTGCACGTCCGGATGCAGCCCGCACCTGTCCACACGATCGCGGGGGAGGCCGGCTACGGCACCGGCGAAGGCTTCCGGCTCGAGGCGAGCTGGCAGCATCGCAACCTGATCTCGCCCGAGGGCGCGGTGACGCTTCGCGGCGTGCTCGGCACGCGCGAGCAGACGCTCTCGGCGATCCTGAGACAGAACAACTGGCACGTTCGCGATCAGGTGCTGAACGCGCAGATCGCCGCCTCGCACCTCGATCGCCCCGGCTTCAACGCGCGGACCTTCACGCTGACCGGCGGGATCGAGCGGCAGTCCAACATCATCTGGCAAAAGACCTGGACCTGGTCCGTGGGCGCCGAGCTGCTGGCGTCCGACGAGCGCGACGTCGATATCGACACCGGCACGATCCGCGACCGCACCTTCTTCATCGCCGCGCTGCCGCTCTCGCTTGGCTATGACGGCACCGACGACCTTCTCGATCCGACCCGCGGCTTCAGGCTGTCGACACACATTTCGCCCGAAGTGTCGCTCCAGTCCGGCGCCTTCACCTACGTTCGCGCCCAATTCGACGCCAGCGTCTATCAGCCGCTGAGCGAGCGGATCGTCCTGGCGGCGCGGACCCGTCTCGGCACGATCGTCGGCGCGAACCGCGACCAGATCGCGCCGTCGCGGCGCTTCTATGCGGGTGGCGGCGGATCGGTGCGCGGCTATGGCTATCAGGCGATCGGGCCGCGCGACCCAGTGTTCGACGATCCGATCGGCGGGCGCAGCCTTGCCGAATTCTCGATCGAAGCGCGCATCCGCTTCGGCAATTTCGGGATCGTGCCGTTCCTCGATGCCGGCAACATTTCCACCTCCGGCCTGCCCAGATTCAACGATCTTCAGCTCGGCGCGGGCCTCGGCGCACGTTATTATTCCAGCTTCGGGCCGATCCGCATCGACGTCGGCACGCCGCTCAATCGCCAGCCCGGCGATCCGCGCATCGCCGTCTACGTGTCGCTGGGGCAGGCGTTCTAGATGGCGCAAGACGAATCGCTCGCACCCCAAGAGGAGGCCGTTCCGCCACGGCGGCGCGGCGCGCTCGGCGCCTGGGCCTCTCGCATCGCCAAGGGCGTGGTGGTCGTCGCGCTCGTCCTCGCCGCGCTGGTCGCCGCGGGCATGGCCTTTCTCGATACCGATCCCGGGCACCGCCTGATCGTCGATCGGATCGCTGCGATCGCGCCGAAATCGGGCCTGCGAATCCGCATCGGCCGGATCGATGGATCGATCTGGCGACGCGTGCAGCTGAAAGATGTGCGGGTCTACGATCCGCAGGGCCTGTTCGCCGAATCCCCGGCGATAGACATGGACTGGCGGCCGATCGACTATCTGTGGAACCGGCTCCAGGTCCATTCGCTCGATGCCGATATCGTCACGCTCCATCGCCTGCCGAGGCTGGTTCCCTCCGAGCAGCCCGGCCCGATCCTGCCCGGCTTCGACATTCATGTCGGCCGCCTTGCCGTCCGGCAGCTGCGCCTCGATGCGCCGGTAACGGGCACGGCGCGGGTCGCCTCGGTCAGGGGCGAGGCGGAGATCCGGCGGGGCCGCGCGCTGATCGGCCTCGACGCGCGGGTCCAGGGCGGCGGCGACCGGCTGTCGCTGCGGCTCGACGCCGAGCCCGATCGCGACCGGTTCGACATCGACGCGCATGTGCGCGCGCCGGCCGACGGCGCGATCGGCGGGCTGCTTGGCACGAAGCGGCCGATCCGGCTCGACATCGGCGGACAGGGAAGCTGGTCGCGCTGGGCCGGCACCGCCGAGCTCGACGTTTCGGGCCGCCGGGCCGCCGATCTCAGGCTCGGCATGGATCATGGCCATTTCGGCCTCACCGGCTGGGCCGAACCCGGGCCGTTCGTCCAGGGCAAGGTCCAGCGGCTGGCGGCGCCCCGGGTCCAGATCGCCGCCAATGGCACGCTGGCGGATCGCCGGCTGGATTCACGGATTTCGCTTCGCTCGCCCGCGCTGCGGATCGAGACGCGCGGTGTGGTCGATCTGGGCACGAGCCGGTTCGACGGCTTCGAAATCGCGGCCCAGCTCGTCCAGCCCAAGGCGCTCTTCCCGAACATGAGCGGACGCGACATCCGCGCCACCGCGATCCTCAACGGGCCGCTCGGGACCGCGGACTTCATCTATCGGATCACCTCGCCCCACATTGCCTTTGATTCCACGGGGCTCGACGATGTCCGCGCCAGCGGCCGCGGCACGCTTTCCGCCTGGCCGGTAACGGTGCCGATCGAGGTGACCGCGCGTCGCGTGACGGGGGTTGGCGAGGTCGCCGGCGGAATCCTCGGCAACCTGCGTGTCGCCGGGCGCCTTCTCGTCAGTCCCGACCGGGTGACCGGCGACGGACTTGCGTTCACCTCGGACAGGCTGCGCGGCACGATCGGGCTCGTCCTCGATCTGCGGACCGGCCTTTATGCCGTCGCGATCAACGGCGGCTTGCAGCGCTATCTGATTCCCGGGCTCGGCATTGTCGATCTGCTCGCCGATCTTCGGGTGACGCCGGGGCAGGGCGGCGCGATGCTTTCCGGCCAGGCCAGGGCCTGGGTTCGCCGGCTCGACAACGGCTTCATCGCATCGCTTACGGGCGGCCTGCCGCGGCTTGAGGCCGATATCGCGCGCGGGCCGGACGGGATCATCCGCTTTTCCAATCTCCGGCTCGCCTCGCCGAAGCTCGCCTTGGCCGGACGCGGCCTGTACCGCGCGAACGGCAGCCTGCTGTTCGAAGGAGCCGGCCATCACGCGGATTATGGCGCGTTCCGTGCGACGATCGACGGACCGCTTTCCAGGCCGCGCGTCTCGCTGCGGCTCGACAATCCGCTGCCCTCGGCGGGGCTGCGGGACGTCACGCTGAACCTCGAGCCGAACACGGCCGGCTTCACCTGGACCGCGGAGGGGGCATCGATGCTTGGGCCGTTCAGCGGCGCCGGCGCGATCCTGCTTCCCGCCGGCGGCAACGCGACGATCCAGATCGCGGCGCTCAACGTCTCGGGAACGCGGGTCACGGGTTCGTTGCAGATCGTGACCGGCGGGGTGGCCGGGACGCTGGAGCTGACCGGCGGCGGCCTCACCGGACGGCTGGTGCTCCAGCCCGTCGCCTCCGGGCAGAGCATCGCCTTCAATCTCACCGCCCGTGACGCGAGCTTCGCCGGGCCGCCGCCGATCCTGATCCGCCGCGGCCAGGCGCAGGGCGTCGTCATCCTCGGCGGCGCCGGCACGTCGATCGAGGCACAGGTGCAGCTGCGCGGGATGAGCCGCGGCACCTTGTCGCTCGGCCGGCTCGACGCCACCGCCTCGCTTCGCGCCGGGCGCGGGCGGATCACCGCCCGTGTCGCCGGCTCGCGCGGACAGGATTTCGCGCTCAACCTGGCCGCGGACGTGACCCCGGGGCGCTATTCGATCACCGGATCGGGAACGCTCGACGGCCGCCCGCTGCGGCTGACCAGCCCGGCGGTGCTGAGCAGCACCCCGGCCGGATGGCGGCTGGAGCGCAGCAGCTTCACCTTCGCCGGCGGCGGCGCGAGCCTCTCCGGGATGATCGGATCGCGGGTCGAGCTCGACGCCGATCTCAACGCGATGCCGCTGTCGGTGCTCGACATCGCAGTGCCCGATCTCGGCCTCGGCGGCGTCGCTTCCGGCCATGTCAGCTACCGCTCGGCCGGCGGCGGCGCGCTGCCTTCGGCAGAAGTGATGCTTCGCGTGCGCGGCCTCACCCGCTCCGGCCTCGTCCTCACCTCGCGCCCGGTCGACATCGGCCTCAACGCGCGGATCGCCGGCGGCAATGCGGCGGTTCGCGCGATCGCGGTGAGCGAGGGGCAGACGATCGGTCGCGCCCAGGCGCGGATCACCGGGATGGGCGGCGGTGGCAATTTCGTCGACCAACTCACCCGCGCGCCCATGCAGGCGCAGATCCGCTATGCCGGGCCGGCGGACACATTGTGGCGGCTGACCGGAATCGAGCTGCTCGACCTCACCGGCCCGGTCGCGCTCGGCGCCGACATGTCGGGATCGATCAATCGCCCGACGATCAACGGCACGGTGCGCGCCCAGGGCGCCCGTCTCGAAAGCGCCGTGACCGGCATGGTCATCACCAATCTGAACGCGGCCGGCCGGTTCAACGGCTCCCGCCTTCAGCTCGAGCAATTCCAGGGCGCGACCGCCGACAATGGCGTGATCAGCGGCAGCGGCGGCTTCGATTTCGGCGCCGCCAACGGCGTCGGCATCGATCTCAACCTCCACGCACAGAACGCACAGCTGCTCAACCGCGACGATATCCGCACATCCGTCACCGGCGACATCGCGATCCGATCGGACGGCGACGGCGGCAGCATTTCGGGCCGGGTCCAGGTCACGCAAGGCCGGTTCAGGCTGGGCGCGATGAATGCGGCGGCGCAGATCCCGCAACTCAACGTGCGCGAGCGCGGGCCGCGCGACGACGAGCCGGTGGTGGTGAAGCGGCTGTCGCCTTGGACGCTCGATCTCGACGTGGTCAGGCCGAGCCGGCTTACCGTCACCGGGCTCGGCATGAACAGCCTGTGGTCGGTCGAGCTGCATGTCGGCGGCACCGTCACCGATCCGGCGATGCGCGGCGAGGCGCGCCTCGTGCGCGGCTCCTATGATTTCGCCGGCCGCCGCTTCGATCTCACCCGCGGCACGATCGTGTTCGACGGATCGAGCCCGATCAATCCGCAGCTCGACATCGCCGCCGAGGCGCGGATTCCGGGCATCAACGCGACGATCCACGTCACCGGCAGCAGCGAGCATCCGGAAATCTCATTCACCTCGACCCCGGCCATGCCGCAGGACGAGCTGCTCTCGCGGATCCTTTTCGGGACGTCGATCACCAACCTGTCGGCACCGGAGGCGCTCCAGCTCGCTTCCGCGGTGGCGGCGCTCAACGATCCGCGCGGCGGCCTCGATCCGATCAATGCGCTGCGGCGCGGCATCGGGCTGGATCGCCTGCGCATCCTTCCCGCCGATGTGACCCAGGGCATCGGCACCCAGATCGCCGCCGGCAAATATCTCGGCCGCCGCGTCTATGTGGAGCTGGTGACCGACGGCCGCGGCTATTCGGCGACGAGCGTAGAATATCAGATAACCCGCTGGCTCTCGCTGCTCGGCACCGTCTCGACGATCGGGCGGCAGAGCGTGAACGTGCGCGTGTCGCGGGATTATTGATGGGGAGCGAGGCGCCCGCAAATCCGGCCCGCCACCGCCTCCGCAACATCCTCGGCGGGTCGGCGGGGAATCTGGTCGAATGGTACGACTGGTACGTCTATTCGGCCTTCGCGCTCTATTTCGCGCCGGTCTTCTTTCCGCATGGCGATCGGACCTCGCAGCTGCTCGACGCGGCGGCGGTGTTCGCGGTCGGCTTCCTCATGCGGCCGATCGGGGCGTGGGCGATGGGCGTCTATGCCGATCGCCGGGGGCGCAAGGCGGGCCTGACGCTGTCGGTCAGCCTGATGTGCCTCGGCGCGCTGATGGTCGCGCTGGCGCCAACCTATGCGGAGGCGGGGCTGGCGGCGCCGGCGATCCTGGTCGCCGCGCGGGTGCTCCAGGGGTTCAGCGTCGGCGGCGAATATGGCGCGAGCGCGGTCTATCTCAGCGAGATGGCGGCGCGGCGCAATCGCGGCTTCTGGTCCAGCTTCCAATATGTGACGTTGATCGCCGGGCAGCTCATCGCGCTCGCCGTGCTGCTTGCGCTTCAGGGGTTGCTGGATGCGGCCGAGCTCCAGGCCTGGGGCTGGCGCATCGCCTTCGTGATCGGCGCGGCGCTTGCGCTCATCGTCCTGTGGATCCGCCGCCGCCTCGCCGAAACCGAGAGTTTCGAGAATGCGAAGGCGAAAGGCGGCCCGCGCGCCAGCGGCTGGCGGCTGTTCGCGGAGCATCCGAAGGCGGCCCTCTTGGTCATCGCGCTTACCGCCGGCGGCACCTTGGCCTTCTACGCCTACACCACCTACATGCAGAAATTCCTGGTCAACACGTCCGGCTTCGATCGGGTGACGGCCAGCCGGATCATGACCGGGGCCCTGTTCTGCTACATGTGCCTTCAGCCGGCGGTCGGTGCGCTTTCGGACCGGATCGGGCGCAAGCCCGTGATGGCGGGGTTCGGCGTGCTCGGCCTGCTGTTCACCGTGCCGATCTTCACGGCGCTGGAGCATGTCCGCAGCGCATGGGCGGCTTTCGGACTGGTCATGGCGGCGCTCGCCATCGTCAGCGGTTATACCGCGATCAATGCGGTGGTGAAGGCCGAGCTGTTCCCCGCCCATATCCGCGCGCTCGGCGTCGCGCTGCCTTATGCCATCGCCAATGCCCTGTTCGGCGGGACGGCGGAATATGCCGCGCTCTGGTTCAAGGATGCGGGGATCGAGCGCGCCTTCTACTGGTATGTCGCGGCGATGATCGGGCTGTCGCTGATCGTCTACCTCCGGATGCGCGACACCCGCGATCACAGCCTCATCCACGAGGATTAGTTCAGGTGCCGCGCGGAAGGGCATAGGCGACGAGGGCGTCGCCGATCGGCGTTTCCATGAAATGGTGGCCGCCGGCCATGATGACCAGATATTCGCGGCCGTTCGCTTCATAGACCATCGGCGTCGCCTGGCCGCCGGCGGGAAGCGCATCGCTCCACAGCACCCGCCCGGTACGCAGATCGATGGCGCGGATGAGGTTGTCGGTCGCCGCCGCGACGAAGATCAGGCCGCCGGCGGTGACGACCGAGCCGCCATTGTTCGGCGTGCCGATGGTGAGCGGCAGGCCGCTCGGGATGCCGAACGGGCCGTTCTCGCGCGCGGTGCCGAGCGGCCGATCCCACATCGTCCGGCCGGTGCGCATGTCGATCGCGCGGATGCCGCCATAAGGCGGTTCCTTGCACAACAGGCCGGTGAGCGGCATTCGCCAGCCGGCGTTGACGCTGATCGCATAAGGCGCGCCCCATTGCGGATCGCCGGCGCCTTCCGCCCCGCCGCCCATGCTGCCGCCGCGTTCCTCGCCGCGCGGCGCCCAGCCGCGCCGGTTCGCCTCGGCGCGCGGCACCAGCCGGTTGTAATTGGGCATGTCGTTGTAATTGGCGACGATGATCCCGCGCCGCGGATCGACGGCGATGCCGCCCCAATCGGTGCCGCCATTATAGCCCGGATATTCGATATAGCGCCGGTCCGTCTCGGGCGGCGTGAAATAGCCCCGATAGGCGGCGCGGCGGAACTGGATTCGGCAGATCATCTGATCGATCGGCGACATCCCCCACATCTGCCGCTCGGTGAGATCGGGCCGCCGCAACGTGTGATAGGTCGAAAAAGGCTGCGTCCGGCTGCGCTGCTGCGGCTCGACGCCGCCCTGCGGCACCGGTCGCTCGACGACCGGCACGAGCGGGCGGCCGGTGCGCCGGTCGAGGACGAAGAGGTCGCCCTGCTTGCTCGGCAGGATCAGCGCGGGAACCGCGCCGCCGGCTGTGGGGAAATCGACCAGGGTCGCCTGCGCCCCGAAATCATAGTCCCAGACGTCGCGATGCACCGCCTGGAACCGCCAGCGCGGCCGCCCGGTCGTGACATCCAGCGCGACCAGCGAGGTCGCGAATTCATTCTCGACCGGCCGCCGGCTCGAGCTCCAGTAATCGACCGCCGAATTGCCCATCGGAAGATAGACGAGGCCGAGCTGCTCGTCGCCGCTCGCGGTCGTCCACATGTTCGGCGTGCCGCGCTCATAGGTCTGGCCGGCGGGCGGATCGCCCTGCCAATCAGGGTGCATCATGTCCCAGGCCCAACGCTTCTGGCCGGTCACCGCGTCGAAGCCCTGGATGACGCCCGAGGGCGCATCCCGCCGCTGGCCGTCGAGAATCTCGGCGCCGGTGACGACGACTCCGCGAACGATGGTCGGCGAGGATGAGATGGAGAACATGCCCGGCGCCATCGGGCCGAGGCCGATCTTGGCATCGACCTGGCCGTTGGTTCCGAAATCGGGGCAGGGGCGCCCGCTCGGCGCGTCGACGGCGATCAATCGCCCATCGAGCGTGCCTTCGATGACCCGGGCCGCGCAAAGCTGGTTCCCCGGCGCGTTCGGCACCGCATAATAAGCGACGCCTCGGCAGGCGGCGGTGTAGGGAATCCAGGCGTCGGGAACCTGGGGATCATAACGCCATCTTTGCCGGCCGGAGGCGGCGTCGACCGCGATCATGATGTTGCGCGCCGAACAGAGATAGAGCGTGTTGCCGATCTTCAGCGGCGTCGTCTCGGCGCCATATTGCTTCGCCGCCGCCGCGGTGCGCGGCATGTCGCCGGTGTGGAAGATCCAGGCACGCTGGAGTTGGGCGACATTGTCCGGCGTGATCTGGGCGAGCGGCGAATAGCGCCGCGCGGCGAAGGTGCCGCCATAAGCCGGCCAGTCGGCGCCGGCCTGCAGCGGCGAGGGATCGGCCATGGCGAGCGCGACGGGCGGAAGCGCGCCCGGCGCCGCGTCGCTCGACCGGCCGGCCACGACGCCGAGGCCGACGCCGAGCACCACCAGGACGGCGATGCTCGCGAAGGCGCTGCGCCAGCGGGCGGCGCCGAACGTCGGCAGCACCAGCACGACCAGCAGCAAGAGGACGAACGGACCGACGAGGCGCGGGACGAGGCCCCAGGCATCGAGCCCGACCTCCCAGAATGCCCAGAGCAGGGTCGCGACGAAGATCGCGACATAGAGCCAGGCCCCGGCCGCCCGCCGCAGAATGAGCAGGACGCCAGAGACGATCAGGGCGATGCCGGCGATCAGGTAATAGAGCGAGCCGCCGAGCAGGGCGAGCCAGGCGCCGCCGCCGGCAAGCACCAGGCCGATGAGCGCGATGACGATGCCGAGCGGGACGGCGGCCCAGCCGCCTCCGGGCCGAGAGGACGTCGCCATCGCAAATCTCCCGTTGTTGCGGGAGGTTAACGGCTCCGCCCGGTACCGGTTCCGGCCGGGCGCCCAGAGTTAATGTTGGGAAAATCCTCCCCCCGGGGGAGGGGAGGATCGAACGGCCGGGTGCGCGTCGTCAGGCGCTGTAGTACATGTCGTATTCGACGGGGCTCGGCGTGGTTTCCCAGCGCAGCTGCTCTTCCCACTTCAGCTCCGCATAGGCCTCGATCTGGTCGACGCTGAAGACGTCGCCCTTGGTGAGGAAGTCGTGATCGTGGTGCAGCGCGAGCAGCGCCTCGCGCAGCGAGCCGCAGACGGTCGGAACGTCGGCCAGCTCCTGCGGCGGCAGATCGTAGAGGTTCTTGTCGATCGGATCGCCCGGATGGATGCGGTTCTGGATGCCGTCGAGGCCGGCCATGAGCAGCGCCGAATAAGCGAGATAGGGATTCGCCATCGCGTCCGGGAAGCGGAACTCGACGCGCTTCGCCTTCTCGCCTGCGCCATAGGGGATGCGACACGAGGCGGAGCGGTTGCGGCTCGAATAAGCGAGCAGCACCGGCGCCTCGAAACCCGGCACCAGCCGCTTGTAGCTGTTGGTCGTCGGGTTGGTGAAGGCGTTGAGCGCCTTGGCGTGCTTGATGACGCCGCCGATGAAATAGAGGCAGGTTTCGGACAGGCCCGCATAGCCGTTGCCGGCGAAGAGCGGCTTGCCGCCCTTCCAGATCGACATGTGGGTGTGCATGCCCGATCCGTTATCGGACTTGATCGGCTTGGGCATGAAGGTCGCAGTCTTGCCGTAGGCGTTGGCGACCATGTGGACGACATATTTGTAGATCTGCATCCGGTCGGCGGTCTCGACCAGCTTGCCGTAGGTGAGGCCGAGCTCATGCTGCGCGGCGGCGACCTCGTGATGATGCTTGTCCATCGGCAGGCCCATCTCGATCATGGTCGAGACCATCTCGGCGCGGATGTCGACGGCGCTGTCGACGGGCGCGACCGGGAAGTAGCCGCCCTTGGCGCGCGGGCGGTGGGCGAGATTGCCGCCTTCATATTTGGTGGCGGTGTTGGTCGGCAGCTCGACATCGTCCAGGCTGAAGCCGGAGGCGCTGTAGCCGTCCTCGAAGCGGACATCGTCGAACATGAAGAATTCGGCCTCGGGGCCGACGAAGACGGTGTCGCCGATGCCGGTCGCCTTCAGATAGGCCTCGGCGCGCTTGGCGGTCGAGCGCGGATCGCGCGCATAAAGCTCGCCGGTGCCGGGCTCGACGATGTCACAGAAAAGCACGCCCATCGGCGTCGCGCTGAACGGATCGACATACCAGGCATCGAGATCGGGCTTCAGGATCATGTCCGATTCGTTGATCGCCTTCCACCCGGCGATCGAGGAGCCGTCGAACATCAGCCCGTCGGTGAGCTCGTCCTCCCCGAGGACGCTGGCGCACATCGAAAGGTGCTGCCACTTGCCCTTGGGGTCGGTGAACCTGAGGTCCACCCATTCGATCTCGCCGTCCTTGATGCGCTTCAGGATCGCCGCCGCGTCATTCGCCATCTTTGCTCTAACCCTCGCTCCGCCCGCGGACCGGAATCGCCGCAGTGCACAAATCCGTCATTCCAAGCCGGGCGCGGGCCGTCCAGCATTCGCCCGGCGCATGTGAATATTTCACGCTCTCCGGGCCGGTCGCGGCGGGGAAGGGCAGGGGATCAGAACTGGCGCCGCTGCGCCGCGACCAGCATTCGCAGCAGCATCGCAACAGGGCGTGGCACGCCGACCTTGCCGTCGAGCCAGAGACTGACCGCGGAGCGGCTCACGCCGATCGCATTGGCAACATCGTTCTGGGTCTTGTAGCCGAGCGTCCGCATCGCGGCGCGCAGCTCATCGGGCGACATCGAGGCGAGGCGGGGATCATCCATGGCCCTGTCCCCGCCGCGGCCTAGATCGCGTCCACGCCCCGTTCACCGGTGCGGATGCGAAGCGCCTCGTCGATCGTGGACACGAAAATCTTGCCATCGCCGATCCGCCCGGTCCGCGCCGCGGCCGCGATCGCCTCGACGACTCGTTCCGCGAGATTATCGTCGACCACGACCTCGAGCTTCACCTTGGGCAGGAAATCGACGACATATTCGGCGCCGCGATAGAGCTCGGTATGACCCTTCTGCCGGCCGAACCCCTTGGCCTCGGTCACGGTGATGCCGGAGACGCCGACCTCGTGCAGCGCTTCCTTCACCTCGTCGAGCTTGAACGGCTTGATCACCGCTTCGATCTTCTTCACGGGCCTGGCCTTTCGCTGTTGCGTTGCAGCATATTCGCATCGCGCGCGGTGGCAAGCGCTTAAACTCGCGGTCAAGTCATCCTATATTCAGCACACGGGGCGTAACGTTCCTGCGATTGCGGGAAAGTTGAACGAAAGACGGACCCATGCACAAACTCATCTCACTCATCCTTGCGGGCGCGGCGATCGCCGCGACCCCGGCCGCGGCGGCCGACCGGCGCACCCCGGAGCAGCAGCTTGCCCATGCGCTTGAAGGGCGGGTTGCCGGCGATCCGGTCGATTGCGTCAACCTGCCGCAGGTGCGCTCGACGCAGATCATCCCGGGCACGGCGATCATCTACGACGCCGGCGGCACGCTCTATGTGAACCGTCCGCGCTCGGGCGCCGAGCAGCTCAACAACTGGAACACGCTGGTGACCCGGCTCAGCACGACGCAATTGTGCAGTATCGACACCATCCAGCTTGTCGATCGCAGCAGCCACATGCTGAGCGGCATCGTCTTCCTCGGCGAATTCGTGCCCTATCGGCGGCCGCAGGACGCGCATTAAGGATCCCGCACCGGACGGGGCCGGCCAATTCCCGGCCCCGTTCGTAAGAAATTGACAATATTCGCAACGTTATCGCTGTCGGCGGGGTCAGGGGAACGCGCCGATGCAAAGGTTGACCAAGGACGAAATTCGTCTTGGCATGTATATCCACCGGCTCGAAGGGCCGTGGTTGAAGCACCCGTTCTGGCGGCAAAGCTTTCTTTTGACCGACCCGGACGATCTCGAACTGATCCGGAATGGCGAATTCACCGCCATCGTCATCGACGAGACGAAAAGCCTCAGCCCGACCCCGGTCGGAGTCGCCGAGTCGGCTCCGCTTCCCGAGCCGGTCGAGCGCGCGGAGCCGCCTGCCGCCGCATCGGCGAAGGCGAGGCCGGCGCCGCCGCGCCCGCCCGCGCCGCCCCGGCGGGTCAGTACCGCAGAAGAGATCGACCGCGCCGAAGCGACCGCCGAAAAGGCGAAGCGCACGGTCGCCCAGCTGCTCGCCCAGGCAAGGCTCGGGCGCGCCGTCGACATCGCGCGCGTGATCCCGGTGGTGGAGGATATCGCCGCCTCGGTCGATCGAAACCCGTCGGCGCTCATCAGCATCACGCGGATGCGCGACAAGGACGAATATATCTACGTTCATTCAGTCGCGGTCTGCGCGCTGATGGTCAATCTCGCGCGGCAGCTCGGCTTCGCGGAGCGCGACGTGCGCGAGGCGGGGCTGGCCGGCCTGCTCCTCGATTTCGGCAAGGTCGTGGTGCCAGAGATGCTGCTGCGCAAGCCGAGCAAGCTCAGCGAGGTCGAATTCGGGCTGGTGCGCCAGCATGTCGAGCGCGGCTACCAGATCCTCAAATCCAACGGCTATCCGGATGTGATTGCCGATGCGGCGCTGCATCATCACGAGCGGATCGACGGATCGGGCTATCCGCACCGGTTGAAGGGCGATGAAATCTCGCTGATCGCCAAGATGGCGGCGGTGTGCGACGTCTATGACGCAATCACCTCGCGCCGCCCCTACAGGCCCGCGGCGGCGCCGGCGGATTCGCTTGCGACAATGTTCGGCTGGGCCGGCCAGTTCGACGAGAAGGTGCTCGCCGCCTTTGTCCGCAGCCTCGGCATCTACCCGGTCGGCAGTCTCGTGCGGCTGAAATCCAACCGGCTCGCGCTCGTCATCGATCAGGCGGAGAACGACAGCCTGCGCCCGCTGGTCCGCGTGTTCTATTGCGTTGGCACGCGGCGCCGGGTGCCGGCGTGCGATCTCGATCTGTCGGCCGGGGACGAGGGCGACGCGATCGTCTCGCGCGAGGATCCAGTGAAATGGGGCTTCACCAACTGGGAGAGCCAGTGGACCAATGTGATCCGGGCCGGCCCGGCCTCGACGGCGGCCGCGGCCTGATCGTGCCCACGCCTTTCTAGTTTTTCGACTGGGCGGGCTCGTCCAGTGCGAAGGCGGCCCACATCGCGGCTTCCTCGCGCGCGCGTTCGTTGCGGCTGGCGAGGTGGGAGGCGTGGAGCCGCTCGACCAGCTCGGGCTCGAGCGGGCGATAGAATTCCAGGCCGATCATGAAATTGCGGACCCAACGCACCTCGGCGGCGAAGAAGCGCGGCTTCTTGAGCTGCACGAAGACCGTCGCGCCGACCGCGAACGGCGTGTCGCTGATCCCGGCCGCGCCGTGACGGGAGACGTCCTTGAGGTGGAGCACGGCCTGGGTTCTGCGCGACCGGATCGCGACGTCGCGGCCGATGAAGTCGCACCGCTCGCAGTGCCGGCGATCGGCGAGCGGCGCCTCGTCCTCGGGACCCAACCCGACGACGGACCGAAGCTCGTTCGCCCAATCGCGCAATCCCACCGATCGATGATCCTGCAGCCCAAAGATACGCCGCTACATGCCACGCAGAGTGTTAGCGAAGCCTTAGCGCGCGGCCTTCGGGATCAGGAATAGGGCGGCTTATCAAAGCCTTTGGGGCTCAGGGTGAAGATCTCGCAGCCGTCTTCGGTGATCCCGATTGAATGTTCGAACTGCGCCGACAGGGATCGATCGCGGGTCACGGCCGTCCAGCCGTCCTCCAGGATCTTGCAGTCCGGGCGTCCGATATTGATCATCGGCTCGATGGTGAAGAACATTCCCGGCCGAAGCTCGGGGCCGGTGCCGGGCGCTGCGGCATGGACGATCTCCGGCGCGTCGTGGAAGACCCGGCCGACGCCGTGGCCACAGAAATCGCGCACCACCCCATAGCGATGCTTGCGTGCATGGGCCTGGATCGCCGCGCCGATATCGCCCAGCCGGTTGCCCGGCCTGGCCTGCTCAATGCCCAGCATCATGCATTCCCAGGTGACATCGACCAGCTTGCGCGCCTTCAACGGCACGTCGCCCACCAGATACATGCGGCTCGAATCGCCATGCCAGCCATCGACGATCGGCGTCACGTCCACATTGACGATGTCGCCATCGCGAAGCACGCGGTCGCTCGCCGGGATGCCGTGGCAAACGACGTGGTTGATCGAGGTGCAGCAGCTCTTGGTGTAGCCCCGATAGTTGAGCGTCGCCGGGATCGCGCCGCGCGCCTTGCCCTCGGCGAAGACGATGTCGTCGATCTCCTGCGTGGTGACGCCGGGCACGATATGCGGGACGAGCGCGTCCAGGATCTCGGCGGCAACGCGTCCAGCCGCGCGCATCCCGGCAAATCCGGCGGGGCCATGCAGCTTGATGGCGCCGTGGCGCCCGATCACGGCATCATCGATCATCAGGTCGGTCATGGCCCCCATATAGCGATCGCCCGCCTTCGGAGCAATGAATGCGCGGGCCGCTGGTCGTCGAAGCGCTTCCCTTCTTCGTCCGGTGGGTTAAGTCAGGGGCCCAAAGGGCCTCGCAGGGCCCGGTCCGAGAGGAGGGTCCCGCATTGACTCGCGAGCGCATCTGGACAGCGGCGCTGGTGGTGATCGGCGACGAAATCCTCTCCGGGCGCACGCAGGACCGCAACGTCGCGCAGCTCGCCACCTGGCTCAACCTGCAGGGCATCCGCCTCACGGAAGTCCGCATCGTCGCCGACGATATGGCGCGGATCGGGGAGGCGGTGACCGCGCTGGCAGGCGCCAACGACTATCTCTTCACCACTGGCGGCATCGGGCCGACGCATGACGACATCACCGTCGACGCGATCGCGGCGGCGCTCGGCCTGCCGGTGATCGTCCATCCGCGTGCCCGCGAAATCCTCGAAGCTTATTATGCGACCCGCGGCGGGCTGACGGAGGCGCGGCTGCGCATGGCCCGCACGCCCGAAGGCGCCGAACTGATCGAGAATCGCATGTCCGGCGCGCCGGGCATCCGCGTCGGCAACATCTTCATCCTCGCCGGCATCCCCCATATCGCCGGGATGATGCTCGAAGGCCTGACCGGCCGCATCGAGGGCGGCCGGCCGCTGCTTTCCAGGACGATCGGCTGCTGGACCGCGGAAAGCGAGGTCGCCGATCTGTTGCGCGAGACCGAGGCCGCCCATGCCGGCTGCCAGATCGGGTCGTATCCCTTTTTCAAGGAGGGCCGGGTCGGCGCGAACTTCGTGATCCGCTCGGCTGACCATCGCGCGCTGGAAGCGTGCGTCGACGATCTTGCGCGCCGGCTCGCCGCGGCGGGGCGGGAGACGGTGGCGGGCGGGATATCGACCTAGATGGCGCGCGTCCTGCTCGGCTGGGAGCTCGGCGCCAATCGCGGCCACAGCGTGCGCCTGGCGCGCCTCGCCAGCGCGCTCCGCGCGGCCGGGCATGAGGTGAGCTTCGCGCTCCAGCGTATCGATTCCTTCGCGCCGGACACGGTTCACGAGGACTCCGTCTGGCAGGCACCGGTGACGCCCCGCTTCCTGATCAGTACCGCACGCCCCGTCGCGGCGCCGCCCGTGAGCATGGCGGACGTGCTCGCCCGCGTCGGAATGGACGATCCGGCGTTGATCGCGGCGATGATCCGCGGCTGGGAACGGTTGTTCGATGCGATTCGTCCCGACGTCGTGCTCGGCGATTTCGCGCCGTTCCTCCATCTCGCCGCGCGCGGCCGGGTGCCGATGATCGCGATCGGCACCGGTTACAGCCTTCCGCCCGCGCAGTTGCGCGCCTTTCCGGGGTTCATCGAAGCCACGCAGGGCAGCGACGAAGGCCCCTTGCTGGCCGCAGTCAATTCGGCGCTGAAGCAGGTCGGACGCGCGCCGCTCGACGCGGTGCCGGCGATCTGGAGCGCCGATCGCGCGATCCCGGCGACCCTGGCAGAGCTCGATCCCTATGCCGCCCATCGCGGCGATGATTATGCGTCGCCGCTCGATCCCGGCTTCGACGCGCGCGCCGGCGGCGGCGAAGAAGTCTTCGTCTACGCGCCCGAACGGATGAGCGCGCAGGCGCCGATCTGGCCCGCGCTCGCCGCAAGCGGCCTCAAGGTGCGCGTTCATCTCGCGCGTGCGGGCGCCGATCTGCAGGCGGAACTCGCCCGCTTCGGCTTCATCGTCGAGCCTGATCCGCTGCCCTTCACGCTGATCGCCCAGCGATCGCGGCTCCTCGTGTCGCATGGCGGCCATGGCTTCGTCAGCGCGGGCCTCCAGGCCGGCCTGCCCCAGGTGGTCGTCCACTTCGATCTGGAAAAGCTCCTCCACGGCCTCGCCGTCGCCAGAGCCGGGGTCGGCGGGCACGCCTCGCTTGGCACGCTCGATCGGGAGCGGTTCGGCGCCGATCTCGCGGCGATGCACCGGGACGAGGCGCTCGCATCTCGCGCGCGCGCCCTTGCCGAGGAAATTCGCGCCCGCGGGCAGCCGCCGCTGGATCCGCTCGTTCTCGACGCGGTCGCGGCCCTCTCATGACGCGGAACAAGGATCGCACCGCCGAGGTAGGGCGCGTGCAGCAAGGGAGATGAACATGGATCGGCTGTTCACCGCATTCGCAACGCGGATCGCCTCCATCGTCGGTCAGCCGGCGATGTTCGTAACGGCGGTGTTCGTGGTTGTCGTCTGGGCCGCCTGCGGTCCGATCTTCGCCTTCTCGGACACCTGGCAGCTCGTCATCAATACCTCGACGACGATCGTCACGTTCCTGATGGTGTTCGTGATCCAGAACAGCCAGAATCGCGACGGCGCGGCGATGCAGGCCAAGCTCGACGAACTGCTTCGCGCGGTGGAGAAAGCGCGCGGCCAGTTCATCGGCATCGAGCATCTGACGGATGCCCAGATCGGCCAGATCCGGGCCGCGCTCGAGCGCGAAAGCGGCGGCCACTGCGAGCCGGGCAAGGCCGGGACCACCCACGAGACGGTCGATCGGCTCCTCAGGCGATTCTGATTGCCACGAGAGCCGCAGCGCCCTTCCCGGTTGCCGCGCTAGGGCGCTCCCGATCGCAGCACCCTGAGCTGCCGACGCTGGGTGGCCCGGGAACCTTCGGTGATAGGCTCAGCGGCGTAAAGGTCCCGGCGAGCGCTTACTGTCCCATCGTCAGGTTCGCGATCCGCTCTCCGTCGAGCGTGAATATGAACCGGGTCGGCCCGGTGTAGAAGTTGCTTTCCCACCAGCCGACGATCGTCACCTTCTGGCCGTCGGTCTGAACCTTCTTCGGCGTCAGTCGTCCATTGGCACCGACGAATGCCTGTTCGTTCCAATGCGAGATTTCCTCGCGGCCGACAAATCGCCGTCCGGCATCCACCACGACGCCAGTATCGGGGTCGAAGAATTCCAATATGGCGGAGGCGTCGCCGCGATTGACGGCGTCGATAAATCGCGTGACCAGCGGGGGTGTCTTCATGGCCTGGTGGTCGGGTCCAGAAGATGCAGGGACGCGCTTCCCTTGATGGGGCCATAGGCCTTCAGCAGCTCCTGGTGCACGACTTCCCTGCTGGGCATCGTTGGATCGATGACCTCTGCAAGCAGCACGGCGCCGTGCCGCCGGCCGCGGCGCTCATCAGGATGACGGCTGGGCCGCCAATCAAACCGATGATGCCGCCGATCAGGCCCGCCATCACCGCACTGTGGGCCCCGGGTGTCTTTCCATGATGCTTGGTGATCTCTCCATCCGCATCCTTGGTGATCACCACCGATGATGCGAGCTTGATCACCCCCTGGTCCGCAAAGGCCTCGATCCTGCGCTGCCCCGCCTCGGCAAGAGCCAGATCCCGAAACATCGTTGCGAAAAACATGGTCCTTCCCCTTGTTCATGGTCTGCCCATGCAGGCTGGGCAGACAGCGCGTGGCCGCTTGCTCCAAAAGCCCGCACTGCAGGCGGGGAGGTCGTGCGGACCTTTTCTGTCGTCGGCGGCGCCCTGCCGGATCCGCAAGCAATCAGCGCGAATTTCAGGGGTTCTTCTCCGGTGCCTTCCGATCGCTGGGTTCCGCTGTCCATTCCGACGGGAGCATCACGCCTGCGCCGGAAACGGGCAAATCCGGAAATCCGAAAATCTTGCCTGTTTGTCCAAAACAAGACGCTCAAAGGCAGGGGAAGCGTGACATTCCGGGAGGCGATCCTATGGGGTCCACGCTCGATATCGATTGTGCCGGGTTCGCCGGGCAGCGTCCCCGTTCACCGCGGCTTGTGTGATGCCGGACCGAAGGAAGGAGCCTATGCCGGGAAAGAGTGTCTTGCTCGTAGGTCTTGATCCGACGACCATTGATTATTCGGGTTTGGGATATCAGCCGTTCTCGAAACTGCGGCCGGAGCTCGTCCAGGCCGGCCTTGACGGCGACGTCGAGGAATTGACCCGCAAGGGATATGATGCGGAGCTTTGCCTTGACTCCGCGGCTGACTTGCCCGGGACCCTGGAAAGACGCCTTGGCGACAAGACCTATGATTGCATCTTGGTCGGCGCCGGCGTTCGATTGTGCCGAAGAATTTCCTTCTCTTCGAGAAGGTCGTGAACATCATCCATGGGCGAGCGCCCAAGGCGAGCATCTGCTTCAACACGAGGCCGGATGACAGCACGGAAGCCGTGGAGCGCTGGCTGGCCTGAAAATCGTGACGGGGCGCATCCATGCCGGCCGGACAATGAGCCGGCCGGCGGCGCGGACGCCCTCGGGGCTGGACCCGCGTCGCAATCTAACGCAGCGCGTCTCCGCAATCATTCTGCATGCATTCAGCACGAACCCCGTGAAGGCGCCGTACCTGTGCGGCACTATGGAAGGTTGAAGACTTTTTTTGCGTTGGTTTCGAAGATGGCCTTTTTGTCATCTGGAGTGAGCCACTCGAAATTGTGGATGCACGGGGCGATGTCGTCCATCTGGCGCCCGGTCCCGGGATGGACGTGGGAGCCGACGCCCGGGCATTCGGAGCCGAACAGGCAGCGATCGACGCCGACGGTTTTGATGAGCAGTTCGAGCGCTTCGGGGGTGTAGAGCACGGTGTCGAAATAGAGCTTGCGCATGCGTTCGGCGAAATTGAGCTTCTGACGCAGTGAGCCAGCCTCGAAGCGGCCGAACTGATAGGGCATGGCGCCACCGCCATGGCTGACGACGATCTTGAGGTCTGGGAAATCGTCGAAGACGGGGGACGTGCACAGATTGTGGACGGCGATCGTCTCCTCGTTGATGAAATGGAGTGAATAGGGGACGCGCTCGGACTGCGACCCGGTGGCGTGGATGTGTGCGGGCATGTCAAGCTCGCACAATTTCTCGTAGAGAGGATACCAGTAGCGCTCGCCGAGGCCGGGCGCTTCAACGCCCGAATTCTCATACGGATCAGGGTTGAGCAGGAAGCCCTTGAAGCCGAGCGCGACGCAGCGGTCGATTTCGGCGAAGCTGTTTTCGATCGGCTCGCCGGCGGCCTGAGGGAGACCGGCGATCGGCACGAAGCGGTCGGGGATGAGCTGGCACTGGCGGTGGATGATCGTGTTCACCTCTTCGCAGAACCAGTGGACGAGCCGGGCCGGCTTGGCCGAATGCATCATCTGGAAGGGGCGCGGCGAGATCAGCTGCAGGTCGGTGCCGTGCTGATCGAGCAGCGGGATATGGCCCTTGGGGAATGCCTCCTTCTTCCATGCCGCGGCGATGATCTGCTCGTCGCTGACGCGCACCCCGCCGCGCCCGTGCGAGCCGCGATGCGACAGGATGTTGGCCTTGTAGGCCCACAATTCCGCCGGGGCGCTGACATGGCCGTGGCAATCGATGATCATCAGGCATCCTTCCGGGTCTGGAGACGATGGTACCCAAGCGCGGCGCGCGCCTCGTCGAGGCGCCGGCCGCCGCGGACCGCCGCGCGGATCGATTCCTCCACCGCGTGAATTTCCTCCGCCGCAGCCAGGATGGCTTCCTCGTGCGCGCGCGGCAGGACGAGCACGCCGTCGGCATCGCCGATCATGAGATCGCCTGACATGACGCGCGCCTCGCCGATGGTGACCGGCACATCCGATGCCTCGACCTGGACGCGAGGAGGGCATGGCCGCGCTCGCCAGCGCGTGGCTACCGCCAATGCTGGGCTGCGGAGCTGAAGACGCGGCTCTGGTCGGTGCGTTGACGGCGATGATCGAGCGGCAGACGGCGGAGAGCTTCGCGCGCCAGATCGCGGCCTTGCTGAAACGCCCAGATGCCCGCCCGGCGCTCGCCGGCGTCGCGGTGCCGATCCTGCTGATCAGCGCGGCGCGCGACAATTGGAGTCCGGTCTCCCAGCACGAGGCCATGCGCGCACTGGCGCCGTCGGCGCGGCTCGTGGCGATCCCGGAGGCGGGTCATATGGCGCCGATCGAGGCGCCGAAAGCGATTGCCGACGCGCTGCGGGTCTGGCTGGCCGGTTGAGCCAGGGCCGGGTCTCCGGCGCGCCAACTCATTCCCCTGGAAATCGCTCCGTGTCGATCTGCGCCTGGGCGGCGGCGGAATAGCGGGCGCCGCGGATTGCGTCGCCGGTGAACAGCGCGTCGATCCTCGCGGTCGCTTCGTCGTCGAGCGCGATCGTGGCGGCGACCAGATTCTCCTCCAGATGCGCGATCCGTCGCGTGCCTGGGATCGGCACGATGAAGGGGGCCTTGGCGAGCACCCAGGCAAGCGACAATTGCGCCGGCGTGATCCCGCATTCTTGGGCGATGGCGTTGAAGGCGGCGCCGACGCGCAGATTGTGCGCCAGATTTTCGCCGGTGAAGCGGGGCATCGTGCGGCGCAGGTCGCCCGCCGCCCAAGCATCGTCGCGGATCGCATCGGCGAGCAGGCCCCGCGCCGTCGGCGAAAAGGCGACGAAGCCGATGCCAAGCTCGCGGCATGTATCGAGCACGGCGATCTCGACGTTGCGGGAAAAGGGCGAATATTCGCTCTGCACCGCGGCGATCGGATGCACAGCATGAGCGCGCCGGATCGTCGCTGCCGACATTTCCGACAGGCCGATCGCGCCGATCTTGCCAGCCTCGCGGGCGCGGACGAGCGCGCCGACGGACTCTTCGACCGGCACGTTCGGATCGAGCCTGTGAAGGTAATAGAGGTCGATGAAATCGGTGCACAACCTTGCCAGCGCGGCGTCGAGCGTGCGCGCGATTGCGGCGGGCGATCCGTCGAGGACGCGCTTGCCGTCCACCATGTCCAGCACGCACTTGCTGGCGAGGGTGAATTCACTGCGCCGGTGCATGACCGCGCCCCCGAGCAGCCGCTCGTTTGCGCCGCCGCCATAGAGCGCGGCGGTGTCGAGCATGGTGACGCCGAGGTCGAGCGCGCGATTGAGCAGGCGCGCGCTCTCCTCGGCCGACGGAATCACGTCATATCCGTGGCTCAGTCCCATGCAGCCGAGGCCGACGGCGGAGACCGTGAGCGAACCGAGCCTGCGGGTCGGCAGCGCCATTTCAGGCGCCTTTGAGCTGGCGCTCGAGCCGATCGAGGACCCGATAGCAGGGCATCACCTGGGCGACGCTCGCATTGGGCTCCCGACCCTCGCGGATCGCGGCGATGAACTCACGATCCTGCAACTCTATGCCGTTCATCGAAACGTCGACATTACTGACGTCGACCGGCTCCTCGCGGCCGGTGACGAGGTCGTCATAGCGCGCGACCCAAGTGCCATTGTCGCAGATATAACGGAAGAAGGTGCCCAGCGGCCCGTCATTGTTGAACGACAGCGACAAGGTGCAGATCGCGCCGCTCTCGCTTTTGAGTTGGATCGACATGTCCATCGCGATGCCAAGCTCGGGATGGATCGGCCCCTGGATCGCATTGGCCTCGACGATCGGCCCCGCCTGCCAGGCGAATAGGTCGACGCTGTGGGCGGCGTGGTGCCAAAGCAGGTGATCGGTCCAGGAACGCGGCTCGCCCTTGGCGTTGATGTTGCTGCGCCGGAAGAAATAGGTCTGGACGTCCATCTGCTGCACGGCGAGTTCGCCGGCGGCGATCTTTCTGTGCAGATATTGGTGGCTGGGATTGAAGCGCCGGGTATGGCCGACCATGGCGACGAGGCCGGCTTCCTGCTGCTTCTTCAGGACGGCCTCCCCGTCCGCCAAGCTGTCGCAGAGCGGTATTTCGACCTGGACATGCTTGCCCGCGTCCAGGCATTGCAGGGCCTGCGCGGCGTGCATCTGGGTCGGCGTGCACAGGATCACCGCGTCGAGGCCGGGCTGGCCCAGCGCCTCGGCAAGCTCGGTGGTGGCGTGGCCGATACCGTATTTCTGGGCGACGGCCAGGGTCGGATCGAGCCGGCCGCCTACCAGTGACACGACCTCGACGCCGTCGATGTTCTTGAGGCCGTCGAGATGCTTCTCGCCAAAGGCGCCGGCGCCGGCGAGCGCGATTTTCATCGGTCTTCCTTCCATGGGATCAGCCGTTTTCGAGGACGATGTGGCCGACTGCGGTGTTGCTCGCCGGCACGTGGTAATGGCGATGGAGCTCGCGCGCGCCAGGTCCGAGCGCGCCCCGCATGATCAGCCACATGACCAGTTCGATCCCCTCGCTGCCGGCCTCGCGCAGATATTCGATGTGCGGAATGCCGCGCAGTGCTTCGGGATCGGCGGTCAGCCGGTCGAGGAAGGCGGTGTCCCACGGCTTGTTGATGAGGCCGGCGCGCGAGCCCTGGAGCTGGTGGCTCATCCCGCCTGTCCCCCAGATCTGGACGTTGAGATCCTCGGGGAAGCTGGCAACGGCGCGAGCGATCGCCTCGCCGAGGAGCCAGCAGCGGTTGCCCGACGGCGGCGGATAGGTAACGACGTTTACCGCGAGCGGGATGATCCTGGCCGGCCATTGCGCGGGCTGGCCGAACATGAGGGACAGCGGCACGGTGAGCCCGTGATCCACCGCCATGTCGTTGATGATCGTCATGTCGAATTCGTCGAGGATGCAGCATTGCGCGATGTGCCAGGCGAGATCGGCATGGCCGATCACGTCCGGCACGGGGCGCGGCCCCCAGCCTTCGTCCGCGGAGACGTAGCGCTCCGCGCAGCCGATCGCGAAGGTCGGGATGACGTTCATGTCGAACGCGGAGGCATGGTCGTTATAGACCAGGACGATCACATCGGGCGCTTGCTCGGACTCCCAGCGGCGCGTCCATTCGTAGCCGGCGAAGCAATCGGCCCAATAGGGCTCCCGCGTCTTGCCGAGGTCGATCGCCGCGCCGAGCGCCGGGACATGGCTGGTCGCGACTCCGGCGGTGATCCGCGCCATCTCAGCGGCCCTCCCGGATCGAGCGCTGGCCCTCCGGCGAGCGGCCGCCGGCGATCATCATCGCCTGATAATCGTCCGCGGTCATCCCGGTCATCGTCCCCACCGCCTGAAGGAAACTCTTGCCGTCGGTGAAGAAGAGCTTGGCCAGGAAATAGACGTTCGCGCCGAGATCGATCGCGCGGTTGTAGTCGCGGTCGAGCAGCGCCTGCTTCTGCGCCTCGGTCATCGGCCATTCGTCCAGATAGGCCCGCTCGTCCGCGCGGAATCGGCGGCGGTTCTCGTCCTTCATCAGGCTCATGCAGAACTGGTTCAGCCAATAGCCCTGGCGCGCCCGCGCCGCGGTGAACACTCGCGTTCCGGGGATATCGTCGAACTCCGCGAGATAGGCCTGGATGTCGCGCGGCGCGGTCACAGCCCCCTCGCTTTCAATGCCGCGTCCAGGCGCGGAAAGACGCGCCGCGCGTTGCCCTCGAAGATGGCGGCGCGCTGTTCGGGCGTGATGTCGAGCGCATCGACATAGCGTTTGGTATCGTCGAAATAATGGCCCGTCTGGGGGTCGATGCCACGCACGGCGCCGACCATCTCGCTGCCGAACAGGATATTCTTCGTGTCGATCACCTCGGCGAGCAGGTTCACGCCGGGTTGATGATAGACGCAGGTGTCGAAATAGACATTGTTCATCACATGGCCGTCCAGCGCCGGCTGCTTCAGCATGTCGGCGAGGCCGCGATAGCGCCCCCAGTGATAGGGCACCGCACCGCCGCCATGCGGAACGATGAAGCGCAAGGTCGGGAAATCCCTGAACAGGTCGCCCTGGATCAGCTGCATGAAGGCGATCGTGTCCGCGGCGATATAGTAGGCCCCGGTGGCGTGCAGGCCGGGATTGCATGATCCGGAGACGTGGATCATCGCCGGCACGTCAAGTTCCGCCATCTTCTCGTAGAACGGATACCAGAAGCGGTCGGTGAGCGGCGGCGAGGCGAAATGGCCGCCGCCCGGATCGGGATTGAGATTGCAGCCGACGAAGCCAAGCTCGACCACGCAGCGTTCGAGCTCCTCGATCGACCCCTTCATGTCGGCCTTCGGACTTTGGGGCAGCATGCAGACACCGGCGAAAATCTCGGGATAGAGATCGACGCAGCGTTTGATGAGGTCGTTGTTGACCCGCGCCCAGGCGATCGCGACGGACTCGTCGCCGACATGAGGCGCCATCGCGGAGGCGCGCGGCGAGAAAATCGTCATGTCGGCCCCGCGCTCGCGCAGCAGGCGCAGCTGGTTGGCCTCCAGCGTCTCGCGGATCTCGTCGTCCGAGATAGCGGGGTAGGGCGGCGCCGCCGCGCCGGCCGCGAACGCCGCCTTCTGCGTCTCGCGCCAGTCGGTGTGGGACGGCGGGGCGGTGGTGTAATGGCCGTGGCAGTCGATGATCATCTCACGCGGCCCCTTGCGTGGCGCATCGCGCGATCAGGGCAAGCTTGCCATCGAGCCCGCCCGGCACGGCGCCGCCGATCGCGCCGATGCGGCGCTGGCTGGCGGCGGCGGCGCGGGCCAGCGAGGTTCCCGTCCCGAGTGCGTCCAACGTCTTCACGACTTCGTCCAGTTCCGCCGCACGACGGCGGCCGTGGGCGATCATGCGCCCGAGATTGTAGTCGGCGCTGTCGCGCCACGGCCCGCGCGGCCAGCTCGCGTCGAGCGAGGCGACGACCTCGTCGGTGACCCCGGCGGCTTCGGCCGCAAGCAGGCATTCGGCGGTCAGCGCCTCGATCCCCTTCACCATGACCGAGCGGATCATCTTGATCGCGGACGCCGCGCCGATCCGGTCGCCGACAACCCGCACGCTTTCGAATCCCAGCTCCCGCAGCAGGACTGCGCCGCGCGCCGCTTCCGGTCCGGCCAGCAGCAGCGGCACGGCGCGCTTTGCGGGATGGACCGGCGCCATGACCGCGACGTCGAGAAAATGCGCGCCAGCCGCCTCTACGGCCGCGGCCGCCGCCCGCTTCGTGTCCGGCGCGACGCTGTTCATGTCGAACCAGAAGGCACCGGCGGCGAGGAAGGCCGCATCGTCCTGCGCGGCTGCGAGAGCCTGGTCTGCGGTGACCAATGAGACCGCGATCTTGGCACCGGCGAGCGCCGAGCGGGCGCTTGCCGCTCCTTCGATCCCGGCTTCGGCATAGTCGGCCTCCTTGGCCGCGCGTTCGGCGGGATCGTCCGTCTTGATGTCGTGGGCCCGCGCGCGCCATCCCGCGCCTCGCGCGAAGGCGCTCGCGGCCTCGCCGAAGCCGATGAGGGCGATCGTCCGGTCCATCGCGGCGGGGTGGACCGTCGGCGTCGCGACGGCCAATCAGATTGGTTGCCCGGCTATTGGATTTCCGGAATCCTGGAGAGATTCGGCAACGTCGCGCAGCAACTGGACGAAGCGTGCCTGGAGGAGGGTCGGGCGGCTGTCCCGCCGGGTCGTGACGCCGATAGTGCGTCGACTCGCCGGCACCGGTCCGCCGATCGCCGCGAGCACGCCGCCCTCGACCTCGAGCGCGACCTGATCCGGCGACAACAGCGTCAGAAAATCGGATTCGCACAAGATGCCTCGGATCGTCATCACCGATCCGCATTCGATCGGTGCCCGGGGCAGCGTCCCGCCGTCGAACAGCCGATGCCAGTGGCGCCGCAACGGCGTGCCGCTGCGCGCGACGATCCACGGAAAGCTAGCGAGCCCGCGAGCATCCGGCGCCGGCTCGCGGCTCAACGGATGGCCGGCGCGCGCGATCACGACGAGATGGTCGTCGAACAGCGGAAGCTGATCGAGATCGGCGGGAGTCGGATCGCGCAACGCGCCGATGGTGAGATCGATACGCCCGTCGCGCAGCGGCTCGATCAGCTCGCGCCATGATCCTTCGAGCACCTCGACACGCACGTCCGGCGCCTCCTCGGCGAAGCGGGCGATCGCCATCGGCAGCAACCGCGCGCGGCAGAGCGGCATCGCGCCCACGGCCAGCCGCCCGGTCATCGTACCGGTCGGCGCCGCTTCGGCGATGGCGGCGGCGATCTCCGTTTCGGCGAGGCGCGCGCCCCGCGCCAGGCGTCGGCCGGCGGCGGTCAGGGCGACGCCGCGGCCGCGCCGTTCCAGGAGCGGCGTCGCGCTGAGCTGCTCGAGATCGCGCACGGCGCGATGGATGGCCGGCTGCGAAATCCCGGTCGCCTGCGCGGCGCCGAGAAAGCTGCCGACATTGGCGAGGCCTAGAAAGGCCCGCAATTGCGTCGCCGTCATCAAATGGTCGGGCCGGGCGAAGCCACGCGCGCCATCGCCGGTCATCGGCCGCGACGCGGTTCGCAAATGGGCGAGCGCGGATCGCACACGCCGCGCGACGGTGCGTCCGGCATCGGTCGCCGCCATACCGTCGAACCGCCTGACGAACAGTGTCGTACCCAATTGCCGTTCCAGCTTGGCGAGCCCCTGCGTCAGCGCCGGCTGGGACAGGCTGACCTCCTCGGCCGCCGCGTTGATGCTCCCGTGCCGCATGATCGCAGGTAACGCGCGCAAATGTCTCAGGTTGAGGTCGAACGGCTCGGGACTCATGCCATCTATCGTAAAAACTTATTGCCCGCCCGCAATTGTGAATTGCGCGTCGCCGCCCGCCGCCACACGCAAGGACCGAAGGGAAGCCCGGAGGAACGCCATGTCCGCGATCGTCGTTCAGAATATCGAGCGTGCCGACCGTGCCGTGATCGACGCGCTCGGCGCGTGCGGCGTCGCGACGGTTCACGAGGCGCAGGGCCGGACCGGGCTGATGGCATCCCGGTTGCGACCGGTATGGCCGGGAGCGCGCATCGCCGGGTCCGCCGTTACCGCTTCGGTTCCGCCCGGCGACAACTGGATGGTCCATGTCGCGATCGAGCAGCTTCAGGCCGGCGACATCCTGGTCGTCGCGCCGACATCGCCGTGCGAGGACGGTTATTTCGGTGATCTGCTGGCGACCTCCGCGATGGCGCGCGGATGCCGCGGCCTGGTGATCGACGCCGGCGTGCGCGATGCCCGCGACCTCACCGAAATGGGTTTCCCGGTCTGGTCGAAGGCGATCTTCGCGCAAGGGACGGTCAAGGCAACGCTCGGATCGGTAAACGTGCCGCTGGTCTGCGCGGGCGTGCCGGTCCAGCCCGGCGACGTGATCGTCGCCGATGACGACGGCATTTGCGTGGTCGCGCGCGCCGAGGCCGCCGCCGTGCTCGAAAAATCGCGGGCGCGCGAGGCCAGCGAGGCCGACAAGCGCACCAGGCTCAAGGCGGGAGAGCTCGGGTTGGATCTCTACGACATGCGCGAGAAGCTCGCCGCCGCCGGTCTCAAATATGTCTAGCGGCATCCGCTGCATGTGGATGCGCGGCGGCACGTCCAAGGGCGGCTATTTCCTCGCCGAGGACCTGCCATCGGACAAGGGCGCGCGAGACGCGGCCCTGCTGCGGATCGTGGGGTCGCCCGATCCGCGCCAGATCGACGGCATGGGCGGCGCCGACCCGCTGACCTCGAAGGTCGCTGTCGTCGCCAGGTCGGAACGGCCGGGAATCGATGTCGATTATCTGTTCCTCCAGGTGTTCGTCGACCGTCCGCTGGTCAGCGATCAGCAGAATTGCGGCAATATCCTTGCGGGGGTCGGCCCGTTTGCGATCGAGCGCGGGCTGGTCGCGGCCGAAAATGGTGAGACCCGGGTGGCGATCTTCATGGAGAATACTGGGCAGGTTGCTGTCGCCACCGTGCAGACGCCGAGCGGCAGGGTCACTTATGCCGGCGAGGCGGCGATCGACGGTGTTCCCGGCCTGCACGCGCCTGTCTCCATCGAGTTTCGCGACACCGCCGGATCGAGCTGCGGCGCTCTGCTGCCGAGTGGCAATGCGGTCGACTTCGTGGAGGGGGTGCCGGTGACGCTGATCGACAACGGGATGCCATGCGTCGTGATGAAGGCGCGCGATCTCGGCGTCACCGGCTACGAGGACCGCGAGACGCTGGACGCCGATACGGCGCTCAAGGCGAGGATCGAGGCGATCCGCCTTGCCGTCGGCGAGCGGATGAATCTCGGCGACGTGCGCGAGAAATCGGTACCCAAGATGATGCTGGTCGCGCCGCCGCGACAGGGCGGCGCGATCTGCGTGCGCAGCTTCATCCCGCACCGTGCCCACGCCACGGTCGGCGTGCTCAGCGCGGTCAGTGTCGCCACCGCCTGCCTGATCCCCGGTACTCCGGCGGCCGAGATCGCGATGATTCCGGCTGGGCGACGCAAGACGCTGGCGGTCGAGCATCCGACCGGCGCGCTCAGTTGCGTCGTCGATCTGGACGAGGATGGTGGGGTCGCCTCGGCCGCGCTTGTGCGCACGGCGCGCAAGCTGATGGACGGGGAGGTGTTCGCATGAGCCGGAGCAAGACCTGGGTGGATCGGCCCTCGAAGCCGCGTTGGACGCCGCCGCCGGGCGCCGTCGACGCGCATGTCCACGTCTTCGGCCCGGAAGCGGAATTTCCCTTCAGCCCCAAGGCCAAATATCATCCCGAGGACGCGACGCCGGAAATGCTGTTCGCGCTGCGCGATCATCTCGGTATCTCGCGCAACATCATCGTCCAGGCGAGCTGCCACGGCACGGACAATGCCGCGACGCTGAATGGCATCGCCCGTTCGGCCGGCAAGGCGCGGGGCGTCGCGGTGGTCGATCCCGCGATCGGCGACGCCGAGATCGAACGCCTGCACGAGGGTGGCATCCGCGGCGTTCGGTTCAACTTCCTCAAGCGGCTCGTCGACGATGCACCCAAAGACAAGTTCCTCGACATCGCCCGACGCATCGCGCCGCTCGGCTGGCACGTCGTCGTCTATTTCGAGGCGGACATCCTGGAAGAGCTGGAGCCGTTCCTCGCCGCGATCCCGACCACGATCGTGGTGGATCATCTCGGCCGTCCCGACATCGCGCAGGGGCCGGAAGGGCGCGACATCGCCCGCTTCAAGCGCCTGCTGGACGAGCATCCCAACATCTGGACGAAGGTGTCGGGCGCGGAGCGGCTTTCCGTTTCAGGCCCTCCCTTCGACGATTTCGTGGAGGTGATCCGGCCGGTGGTCGAGAGGTTCCCGGATCGCGTTCTGTGGGGCACGGATTGGCCCCATCCGAACATGGAACACCGCGTTCCCGACGACGGCACGCTGGTCGACGTCATTCCGCGCATCGCCCCGACGCCGGAATTGCAGCGCAAGCTTCTCGTCGACAATCCGATGCGGCTCTATTGGCCCGAGCAATAGGCCGCCGCAGCCGGTTCCGCATCTTCGCATTGTCGATGACCAGCTGCGGGAGAAGGTCCAGTTACAGCCCCAATGTCGAACTCGGGCCGTGGCCGGATTTACGAAGCGAAAGCTGAGATCGAATCGCTCGAGGAGGACCTCGAGGCTCTGGAGGGCGAAAAGGTCATCGCCCTGCACCCAAAGATCGTTGAGGGCATTATGGCGCTCGACGAGACGTTGGCGAAGAATGACATGCCGGAGATGCGGGACGACACGATCGCTCGGGTTCGCGCGCTAATCCACTCGCTCGGCGTCACCCCGGCCACCGGCGGGCGGGGCCTCGAGATCGAGATCACAGGACGTCTCGCCAAGATGATCGAACTGGCCACTGGGAAGCCGCTTTCCGGCCCAGGTAGGTTAACGTTGGAGCGGGTGAAGGGAATCGAACCCTCGTCGTAAGCTTGGGAAGCTTCTGCTCTGCCATTGAGCTACACCCGCCCGGGCGCGCTATCTAGGTCAGCGGCGCGGCCTTGTCGAGGGCTGGTCAGACGCGCTTCGCGGCGGATCGCGTTGGCCGGGCCGCCTCGTCCGCATAGCGGAAGTCGGGGTAGAGCGCCCCCGCCGTGCGCGTGTGCTTTGGCTGCGAAGGCTTGCGTGGGGCGAGGCGGCGCAGGTCGAATTCCTCGTCGAACTGAAGCCCCGTGCGCGATCCTTCGGACCAGCGCACCTGCGCGCCGAGCGGGCCGCAGCCGGGAAGGTCGAGCTGCGCGCTCGCGCCGACCGGAAGCCCGCGCCCGCATTCGACAAGGGCGCCCCCGCTTGAGAGATTGCGGACCTTCACCGGCATGGTCACGCCGTTCCATTGCAGCCGCGCGATCTTGAGCAGCCCCTGGCGCGCGGGCCGGTTGAACTGGAAGCCGTCGGCGGCGACCGCGCCATTCTGGCGGGCGAGCGCGGCGGCCTCGTCGGCGGGCATCGGCCGGCCGAAGATGAAGCCCTGGACGTGCGAGCAGCCGAGCGAACGGATGAGCGCCAGCTCGTCATGCGTCTCCGCGCCCTCCGCCGTGGTGTCCATGCCGAGGCTTTCCGCGAGCGTGACGATGGCGCGGACGATCGCGGCGTTGCGGCTGTCGCGCTTGGCCGCGCCGCGCACGAAGCTCTGGTCGATCTTGATCTTGTCGAACGGTGTCTTCTTCAGATAGCCGAGGCTCGAATAACCGGTGCCGAAATCGTCGAGCGCGAGCCGCACGCCCATTCCCTTCAGCGTGGCGAACATGTCGTCGGTCGCTTCGCTTTCGACCAGGAACACGCCTTCGGTGATTTCGAGCTCGAGCTGGCGCGGGGGCAGCTGGCTCGCGGCGAGCGCGGAGAGGATCGTTCCGGGAAGGCTCGGATCCGTGAACTGGGTCGGCGACAGGTTCACCGCGACGCGGATATTCTCGGGCCAGCGCGCGGCCTCGGCGCAGGCCTGGCGGAGCACCCATTCGCCGATCTGGAGGATCAGCCCCGCCTCTTCGGCCAGGGGGACGAAGAGGGCAGGCGAAATGCTTCCGCGCGTCGGATGGTTCCAGCGGACGAGCGCCTCGAACCCGGCCAGCGCTTCGCTCTGGGCATGGACCACCGGCTGGAAGAACAGCTCGAGCTCGCCGCGACCGATCGCCTTGCGGAGATCGTTCTCGATCAGCTGGCGGTCCTGCGCCTCGCTATGCATCTCCGGCGCGAAGAAGGCGAAGGTGCCGCGGCCGGCGGCCTTGGCGGAATAGAGCGCGAGATCCGCGTTGCGGACCAGCGCGTCGCCGCTTTCGCCGCCGCCGGCCACGGCGATGCCGATCGACGCGCCGATGGAGATATTGTGGCCCTCGATCATGTAGGGCATCGATACCTGCTGAATCAGGCGCTCTGCGAGAAGGGCCAGGCTCGCCTGGTCCTGGCCGAGCAGCACCGCCTTGAACTCGTCGCCGCCGAGCCGGCCGATCTGCCCCCGCTCACCGATCGCGCTCTGCAAGCGGTGGGCCACCTGCTTCAGCAGCCCATCGCCGACCGGATGACCGAGCGTGTCGTTGACGTTCTTGAAGCGGTCGAGGTCGATCAGGAACAACGCGCAATCGTCGGGCCGTGCGACATTGGCGAGGGCCTCGTCAAGCGTCCGGCGCATCAGCGCGCGGTTCGGCAGGCCGGTCAGCGAATCATAGCGAGCAAGACGGTTGATCTCCGCCTCGGTCTGGTGCTGCCGGGTCAGATCCGTGCCGATGCCGCGAAAGCCGAGGAACCGACCGTGATCATCGAAGCTCGGCGTGCCGGACAGCGACCATGCGATTTCGGGAATGCCCGCCGCGCGGACCCGTATATCGGTGAAGGGCAGGCGCGCGGAAAGGTGGAAGCCGAGCGTCCGTTCCGATCCGGCCGCGCCGCTCGCGTCGATAAGATCGGTGAACACTCGACCGATCAACTGGTCCGCCGGCACGCGGAAATCCGCGGCAAGCTGGTCCGAGACATAGGTGAGGGCGCCGCGCGGGCTCGTCTCCCAGAACCACCCGTGGCGCGCCTGCTCAAATTCCTCGACGAAGCGGGTGGCGCGCTGGGCTTGCCACTCGCTCTCAAGCCGGCGACGGATTTGATCGTGCCGCGCTTCGGCGCGCTGGAGGCTCAGGGCGACGAACGCGAGCGAGAGCAGAGCCGCGGCCGCGGCGCTCCCGGCGTCCCCCCAGATGAGGTAGAAGGCGACGACGCAGGAGAGACTGCCGAGCCCGACCAGGGCGGGGAAGCTCAGAAATCCGACCGGCACGGCGAGCGTCCCGCACACGAGGGCCAGATCGATCATCGTCGCCGCGCTTGGATGGCCGCCGCTCGCGAACGTGATCACCGCGCACCATGCGGCATTTGCGAACAGCGCGTAGAGCGCGGCGCAGCGGACCGCGACGTGCGGTCGCCATGTCGAGAAGGGGCGCCGCCTCACCCATGCCCACAGCGCGAGATCGCCGGCAAGGAGGCATCCGAGCGGGGCGAGCAGGCCGAGCGCCGCGGTCGTCCCGGGTCGGAGCGCCGACAACAGCGCGGTCCCGCAAATGAGGTGGACGGCAAGGAAGAAGCCCGGCACCGGATCGAGCGCGCGAACCCGCTCGCGCGCGGCCCCTTCGGCGCGGCCGTCATCGAACCGGGTGAAGTCACGAAACAGCAATTGCCAGAGCGTCGGCCCCGATTCGGCATTCGCGCCCCGGGGCACGCTGGACTTCCATCGCGTCATGCGCGCGATTTAGGGCGCCGGCCCTTAAGAATCGGTTTTATCGGACCGGTTCAGCGCTCGAAATCCGGGGGTGGCGCCGCATCATGCGCGCGTCGCTCCTCGCGCGCGCGGCGCCGGTCCTCGCGGCGCTGGCGTTCCTCCTCCTTGCGCATATGCCGGCCGCGATTGCGGTCCGCCTCGGCCTGGCTGGTCGTCACGGCATCGCCAACCGCGCCGGCGGCGCGCACGGGAAGAGTGGCGACGCTCACGGCGGTGCGGGCGAGGCAGCCGGAGAGGGTGCCCGCCACGGCAAGGAGGACAAGAATGCGCACGAGATTTTCCTTTTGCTCGCGTAGCTTGCTCGTCCTTTTAGCCGGAACGGGCGCGGTCCGCATCCCCCCGCGGGTCCGGCCGCTTCGAGCGCCGGGGAGAGCCGGCGGCACCGTCATGCGAAATGGGCGGCCCGGAGAGATCCGGACCGCCCATCAGATCGCTGGCGAGGATCGCCGGCCTTAGCGCTTCGAGAACTGGAAGCTGCGGCGGGCCTTGGCGCGGCCATATTTCTTGCGCTCGACCACGCGCGGATCGCGGGTGAGGAAGCCGGCCTGCTTGACGACGCTGCGAAGCGCCGGCTCGTAGCGGGTCAGCGCCTGGCTGATGCCGTGCTTGACGGCGCCGGCCTGGCCGGAAAGGCCGCCGCCGGAGACCGTGGCGACGACGTCATACTGGCCCTCGCGGCCGGCGACGCCGAACGGCTGGTTGATGACGAGGCGGAGCGTCGGACGGGCGAAATAGACCTCCTGGTCACGGCCGTTGACGACGATCTTGCCGCTGCCCGGCTTCAGCCAGACGCGGGCGACCGCATCCTTGCGGCGGCCGGTGGCATAAGCGCGGCCCTGCTTGTCGAGCTGCTGCTCGCGAAGCGGCGTCGCGGGCGCCTGCGGCTGAACGGGGGCAGGGGCCTCCGCGGCTTCGGCCGCCTCGGCCGGCGCCGCGGTCTCGGCGACGGTCGCGGTCTCCGCCGCCGGGGCCTGCGCGGCCTCCTCGGTCAGCTTGGCGAGATCGGAAAGGGACTGGCGATTGTCGGACATCAGGCGCCCACCTTGTTCTTGCGGTTCATGCCCGCGATGTCGAGAGGCTCGGGATTCTGGCCGCCATGCGGATGCTCCGAACCCGAATAGAGGTGAAGGGCGCGCATCTGATCGCGCCCGAGCGGGCCGCGCGGGATCATCCGCTCGACCGCCTTTTCAAGCACGCGCTCCGGGAAACGACCCTCGAGCACCTTGCCCGCGGTCACGCCCTTGATGCCGCCCGGATAGCCGGTGTGCTTGTAATAGACCTTGTCGGCGAGCTTGTTGCCGGTGAACTTCACCTTGTCGGCATTGATGATGACGACATGATCGCCGCAATCGACATGCGGGGTGAAGCTCGGCTTGTGCTTGCCGCGCAGGATGTTGGCGACGATCGTGGCGAGCCGCCCGACCACCAGCCCGTCGGCATCGATCAGATGCCATTTCTTCTCCACCTCGGCCGGCTTGACCGACTTGGTGGTCTTCATCAGCGCCTTCATGGCTCGAACCTCTTGAAATGAGCAGCGCCGCCCGGCGAGGAGCGGCGCGATGCGCGGCCAAATGGCGGAGAGGCCCGTGAAAGTCAAGGAAAAGCGCGGGATTCGTGAGTGGTATTATATTACCGTGTCGCGAACCCAGGCCGCATAGTCCGGCCATGCCTCGTCGATCGGGCAGACCGCGATCGCCGGCACCTCATAGCTGTGGAGCTCAGCGATCCGGGCGATGAGGGCGGATGCCGCGTCTGCGCGGGTCTTGAACAGGGCGGGCGCCTCCTCCGCTTCCTCGACGGTTCCGCGCCAGCGGTAGATCGAGCGGCAGGGACCGAGGATGTTGACGCAGGCGGCGAGGCCTTCCTCCACCATCGCCCATCCGATCCGCCGCGCCTCATCCTCGCTGCCGAAGACGGCATAGACGGTGGCGATGGCGGCAGCGCCGGTCATGCGGCGGGTCTTGGCTCGCCGATCCGGTGCGCGGCGGCCAGCATCGCGGCGAGGAGCAGCGCCGCCATGCCCTGGTGCGCGACGGCAATGTCGATCTTCACCCCCGAAAGCAGGGTGAGGATGCCGAGCATGATCTGGATGCAGACCGCGCCGACGAGAGCGGTCGCCTCCAGCCGGAGGCCGCGCAGCCATGCCTTCATTGCGAGCCAGATCGAGAAAATGGCGACGACGAACGCGAGCCAGCGGTGGACGAACTGGACCACGATGGGGTTGTCGACGAGATTGCGGGTGAATGGCTCCATCATCGGCGCGGCCGCCGGAAACCATTCGTCGCCCATCATCGGCCAGGTGTTGAACGCATAGCCGGCGCGCAGACCGGCCACATAGGCGCCGAACATGAGCTGCAGTGCGAGGGCGCACAGCGCCCAGATGCCGACGAGCGGCAGCCGCGCCCGGGCCAGCCTCAGATCGAGCGCCACCCAGATGCACGCCGAATAGATCGCGAGTGCGGTCAGCAGGTGGATGGCGAGCCGGACATGGCTCACCTCCGTGCGATCGACCAGGCCCGAGACGACCATCCACCAGCCGATGACGCCCTGAAGCCCGCCGAGGCAGAGAATGCCGACCAGCTTCCAGCCATAGCCCTGCGGAATCGCCCGTCGCCACCAGAACCAGAGCAGCGGCAGCGCGAAGGCGAGGCCGATCAGCCGCCCGAGCAGCCGGTGGACATATTCCCAGAAGAAGATGGTCTTGAAATCCGCCAGGCTCATGCCGCTGTTGACCTGGGCATATTGCGGGGTCGCGCGATAGGCATCGAATTGCGCCTGCCAGTCGGCCTCGGTCAGCGGCGGGATCGCGCCGGAAATCGGATCCCAGTGTACGATCGACAGGCCCGATTCGGTGAGCCGCGTGATCCCGCCGACCATCACCATCGCCAGGATGAGGAGGGCGACGAAGATCAGCCAGTTGGAAATGGCGCGCGGGCGCGGCGCGGGCGCGGCGGGGCGTTGCAGCATCGCTGCCCTATGGCGAAGCGCGCGGCGAAAGCCAATGGACTCGATGGGATGAGGGGGCGCATCTTTTTCAATGTTATATTGTAACTCCGCAGCCAAATGCTTATAGGAGCGCCACGGCAAGGGAATCGGATGTTCGAAGGCACGGTCAGGAATGGGACGATCGATCGACTGGCCATCGGCCTGTCGGGCCTTTGCCTCGTCCATTGCGTGGCGAGTGCGGTGTTCGTGGCGCTGCTGGCCTCGGCGGGCGGCTTCCTGCTCAACCCTGTCTTCCACGAAGTCGGGCTTACGCTCGCGATCCTGCTCGGCATGATCGGGCTCGGCCGCGGCCTCCTGCAGCATGGCTTCATGCTCCCGGCGGCGATCGGGAGCCTCGGGCTCGGCATGATGGCGGGCGCGCTGACGCTCGGCCATGATGGCGGCGAGGTGCTCTATTCGATCCTCGGGGTGCTCATCCTCGCGCTCGGCCACGATCTCAACCGACGGGCGGTGGTCTAGGCCGTCCCCGACATAGCGCCCCGGACGCGAAGCGGCCCCGATGCTATGCGGGAGTCGGCCAGACCGGCCGACAGGTCGCTCCCAGGGAGCGAACCTGATCGACGTCACGGGACATGGTCCCGCGACGGCCAGGCCTGCCCCCCTCCACCGCTTGTCCGCGCCGTGCCAAAAGCCTACATTCCTGCCCATGGAACATCATCACCACTCGCATTCCGGTGCCGGCCTCGCCGAGGCCGCGCAGGTCGCGATGGAGCGCGCCGGCGAGCAGTGGACGCCGATGCGCGCCGCCGTGTTCGGCGCGCTGGCGAGCTTCGAGAAGCCGGCGTCGGCCTATGACATCGCCGAGAAGGTGAGCCAGGACCAGGGCCGCCGCGTCGCGGCGAACAGCGTCTATCGAATCCTCGATCTCTTCGTCGGATCCAACCTCGCCCGCCGCGTCGAGAGCGCCAACGCCTATGTCGCGAACGACCATCCCGATTGCGTTCACGACTGCATCTTCCTGATCTGCGACGAATGCGGCCAGGCGACGCACATGGATGACGACAGCCTGTCGAAGAACGTCCGCGCCGCGGCGAAGAAGGCCGGCTTCGCGCCGGTCCGCCCGGTGATCGAGGTCCACGGCCGCTGCGAGGATTGCGCGGGGGACTAGCCCGTAGACATCGACAAGAGTTTTTCCTTTTGCCTGCTGGCAGGAAGGGGATTCCGTCCGGGAATGCGGGGTGAATTGATGCGGTCGCTTGGCGTCGCCCGCGCGCTAAGCTAGCCTTCTTTCCATGAACTGGACCGAGCTTGCGGCGGCCGGGCTCGGCCTCGTCAACGTGGCGCTCGTCGTGCGCCGATCGATCTGGAACTATCCGTTCGGCGTCGCGATGGTCGCGCTCTATTTCTTCGTCTTCGCCGAGGCGCGCCTCTACAGCGATGCGCTGCTCCAGATCTTCTTCCTCGTCATCCAGCTCTACGGCTGGTGGAACTGGCACAAGCATGAGAGCGAGGACGGCATCGCGGTCGAGGCGCTGTCGAATCGCCAGCGTCTCGCCTGGCTGATCGGCGCCGGCGCCGCCTCCACGCTGTGGGGCTATGGCATGGCGCGCTACACCAATGCGGCGATGCCGGTCGCCGACGCCTTCATCGCGGGGATGAGCGTTTCGGCGCAGTGCCTTCAATCGCTGCGGAAAGTCGAAAGCTGGGTGCTGTGGATCGCGGTCGACGCCCTGGCGATCGGGGTCTATCTGATCCGCGGGCTCGAGGTGACCGCGGGGCTCTACGCGGTGTTCCTCGTCATGTGCGTCTTCGGCCTCGTCGGATGGCTCAGGAAGCTGCGCGCCGAAGCGCGTCCCGCATGACGACGCGCGGCTTCGTTCTCGGCAAGTTCATGCCGCCCCACGCCGGCCACCAGCTCCTGTGCGGCACCGCGGGGCGCATGGTGGACGAGCTCACCATCCTCGTCTGCTCGCTTCCGGGCGATCCGATCCCCGGCGAACTGCGCCTCGCCTGGATGCGCGCGCTGTTCCCGCACGCCCGGGTGATCGGGCATGACGCCATCGTCCCGCAGGCGGCGGAGGACAGCGCGGACTTCTGGCCGATCTGGCGCGCCATCGTGAAGGCCGCCCATCCCGAGCCGATCGATTACGTCTTCGCCGGGGAAGCCTATGGCCTGCGCCTCGCCGAGGAGGTGGGCGGCACCTTCGTCCCCGTCGGCGCGCGGATCATGGGGCAAGATCCGCGCGGCCTCGGCGGCCTCTCGGGAAGCGCCGTGCGCGCCGATCCCTGGGCGCACTGGCCGCATTTGCCGCCGCCGGTGCGCGGCTATTACGCGAAATCCATCTGCCTTCACGGCGTCGAGAGCACCGGCAAGTCGGTGATGTCCGATCGGCTGGCGCGGCATTTCGGCACGATCTGGGTCCCCGAATATGGCCGCGCCCATTGCGAGACGCACGGGCTGGAGCTGACCGAGGCGGACCTGCTCCTCATCGGCCGCGCCCAGGCAGCGATGGTGGAGGCGGCGCGGCCGCTCTGCGACAGGCGCCTCATCGTCGACACCGACGCCCTGATGACCGCCGCCTGGTGCGAGATGCTGTTCGATCGCATCCCGGAGCCGCTCCTCGCCTACCCCAAGGCCGATCTCTACCTCCTGCTCGAGCCCGATGTCGAATGGGTGGACGACGGCACCCGCTTCTTCGGCACCCCGGATCGCCGCGCCCGCTTCGCCGCCATCTGCCGGCGATTGCTGGAGGAAGCGGGGGTGACGTGGGTGTCGATCGGGGGGAGATGGGAGGACAGGTTCGAACAGGCGGTGGCGGCGATCGAGGGGATGGATGGCGCGCATGTGTGACCGGCGCGACGAAAAGCTGTCAGCCAGGACCTTCCCGGGGCTGAACGCCTTCGAACGATAAGCCGCAACGTTGCGAAACCGCCCGGTTGGCCCGGCTCAGCAGCGCATTACTTTCGCTCGCTCGTCATCCGGCACATTCGACCGGATAGCCCAACATGCTCACGCCGCCTCGCGCGCCGGGATGAGGTCCAGCTCCTCCGGCACCTGCGTCGCGAGATCGTAGCGCATCTGCATCGCCGCCCACAGCTCGGGCGAGGTGCCGGTGAGCTTGCCGATCCGATGCGCCATTTGCGGGGTGACCGGCTTCTTTTCGCCCAGGATGTCGTAAAGCTGCTGGCGCGAGATGCGCAGGTCGCTCGCCGCCTTGGACTTCGAGATGCCGAGCGCGGGCAGCACGTCCTCGCGCAGGATTTCGCCGGGATGGGTGGGCCTCAGGCCCTTGAGCAGCGGGTTGGTCATCTTTCGTCGTCCCTCAATGATAGTCTTCCAGATCGACCTCGATCGCGTCCGGCGCCTCCCATTCCCAGGTGACCCGGTAATTGCCGCTCGCATCGACCGCATAGCGTTTCGGCGACCCCTTGAGGCCGTGGAAGCGATAGCCCGGCAGGTTCATGTCCTCGGGCACCGTCGCCGCGTCCAGCGCCACGAGGATGCGGCGCACGCGGTCGTGATTGCGCACCGGCAATTTCGATCCGTCGCCCTCCTCGGCGAACCTTCGAAGCGGCTTGCTGCGGAATGAGCGGATCATTGAGACATGTAAGCTATTACCATACTATTTGTCAATATATGGCTTACATTCTCACTCGATGGCTCCCTTCACCAATCCCACCACATCGCTCCCGCGCCCGGCCAGCACCGCCTTTACCGAATAGAGCGCCGTCCCGAAGACCTGCCCCGCCTCCACCTTGGGGGGCATCACCAGCTCGAACCTGTCCGTCACCACGTCGAGCAAAGCGGGTCCCGGCGCGTCGAGCCAGTCGCGCACGGCGGCGGGGAGGTCGCTGCTCTACTCCACGCGGCGCGCCCACAGGCCCATTGCTTCGGCGACGCGGGCGAAATCGGGGTTCCTGAGATCGGTATAGGCGTCGAGAAGGCCTTCCACCTTCTGCTCCAGCTCGACGAAGTTGAGCGAGCTGTTGTCGTAGATGCAGACCTTGATCGCGAGATTTTCCTGCACCGCGGTCAGGAGGTCGCCGAGCAGCATCGCGATGCCGCCGTCGCCGGAAAGCGAGATCACCTGCCGCTCCGGGAAGGCGGCCTTGGCGCCCAATGCCTGCGGCATCGCGTTCGCCATCGTGCCGTGGGTCAGCGAGACGATCGTGCGGTTGCGCCCGGTGGAGGCGACATGGCGCAGGGACCAGACCATCGGCGATCCGCCGTCGGCGGTATAGATCGCGTCCGGCTCCGCGGCGGCGGAGATGGTCGCGGTCAGATATTGCGGATGGATGGCGTGATCGTCGTCGGCCACGGCATGCTTGTCCTGCGATTCCTTCGCCTTGCGTCGATGTTCGAGGCATTGGTCGAGAAAGGCGCGCTCGCCGCGCGGCTCGACCAGGGGCAGCAATGCCTCGAGCGTGTCGCGAACGTCGCCGACCGCGCCGATATCGACCGGATGGCGTCGCCCGAGATGGGTGCCGTCGATGTCGATCTGGATGATCGTCGCGTCGTCCGGATAATATTGCCGCCAGGCGAAGTCGCAGCCGAGCAGCAGCAGGGTGTCGCACGCGGTGAGTGCGTGGAATCCGCCCTCCGATCCGAAAATGCCCGTCATCCCGACGTCGAACGGATTGTCATATTCGAGGAAATCCTTGGCGCGCGACGTGTGCGCGACCGGCGCGGCGAGCCTGTCCGCGAGCGCCACCACCTGATCATGCGCGCCCTGGCACCCGGAGCCGCCGTAGATCGCGACCCTCTTGCCCTTGTTCAGCGCCTCGGCGATGCGCGCCAGTTCCCCGTCCGAAGGGCGGATGCGGGGGCTCGCGCGGTGGACGGTGAAGGCCGGCTGGTCCGGCGCCTTCGCCTTCGCGACGTCGGCCGGCACGATCAGCACCGCGACCCCTTTCTTCGCCAGCGCTGCCTGCGCCGCCATTGCGGTGCGTCGGCGCGCCTGCTCGGGCGTCGCGATCTCCTCGCAGAAGACCGAGCAGGCCGAATAGACCGACTTGTAATCCACCTCCTGCGGGAAATCGAAGCCGAGCTCATCGCGCACGATCTGGCTCGCGATCAGCACCACCGGCGCGCGGTTGCGGTGGCTTTCGAACAGGCCGTTGATGAAATGCAGGCTGCCGGGCCCGCACGATCCGGCGCAGGCCGCGAGCTCCCCGGTCAGCAGCGCATCCGCCCCGGCGGCGAACCCGCCCGCCTCCTCATGCCGGACATGGACCCAGCGGATGGAGCTGCGCCGGATAGCGTCGGTGACATGGTTCAGCGTATCGCCCGGCACGCCGTAGCAGCGTTTCACGCCTGCCTGCTCCAGCGTCTCGATGACGATTTCGGCGACGGTCTGGCTCATGGCGTGGCTCCTTGTCCGGCGAAGGCGAAAGCGCCCAACCCTGCCACGGTTCCACGGCGGTATCACCCGGTTTCGCTTTGGCCCCGAATATGAAGGGTCAGGGCGTGGTTCCGGGTGGCGCCGCGATTCCCAGCGCCGGAAGCACCTGATCGGTAATCAGGGAATCGCTGATGCCGTGCGGGTTGCGGACGTTGAAATTCTCGGTCGTGACGACGACGACCAGGTCGAGCGCCGGAAAGATCACCACCTTGTTCCCGCCGGTGCCGGCCATCTGCGCCCCGGCAAAGGTCTGGCCGCCCGCGCGGAAGGCGCGGTGAGATAGGAATCGTCGATCGCGAGCACGATATGCGCCTCCGCGTGGCTGTGCTCCTCGACCAGATCGGGCGGGACGGTCGCCCGGCGAAGGGCAGCGACGAAGCCCTCGCCGCCATGCTCGCGCTTGCGGCTGCCGAGATATTGGCCGGGACCAAGTGTATTGCTCATGCTATACACTAGCCTCGGGACGGGAGGACGATCAACCGTCATTTGGCGCTCTCCGTCGTGAACCGCTTTCATGCTGACTTCGCATCGTTCCATGTTCGACTCCGCGCCGCGCATCCCCTATGTGGGGGAATTGCATTGGGGACTGTATGAACGATCGACCCGAAACGCCGCTTCTCGATCGCGTGGCGACGCCCGAGGATCTGCGCAAACTTGACCGTGGCGAGCTGCGCCAGTTGGCCGATGAGCTCCGCGCCGAGACGATCTCGGCGGTTTCGAGCACCGGGGGGCATCTGGGCGCCGGGCTTGGCGTCGTCGAGCTCACCGTGGCCCTCCATTATGTCTTCGACACCCCCGATGATCGGCTCATCTGGGACGTCGGCCACCAGGCCTATCCGCACAAGATCATCACCGGCCGTCGCGACCGGATCCGCACGCTGCGGCAGGGCGGGGGCCTCTCCGGCTTCACCAAGCGCTCGGAGAGCGAGTACGACCCGTTCGGGGCGGCGCACAGCTCGACGTCGATCTCGGCCGCGCTCGGCTTTGCGGTCGCCAACAAGCTGTCCGGCGCGCCCGGCAAGGCGATCGCGGTCATCGGGGACGGCGCGATGAGCGCCGGCATGGCCTATGAGGCGATGAACAATGCGGCGCAGGCCGGCAACCGCCTGATCGTCATCCTCAACGACAACGACATGTCGATCGCGCCGCCGGTCGGCGGGCTCTCGCACTATCTCGCGCGCCTCGTCAGCTCGAACAAATATCTCTCGGTCCGCCATCTCGCCCAGCGCTTCGCCCGCAAGCTGCCCGAGCCGCTGCACAAGGCGGCGCGCAAGGCCGAGGAATATGCGCGAACGATGGTGACCGGCGGAACGCTGTTCGAGGAACTGGGCTTCTATTATGTCGGCCCCGTGGACGGGCACGATGTCGAGCGGCTCGTCGACATCCTCGAAAATGTCCGCGATGCCGAGGTCGGGCCGATGCTGGTCCATGTCGTCACCAAGAAGGGCAAGGGCTATGCCCCGGCCGAGGCGGCGGCCGACAAATATCACGGCGTCGTCAAGTTCGATGTCGTCACCGGCAAGCAGGACAAGGGCCCGGGCGGCGGCCCGCCGGCCTATCAGAACGTCTTCGGCGAGACGCTGGCGAAACTCGCCGAGAGCGACCCGAAGATCTGCGCGGTCACCGCGGCGATGCCGTCCGGAACCGGGGTGGACAAGTTCGCGGCTGCCCATCCCGACCGCGCCTTCGACGTCGGCATCGCCGAGCAGCATGCCGTCACCTTCGCGGCGGGGCTGGCGGCGCAGGGGATGCGCCCGTTCGTCGCGATCTATTCGACCTTCCTGCAGCGCGCCTATGACCAGGTCGTCCACGACGTCGCGATCCAGAACCTGCCGGTGCGCTTCGCGATGGATCGCGCCGGGCTGGTCGGCGCCGACGGCGCGACCCATGCCGGAAGCTTCGATCTCGCTTATCTGTGCACATTGCCCAATTTCACCGTAATGGCTGCCGCCGATGAGGCCGAGCTCGCCCATATGGTGAAAACCATGGAGGAGCATGACAGCGGCCCGATCGCGGTCCGTTACCCTCGCGGCAATGGCGTCGGGGTCCCCCTGCCAGAGACGCCCGAAGTGCTGGAAATCGGCAAGGGACGTGTCGTCCGCGAGGGCAGACAAGTCGCGATCCTGTCGCTCGGCACCCGCCTTGCCGAGGCGCTCAAGGCGGCCGACCGGCTCGACGCGCAGGGCCTGTCGACCACCGTCGCGGACCTGCGCTTCGCCAAGCCGCTGGACGAGGAGCTGATCCGTCGCCTGCTCGCGACCCACGAGGTCGCCGTGACGATCGAGGAGGCCGCGATCGGCGGCTTCGGCGCCCACGTCCTGACGCTCGCCAGCGACGCCGGCCTGATCGACGCCGGCCTCAAGCTGCGCACGATGCGCCTGCCCGACACGTTCCAGGACCAGGACAAGCCCGAGAAGCAATATGCCGAAGCGGGGCTCGACGCGGACGGCATCGTCGAGACCGTTCTCAAGGCATTGCGGCACAACAGCGCCGGCGTGGTCGAAGGGGCGCGCGCCTGAGCGACGAGGGGGAATTGTCGCCGGACGGTCTCACGCGGGTGCGCTGGGAGGTGAACCCACAGCGGATGAGCCACGAGACCTGGACCCCGACGATCGAGGACGCAGCGACGGGAAAGGCGATCCTGAGCCTCGCCGACAACGGCTTCGACGGGCGACCCGCCTGGACGAAGGGCGGTGGCTTTCGCATGTATCTGCGCCACTATTGGCGCGCCGGCGCGCTTGACCTGACCGTCGATCGCGCCGCCGGGAGCTTCCGTTTCGGCGACGGACCGGCCGAACCGCTCGATATGCTGAGCGCGCGTGTCGAGGCCGAATTCGTCCGGATGGACGCCGAGGCGCGTCGTAACCCGCCGGTGCGCCCCACGATCGGCCCTTCAAGATCGACGCTGCTGTGGCGCTGGATCGCCATCTTCTGCGGAGTCGCGGCCTTTTTCGTTGCTTTTGTGTCTTTCGCTTTCTGGCGGCGGTGATCCCATGGCGAAGGCGCGCGCCGATCAGCTGCTCGTCGATCGCGGCCTCGCCGAGAGCCGCGCGAAGGCGCAGGCGCTGATCCTCGCCGGGCTGGTCTTTTCGGGCGAGCGCAAGATCGAGAAGGCGGGGCAGTCGCTCGCGCCGGATGCGCCGCTGGAGGTGCGCGGTCGCGATCATCCCTGGGTCTCGCGCGGGGGGATCAAGCTGGCGCACGGGCTCGAACATTTCGGTTGGGACGTGACCGGCGCGGTGGCGCTCGATGTCGGCAGCTCGACCGGCGGCTTCACCGACGTCCTGCTCCAGCGCGGCGCTGCGAAGGTGTTCGCGGTCGATGTCGGCACCAATCAGCTCGCCTGGAAGCTCCGCCAGGATTCGCGTGTCGTCGTCCACGAACAGACCAATGCACGCTATCTCACCGATGCGATCGTCACCGAGCCGGTGGATATCATCGTGTGCGACGCGAGCTTCATCAGTCTGGCAAAGGTGCTCGATACCGCACTCGATTTCGCGAAGCCCGGCGGCCGGCTCCTCGCCCTCGTCAAGCCGCAGTTTGAGGCCGAGCGGGGCGAGATCGGCAAGGGCGGCGTGGTCCGCGATCCGGCGGTGCACGAACGGGTCTGCGCCGCCTTCGCCGCCTGGCTGGAGGGACGCGGCTGGTCGGTGGCGGGGGTCACCCCAAGTCCCATCACGGGACCGGAGGGCAATGTCGAATTCCTCATCGCCGCGACGCGCGCTTGATCGCGGTCGCGCGAAGCCCTAGCCCGGGTGTCATGACCGGGATCGCCTCCAAATCGCAGCTGCGGATGAGCTTCCTGCGCTATGCCCTGATCTGCGTGCCGGCGCTCCTGCTGCTCGGCGCGCTTTCGGCGGCGTTCTCGGGGTCGAGCGCCGACAATAGCTGGTACATGGCGCTGCGAAAGCCGCCGCTGACCCCGCCGGGCTGGGTGTTCGGCGTCGTATGGACCTGTCTCTACATCCTGCTCGGCCTCGCCTTTGCGATGCTGCTCCACGCGAGGGGCGCCCACAAGCGCGGCCGGCTGATCGTCCTCTTCGTCGTCGGACTCCTCCTCAATTTCGCCTGGTCGCCGCTCTTCTTCCGTTTCCACGAGGTCACGGCCGCCCTGGTCGTCATCGCCGCGATGATCGTCATCACCATCGTTCTGGCGCATCGGCTCTGGACGATCCGCAAGCTCGCGGCGGCGATGATGCTGGTCTATCTCGCCTGGCTGATGTTCGCCGCGGCGCTCAACGAGGAGCTGCTGCGACTCAATCCCGGCGCGGAGGCGGTTGCGCCGGCGGCCTCGGCCACCAATATCCCGCTTTGAGAAGGAGGGCTTGCGATGCAATCCCAGAACAGGCTGTTCGACGATTTCGTCAAGGTGATGAACGGCGCGGCGGGCACGATCGCCGGCATGACCCGCGAGGCGCAGGCTTCGATGCAGGAGCGCGCGCGCGAGTGGATCGGCGGCCTAGACATGGTGAGCCGCGAGGAGTTCGAGGCGACGAAGGCGATCGCCGTGGCCGCCCGCGAGGAGGCCGAGGCGCTGAAGGCGCGGATCGCCGCACTGGAGGCCGCCGCGCGGGCGCCGTCCGCGCCAGCTGGAAAGGGCCGCGCCCGAAAAGGCGAGGGCGCCTGAAGACGCCCTGATTATCCACAATTTTCTGACCGGCCGTCACGGGCCTTCCTTGCGCTTTTTCCGGCGGAAAGGCAGTTAACGTGAACGAAAGCGGGCCGGGGACGCTTTATGCATATGGACGAATATGAGCTCGAACGGGAGGCCAGCGCCCCCATCGACATGCTCGAAACCTACTACCGGGCGCTCGGTTGGGAATATGAGCGCAGCGGCGAGGACGAGATCGTCTCGACCTTCCAGGGCAGCTGGACCCAGTATGAGCTGCGTAGCATCTGGCGCGCCGAGGATCAGGTGCTCCAGTTCCTCGCCCTTCCCGACATTCGCGTCGCCACGGAGAAGCGCGACGCCATTTACGAGACGATCGGCCTGATCAACGAACAGCTCTGGCTCGGCCATTTCGAGCTCTGGTCGGCCTCTGGCCTCGTCCTCTTCCGTCACGCGGCCCTGCTCGAAGGCGAGGATGGGGCGACGCTGAGCCTTCAGCAGGCGGAAACGCTGGTCGAAGCCGCGATCGAGGAATGCGAGCGCTTCTACCCGGTGTTCCAGTTCGTCCTGTGGGCCGACAAGACGCCGCAGGAAGCAATTGCCGCGGCGCTGATCGAAACCCAGGGCGAGGCTTAGGCCTTTCCGATGGCGGATCCGCTGCTGCCGGGGCCGCTCTGGTTCGTCGGTTGCGGCAATATGGGTTCGGCGATGCTCGACGGCTGGATCGCCGCCGGGATCGATCCGGCGCACGTGACCGTCATCCGGCCGAGCGGCCGGCCCGTCGGCCATGATGTGCGCGTCCTCACTGATTATCCCGAGGACGAGGTGCCGGCGATCGTGCTGCTGGCGATGAAGCCTTACCAGCTCGATGCGGTCGCGCCCGTGCTGACGCCGATCCTCGAGCCCGAGACGCTGCTCCTGTCGATCCTCGCTGGCGTCGAGATCGCGTCGCTGCGGACCCGCTTCGCTGCGCCGCGGACGATCCTTCGCGCGATGCCGAACCTTCCCGTCCGGTTGGGAAAGGGCGTGGTCAACCTCGCGGGGGAGGGCGCCGATCAGACGGCCCGCGCGCTCGCGACCGGGCTGATGGCGGCGCTCGGCCATGCCGAATGGTTCGACGACGAATCGCAGTTCGCGCTCGCCGGTCACCTGACGGGCGCGGGGCCGGCCTTCCTGTTTCGCTTCATCGACGCGCTGGCGGCCGCGGCCGAGACGCTCGGCCTGCCTTATGATCAGGCGGCCCGGCTCGCGCTCAGGATGGTCGAGGGCGCCGCGGCGCTGGCCGCCGCCTCGCCCGACGATCCCGAAGCGCTCGCGCGGCGGGTCGCAAGCCCGGGCGGCACCACCGAGGCGGGATTGAAGGTGCTCGACGAGGATCGCGCGCTCGCGGACCTGATGCTGCGCACGCTCGAGGCTTCGCGGCTTCGCGGGATCGAGATGGCGTTGGCGGCCCGCGAGGGATGACGCCAGGCATTTGACGCGCGCCTCGCGGCTGCCTAGTCGCTCTCGAAAATCTCTCGAATGACGCAGGACGTGACGATGTCGCTGACTTTCGTGGTCGAACCGAATGCCCATCCGCTCTCCGCCGCGCAGCGCGCGGACTTGCTCGTCGATCCCGGTTTCGGGCGGGTCTTCACCGATCATATGGCGATCGTGCGCTACAGCACCGACAAGGGCTGGCACGACGCACGCATCACGGCGCGCAGCCCGGTGACGCTCGAGCCGGCGGCCTCGGTCCTTCATTATGCGCAGGAAATTTTCGAAGGGCTGAAGGCCTATCGGCGCCCACAGGGCGCGGCGCTGTTCCGGCCGGACGCCAATGCGCGCCGCTTCCGTGCCTCGGCGCGCCGCCTGGCGATGCCGGAATTGCCGGAGGAGCTGTTCCTCGAATCGGTTCGTGCGCTCGTCAAGGCGGATATCGACTGGATCCCGCAGGACGAGGACGGCGCTCTCTACCTGCGCCCGTTCATGTTCGCGAGCGAGGTCTTCCTCGGCGTGAAGCCGGCCTCCGAATATCTCTACATCGTCATGGCCTCGTCGGTCGGCCGTTATTTCAAGGGTGGGCCGCGCGCCGTCTCCCTCTGGGTGACGCGCGAATATACCCGCGCGGCGCCGGGCGGGACCGGCGCGGCCAAATGCGGCGGCAATTACGCCGCGAGCCTTGCCGCGCAGGCCGATGCGATCAGCCGCGGCTGCGATCAGGTGGTCTTCCTCGACGCGGCGGAGCGCCGCTGGATCGAGGAACTCGGCGGCATGAACATCTTCTTCGTGTTCGACGACGGATCGATCGCGACACCGCCCCTCGACGGGACGATCCTTCCCGGCGTCACTCGCGATTCGATCCTCACCCTCGCGCGCGACGCCGGCATCGCCGCGCGCGAGGAGCGTTATTCGATTGAACAGTGGCAGGCAGATGCCGCCAGCGGCCGACTGACCGAAGCCTTTGCCTGCGGCACCGCCGCGGTCGTCACGCCGATCGGCAGGGTCCAGGGCGAGGGGATCGATTTCACGATCAACGGCGAGAGGGTGGGGCCGACGACGCAGCGCATTCGCGAGGCTTTGGTCGCGATCCAGCGCGGCACCGCCCCCGATCCGCACGACTGGGTCGAGGAGTTGGCCTGAAACCGCGGACGGAGAGGGGAATCTCCCCCTTCCCAGGATTGCGGGCAAGGCTATAAGCCCGCCCTTCACCGCCTGCTGGGGCGTCGCCAAGTGGTAAGGCACCGGTTTTTGGTACCGGCATTCGCAGGTTCGAATCCTGCCGCCCCAGCCAGCGCGGGTGTCTTGTGATCTTCGGTCGGTGCTGATCGAGGCCGACGCCTTCCCAGCTCAATAAAAAAAGCCTTGGCGGAGACTCGCCATCGGGGAAACGATGGGCCGCAACGAAGGGCATCGCGAATGCATGACGAGTTGGTTCTCGCGAACCGGATTCTGGCCCATGAGGGGATTGTCGATGCCTATGGGCATGTGAGCCTGCGCTGCCCGGGAGAGAGGACTTTCCTCCTCGCCCGCTCGCGCAGTCCGGCTTTGGTCTCTTCCGAGGATTTCATCGAATATGATTTCAACGGGACCCCGCTGAACGGCGACACCCGCGCCGGCTATGTCGAGCGGATGATCCATGCCGCCATCTATGCGGCGCGGGAGGATGTCGGCTCTATCGTCCACAGCCATGCGGCGCAGATCCTGCCCTTCACCATCGTCGACCGGCCTTTGGTGCCGGTGATCCATGTCGCCGGCATGATCGGCCCCAGCGTTCCCAAATGGGATATTGCCGACCGTTTCGGTGAGACCGACCTTCTCGTCCGGACGATCGAACAGGGCGCGGACCTCGCCCGGCGACTGGGCGAAGGGAATTGCGCGCTGATGCGCGGCCATGGCGCGGTGGTCACCGGCCGGTCGCTCAAGGAAGCGGTGCTTCGGTCGATCTTCCTCCACATGAACGCCGCTGCCCAGCTTCAGGCGGCGAGCCTCGGCGCCTGCAAGGCGCTGAGCGAGGCGGAGGCGCGCCTGTCGGAAGAGGCCCATGTGGCCGGGCATGTCCTCGATCGGGCCTGGGACTATTTCGCCGCCCGGGCCCAGGGGGGCGAGGGGACGGCGAGCTAGACGCAAATTGTCTAGCTCGCCGTCGATACGGCCCAAAGTTTCTCTCGATCTTCCGCCGTGGCTGCGCGACAATGGCGGCAGGCCACGGCATCAATGCCGGCCGTGATGGAGAGGCTCTGATGCGCATTCGGGATCTCGAATGCTATATCCGCGTCTGCGAGGTCGGCAGCATCAATCGCGCCGCCAGCGATCTCAACATCGCCCAGCCGGCCCTCGGGCTGATCCTGAAGCGGATGGAACATGAATTCGGCGCGCAGCTCTTCGTGCGCCACGCGCGCGGCGTCACGACCACTGGCCAGGGCGATGAGGTGTGCCGCTGGGCGCGCGAAGTGATCGAGGGCCATCGCCGGATGCGCGAGCGGCTCGCCCATCACTGGCCCCGCGAGCTGCGCATCGGCCTGCCGCCGAGCGCGGCTTCGCTGCTTGCGGTGAACCTGCCCGCGGCCTCGCAGCGCTGGATGCCGGGGACGGAGGTCCACCTGCTCGAGGAATCGAGCCATGTGCTCGTCGAATATGTCGCCTCGAACGCGCTCGATCTCGCGCTCACCTTCCAGACGCCGGGCGGGGAGGGGCTCGAATCGCAGCCGGTGCTCGATCAGGCGCTTTACCTTGTCGGCGGCCCGGACGCCTTCGGCCCGCACGAGACGATCCGCTTCGCCAAGGCGCTCGATCGCGATCTGGTGATGAGCGCGATGCCGGCCTCGGTCCGCTTCGTCGTGGAGCGCGAGGCGGAAAAGATCGGGCTTCGGCCGCGCATCGTTCATGAGCTCAAGAGCCTGTCGCTGCTCAAGGAATTCGTCAGCCACGGCATGGGCGCCGCGATCCTCCCGCTGGGATCGATCGCGGAGGACCTGCGCGCCCGCAAGATTTCCGCCGCGCGCATCATCGATCCGGAGATCAGGCGCACGCTCTCGATCGTCCGCCGCCGCGCCGCCGCGTCCGACGATGCCGTCGAGGTCGCCGAGGCGCCGCTGCTGCGCTGCATCCGCAGCACCCTTCCAAAGGCGCTGCCCGAGGGGCTGATGGCGCCGCGCGCCGGCGACGCCATCCACTGATCCCCGGCGCCGCGCGCGCTCAAACGAAATTGTCTTGGACAGGCCGGGCCCGCCTGCCGATCCTTTCCGCAGATCACGACGGAGTGGAGAGGATCGCGTTTTGAACGGGGTGACGGGCAACGGACTGGATTCGGGCAATGACAACGGCGCGGCCGATGTGGTGATCATCGGCGGCGGCATCGGCGGCCTGACGCTTGCTCTGATGCTCCACCGCGCCGGCATTGCGTTTCGCGTCTATGAAGCCGTTCCCGAGCTTCGCGAGGTCGGCGTCGGCATCAATCTCCTGCCCCACGCCTCGCGCGAACTGATCGCGCTCGGGCTTGAGGCCGATCTGGCCCGGCACGCCATCATCACCCGCGAATCCTGCTTCTTCAATCGCTTCGGCCAGTTCATCCATCGCGAGCCGGTGGGCCGATATGCCGGCTATCCCTGGCCGCAATTCTCGATCCACCGGGCGGACCTGCACGATACGCTGCTGAAGGCGGTGATCGATCGCGTCGGCCCGGATCGCGTGCGCACCGGCTGGGCGTGCACTGGCGTCGAGCAGGACGAGGACGGAGTCACCGTCCATTTCAAGGATCGGCCCTCGCAGCGCGGCGCGATCGCGGTGGCCTGCGACGGCACGAAATCGGTCGTCCGCCGGCAATTCTTCCCCGATGAGGGCGCGCCCCTTTATTCGGGAATCAACATGTGGCGGGGCGTGACCGTCCAGGCGCCGTTCCTGACCGGGGCGAGCATGGTCAGGATCGGCTGGCTCAACACCGCCAAGCTGCTCGTCTATCCGATCCGCGACAATGTGGACGGCCAGGGCAACCAGCTCATCAACTGGGTCATGGACGTTGCCACCGCCGATTATCCGGCCGAGCAGGACTGGAACCAGGCAGGCGAGATCGGCGATTTCATCGACCGCGTCCGCGACTGGCGCTTCGGATGGCTCGACGTGCCGGAGATGTGCCGCAATGCCGAGCGCGTGCTTGAATATCCGATGGTCGACCGCGATCCGCTGCCGCGCTGGAGCCACGGACGGATCAGCCTGCTCGGCGATGCCGCGCATCCAATGTATCCGCGCGGGGCAAACGGATCGGCGCAGGCGATCCTCGATTGCGTCGCTCTTTCTCGCGAGCTCGGCAAGGGCGGCGATCCGGTCCAGGCGCTGGCCCGCTATGAGGCCGAGCGGCTGCCGGCCACGGCCAAGGTCGTCTTGACCAACCGCACCTCGCCGCCCGACGCGATCCTTCGCGAGGTGGCCGTCCGCACCGGCGACGCGCCCTTCCGCCGGATCGGCGACGTCATCAGCGAGCAGGAGATCCTGGAGCTTTCGTCGAGCTACGAGCGCGTCGCCGGCTATGACAAGGACACGCTCCGCGCCAAGGAAGAGGCGCCGACATGGTGAGGCCGGGCCGGGTGATTTCCCGCCAAGGCGTGCGCCTCGCCGCGCCTCTCCGCGTGCCGCCGCGTCGGCGCCGCTGGTCTGGGCAGATACATTCCATCCGGCCTGAACGTGTGGACAGGCAAGCGATTGATTCCTACGCTCTTCTCTTCGGCGGGCCGGACTGCGCGGCACAGTGCATCCCGAACCCCGCCGGGGGGAGAGGGAAGATGGAAAAAACAGGGATGAAGCGCGCTCGCCGCACGCAGGACGAGCGCAGCACCGCAACGCGTGAAGCGCTCGTCGCGGCCGCGATCGAGGTCGTCGCGGAGGTCGGCTATGCGAGCGCCACGACCAGCCTCATCGCTCGCCGCGCCAAGGTCTCGCGCGGGGCGCTCCAATATCATTTCGCATCGAAGGCGGATCTGACGGTCGCGATCATGGAGGCGATCGCGCTCGAGCTCAATTTCCGCTTCGATCTGGAGGCGTTGCGCCAGGCGCCGCTGCGCCGCCGGATCGAGGCGATGATCGAACATTATTGGGATGTGTTCCAGGGCCGGATGTTCCGCGCCGGTCTCAGCATCTGGGTGGTGCTCGCCGGCGATCCGGAGCTCGCCCGGCGGATCGAGGCGAGCATGCGGCTGGTGCGCGAGGGTATCGGATCGGTCTGGCACGACCTGTTCAGCGACGTCCGCTGCGCGCAGCGCGATCTCGACACGATCCTCCACATCGTGATGGCGACGATGCGCGGATCGGCGATCGCCTTCCTCGCCGGTCGTGCGGGCACCGATTTCGGCGCCGAGCGCCGCCAGCTCGCGGACATGGCGCTCCACGCCATGGAACGGCTGGTCGAGACGGAGGCCCGCTGACATGCGTCTTGCGACCATCCTCCACGCCGGAACGCAGCGCTGGGGCGTCGTCGACGGTCAGCAATTGTGGCCGCTCGACCATGTCTGGCCGGACCTTCGGACCGCGCTCGGCGATGGGCTCGATGCGATCCGCGCGGCGCTCGTTCAGGTGTCGGATGCGCTGCCGCTCGAAGAGGCGCGGCTTCTCCCGCCGATCCCGAACCCGGAAAAGATCCTGGCCATCGGCGTCAATTATCGCAGCCACCGCGAGGAAACGGGTCGCGAGGCGACGCCTTATCCGGCGATCTTCGTCCGCTTCCCCGATGCCCAGGTCGGCGACGGCGAGGCGATCGTGAAGCCGTTCCTTTCCGATCGGTTCGATTTCGAGGCCGAGCTTGCCGTGGTGATCGGGCGGGCGGGGCGGCACATTGCCGCTGCCGACGCCCTGGATCATGTCGCCGGCTATTCCTGTTTCGCCGACAATGCGGTCCGCGATTTCCAGCGTCACACCAACCAGGCGACGCCGGGCAAGAATTTCGATCGTAGCGGCGCATTCGGCCCGTGGCTGGTCACTGCCGATGAGATCGGCGATCCGGCGCAGCTTGAGCTGGTCGGCCGACTGAACGGCGAGGAGGTGCAGCGCAGCTCGGTCGGCCTGCTGATCTTCTCGGTGCCCGAGCTCATCGCCTATATCAGCAGCTTCACGACCCTGAAGCCGGGCGACGTGATCGCGACCGGGACGCCGGCGGGCGTCGGCATGAAGCGAACGCCGCCCTTGTTCATGAAGGCCGGCGACGTCTTCCAGGTCGAGATTTCCGGGATCGGCACGCTCACCACCCCCGTCATCGACGAGCAGAAGGGGGGCGCCGATGCTGTGGATCTCTGAGCCCGAAGTCTCCGAGTTGATCGACCTCGAAGATGCGATCGCGGCCGAGGAAAAGATGCTCGCGCTCGAGGCAAAAGGCGAGGCGACGAGCCTCCCCAAGGCGCTCGGCCAGTGGGAACGCCGGTCGATGCACGCGCTCGGATCGTTCGCGCCATCGGCGGGCCGCGCCGGTTTCAAGACATGGCTGCACACGCCCAACGGGGCGGGCACGATCTTCTCGCTGTTCAACACCGAAACCGGGGTGGTCGAGGCGGTGATCGAATCGGCGGTGATGAGCCAGCTGAGGACCGCCGCGATCTCCGGTGTCGCGACGAAGTGGCTGGCGCCCGCGATCGCCGATGAAATGGCGCTGGTCGGCACCGGCAAGCAGGCGATGCTGCAGGTCGCGGCGGTGGCCGCCGTCCGCCCGATCCGGCGGTTGCGGGTGTTCAGCCGGACCGAGGAGAATCGCAGGGCCTTCGTCGAGCGCGCCGCCAGCCTGTTCACCTTCGATGTCGAAGAGGCGCGCAGCATCGAGGCGGCAACCGACGGCGCCCAGATCGTGACCATCGTCACCCGCGCCAGGGAGCCCTTCTTTCCGGCGAGCGCGCTTTCGACCGGCGTCCATGTCAACGCCGTCGGGGCGATCCTTCGCGGCTTCGCGGAATTCCATCAGGACCTGTTCGATCGCGCGGGCCTCGTCGTCGTCGACAACATCGCCAACGCGCAATCGATCTCGACCGAGTTCATCGAGCGCTTCGGGCCCGGGCCGGACGGCTGGGACGAGGTGCGAAGCCTGAGCGACATCGTTGCCGCCGGCCGGCCGCGGCCGGCCGATCTCGACGTGTCGCTGTTCAAGTCGCTCGGCATGGGGGTCGCCGATCTCGCGCTTGCCAGCCTGATTTTCGAGCGCGCCGTGGCGCGCGGCGTTGGCCGTGAGATCGAGCGGATGGGACGCTCGACCGCGCGATGGCGCAGCGCGCGGCGACACTGACAAAAGACAAGAATCCAAGGAGAGGAAGAATGACGATCGCCAAGGGAGATATCCGGACCGGGTTCAGGGCCTGCGCATCCGTGCCCGCGCTTGCGCTCATGCTCGCCGCGACCGCCGCTCATGCGCAGGAGGCGCAGGCTCCGCAGGACGCGCCAGCCGCGCCGCCCGTGGAGGCGAACAGCGAGGATTCCGCCACGGCCATCGTCGTCACCGGCACCCGCATCCAGGCGAACGGCTATACCCAGCCGACCCCGGTCACCACCGTGTCGGGCGATCAGCTTACCCTGTCGTCGCCCGGATCGCTCAGCCAGAGCCTCGCGCCGCTGCCGGCGTTGCGCCTCTCGAGCAATCCGCAGGGCGGGCAGGTCTCGTCCGGCAACCAGGGCGCGATCTCGCAGCTCAACCTGCGCGGCCTCGGCGTCAACCGGACGCTCGTCCTGCTCGACGGGCATCGACTGACCCCGGCCAATACCGGCAGCGCGCCGGACATCAACATGCTGCCGCAAATGCTGATCCAGCGCGTCGACGTCGTCACCGGCGGCGCATCGGCGGCCTATGGATCGGACGCGGTGTCCGGCGTCGTGAACTTCATTCTCAACCGCAATTTCCGCGGCTTCCGGGTGGAAGGCAGCGCCGGTGTCTCCAGCCGAGGCGACGGGGCGAGCCAACGGCTCGGCGCGGCCTTCGGCGTCCACCTGCTCGACAATCGGCTGCACATCATCGGCAGCGCCGAATATTATAATCGCGGCGCGGTCTATCCCTCGCCCCAGCGCGGCTGGACGACCGGCCACTATCTCCCGCTCACCAATCCGGCGGTGAACGCGAACAACCCGGCGTCTCCGGACAACCCGACCTTCATCATCGCGCCCGACGCGACGGTGGCGAGCGGCACGCCCGGCGGCCTCATCACCTCCGGACCGCTCGCCAATACGCAGTTCATCAACGGACAGCCGGTGCCCTTCGTCGGCGGCAACCTGCGCACCGCCGGCTTCATGCAGGGCGGGGACGGCGTGTGGTCCGGCAATATCGCCGCGCTGTCGCTGCCGCTGCGCCGCAACGTCGAATTCCTTCAGGCGAGCTTCGACGTCACCGATCATGTCGAGCTGTTCGTGTCGGGGTCGCACGGCTATCAGGACGCGCCGTCGCTCACCCAGATCACCAGCCAGAACTTCACGATCTTTGCCGGCAATCCATTCATTCCGGCCGGATTGAACGTTGGCGGCCTCGCTTCCTTCCCGCTCAGCAAGTTCAACCTGGATGTCGGCGGATCGCAGATCGACGACACCGGCACGAACTGGGAGTTCACCGCCGGCGCGCGCGGCGACTTCATGGCCGGAAGCCATCGCTGGCGCTGGGACGTGACCTACCAGAACGGCCGTTCCACCTACCAGCGGCGGCTGCTCAACAACATCAACCAGGTCAACGTCTACAATGCGGCAGACTCGGTCACGGTGACGCCGCAGAATGTCGGCAGCTCCGGCTTCGCGATCGGATCGATCGTCTGCCGCACGTCGCTGACCAATCCGACCAACGGCTGCGTGCCGATCAACCCCTTCATCCCGCTGTCGCAGAATTCGCCCGAGGCGCTCGACTACATCTTCTTCGAGGCGTGGTTCAAGCAGGCCATCCGCCAGCAATCGGTCCAGGCCAACATCTCCGGCGATCTGGCCCAGGGCTGGGCGGGACCGATCTCGGTCGCGTTCGGCGCCGAATATCGCCGGATCAACACGACGGTGACGTCCGATCCGCTCTCTCAGACCCTGCCCGCGGATTATATCGCGCAGACCGCGGCCGGCATTCGCGGCCTGCCAAGCTCCGCCAACTCGCCCAATCGCGGGCTCGGCGCCTTCGGCAATTTCCAGCCACTCGACGGCGGCTACAACGTCAAGGAGGTGTTCGCCGAGCTCAACCTGCCGCTGCTCGATCATTCGGCGATCGGCTCGGCCGAGCTCAACGGCGCCTATCGCTATACCGACTACAGCACCAGCGGCGGCGTCAGCAGCTGGAAGGTCGGGCTGGTGTGGGATCCGGTCAACGAACTTCGCCTTCGCGCCACCCGCTCGCGCGACATCCGCGCGCCCAATATCGTCGAGCTCCTCTCCCCCAGCCGGCAGCAGGGGACGACGATCACCGATCCGTTCCTCGGCAACGCCGCCTTCGCGACGGCGCGCTTCGATCAGGGCAATCCGAACCTGACGCCGGAGCGGGCCGACACCTGGACCGCGGGCATCGTCTTCCGCCCGCGCGGATCCAGCGGCTTCAGCGCGTCGATCGATGCCTATGACATCAAGATCCACGATGCGATCGTGCTGCTTGTCGCGCAGGACGTGGTGAACAACTGCTTCAACGGCCTGCAGGATTATTGCAGCCTGATCACCCGCGCCAACAACTCGCCCACCGGGGTCATCACCGGCATCAACACGACCTATTTCAACGGGCAGGAAATCCACCAGCGCGGGATCGATTTCGAGGCGTCCTACCGGACGTCGCTGAGCGCGATCTCATCGGGCCTGAACGGCAATCTCACGCTTCGCGGCCTGCTCAACTATGTCGACAAATATTCGCTGTCGCAGGGCCCCGGCGTGCCTGCGATCGACAAGGCGGGCGAGGTCGGCGCGCCGGCCAGCGGCAGCAGCGGCATCTACGGCATCCCGCACTGGAGCGGCACGATCAGCGCGACCTATGCCAATCGCGGCTTCACCGCCTATCTCCAGGGGCGCTATGTCGGCGGCGGCAATTACGACAACACGTTCAACACCGGCCGATACAACGCGCCGGGCCAGCCGATCACCTATATCAACGACAATCACATCAGCGGCCGGTTCTACACCGATCTCACGCTCCGCCACGATTTCAGCGGGAGCCTGAGCGGGCTTCAGATCTTCGGCACGGTCGAAAATCTGTTCGACGTCGATCCGCCGATCGATCCGAGCCGCGCCTCGACGCTGCCGACGCAGACCAACGGCTATCTCTATGACACGATCGGACGCCGCTTTACGATGGGCGCCAGGATCAACTTCTAGCCCACGCGGCCAGGCAGACAGGAACCGGAAATGAGCTTGCGATCGGGCGCCATGGTCCAGGAGGCCGCAGAGGCCGGCTTCGAAGGCCAGACGCAGTGGCGCATGATCGTGGCGCTCACCATGATCTTCTCGATCAGCAGCATCGATCGAAATATCATCTCGCTGCTGGTCGAGCCGATCCGCCACGATCTCGGGCTCACCGACGTGCAGATGAGCCTCCTGCTCGGCTTCTCGTTCGTGTTCCTGTTCACCGTCTGCGCCTTCCCGGCGGGCTATCTTGCCGACCGGATGAGCCGGCGGTTGCTGATCGCGATCGCGTCGATCTTCTGGTCGATCATGGGCCTCGTGTGCGCGCTCGCGACCGGGTTCTGGCAGCTCTTTCTCGGCCGGCTCGGCCTCGGCGCGGGGGAGGCGGCGCTGCCGCCGTCCGCCTTCGCCCTGATGCGCGACGGCATCCGGCCCGAACACCGCGCCCGCGCCTTCGGCATCTACTATATGTCGCCGATCCTCGGGCGGGGCCTCGGCAATTGGGGCGGCGCGCTGATCCTGTCGCTCGCCGCCGCGGGGACCTTTGCGGGCGTGCCGCTGCTCGGCCGGCTGCATCCCTGGCAGATCGCGATCGCGACGCCGGCGCTCATCGGCATCCCGCTCGCGGCGCTGCTCTTCACCTTCCGCGAACCGAAGCGGCAGGAGCGCACGCCGCAGCGCGGCGCGGCGACCTTCGGCGAGCTTTTCCGCCATATCGGCGCCAACCGGCGAGTCTATCTGCTGATCTACGGCGCGATGTTCCTGGCCCAGATCGGCAATGGCTGGAACCAGTGGCTCCCGGCGGCGATCGGGCGGACCTGGCACCTGACGCCGGGGGAGATCGGCCGGGTGCTCGGGCCGATCGCGCTTGTCACCGGGCCGGTCGTGCTGTTCAGCCTCGGCTACATCATGGACCGGCTCGGCAAGAAATCGCCCGACGCGGTCATGCGCGTCGCCTTCATCGGCACCGCGCTCCATATCCTGCCGACCTTGTTCATCCTGCTCGCGCCGTCCATCCCGGTGATGTGGGGCAGCGTCTTCTTCTCGCTGCTGTTCGACGGTGGCGTGCTGATCGCGACCAGCGCCGCTTTGTCCTTCGTCACGCCGACCCGGCTGATGGGGAAGGCGACCGCCTTCTACGCGGTGGCGACCAACACCGGCTCGGCGATCGGCCCGACGATCTTCGCGCTCGTCGGGAAATATTTCTTCACCGGCCCGCTCGCGCTGCCCTCAGCCATGCTCGCCTGCTATCCGGTCATCATGATCGCGAGCATGGTCGCGCTGTGGTTCGGGGGACGCGAGCTGCTGCGCCGCGCGGCGGTGGAAGCCGAGGCCGCGAATGGATAGGGCGCTCGTCACCGAACTCGCCGGCCGTCTCCACGAGGCGGAGCGCACGCGCACCCAGATCGGCCATTTCTCGCGCGAGCATCCCGGCATGGCGATCGAGGATGCCTATGCGATCCAGCGGGAATGGATGGCGCTGAAGCTCGCCGAGGGGCGCGTGGCGAAAGGCCGCAAGATCGGCCTTACGTCGCGCGCCATGCAGCGCTCCTCGAACATCACCGAGCCCGATTACGGCCTCCTTCTCGACGACATGTTCTTCGCCGACGGCGGGGACATTCCGTTCACGCGCTTCATCGTCCCGCGCGTCGAGGTCGAGATCGCCTTCTTCCTCAAATCGGACCTCGAGGGCCCCGACTGCACGATCCGCGACGTCCTCAACGCGACCGATTTCATCCAGCCGGCGATCGAGATCATCGATGCGCGCATCCGCCAGGTCGATCCGGAGACGGGCCGCACCCGCACCGTCATGGACACCATCTCGGACAATGCCGCCAACGCGGGCATCGTGCTCGGCGGGCGGCCGACGCGGCCCGATCAGACGGACCTGCGCTGGATCTCGGCTCTGCTGTCGCGCAACGGGGTGATCGAGGAATCGGGGGTGGCCGCCGCGGTCCTCAACCACCCCGCCAACGGGCCCGCCTGGCTCGCCAACAAGCTGTTCGCGCATGGCGAGAAGCTGTCGGCTGGCGAGGTGATCCTGGGCGGCTCCTTCACCGCGCCGGTGCCCGCCGGAGAGGGCGACGTGTTCAGTGCGGATTATGGCCCGCTCGGCACGATCGCGTTCCGGTTCGCATGAGCGCGCTCCGCCCCAATCGCATCGCCGAGGCCCTGCGCGCGGGCCGTCCGCAGATCGGGCTGTGGCAGGCGCTGACGAGCCCGGCCGCGGCCGAAATCTGCGCCGGCTGTGGGTTTGACTGGCTGTTGTTCGACGGCGAACATGCGCCGAACACGCTGCAGACCCTGCTCGCGCAGCTCCAGGCGGTCGCCGCCTCCGGCATCGAGTCGGTCGCCCGACCGCCGAGTCAGGACCGCGCGGTCATCGCGCAATATCTCGATCTCGGCGTGCGTACCCTTTTGGTGCCGATGGTGGAAAGCGCGGCCCAGGCCCGGGCGATCGTCGCGGCGACCCGCTACCCGCCCGTGGGAACGCGCGGCGTCGCCAGCAGCACCAGCCGCGCTTCGGGCTTCGGGACGGCGCCCGATTATCTCGCGCGCGCCCATGAACAGATCTGCGTCATTCTCCAGATCGAGAGCCGTCCCGGGCTCGACGCGATCGAGGAGATTGCCGCGGTCGAGGGCGTCGATGCGCTGTTCATCGGGCCGAGCGACCTTGCCGCCTCGCTCGGCCATCTCGGCGATCCGCGCCATGGTGAGGTGCAGGCGGCGATCGCCGACGCGCTTCGCCGGATCGCCGCCTGCGGCAAGCCCGCCGGAATTTTCGCGCTCGATCCCGAGGATGCGCGAGCGCGGCTGGGGCAGGGCGTGCTTTTCGTGTCGGTCGGGACCGATATCGGCCTGCTGCGCGCGGGCGCGACGCGGCTGCTCGCGCAGGTCCGTCCCGACGCTGGCGACCGGCGAACCGACGCCGTGCCGACTTGACGAGCGCCGGAACAAAAACAATCATGTGTGATTGAATGTTGGTGTCCGCACAAGAAGGCGGCACAGGAGTCGAAAGGCAGGACAGGTGACCGAACTCACGCCCCAATTTCTCGATCGCAGCGGCGCACAACCGTCGGGCCCGGAAATCTGGCCCGCGCTCGTCGTTCCGCGCGCCTCGATCGAGCGCGAGATCGAGCGGCTGGCCGATCTCGATCGCCCGGACAACGGCCGTCGCGCCAGCGCGGTCGTCCATCCCTATGCGAAGGCGCCGGGGCTCGGCCTTGCGCCGGGAACCGATGTCACGATCAACGTGCTGAAGCCCGGTGAGGAGAGCGCGCCGATCCGCCGCAACTCCAACCAGCTCGAAATGTGCGTTCGCGGGACCGGCGTGGTCGAAGTGAGCGGCGAGCAGATCCGGCTCGAAAAGTGGGATGTGTGCAACATCCCGTCCATGCAGGTCTATCGCCACCGCAACACCGGCGACGACCTGTTCGTGTGCTTCACCTATTCGAACGCGCCGGTGCTCGAAAAGCTCGGCGTTCATTATGTCGAGGAGGATCCCGACCCCTCCATCATCCGCCGTCCCCGCCCGACCGAGCCGTGGAAGCCACAGGAATCCGCGTTCGAGGTCGATCTGGAAACCGGCGGCGCGAAGATGCGCAGCTACGAATATCTGGTCGATATCGATGTCGTCGAATCGAAGGCGCTGCACTGGCCCTGGGCAAAGGTGCGCGAGAACCTGCCGTTTGCGCCGCGCACCAACAATCGCGGGATCATGCTGCTCTACAATCCGGCGACGGAGCGCCGCAACGGCACCACGCACAGCTTCTTCGCTACCATGTCCGGCGGCACCCGCAGCAACCGGCCGCCCGAGGTCAAGCGGGGCCATCGTCACAGCTCCTCGTCGATCAATTATTATTTCCTGGGCAATGGCGGGAAGAGCGTCGTCGACGGGCAGACCTACGAATGGGGCGTCGGCGATCTCATGCTGTCGGCGCCCGGCTGGTCGGAACATGCCCATTATATGGGTTCGCCGGACGGCTCCCCCGTCGACCAGGGGACGCTGACCGTCCAGGATCACCCGATGCACATCGCGATCGAATCGCTGATCTGGCAGGAGGAGATGGACGGCCGCATCCATGCGCTCGGATCGGAAGCCGGGGTAAAGAACTATATCGGTCCGCGCCGGAAGATCGTGCAGCCCTGAGGGAGCGGCGTCGCGATAAAGAGAGGAGACGCTGATGCTCCTCGCCGTCTATGCTGGGGTTCCCGCCGCCAATACCGGCTTTGCCGAGGCGGCCGAGGAAATCGCGAAGCGCGCCGAGGCCTAGATCCGGTTTGCCCGCGCAAGGGCGCCGAAATGGAGCGCGCTCGGCTTCAGCGTGCGCCGAAACGTGCTGCGGTCGACGGCGACGAGGCCGAAATGGACCCCATATCCCGACGTCCACTCGAAATTGTCGAGCAGCGACCAGTAGAGATAGGAGTGGACCGGAATCCCCTCGTCCAGGCATTGCCGCACGCCGTCGAGCGCGCGATCGATATAGGCGATGCGCCGCCGGTCGTTGTCGGTCGCAATGCCGCTTTCGGTGACGTAGATCGGCTTGCCGATCGTCGCATGGGCCCAGCGGATCGTCGCCGCGAGCGCCTCCGGATAGAATTCATAGCCGCTCGCGGTGAGTTCGGCCCCGGGCGGCGGCGGGACGATGCCGTTCGCATCGACCCGGAAGCGCGTATAGGTCTGGACGCCGAAGAAATCGGCATGGCTGCGCGCGACGCCGGGCCAGCTACCGTACAGGCGGTCGCGGAAGCGGGCGACCGGCGCATCGGGCGTCGCGGCCTGGATGTCCTGCGTGGTGAGCGTGAGGCCGACCGGCAGGTCGGGCCGCGCCGCCTTGATCGCCCGATAGCCTTGCCGGTGCGCCTCCTGCATGATCGGGGTCACGATCTCCGGATCGGCATAAGCGAGGCGCGAGAAGCGGGGCGATCCGGTCGCTCGCGCCGCCGCCTCATTGGCCGCGCGAACCCCGGCGCGCGCCTCGTCGGAGGGGGCGAGGAGGCGGACGAGCAGCTGGATGTTCGCCTCGTTGAAGGTGGTCGCGAGGTGCATCGGCCCGCCCAGATGCTCGGCCGCGCGGCGGCAGTAGCGGGCGAAGAGAGCGGGTGAATCCTCGACCTCGAAGCCGCCGCGCGCGGCGAACCAGAGCGGGGTCGTGAAATGGTTGAACGTGACGACGGGCGCGAGGCCGTGGGCCCGGCACGTCTCCAGCACCCGCGCATAATGATCGAGCTCGGCGTTCGAGAACTGGCCCTCGCTCGGCTCGATCCGCGACCATTCGATGCCGAGCCGGTAGCAGTTGAGGCCAAGCCTCGCGGCGATTTCGATGTCCTCGGCATAGCGATGATAGCTGTCGCAGGCATCGCCCGATCGTTCGCGGAACAGCGTCGGACGGATATTCTCGGCGAGCCAGGCGTCGCTGTTGGTGTTGTTGCCCTCGCTCTGATGAGCCGAGATGGCGGTGCCCCAAAGGAAGCCCGGCGGCGCGGGGCGGCGTCCGCGCGAACCGGTGGAAGGGGAGGCGAGGGCGCTCGCACCGATCGCAGCGCCGGCGCCGGCAAGCAGCGCCCGTCGCGAGATCGGGCCCGCGCCCCCTCGTGTCACCGCGCCGCCGCCATCACCGGCGCGTCCATTCCGGCACTCGCGAGTTCGCGCTCCGCCTGCATGAAGCCGTAAGGGGGGACGATCTCGCCGCTCCGGTCGGAGATCTGGGCCCAGTGCCACATCACCTGCTCGCCGGCATCGTCGCGCGCGCCGACGAAGCGCCCTTCGGTCAGGGTGACGTTCGCCGCCGCGAAATGGCCGGCGCCCGCGGCGAGGATCGCGCGCGTCGGCGCCTCATCGCTGGTGAGCAGCAGCAGGCCGGGGCTGACGAGCGCCGGATCGAGTGCGGCGAGGCTGGCGTCGGAAAGCACGCCCTCGGTCATGCCGGTCGCCGCCGTCGGCGCGAGGCAGTTCACCCTGATCCCGTATTTCTCGCCCTCGATCGCAAGCGTCTGCATCAAGCCGACGAGCGCCATCTTGGCGGCGCCGTAATTGGCCTGACCGAAATTGCCGTAGAGGCCGGAGGAGGAGGTGGTCATGACGATGCGGCCATAGGCCTGCCGACGCATGATCTCCCACACCGCCTTGGTGCAGATCGCAGCGCCCATCAGGTGGACATCGACGATCAGCCTGAAATCGTCCATCGTCATCTTCGCGAAGCTCCGATCGCGAAGAATGCCCGCATTGTTGACGAGGATGTCGATGCGGCCCCAGCGCGCCATCGCCGCATCGACCATCGCCGCCACCGCGGCTTCGTCGGTCACCGAGGCCGCGGCCGCGATCGCCTCGCCACCGGCCACGCGAATCTCCGCGGCGACCCGTTCGGCCGGTTCGGCGGCCAGATCGTTGACGACGACCCGCGCTCCCTGGCGGGCAAGATAGAGGGCGTGGCAACGGCCAAGGCCGCTCCCGGCGCCGGTGACGATCGCGACGCGATCCTGGAGAGTCATTCATCGCTCCTTGCCTGTTTGAGGCAGGCATAACGTGCGAGATATTAACTCACAAGATAGCGAAGGTTATCGGCCGCGTTTCCCGGCGCGTTCCCGGCATACGGCGATGAAGCCGGCGGCCATGAAGGTCGCCATGCGTTCCTTGACCGCGCTGAAATCCTCGGACCGGCACAAGCCGCCCGACAGCTTGTCGATGCGTCCGGTGCGGGCGAGCGTCAGCATCAGCGCGCCGGTGACAAAATGATAGCCCCAGAAAATGTCTTCATCGGCGCATTCGGGGAGCGCCTTGCGAAGCAGATCGATGAGCCGCAGGACGACGGGGTCGAAATTGGTGTCCATCAGCTCCGCGCCCCATTCCGGCGCGTTCGCGACCTGCGCGCCGAGCTGCGCGTAATTCTTCCAGCCCTCGCCGCCCTCGATATAGAGATCGAGATCCGTGTCCAGAAAGGCGCGCAGCGCGCCTTCGACCGTCGGCCGGCCCGCAGTGGCCGCGTCATAATCGTCGAGGGCCTTCATGCGCCGTTCGCTCGTCACGACGGCCCGGCGCGCGAACACGGCGTCGAACAAGGTCTTCTTGTCCGAGAAATAATAGTTGAGAAGGGTATGATGAACGCCGACCTGCTTGGCCACGTCCTTCAGCGTGACTCCGTACAGGCCGTGTTGTGCGAACAGGCCTTCGGCGGCGTCGAGGATCTTCTCGATCATCTCTGCCCGCTGCTCGGCCTTTTTCGATGGTCGGCGGGGGCGGGTGGTCGCGGTCACACAATGGCTTTTGAACGTCGGGCCCCTAACGTCAACCCACTTCCGGGCCGCAAATAATATTCACGCACGTGATAGTGTATGTTGACGCGCTCCCGGCTTCGGCCCATTGTCAGGAGAAAAGATATGGGAGAGCAATGAGGTGAGCGCGACGACCGGCGCCCCCGAATCGGGGAGCGCAGCCGCCGAAGGGATCGCCGCGCAGGCTGCGAAGCCCGCCCGGCAGTGGCTCGTATTGTGGATGCTGTGCGGCATCTATGTGCTCAACTTCCTCGACCGGCAGCTGCTGTCGATCCTTGCCAAGCCGATCCAGGACGAACTGCACATCACCGATGGGCAGCTGGGGCGGATCGGCGGGCTCTATTTCGCCTTGTTCTACTGTTTCATCGCGATCCCGATCGGCTGGCTCGCCGACAAGACCAACCGGGTGACGATCCTTTCGATCGCCTGCGCGATCTGGAGCGCGGCCACGGCCGCCTGCGGGCTTGCCGCCAATTACGGCCAGCTCGTCGCCGCGCGCATGGCGGTGGGCTTCGGCGAGGCGGGCGGGGTTCCGCCCTCCTATGCGATCATCACCGACACCTTCCCGCCGGGGCGGCGCGGCATCGCCTTCGGCATCTACAATCTGGGTCCGCCGCTTGGCGCCGCGGCCGGGATCGCGTTCGGCGCGTCGATCGCGGCGGCCTTCGACTGGCGCGACGCCTTTCTCGTCATCGGGGGCGTCGGAATCGTGGCCGCGATCGCAGTGAAGCTGATCGTTCGCGAACCGCCGCGCGGCGCGTTCGACCGCGCGTCCGGCGAAGCGGCCCCGGGCGCGGGTTTCTGGGAAACGGCCGGCATGTTCTTCTCGCGCCTGCCGCTGATGCTGATGGCGCTCGGATCGGGCGCCACCCAGTTCATCACCTACGGGCTTGGAAATTTCACCGTCCTCTTCCTGATGCGCGAAAAGGGGATGGGCCTCGATCAGGTCGCGATCTGGTATGCCCTCACGGTTCTTGTCGGGATGGGCGGCGGGATGATCGTCTCGGGCCGGCTGATCGACCGGATGACGTCGCGGCGGCGCAGCGCCTATGCCTCGATCCCGGCGGTATCTCTGATCGCCGCCTTGCCGCTCTATCTCGGCTTCCTGCTGGCGCCGTCCTGGCCGGTCGCGCTGGTCTGCCTGACCGGTGCGATGGCGCTCAACTATTTCTATCTCTCCTCCGCCGTCGCCTTCGTCCAGGAGGAGGTGCGGCCGGACCAGCGCGTCATGTCGGGTGCGCTGCTGCTCCTCATCATGAACTTCATCGGTCTTGGCCTCGGCCCGACCTATGTCGGCGCGGCGAGCGACTGGTTCGCGGGGCAGGGGGTCGACCACGCGCTTCAGGTCGCGTTGCTGACGCTGACGCCTTTCTACCTTATCGCCGCCGTCCTTTTCTTCTGGCTGGCGCGGATCCTTGGCCGGGGCCGCGCCGAATCGCACGGAGCCACGCCATGATTCGTCGACTGATTGCCGTTGGAAGCGCCGCCGGGATGCTTGCGGGGGCGCCGGCGCCGGCCGCCGCGCAGCAGCCGCCCGTCGTCGATGCGCCGGCCGGCACCCTCGCCGGCGAGGCCCAGGGCGATCTGCGCGTCTTCCGCGGCATCCCCTACGCGCTCCCGCCCGTCGGAGAGCGGCGCTGGCGGCCGCCCGCGCCGATGCCGCGCTGGCAGGGGACGCGGGCGGCGACCGCGTTCGGCCCCGCCTGCATCCAGCCGCCGCAGGGCTCGCTCCACACCATCTATTCGGTCGACACGCCACTGCCGCAGAGCGAGGATTGCCTGACGCTCAACATCTGGACGCCCGCCCATGCGGAGCATGCGCCGGTGATCGTGTGGATCCATGGCGGCGCGCTGTGGACCGGTTCGAGCCGCGAGACGATGTATGACGGCGCCCGGCTCGCCGAGCGCGGCGTCATCGTGGTGTCGATCAACTACCGGCTCGGCGTGCTGGGCTATCTCGCCCATCCAGGGCTCAGCCGGGAATCGCCGGATCATGTTTCGGGCAATTATGGCCTGCTCGATCAGATCGCGGCGCTGCGCTGGGTCAGGGACAATATCGGCGCGTTCGGCGGCGACGCTTCGAACGTCACCATCGCCGGCGAATCGGCGGGCGCGCTCAGCGTGCTCTACCTGATGGTCGCGCCGGATGCGCGCGGGCTGTTCAGCAAGGCGATCTCAGAAAGCGGCTACATGATTTCGATGCCGGCGCTGAAGCGCGGCGTCCATGGCTGGCCGGCGGCGGAGGAAGCCGGCGCGCTGCTCGGCGCGGCGGTCCAGGCGCCGGATATCGCGGCGCTCAGGCGGATGGACGCGGCGACGCTCAACGCCGCCGCCAGCGCCGCCCATTTCGCGCCGTTCGCCGCGGTCGACGGTCATGTCCTTCCCGAGCAGATGGTCGATGCCTTCAATGCGGGGCGCCAGGCGAACGTGCCCGTCCTCATCGGTTTCAACGCCGGCGAAATCCGCTCGCTACGCGTCCTCGCGCCCGCCCAGCCGCCGGCAAGCGCGGCCGATTATGAGGCGCAGATCCGCCGGACCTACGGCGATCTGGCCGATGCGTTCCTGCGGCTCTATCCGTCGAGCGACATGATGGAATCGATCCTCGCGACGACCCGCGACCAGCTTTACGGCTGGACATCGGAGAAGGTCGCGCGGGCGCAGACGGCGTTGGGCGTGCCCTCCTATCTCTACCTGTTCGATCACGCCTATCCGGCGGCCGACCAGGCTGGCCTCCACGCCTTCCACGCGAGCGAGCTTCCCTTCGTCTTCGGCACGTTCGACGGCACGCCGCCTTATTGGCCGAACCCGCCGCGCACCGCCGGCGAGACCGCGCTTTCCGATGCGATGATCGGCTATTGGACCAGCTTCGCGCGCGATGGCCGCCCGCGCGCCGCCAACGCGCCCGATTGGGCGCCCTATGGCACCGAGCGCGCCTACATGCACTTCACCGACACGCCGCACCTTTCGGCGAACCTCATGCCCGGCATGTACGAGCTGAACGAGGAAGTGGTGTGCCGCCGCAACGCGGCCGGAGGGATCGGCTGGAACTGGAATGTCGGCCTCTGGTCCCCCCGCAACCCGCCGGCGACGGAGGCGTGCCGCCAGCGTTAGCGGGCGAGCGGCTCGCCGTTCAGCCGGCCTTCGGCGAAGTCCTCGCGCAGGCGGTTCTTGTCGATTTTCCCGGACGCGGCGAGCGGCATGGCCGCCACCCGCGCCATCCGGTCCGGAATCCACCAATCCGCGACCTCGCCGCGCAGCGCGTGGACGAGCCGGTCGCGATCGATCTGCTTGCCCTGTCGCGGCTCGACGACCAGGATCGGGCGTTCGCCCCATTTGGGATCGGGCGAGGCGATGACGGCGACCTGGCCGACCGCCGGATCGCGCCCGACGATTGCCTCGATCTCGACCGGGTTGATCCATTCGCCGCCCGACTTGATGAGGTCCTTCGCGCGGCCGCGGATGGACAGGTTCCCCTCGGCGTCGATGGTCGCGAGATCGCCGGTCTCGAACCAGCCGTCGGCATCGAGCGCATCCGATGTCTCGCCGAAATAGCGATCGACCACGCTCGGCCCGCGCACGTAGAGCCGACCGACGACGCCGCGCTGCTCGGGCAGGATGACGCCGTCCTCGTCGGTCAGCTTGAGATCGAGCCCCATCGGCACCTGGCCGGCATCGTCGCCGGGCCGCTGCGTGCCGACCGGCGGCGCGATCGTGCCCACGGGCGACAATTCGGTCATGCCCCAACTGGTCTGGACATGCGCGCCGAGCCGCGATTCCATCCGCCTGATCTGCGCCTCGGGGCAGGGTGATCCGCCGATCAGGACGCGCTCGAGGTCGGGCAGCGTCTCGCCGGTCACGTCGAGATGGTCGACCAGGCCCAGCCACACGGTCTGGACGCCGATGCCCACCGTGACGCGCTCTTCGCGCATCAGCCGCGCCAGGCTCGCCCCGTCGAGGTGACGGCCGGGCAGGACGAGCCTTGCGCCCGCCGCCGGTGCCGCGAAGGGGATGCCCCAGCCATTGGCGTGGAACATCGGCACGGCGGGGAGCACCGTGTCGCGCGCCGTCAGCGCGATCGCGTCCGCCTGAAGCGCGCGCAGCGTGTGCAGGTAGTTTGAGCGGTGGGTATAGACGACGCCCTTGGGCCGCCCGGTCGTCCCCGACGTATAGCACAGGCCCGCTGGCGTCTCCTCCTCGAAGCCGCCCCAATCGACCGGTGCGCCGCGCTCGGCCAGCAGGCTTTCATACTCCAGCGCGCCCGGCAGGTCCGCGTCGGTGCCGCCGTCGAGCAGGATGATGTGATCGAGCGTCGGGCAGAGCGGCGCCAGCTGCGCGGCCAGCGGCGCGAGATCGGCCGAAACCGCGAGGACTCGATCCTCGGCCTCGCCGATGATGGCGGCGAGATGCGCGACCGTCAGCCGCGGATTGAGCGTGTGGCAGACCAGCCCCATGCCCATCGTTGCGTAATAGAGCTCGAAATGGTGCTGGGTGTTCCAGGCGAGGGTGCCGACCCTTTGCCCGAACGCCAGCCCGAGCGAGCGAAGCGCCCCCGACAGGCGCACGGCGCGCTCGCGCAGCGCCGCATAACCGATGCGCGTGGTGCCGCCCCCGGCGGTCGCCTGCACCACCTCGCGATCGCCATGCCATTTTGCGGCATGATCGAGGAACTTGTCGATCGTCAGGGCATAGGCTTGCATGAACTTGTCGGTACGCACTCTAAAAGACGGCGGCCGCCCGATCCGCGGATCGGAGCGGCCCGCCGGAGGGTCGTTCAGAAGAGGCGCAGCACGCTGATACCGTACTGCCGCGGCGGTCCGGCGAAATCGAGGCCGGAGTTGAGTGCGCCGACATAGTGCTGGTTGGTGAGGTTGGTGCCGTAGAGCGTCACCGTCCACGGCCCCTTCGTCCACGCCAGCTGGGCGCCCAGGATGTTGCGATCCTCGAGCCGGTCCCCGAGCGCGGGGTTCTCGAACAAGGTCGCCCATTGTGCGGCGACGTGGCCGAAATTGACCCGCGGCGTCAGCGTGCCCGCATTGCCAAGGTTGAACACATATTGGGCGCCGGCATTGAAGGTGAAGTTCGGCGCATAGGTCTGTTCGCGGCCCTTGAGATTGAGGCAGGTCGCGCTCGCCGGGCCCGTATTCGGATCGCACGGCAGGACGCTGGGGAGGCGCGGGTCGGTGGCGAAGAACTGGCCCAGCGAGCTGTGGATCGCGCTCACCCCGAAATCGAACGAGAAGCGCCCGAGATGCGCCTCGGCCTCGAACTCGGCGCCATAGATGCGGGTGGTATCGGGAACATTCACCTCGATGCCGAAGGTCGGGAACAGCGGATAGCCGATGATCACCTGGAAGTTGCGGTAATTGTTATAGAAGCCGTTGAGCGTCGTGCGGATGTGGCCGCCGAGGAAATTGGCGCGCCAGCCGGCTTCGAAGGAGGTCACCTTCTCAGGCTCGAAGGGATCTGGCAGGCCGAGGCCGACCGGCACGTTGAGCCCGCCGGCGCGGAAGCCGGTCGCCGCGAAGGCGTAGAGATACTGGTTGCGGTTGATCTCCCAGCCGAGCGAGGCCTTCCACGAAAAATCGTTCGCCCGCGCGCTCTGCTGGTCGTCGATCGGGACGCCATATTGGATGACTTGCACGTCGTTGCGCGTGTGGCTCCAGGTGTAGCGGCCGCCAAGTTCGAGCTTGAGCTGCGGGGTGATCCGGAAGCCGACCTGGCCGAAGAAGGCGAGATCGCGCTGCGGATTGGTGCCCTCCAGCCTGTATTCGGTGGCCGGATTGCCCTCGGGGACGCCGATCACGAACTGGAAGGGGCGCCGGAAATAGTAGGTGTTCCACTGGCCATAGGCGCCGAGCAGCCAGGTGAAGCGCTGGTCGTCCGGCGAGATCAGGTTGATTTCCTGCGACCAGATGCGCTCGCCGACATTGTCGAAGAAGGTCTGGTTCGCATTGGGCGTGAAGACGGTCGGCGCGGCGAGGCCGTCGAGATCGGCGCGATATTTGGTGGTGCCGTTCTGGTAGCCGCTGATCGAACGCAGCCGCACGCCGCCATCGAACTCATAGTCGATCCGGAGCGTGGAGCGGACGAACGAGTCCTTCGCGCCCTGTGGCGAATTCAGGCTGATGTCGAACAGGTCGTTATAATAGGGATTGGGCGTGGACGTGCCCGGCAGGACGCGGAACCGCGCATAATAGGGATCGGCCGGATAGGCGCCGTAATCGAGATAATCGACGTCGGTCTTCGACAGGATCGAGAGCCGGTCCGTCGGGCGCCACAGGAAGCTGATCCGGCCCGCGGCCTCGCGCAGGTCGCCGTTGTTGCCGGTATAGGGCGTCCCGCCCGGGCCGGTGATGTCATAGAAGCCCCCGCGGCGCTCGGTGAACCAGGCGATGCGGGCGGCGAAGGTGTCGCTGATCGGCAGGTTGATCGCGCCCTGGAGACCGGCATCCGAATAGGAGCCGAACTGTCCCTGCAAATAGCCGTGGGCGCCGCCGCCGATGATCGGATCGTTGGTGGTGACGAACACCGCGCCGCCGGTCGAGTTCTGGCCGGCGATCGTGCCCTGCGGCCCGCGCAGCACCTCGACCCGGGCGATGTCGAAATAAGGCTCGCCCTGGAAATAGCCGGGGAAGGTGGCAACGCCGTCGCGATACGTGATGACCCCGGTCAGCGTCTGGGTGTTGTGCTCGGCCTTGCCGATGCCGCGGATGTTGAATTCGAGGCCCTGGCCGAAATTGTCCACCGCGACGCTCGGCATCGCGAACTGGAGCTGATCGACATTGACGATATTGCGGTTGGCGAGATCCGCGCCGGTCAGCACCGAGGCGGCGATCGGCGTCGTCTGCAGCCGCTCGTTGCGGCGCTGGGCAGTAACGACGATGTCCTGGCCGGACTGATCCTGGTCGGCATTGCTGCTCTGCGACGTGCCACTGTCGGACGTCGTCTGCGCTCCGGCCTGTCCGCACCATGCGATCGAAATCAGCGACGCGCCAATCAGGACGACACTCTTCATAACCCCTCCCATCTGCGACGTTCTAGGACGTCTTGCATGGGGGAGTGCCGCAAATCGACGCCGATTTCAATACTAATTCACGCGCTAGTGAATATCTTGATCGACTGTGCTTTTCATGCACGACCGATGGGGCCGCGCATCGGCGGCCCCGTGCCGGAGCGGCGGTGCGACTCCTCGGGTCAGAGCAGCCGATAGGCGGGAAGCGTCAGGAACTCCTCCAGCGTCGCGGAGGTGACCAGCTCGGTAAAGATGGTTGCCGCCTCCTCGATATGCGGCTCACCCAGAGCACGCAGTGCCGCAAGCTCATCGGCCAGGATCGCGTCGAACAATTTGTGCCCGAGCGGCCGGCCGTCGTCCAGCGGGGCCTCGAAACGAAGCCAATGCCACAGCTGCGTGCGGCAGATCTCGGCGGTCGCGGCGTCCTCCATCAGATTGTAGAGGGGGACGGCGCCGCGCCCGCCGATCCAGGCGGCGATGTAGCGGATTGCGACGCGGATATTGCCGCGCACGCCAGCCTCGGTGCGCGGCCCCTCATGGAGCCGAAGCATGTCCTCGCGGGTGACGCCGCTGTCGATCCGGCGGTGGAGCTGGTTCGGGCCGGGAAAGGCGTTTTCGAACACCTCCATCGCGACCGGGACGAGGGCCGGGTGCGCGACCCAGGTGCCGTCATGGCCGTTCGCCGCCTCGCGCCTTTTGTCGGCGCGCACCTTGTCGAATGCGGCCTCGTTGGCGGCCTCGTCGCCCTTGACCGGGATCTGCGCGGCCATCCCGCCCATCGCGAAAGCACCGCGCCGGTGGCAGGTTTCGATGAGCTTCAGCGAATAGGCGGCAAGGAAGGCCTTATCCATCTTCATCGCCGCGCGATCGGGGGTCAGCCGCTCCGGCGTCCGGCCGAGCCGCTTGATGTAGGAGAAAATATAGTCCCAGCGGCCGCAATTCAGGCCGACGATATTCTCCTTCAGAGCGTGGAGAATCTCGTCCATCTCGAAGGCGGCGGTGATCGTTTCGATCAGCACCGTCGCCTTGATCGTCCCGCGCGCCAGGCCGAGCTTCTGCTCAGCGAAGGCGAAGACGTCGCTCCACAACGCGGCCTCCTCCATGCTCTCGAGCTTGGGGAGGTAGAAATAGGGGCCTGAGCCCGCCTCGATCGAGGCCGCGGCATTGTGCCAGACGTAAAGGCCGAAATCGAACAGGCCGCCGGCGATCGCGGCGCCGTCCACCGTGAAGTGGCGCTCGTCGAGGTGCCAGCCGCGCGGGCGGACCATCAGCACGGCGGGATCGGGGGCGAGTGCATAATGGCGGCCGGAGGCGGGGTCGTCGAAATCGAGCGATCCGCGCCAGCGATCGCGCAGGTTCGCCTGGCCCGCGAGCATGTTCGCGAAGGTCGGCGCGGTCGCATCCTCGAAATCCGCCATGAAGACGCGCGCGCCGGAATTGAGCGCGTTGACGATCATCTTGCGATCGGTCGGCCCGGTGATCTCGACGCGGCGATCGAGCAGGTCCGGCGGGATCGCGCCAACGCTCCAGTCGGACTCGCGGATGGCGCGCGTGTCGGATCGGAAATCGGGCAGCTCGCCGGCGTCGAAGCGGCGCTGGCGCTCCTGGCGCTCGGCGAGCAGCGCGCGCCGCCGGGCATCGAAGCGGCGGTGAAGCGCCTCCAGGAAGGCGCGCGCTTCCGGGGTGAGGATATCGTCCATGCCGGCCGTTTCAGCCGGCGCGGCCCGCTCGGTCAACGCCAGATCGCTCATCGGCCGCGCCCGTCGGCGACGATGCTGTATTGCATCGTCGCGGGGGCGGTTCCGGGGCGGCAGGTCAGCCGCACCCATTCGTCATGCGCCCGCCGCTCGTCCTCGAATGGTCCCGCGAGCGTCTCGGTGCCGGGGACGAGCCGGCGGAATGCGGCATCCTCATATTCGCCGCCGACGACCCAATAGCGTTTCATCGCTTCTCTCCTCATGCGGCACGTTCGAACTGGGCGGTTTCGGTCGATCCGGCGAGCGCCACTGTCGAGGCTTCGGGGCCCGCGATGGTCTGCGCGACCAGATCGAAATAGCCGGTGCCGACTTCGCGCTGGTGCCGGGTCGCGCTGTAGCCGGCGGCCTCGCTCGCGAATTCGGCCTGCTGGAGATCGGAATAGGCGGCCATGCCGCGGTCCCGATAGCCCCGCGCAAGCTCGAACATCGCGTGGTTGAGGCTGTGGAAGCCCGCCAGGGTGACGAACTGGAACTTGTAGCCCATCGCCCCGAGCTCGCGCTGGAAGCGTGCGATGGTGTCCTTGTCGAGCTTCGCCTCCCAGTTGAAGCTCGGCGAGCAATTATAGGCCATCATCTTGCCCGGGCAGGCCTTCTGCACCGCCTCGGCGAAGCGGCGCGCATCCTCGAGATTGGGATGGCTCGTCTCCCACCACAGGAGATCGGCGTGCGGGGCGAAGGCGATGCCCCGCTTGATGCAATGATCGATGCCGGTGCCGTCCTTCAGCCGGAAGAAGCCTTCGGCCGTGCGCTCGCCGGTGAGGAACTCATGGTCGCGCTCGTCGATGTCGGACGTGATCAGGCGCGCGCTTTCCGCATCGGTTCGCGCGACGAGGATCGTCGGCACGCCGCAGACGTCCGCCGCCAGCCGCGCCGCGTCGAGGTTGCGGATATGCGCCTGGGTCGGGATCAGCACCTTGCCCCCCAGATGCCCGCACTTCTTCTCGCTCGCGAGCTGGTCCTCGAAATGGACGCCGGCCGCGCCCGCCTCGATATAGGCCTTCATGATCTCGAAGCAGTTGAGCGGTCCGCCGAAGCCGGCCTCGGCATCGGCGACAATCGGCACGAACCAGTCGCGCGTCGCGCCGCCCTCCATATGCTCGATCTGGTCGGCGCGCTGGAGCGTGCGGTTGATCCGGCGGCAGAGCTCCGGACCGGCATTGGCGGGATAGAGCGACTGATCCGGGTACATGGCGCCGGCGGTGTTCGCGTCCGCCGCGACCTGCCAGCCGGACAGGTAGATGGCTTCAAGCCCCGCGCGCACCATCTGCATCGCCTGGTTGCCGGTGACGGCGCCGAGCGCGCGCACCGGCTCCTCGCGCTTGAGCATCGCCCACAGCCGCTCGGCGCCGCGCCGCGCGAGGCTGTATTCGACCGGGACGGAGCCGCGCAGGCGGGCCACGTCCTCAGGCGTGTAGGCGCGCGCGATACCGTCGAAGCGGTCGGCGGGGGCGGGGATCAGATCAGCGAAATCGGTCATGGCGGCCTCGCAGCAGGAACGGTGGTGCCATCGAAATCACCGATCCGGGCGTCCCGCATCCCCGAAAAAGGTCGCTGCGTCACGATACGACTTGCGTGTATTGTATAAAGTTGACAGATTTGCAGGATGGCGGAACGCAAACTCCACCTTGGCGGTCGAATGCGCCGGTTGCGCCGCGAGCTCGGCCTCAACCAGGCCGCCATGGCGGCCGAGATCGGCATTTCGCCCTCCTATCTGAACCATATCGAACGCAACCAGCGGCCGGTCACAGCGACCGTGCTGCTGCGCCTCGCCGAAGCCTATGACGTCGATCTGAAGAGCTTTGCGGCCGAGGGCGGCGATGCGGTCGGCCCCGCCCAGCTCGGCGAGATTTTCGCCGATCCGCTGTTCTCCGACCTCGCCGTGCCGCGCTACGAGCTGGTCGAGATCGCCGACAATGCGCCCGCCGCGGCCGAGGGCATCGCACGACTCTATGCCGCGCTCGGCGAACTGCGCCAGCGGCCCGCGGGAGAGAGCGAGGAGAATGCCGCGCTCAGCCCGACCAAATGGGTGCGCGACTATATTCAGTCGCAGCGCAACCATTTCCCGGCGATCGAGGAGGCTGCGGAGACGCTGGCCGGCGCGCTCGGCGATCCACTCGCCATCGCCGAGACGCTGCGGCGCCGGCTCAGGGAGGCATTCGGCATCGACGTGCGCGTCGTTGCGCCCGAGTTGATTGAAGGAGCCAGCCAGCATTACGATATCCATCGCAAGCGGCTGCTCCTCTCCCAGCTGCTCCGGAGCGAGAGCCGGACGTTCGCGCTCGCCTACCAGCTCGTGCTGGTGGAGTTCCGCGCGCTGCTCGACAGGATGGTGGTGTCCGCCGCGCCGCCCGACGCGCCGACCCGCAGGCTGCTTCACATGAGCCTCGCCAATTATGCGGCGGCGGCGGCCATGATGCCCTACCAGTCATTTCTCGAGGCGGCGGAGCGCCATCGCTACGATCTGGACCGGCTGTGCGCCGAGTTCGGCGTCAGCGCGGAGCAGGCGGCGCATCGGCTGACGACGCTCAACCGGGCCGGCGCGCGCGGCGTCCCCTTCTTCATGCTGAGGGTCGATGCCGCGGGCAACGTTTCCAAGCGCTTCGCCGGCGAGAGCTTTCCGTTCAGCCGCTTCGGCGGCACCTGCCCGCGCTGGAACCTCCATTCGGCTTTCCAGACGCCGGGCCGGGTCGTCACGCAGGTTGTCGAGACTCCGGACGGCGAGCGCTATTTCACGATCGGACGAACGGTGTCGCGCGCCATCCGCCTCGATCCGGCGGAGGACAGCCAGCTTGCCATCGGCCTCGGCTGCGATGTTCGCCACGCCGCGCGCATCGCCTATGCCGACGGGCTGGACCTCGCCCATCCGCGGGTCACCCCGATCGGCCCGGCCTGCGCGCTCTGCCCGCGCGCCGGCTGTCCCCAGCGCGCCACCGCCCCCGTGGGTCGCACCCTGGCGGTGAGCGAGCTCAGGAAATCAGTCTCGCCATTCCCGTTCGTGTAAGTCCGCCGGCGCGAACGCGCTTATTGCCCGCCACCGGTGCGAACCTTAGGAAGCGGGGCATGGCATCCATTCATATCGGCGTCGGCGGCTGGGATTATGAGCCGTGGCGGGAGACCTTCTATCCGCCGAAGCTCGCCAAGGCGAAGCAGCTCGAATATGTCGGCGCGCACCTGACTGCGACCGAGGTCAACGCGACCTATTACAGAAGCCAGAAACCGGAAACATTCGCGCGCTGGGCACAGACGGTGCCGGACGGCTTCCGCTTCGCGCTCAAGGCGTCGCGCTTCTGCACCAATCGTCGCGTGCTCGGCGAGGCGGGGGAGTCGATCGCCCGCTTCTGCGGGCAGGGGCTGACCGAGCTCGGTGACAAGCTGGGCCCGATCCTGTGGCAGCTCGCCCCGACCAAGAAATATGATCCCGACGACATCAGCGCGTTTCTCGCCCTCTTGCCGACGCGGCAGGACGGGATCGCGCTCCGGCACGCGATCGAGGTAAGGCACGAGAGCTTCCGGTCGGCGGACTTCGTGGCCCAGGCGCGCGCGGCAGGGGTGGCGATCGTCTTCGCGCATCACGACACCTATCCCGAGATCGCCGATCAGACCGCCGGATTCGTCTATGCGCGGCTCCAGTCCACGCGCGCGGAGGAGCCCACCGGCTATACGTCGGCCGAGCTGGATGGCTGGGCGGAGGTGATCCGCGGCTGGGCGAGCGGCGAACGCCCGGCTGGGCGCGCTTATGCGTCGAACGTGCCGGCGTCGGCAGAACCCCGCGAGGTCTTCGCCTTCATCATCTCCGGCGCCAAGGAGCGCAATCCGGCCGCCGCCATGGCCCTCATCGAACGGACCGCAAGATGAGCTTTTCTTCCGAAGCCGAAGCGGCGCGGTTGTTCGACCGGCTCGGGATCACGCCGGGCGCCGGCGATCTCGGCTCGACCTCGCCGATCGACGGCGGCCTGATCGGCAAGGTGGCCACCGCCTCGCCGGCCGATGTCGCCGCCGCCGTCGGTCGCGCGCAGGCCGCCTTCCAGCACTGGCGCATGGTGCCGGCCCCGCGCCGCGGCGAGCTCGTCCGCAGGTTCGGGGAGGCGCTGCGGGCGCACAAGGAGCCGCTCGGCCGCCTCGTCACGCTCGAATGCGGCAAGATCCTCTCCGAGGGGCTCGGCGAGGTCCAGGAGATGATCGACATCTGCGATTTCGCGGTCGGCCTCTCGCGGCAATTGCACGGCCTGACCATCGCGACCGAGCGGCGTGACCATCGGATGATGGAAACCTGGCATCCGCTCGGGCCGGTCGGCGTGATCTCGGCGTTCAACTTTCCGGTTGCCGTGTGGGCCTGGAACGCCTGCCTCGCCCTGGTGTGCGGCGATACAGTGGTGTGGAAGCCGTCCGAGAAGACTCCGCTCTGCGCGGCGGCGGTCGCCGCGATCTTCGCCGGCGTCGCCATCGAGTTCGAGGAGGCGCCTGAGGGCCTGCTCGAGCTGGTCCAGGGCGGGCGCGAGGCGGGCGAGGCGCTGGCGGACGATCCGCGCGTGCCGCTGGTGTCGGCGACCGGATCGACCCGCATGGGCCGCGCGCTTGCGCCGCGCGTCGCCGTGCGCTTCGGCCGCACCTTGCTTGAGCTTGGCGGCAACAATGCGATGATCGTCGCGCCCTCGGCGGATCTCGCGCTCGCGGAGCGTGCGATCGCCTTCGCCGCGGTCGGCACCGCGGGGCAGCGCTGCACGAGCCTCAGGCGGCTCATCGTCCACGACGATATCTACGATCATCTGGTCGGCCGCCTGAAGGCGATCTGGCCTGGTCTTTCGATCGGCAATCCGTTTGAGAGCGGCACCCTGGTCGGCCCGCTGATCGACGAGGATGCGGTCGCGGCCATGCAGGCGGCGCTCGCGCGGGCGAAAGGGCAGGGGGGCGCCATCCAGGGCGGTGAGCCGATCGGAGGCTGCTATGTCCGGCCGGCGCTCGCGGAAATGCCGGCGCAGTCGGGCGTCGTGATCGAAGAGACGTTCGCGCCGATCCTCTACATCCTGCGCTATCGCACGCTGGACGAGGCGATCGCCCTCCAGAACGGCGTGCCGCAGGGCCTGTCTTCGTCGATCTTCACCACCGATCTGCGCGAGGCGGAGACCTTCCTGTCGGCGGCCGGCTCGGATTGCGGCATCGCCAACGTCAATCTCGGCCCCTCGGGCGCCGAGATCGGCGGGGCGTTCGGCGGCGAGAAGGAGACCGGCGGCGGGCGCGAGAGCGGATCCGATTCCTGGCGCGCCTATATGCGCCGCGCCACGAACGTCGTGAATTACGGCCGCGATCTGCCGCTCGCGCAGGGCGTGGATTTCGATCTGCCGACAGAATGACCCACGAAAATCCAAGCGATTTGTTAACCGCTCCTCCGTTATTTCCGTGTCGCCTCGGGGGAGAGACACGTGGGTTATTCGCGCAGGGTCGGCCCGCCGATCGTTTCGGCAGCGGTGGCGACACTTGTCCTGACCAATTTCGCGACGGTGAGCATCATCCGCGACAGCGCGAGCTCGCGGCTGGAGCTGTTCGCGACGATCTGGCCGATCGCGCTCACCTCCGCGGTCGCGATCATCCTCGTCATGTCCGTCCTCTATCGCTCACTCGTCGACGTGGTTCAGGAGCTGGAGGCGCGGCAGGAAGCCGTGCAGCATCAGGCGCTGCATGACCGGCTGACCGGCCTCGCCAACCGGGCTCTGCTCGAGGATCGACTGGCCCAGGCGCTGACGCGCTACCGCCGAAGCGGCGAGCAGGTCGCGCTGCTCATGCTCGATCTGGACCGGTTCAAGCAGGTGAATGACACGCTCGGCCACAATGCCGGCGACATCCTTGTCGCCGAGGTCGCGGATCGCCTGCGCGGCCTTGCCCGCGAGACCGACACGGTGGCACGCATCGGCGGCGACGAATTCGCGATCGTCCAGGTCGGCGCAAAGGGTGAGGCCGACGTCCGCCGCCTGTGCGAACGGATCATCGCCGTCATCCGCCAGCCCTTCTTCATCGGCGAGCGCGAGGCGCGGGTCGGCGTTTCGATCGGCGCGGTGTTCGCGAGCGCGGAAGTGGCCGAGGCGGCCGAACTGCTCCGCAAGGCGGACATCACCATGTACCGCGCCAAGGCGGCGGGCCGCGACTGTTTCCGAATCTTCACCGAGGCGATGGATGCCGACGTCCAGCGTCGCGACCGGATCGAAAGCGCGCTTCGCGCCGAGCTGCGCGGGACCGGCGACGCGCTGAAGCTCCATTACCAGCCGGTCATCGGGCGCGGCGGCGAGGTGACGGGGCTCGAAGGGCTGCTGCGTTGGGCCCATCCGACCCTCGGCCAGCTCGCCCCGGCCGAGATCGTGCCGATCGCCGAGGAATGCGGACTGATCGACGAAGTGGGCCTGCTCGCCTTTCGCGACGCCTGCCGCATGGCGCGCCGCTGGCCGACCCTGTCGATCTGCGTGAACCTGTCGCCGCTCCAGTTTCGCGATCCGGCCTTCCCCGCGGTGCTCCGCGGCATCGCGGCGGGAGAGGGCGTTGAGCCGCGCCAGTTCGATCTGGAGATCACCGAGACCTTGTTCATCGAGCATGGCGCGCTGTGTGCCCAGGCGATCGAGGAGTTGCGGCGCGACGGCTTCCGCATCGCGCTCGATGATTTCGGCACCGGCTATTCCTCGCTTTCCTGCCTGCGCCGCTTCCCGGTCGACCGGATCAAGCTCGATCGTTCCTTCATCGACGTCGCGGCGCGCGACCAGAGCGTCGCCATCATCCGCGCCGCGGTGACCCTGGGCCACGCCATGAAGGTCGATGTGGTCGCAGAGGGGATTTCGAGCGTCGATGAGGAGCAGATCGCGATCGAGGCGGGGTGCGATGCGCTCCAGGGCCATCTCTATGCGCCGGCGATGACACCGGACCAACTCGCCCTTTTCCTCGCCCAGCACCGGGCCGGGGTGTCGAACGCCGCCTAGCCTGCCAGCCGCCGAGCGGTGACACGATCGGCGCATGCCACGACGTCACCAGCGCCCACAGGACCATCCCGCCGACGACGGCGACCCATCCGGGCGCAGCCGAGCGCCAGGAGGCGCGGCCAGCGATCAGCGCGCCGAACGGGACCACGGAGGTCGCCGCCGCCCAGCCATGCCAGGCAGGGCCGAGCTGGCGCTGCTTGCGCAGGTCCTGTCCGATCGACCCGAACAGGGCGAGCACGAAGATGCCGCCGGCGACGATCAGGTTGCGCGGGCTTCCCGATGTCGACGCATGGACGAACGCCCACAGCATGAAGGCGGTGTTCATCGGGTGGCGGGTGATCGCGAACACGCCCCTGGGCGTGCCGATCGCCGCGGGCCCCGCGCCGGGATGGGGAAAGGCGGGATTGCGCCGGAGCGAGCCGATGAAGAGGATCGAGGCGACAAGCATCAGCGCCGATCCGATCGGCCACCAACCGGCAGGCGCGACCCACAGCGGAGCGAGATCGTCGCCGGCGCGGTAGGCGAGGATCATCCAGATGAAGGTCGCCAGCGAGACGAGCGAATAGAGGCCCAGGAAGCCACGTTCGGTCAGCGCGCGCACCAGGGGCGCGCGCAGCGGGTGGGACATCAGGAAGTGGAGCCCGACGAAGGCGAGCGTCGCGATCGCGAGGCTCGCCAACGGCGTCAGGCTCGCCATCCTATTGCCTCGGATTATAGGCGTGCGGCAGCGCGCCTTCCTGGGGCTGGCGATAGCGGTCGCGAAGCTCGGTCTGATGGTTGGTCAGCGACTGGCGCACCCCGTCGATCCAGACCGCGTCGACTCCGGTCGACAGTTCGAGCGGATCGCCGTCCCAGATGACCACATCGGCCCGGCGGCCCGGACGAAGCGTCCCGATCTGGTCGCCCATCCCGACGATATCGGCGGGACCGCCGCTGATCGATTCGAACGCGGCGTTCCAGTCGAGGCCCGTCGCGCCGGGGATGCGGGTGAGTGCGACGAGGTTGCCCGCATATTGCGTCTCGACCCGGATGTTGCGGCCGTCCTCGTCGTTCAGCATCCCGATCGCGACCTCGACGCCGGCGGCGTGCATCCGGCCGATATTGGATTGGGTCGCGGCGAGCTGCTCGAACGTCGCCGGAAGATCGTTGAGCGCGTTGGCCAGGACCGGGACATGCGCGGCGGCGATCCGGTCGGCCACGCGCCAGCCTTCGGCCGCGCCGACCAGCACGAGCTTCAGGCGCGGGAACTCCTGCTTCAGCGCGAGCACCTGGAGGATGTCGCTGGCGCGCTCGACATGAACGAAGAGCTGCTGCGTGCCATCGAGCACGGGGACCAGGGCGGCGGCGTCGAAGCGGGTCAGCAACACGTCGTCGGGCCGGCCGGTGCTGCCCTGGATATAGGGATTCTCCGGCGATCCGTCGGGGCCGTTCGGCCGGCGTGCGGAGGCCGGCAGGCGAAGGTCGCGCGCCTCGCGAAGGGCGTTGCGGAGCATCACATAAGCAGCCGCGCGGCTGCCGCCGGCATTGCTCGCCCCGTCCTCGCCAAGCTCGATGAACTGGAAGGCGCGGGGGCGGGTGATCGGCTCCATGTCGCCACCGAGGTCGATGATCGCGCCCTGGCCAGCAAAGATCGTGTTGCGGCCGGTGCCGGGCGAAACGATGGCGCGGGTGATGCCGGCGGCACGATTGACCGCGATCGCCGTCGCCAACGGGTTGATCGCTGGCGCGACGTCGATCGCCGCGTTGAACGGTGAATTCGGCGCACGCACGTCGTTGGTCTCGTCGACCGCATCGACCTCGAGCAGGCCGAGCCGCGAGAAGCCGGCGACGAGGCCCGGCGTCACCCATTTTCCGCGGGCGTCGACCGCTGTGGCGCCGGCCGGGACGGGCACATTGGCGCCGGCGGCGACGACACGGCCGTCGCGGATGACGACCGTGCCATTGTCGATCGGGGCGGTGCCGTCGCCGATGACGAGACGGCCGCCGGTGATCGCGACGGTTTCCGCCTGCGCGGGGGCCGCCGCGAGAGCCGCGATGCCGGCAAGGAGGAGGGCGAGCCTCTTCATTTCGTGTCTCCCTCGCCGGGCTGGCCGAGCTCGAAGTCGGTGACCGGCCGCATCCTGGGATTGTTCATGTCATACATCAGCGCGCCATCGATCCACACCTCCTGCGGGCGGGTGTAGACGCTGAACGGATTGCCGTTCCAAAGCACGACGTCGGCGCGCTTGCCGGGGCGCAGCGACCCGGTCTGGTTGTCGATGCCGAGGGCGTGGGCCGGATTGATCGCGAGCCACCGCCAGGCGACCTCGTCGGGAATATTGATTCCCATTCGGCGTCCGTCGGCCAGCGCTTCGGCCGCGGCCTGGTTCAATCGCTGGATGCCGTTGGGATCGTCGGAATGGACGATCGCGCAGGCGCCCGCATTGTGGACCATCGGGATATTCTCGTTGATCGCGTCATAGGCTTCCATCTTGAAGCCCCACCAATCGGCCCACATCGACGCGCAGGTATCGTTCTCGCGCAGGAGGTCGGCGATCTTGTAGGCTTCCACGGCGTGGTGGAAGCTCGCGATGTGGTAGCCGAACTCGCGCGCCATATCGAGCATGTTGGCCATCTCGTCGGCGCGGTAGCAGTGGTTGTGGACGAGGATCCGGCCCTCCAGCACCTCGACCAGCGTGTCGAGCGCGAAGTCGCGCGGGGTGTTGGGATCGCGGGCGCGCCGCTCGCGATATTCGATCGCGCGCTGCCAGGTCTGGCGCGCAAGCGCGATATTGCCCATCCGCGTGGAGGGCATCTGGTTGCGCCGGCCGTACACACGCTTCGGATTTTCGCCGCACGCCATCTTGAGCCCGCGCGGCGCGCCGGGGAAACGCATCGCCTGCACGGTGCGCGCCGGCACGTTGCGAAGCGTCACGCCGCGTCCGCCGAACAGATTGGCCGATCCGGGCAGGATCTGCAGCGTCGTGATGCCGCCATTGACGAGCGCGCGGGTGAAGCCTGGATCCTGCGGCCACACGCTATGTTCGGCCCACACTTCCGGCCGCACCGGGCTGGTCGCCTCGTTGCCGTCGGAAAGCGCATCGACGCCGGGGCTCGGATAGTCGCCGAGATGGGAGTGGACGTCGATCACGCCCGGCGTCACCCACAGTCCGTGGCCGTCGATCCGGGTGGCGCCGTCGGGGATCGGCGTATCGGGCCCGCCGACCGCCTGGATCTGGCCGCCCGCCATGACCACGGTGCCGTTCTCGATCCGTCCGCCCTCGCCATCATAGATGGTCGCGCCGGTGATCGCTGTCGGGACGGACGGATAGGGGCGGTAGGTGGACGGGTAAGGATCCTCCGGCGGCACATAATGCGGCACGGACGCGCGCGACGGCGATGCGGCCGACGCGCTCTGCGGCGGTGCCTGCCCCGCGCAGGCGGCCATCGCCGCCGCGCCGATCATGGTTGCGAATATGGGGCGCAGCTTATTGAACACCGTGCATCCACTTCTTGATGAGCGGGGAAAGGAGAAGGAGGAACAGGCCGATGCCGGCGGCGATCAGGCCGATGTGCCAGAACACCCCGACATAGGTTTCGAGGCTGACCTGTCGGTTGGTGACCTGGCCACCCACCGTCTCGACGCTCGCCACCTGGGCGACGACGCCGGCGACATATTGGGCACAGGAGATCGACAGGAACCACACGCCCATCATCAGGCCGACGATGCGGGTGATCGACAGCTTGGTGATCATCGACAGGCCAACCGGCGAGATGCACAGCTCGGCAAGGCTGTGGAGCAGATAGAGGCCGGCGAGCCACCAGAGGGCGACCCGGAAGTCCGGCCCGGCGAAATTCGTGCCCCAGACCAGAAACAGGAAGCCGGCGCCGACCCCGACCAAGGCGATCGCGAACTTGACCGGGATCGACGGCTCGAGGATCGTCGCCTCCTTCCAGTCCGAAACCTGCTTTGCCCAGGCGAGCGCCGCGACGATGGTGAGGACCGCCAGGATGAGCGCCACGATCAAGCCGCCGACCGGATTCGCGAAGGCGCCGTAGAGGCCCCAGGCGATGTAGAGCCCGGCGAGCGCCAGCACCGCCGTCCAGACATAGCCGAGCGCCTTGAGTCCGGCCCCCGGCGCCACGCTGCGGCGGGCCAGCGCGCTCCACAAGATGCTCATGATCGGCGCGAAGATGACGATGGAGAGCGGGTTGAAATTCTGGGTCTGCGGCGCCGAAAGCGAGAAGAGGCCGAAGACGGACAGGTCGGTGTTGCGATCGGCGAACAGCGTGAGCGAGGAGCCCGCCTGTTCGAACAACGTCCAGAAGACGACGTTGAAGGTGACGAGGATCATCGCCACCACCATCATCTGGAATTCCTGGCGGCTGCCTTTCACGTACGACCAGACGAGGATCGCAGGCACGCCGATCAGGAAGGACCCGAACAGCAATTTGCCCATCAGCGGCAGCGAGGCGACATAGCCGACGATGCCGCTTCCCGGCTCCGGCTCCGGCGCGTTCATCAGGTTGGTGAACAGGAAATAGAGCACCGGCACCGCGACGATCGCGAGCACGTAGATCAGCAGGCCGCGGTCCTTCCCGGCCTGCTCAGGCGTCTCGCCGATGCCGTTCAGGACGCCACCGTCGAAGCGGATCAGGCAATAGGAGAACAGCATGCCGGCGGCGGCGAGGCCGAAGCCGGCCCACCAGCCGAACATGTCGGCAAGGATCGGGCACAGGAGCTGCGAGAAGATCGAGCCGAGGTTGATGCCCATGTAGAAGATGGTGAAGCCGGCGTCGCGGCGGCGGTCGCCCTGCGCGTAGAGCGATCCCACCATCGTCGAGATATTCGGCTTGAAGAAGCCGTTGCCGACCGAAACGAGGCTCAGCGCGATCAGCATCAGCGCCACGTAGAAGGCGTTGCGCTCGCCGCCCGACACGAAATGGCCGGTCGGGACGGTGCGCGCGACGCTCTGGTCGGCGTTGAGCAGCGAGACGCTGCCGTCTTCATTGCCCTTGATCTCGAAGCGCTGGCCGGCGTCGATCAGGAAGCGCTGCTCGTTCGGCTGACTGGTCGGCCCGTCGCTGAAATTGTCGACCTGCACCTCGTATCGTGTGCCGTCGATCATTGCATAAGGTCGCGCGGTCTCGCCGCCGAAGCAGAGGAGGAAATAGCCGAGCGCCATCACGATCGCGCCGAACTTCACCGCCCGTTTCGAGCCGAGATATTGGTCGGCGAGGAAGCCGCCGATCAGCGGCGTCAGATAGACGAGCGCGGTATAGCCGCCGTAGAGGCCGGTCGCCTCGCGATCGCCGAAGACGAAATGCTTGGTGAGATAGAGCGTCAGCAGCGCCCGCATGCCGTAATAGCCGAACCGCTCCCACGCTTCGGTCGAGAACAGCCGGGCCAGCGGCCGCGGATGGCCGAACCAGGTCTTTTCCGCCGCCGGATTGACGTGGCTGATGTCCGGTTCGCGCGGGGAATCCGCGGTGGGCGTGTCTACCATCGAAGCTGCTCCCCCAAACTGGTTCGGCGGTTTGCGCCCGCCGCTATATGACCCGCAGACTAAAGGCAAAATTTCGCGTGTGAAGCCGGATTGTTAGTCAAGGCTTCGCCTGTTAGCGCCTTCGCCATGTTCAACGACACGTCCTCGCTGCCCGCCTATCTCGCGAGCCGCCGATCGGCGCGGCCGCGCGATCTCGTCGCGCCCGGGCCGGACGCGGACCAGCTCGCGCGCATCCTCGAGCTCGCCGCCCGCTCGCCCGATCACGGCAAGCTTCATCCGTGGCGCTTCGTCCATGTCGCGCAGGATCAGCGCGCCGATTTCGCCGTGCTTCTGGAGCGCGCCTATCGCGCAGCCAATCCCGATCCCAAGCGGCTCGAGATCGAGGCGGTGGCGCGCTTCGCCAGTCAGGCGCCGGAGCTTGTGGTCGTGCTGTCGAGCCCGATCCCCGGTCACAAGATCCCGGTGTGGGAGCAGGAATTGTCCTGCGGCGCCGCCTGCATGAATCTGCTCCATGCCGCGACCGCGCTCGGCTTCGCCGGCGGCTGGGTGACGGGCTGGGCGGCCTATTCGGACACGGTTCGCGAGGCCTTTGGAGGGCCGGGTGAGCGGATCGCCGGGTTCATCTTCCTGGGTAGTCTCGGCGCCCCGCTGGAAGAGCGCTTGCGCCCTGTGCCGGACGACGTGGCCTTCGAATGGGTCCCGCCCGCAACTTTTCCTTGACCCCGGGACTGTATTACTTCACCATCACGGCCATGAACAACGAGCGGCCCGTCTATCTCCGCCTGCGCGACACGATCGCGGCGATGATTCTGGAGGGGCGGGTGCGCGACGGCGATCCGTTGCCGTCGGTCCGCAGCCTCGCCGCCGATTTCGGCGCCAATCCGCTGACCGTCGCCAAGGCCTACCAGACCTTTCAGGAGGAGGGGCTGGTGACGGTGAAGCGCGGGGTCGGCATGTTCGTCGCCGCCGGCGCCGCCGATCGGCTGCGCGCGACCGAGCGGCAGGATTTCCTCGATCGCCGCTGGCCGGCCATCGTCACGCACATGCGCCGCCTGGGCCTCGATCCGGCGGATCTGGTCGAGCGCGCCGGCGCCTGACCCTTTTTGCGACGAAGGCGTCGCGCCATCGACGAACATGTCCGATCCTGCGACCGGGATTGTTGCCCCGTAACGATCGCATCCCCATATCGGGCACATCATGACGAACCGCCCGTTTCGCGCCTTCATGTTCTCGTTCGCCGGCAGCCTCGTGCTGCTGTTCGCGGCCTATGGCGTCGCGGCGCAGCTGATGCGCGTCCCCGTCGAAATGCCGCGCGGCCCGCTGCCGTCGCCAAGCGCGCCCGCTTGATTTTGCGCGGCGCGTGCCGCACCATCGCAGCGACTGCGGACGGAGGGGTGTGATGCGCTCTTTTCCACTTCGTGTTCTCATTCTGGGCGGCGGACTTTTCGGGCTTGCCGGCAATGCGCCGGTCCATAGCGGACCCGCGATCGTGCCTTATCAGTGCGGCGACGGGCGCATCGCCAACGTCGTCTATGATTCCGGCAACGATTATGTCCACGCCAGCGCCCGCGTGACCCTGGACGGGCGGACCATCGACATGAAGGCCGCGCCGACGCTCTACGGCGTCCGCTATCGGAGCGAGGCCGCGCCCGGCGCAACGGCGCTCGCCTGGTCGCTGCGCGGCGAGGAGGGCGTGCTGAGCGAGGCGCCGACCGACATGTCCTATGTCTCGGCGGAGCATGAGCTCGCGCGCTGCACACGCGTGCGCGTCGGCGCGGCCGATGACGGCGCCACCGCAGCGCACCGATAGTGTGACCCTTTTGCCGCAGTCGGGCGGCGGTTCGGCGTCGCGGCGTTGACTCGCCGCTGAACTTTTGCGTTTGGCCGCTTATGTGGAGCCGATCGCGGATCGGCGGGCGGGGTTTGAATCGGGTTTACATGACGAAGGGCAGATCGAGCCTGTGGATCGGCGGCGCCGCCGCGCTCCTTTGCGCATCCGCGGCCGGGGCGCAGACTGAGGGCAACAGCACGGCTCCGGTCGTCGCGCCGCAACTCCAGAATTTCCAGCTTCCATCCGGAAACCGGACTGCGGAGCCGACGACGCAGGGCCCGCCCGCGCCTGTCGGAGCGGGAACGACCGGACCGGCGCCGACGACCGAGCGTCCGGACCGCGGGCCGCCGATCGTCGCAGTGCCGGCGGCGCCGGTCATGCCAAGCCTGCGCCTGCCGCCGAATCTCGCGCCGCAGCAGCGCGGCCCGGTTATCCCCGGCGGCCAGCGTCCGGGAGCCCCCCGGCCGGCGACGGGGCCGGCCGCGCCTTCGCAAGCACCGCAGCCGCAGGCCGCCGCTCCAGCACAGGCCGGTCCGGCCGCGTCACCGACGCCCGAGCCGAGCGCCCCGGCGGACACGGCGCCCGAGACCGCGCCGGCGCCGGCCCCCGAATCGACGCCGATCTCAATTCCCGGCGAGCCGATGACTCCGTCTACCGGCGGCACGCTGCCGATCTGGCTGGAAATCGCCGGTGGCGCGGCGCTGGCGCTGCTGCTCGGATTCCTGCTGTGGCGGCGCGGGCGGCCGAAGCGACTGCTTCGCGCGGCGGCGCTGGCGGAGGCGGAGGCCGCGTCCGCCGCCGCTGCGTCCCGACCCTCGCCGCCCCCCGCTCCCGCGCCGGCCGCGCCTGCCGCCGCCCCGGCCCCGAAAGCGGATCCGTCGGCGCGGCCCTGGCTGGAGATCGATCTTCGCGCCGAGCGGGCGACGTTCAACACCGCCGAGGCGCTTGTCCAGTTCGAGCTCGATATCGCCAATGTCGGCGAGGCGCCGGCGCGCAACGTGCGGATCGACGTCAAGCTGTTCAACGCCGGCGCCGAGCAGGACAAGGAGATCGGCGCCTTCTTCCGCACCGCCGGCCGCGAAAGCGCGCGGGTGACGCTGCCGGGGGTCGAGCCCGGCGTCAGCGGCACGATCCGCGGCGAGGTCAGCATCGCGCGCGAGGAGATGAAGGCGCTGCGGCTCGACGAACGGCTGCTCTACATCCCGGTGATCGCCGTCAACGTCCTCTACGATCATGGCGAGGGGCGGACGGGCCAGACCTCGAAATCCTATGTCGTCGGGCGCGAGCTGCAGCAGCCGAGCGAGAAGATGGGCGCCTTCCGCGTCGATCAGGGGCCGCGCGTGTGGCGCACCATCGGCCAGCGCCAGCACAAGCTCGCGCGGCGGCTCTAGGCCGCGGTCCGGGCCTCCGCTCGGGTCACGCCGAAAGCATGTCCTCGTCGACGCTGTAGAGCAGGTCCGCGCCGCCGGTGACATGCGCCTTGAGGCCAAGCGCCTCCGGCACGATCCGGTCGAGATAGTAGCGCGCCGCCGTCCGCTTCATCGCGAGGAAGCGGGGATCGCCCTCGGCCTGCTCCGCGGCGCGGGCCTGGCGCGCCATAAGCCAGCCGGCGGTCGCGACCGAGACCATCGTCAGGAACGGGTAGCTCGCCGCCAGCGCATCGTCGCCGCGCGCGCCGGCCAGACCCTGGCCCAGCGAGAGGATGTCGTCGGCGAGGTCCTTGAGGCCTTCCTCGCCGCGTTCCTGCGCGTCGGCGCGGATGTCCGCGACGAGCCTCGCGAAGACCTGTCCCCCCTCCAGGCCGAGCTTGCGGCCGACCAGGTCGGCGGCCTGGATGCCGTTCGTCCCCTCGTAGATCGGCGAGATACGGGAATCGCGATAATGCTGGGCGGCGCCGGTCTCCTCGATATAGCCCATGCCGCCATGGACCTGGAGCGCGAGGCTGGACACCTCGACGCCGACATCGGTGCCATAGGCCTTGACGAGCGGCGTCAGCAGATCGGCGCGCGCCTGCGCGGCGGCATCGCCAAGGCTCGCCCGGTCGGTCTGCCCCGCGCAATAATAAGCGAGCGCACGCGCCGCCTGGGTCAGCGCCTTCATCCGCAGCAACATCCGCCGCACGTCCGGATGCTCGATAATCCGCGCCGGCTGCCCGGCCCGGCTGCCCTGCACGCGCTCGCGGGCATAATCGATCGCCTGCTGCATCGCACGCTCGGCGATCGAGACGCCCTGCAGGCCGACATTGAGGCGGGCATTGTTCATCATCGTGAACATCGCGCGCATCCCCGCATTCTCGGCGCCGATCAGCCAGCCGGTCGCGCCCCCATTGTCGCCATAGGACATGACGCAGGTCGGCGAGGCGTGGATGCCGAGCTTGTGCTCGATCGACACGCAGCGAAGATCGTTCGGCGTCCCATCGGGCAGGACCTTGGGGACGATGAACAACGAAATTCCCTTCGTGCCGCCCGGCGCGTCGGGGAGGCGGGCGAGGACGAGGTGGACGATATTGTCGGCAAGATCGTGCTCGCCAAAGGTGATGAAGATCTTCTGGCCCCTGATCCGGTAGCTGCCGTCCGCGGCCGGCTCGGCGCGGGTCTTGAGCGCCCCGACATCGGACCCGGCCTGCGGCTCGGTGAGGTTCATCGTCCCGGTCCATTCGCCGGTGACGAGCTTCGGCAGCCACATCTCCTGCTGCGCGCCGGTGCCGTGATGCTTCAGCGCCTCGACCGCCGCCGGGGTCAGCATCATGCACAGCGAAAAGCCCATGTTCGCCGAGCCCAGATCCTCCATGACGACGCTGGCAAGGCTGAGCGGGAGGCCCTGACCGCCGAAGGCGGCCGGCCCCGCGATCGTGCCCCAGCCGCCCTCGACATAGGCGCGATAGGCCTCGCGGAAGCCCGCCGGCATCGTCACCTTGCCGTCGTCCCACCGCGCGCCGACCTCGTCCCCGATCCGGTTGAGCGGGGCGAACTCGCCGGCCGCGAAGGCGCCGGCACCCTCGACGATCGCGTCGACGGTCTCGGGCGTGGCTTCGGCGAAGGCGTCGGAGGTTGCCAGCTCCGCCATGCCGACGACATGGCGCAGCAGGAACTTCTGCTCCTCGACCGGTGGCGCATAGGTCATCTTCGCTAGTCCCCCAATGTTGCGCTGGCGTCGCCGCGGCTATAGCGCGGCAGCGTGCAGCCCGGAAACACCCGCGTCCTTCCTCTCGGTCCCCAAGCGATCGACGAGGCCGCGCGCCTGATCGCCGAAGGTTGGCCGGTCGCGGTGCCGACGGAGACTGTCTACGGCCTCGCGGCCGACGCGACCAGCGGGGCCGCGGTTGCACGCATCTACGAAGCGAAGGGAAGGCCGAGCTTCAACCCGTTGATCGTCCATGTTCCCGGTCTCGATGCAGCGCGCCGGATCGCGCATTTCGATCCGATGGCGGAGCGGCTTGCGGCCGCGCACTGGCCGGGGCCGCTGACGCTGGTCCTGCCGCTGCGCGAGGCGGCGGGGATCGCATCTTTGGTGACCGCCGGGCTTTCGACCGTGGCGCTGCGCGTGCCGGCGCATCGGGCGATGCGCGCGCTGCTCGCGGCGGTCGGGAGGCCGCTCGCGGCGCCTTCGGCCAATGCGAGCGGGCGGATCAGCCCGACGCGCGCCGAGCATGTGCTGGCCAGCCTTGGCGGGCGGATACCGCTGATCCTCGATGGTGGGCTGACCGCGCTCGGCCTCGAATCGACGATCGTGGCGGTCGACGGGGAGGGGCTTCGGCTGCTTCGTCCGGGGCCGATCGATCTCGGGCTCGAACCGACTGCGCGCGGGCGGATCGAGGCGCCGGGACAGCTCGCCAGCCATTACGCCCCGGCCAAGCCGGTCCGCCTCGACGCGACCGAGGCGGCCGCGGATGAATGGCTGATCGGCTTCGGGGAGGTGACCGGCGACGCGAGCCTCAGCCCGTCGGGCGATCTCGTCGAGGCCGCCGCGCGCCTGTTCGACGCGCTCCACCAGGCCGAGGCCGCGCCGCGCGCGCGAATCGCGGTGGCACCCATTCCCGACACCGGCCTGGGGGCCGCGATCAACGACCGACTGCGCCGGGCCGCGGCGCCACGACCGGAGACGACATGAAGACCAACGACAACCTCACTGCGGAGCGCCCTACCTTCGTCACCCATCTCGAATGCTCGATGACCGGCGAGCGTTATGAGGCCGATCGGCTCCACAATCTTTCGGCGGGCGGCTGGCCGCTTCTGGTGCGCTACGATCTCGTCGCCGCCGGCGCAGCGCTCACCAGGGAGGCGCTTGCAGCGCGGCCGATGGACCTGTGGCGTTGGCGCGAGTTGCTGCCGGTGCGCCGCACGGAAAACGTCGTGAGCCTCGGCGAGACCGCCACCCCGATCGTGCCGCTGCCGGCGACCGGCGCGCGAATCGGCATCGGCGATCTTTCGGTGAAGGACGAGGGTCGCCTGCCGACGGGATCGTTCAAGGCGCGCGGGCTGGTCATGGCGCTGTCGATGGCGAAGGAACTCGGCACGACCAAGATCGCGATGCCGACCAACGGCAATGCCGGCGCCGCGCTCGCCGCTTATGCCAGCCGGGCCGGGATCGAGACGGTGGTGCTGTGCCCCGCCGACACGCCCGAGGTGAACGTGCGCGAGATCGCCGCGCAGGGCGCCCGCGTCTATCGGGTGAACGGCCTCATCGACCAATGCGGCGCGATCGTCGCCGAGGGGGCGAAGAAGGGCGAATGGTTCGATTTCTCGACGCTCAAGGAACCCTACCGGATCGAGGGCAAGAAGACGATGGGGCTGGAGCTGATCGAACAGCTCGGCTGGGACGTGCCCGACGTCATCTTCTATCCCACCGGCGGCGGCACCGGCCTCATCGGCATGTGGAAGGCGTTCGACGAGCTGGAGGCGCTCGGCTTCATCGGAACGAAGCGGCCGCGCATGGTCGCGGTGCAGGCAGAAGGCTGCGCGCCGATCGTCCGGGCGTTCGAGGCCGGCGAGGATCACGCGCCGCGCTGGGAAGACGCGCACACGATCGCCTCCGGCATCCGCGTGCCCAAGGCGATCGGCGATTTCCTGATCCTTCGCGCTGTCCGGGACAGCGGCGGCTTTGCCATCGCCGTCTCCGACGCCGAGATCGCGGCGGCGCTGGACGAGTCGGCGACGGCGGACGGGCTGCTGCTCTGCCCAGAAGGCGCCGCGACGCTGGCGGCGGCGAAGAAGGCGCGCGCCGAAGGACGGATCGACGCGAACGACAAGGTCGTCCTGTTCAACTGCGCGACCGGGCTCAAATATCCGCTGCCCGATCTGTCGCGCACGCTCGACCGGACCGGGCCGATCGATCACGCGCTTCTGTAGCAGGCGCGAACTTTACTCGCCCGATCCGTCACTTATCCTTCGTTTCGGCCGCGCGAGTCGCGGTCGAACAGGGAGAATGAGTCATGACGAACACGCAGCGCGGGCTTGCCGAATTCTTCGGCACCTTCTGGCTGGTCTTCGGCGGTTGCGGAAGCGCGGTGCTCGCGGCCGGGGTGCCCGATCTCGGTATCGGCTATGCGGGCGTTGCGCTTGCTTTCGGCCTGACCGTGCTCACCATGTGCTACACGATCGGCCACATTTCCGGCTGCCATCTCAACCCGGCGGTGACGATCGGGCTATGGGCCGGCCGGCGCTTTCCCGCCCGCGACATCCCGCTCTACGTCGTCGCCCAGCTCCTCGGCGCGATCGTCGCCGCGGCGGTGCTATACGAAATCGCGCGCGGCAATCCGGATTGGTCGCTGGCCGCCAACGGCCTCGCCCAGAACGGCTTCGGCGATCATTCGCCGAACGGCTTCTCGCTGGAATCGGGCCTCATCATCGAGGTGGTGCTGACCTTCTTCTTCCTGATGATCATCATGGGCGCCACGGACACGCGCGCGCCGGCCGGTTTCGCGCCGATTGCGATCGGCCTCGCGTTGACGCTGATCCACCTCATCTCGATCCCGGTCACCAACACGTCGGTCAATCCGGCGCGCTCGACCGGGCCGGCGATCATCGCTGGCGGCTGGGCGCTCCAGCAGCTCTGGCTGTTCTGGGTCGCGCCGATCGCCGGCGGGCTCATCGGCGGGATCGTCTATCGCGCGATCGGCGGCGAAGCCGAGGTGCGCCCGCCGATCGAGGGAGAGGCGCTTTAGGGAACGATTCGCTTCGGAAGCGTGACAGGAGCCGTCATCCCGGCGGCGGGGTCGGGATGACGGACATTCGCTGGTCCGGCCTCTAGGCGGCGGTTTCGCTCTTCACGCGGGCGGCGAAGCTCTTGCGGAGCTTCTGGAGCTTGGGCGGGATGACGGCGAGGCAATAGGGGCTGCGCTGTCCTTCGCCTTCCCAATAGGCCTGGTGATAATCCTCCGCCGGCCACCACGTGCCGAGCGGCTCGATCGTCGTCGCGATCGGCGCGGGCCAGTTCGCCTGGTTGCGCGCGATCGCCTGCTTCGCGGCCTCTTCCTGTTCGGGCGAGTTCGGGAAGATGGCGGACCGGTATTGCGTCCCGATATCGTTGCCCTGGCGATTGAGCTGCGTCGGATCGTGGGTCGCGAAGAAGATGTCGAGCAGATCGTCATAGGACAGCTGATCGGGATCGAAGGTCACCCGGATCGCCTCGGCGTGGCCGGTGTCGCCGCCGCAGACCTGGCGGTAGGTCGGGCTCGTCACGGTGCCGCCGGTATAGCCGCTTTCAACCTTCGAGACGCCGATCACGTCGTTGAACACGGCCTCGGTGCACCAGAAGCATCCGCCGGCAAGGATCGCCTGCTGTTCGGCCATTCGCCTTCTCCCGCTATGTTGGAAGCCGTCAGGCGGGCTGCCGGGCGGCTCCTTCCGAAGTGGCGACGGGATCGGCCGGCTTCAAGCCCGCCTCCATCGCCAGCGTCAGCGCCTCCGCAAGATTGGCGACGGCGAGCCGGTCCATCATGTTGCCGCGATGCATCTCGACCGTGCGAAGCGAGATGCCGAGGCGGCCGGCGAGCTGCTTGTTCGATTCGCCCGCGAGCAGGCCTTCGAGAACCTCTGTCTCGCGCGCGGTGAGCTGATCGACCCGTTCGCGGGCGACGCGGCGGCGCTGGCCGGCCTCGAGCCGTTCGGCGAGCAGCTTGAAGCCGGTTTCCAGGCAGCCGCTCAACGCCTCTTCGGCGAACGGCTTCTGGATGAAATCGATCGCGCCCTGCTTCATCGCGCGCACGGCGATCGAAATCTCGCCATGGCCGGTCATCACGATCACCGGCCAGTCGACGCCGCGCCTGGCCAGCGCCTCCATCACCGCGAAGCCGTCCATCACCGGCATGCGAAGATCGAGCAGGATGCAGCCGGGCTGGAGATCGTCGAGCGAGTCGAGGAAATCCTGCCCCGATCCGAACGGCCGGGACGGCGTGTCCGACGCGCTCAACATATAGCTCAATGATCGGCGAACGTCGCGATTGTCGTCGACGACGTAGACGTTGCGTTGGTCGGTCTGTCTGGTCACGGAAATGCTCACCCTCGATGCGCAAAATGGGCGCAGGGGACGCAAAGCGCAACAGCTTTGCCCGCTTTTGACCGCGAGTCGGGGGCAGGAGACCGCAGCGCACGCCTTCGCCGCGCTTGCGGCACGGTTCGTCGCCGACCCCAAAATCTTGTTTACCATTGCGCGCGAGGCTTGCGGCGAACGGCGCCCTCGTCACGGCGAAGCGACCGCGCGGAACCCCCGCTCGGATTGAGGCGAGGGGGCGAAGTTCTTACGTTCCCGTCATGCCGGGGAGGATTGAACCCATGTTGTCGCGAAGGCAGATCGTCGAGGCTGGATGCGCCGCCGGCGTGCTTTCCCTGACGGCGGGATCGCCGCTGATCGCCGCCGTCGTCGATCCATCGACGCTCCGCCGCCGGCCGGATGCCCAGCCGGCCTCGCCCTATGAAAACCCGGTGACGCCCGATGCGGTTCCCGCCCGTCCGCGCGTCCTGGTCGATCCGTCGATAGATCCGCAGCTCGTGACCCGCGCGCGCGCCGCCTTCGATCGGCACCGCGGCGCGCTGACCCGGACGGAGACGGTCGCGATCGTCGACTTCGCCAAGTCATCGAGCGAGCCGCGTTTCTACCTGCTCGACACGAATACGGGCCGGGTGACCCGTCACCTCGTCGCCCATGGCCGCGGTTCGGATCCGGCGCATACCGGCTTCCTGCAGCGCTTTTCGAACGCGATCGGATCGGAGGCGAGCTCCAGCGGCGGCTATGTCGTCAGCACCTATTATGACGGCAAATATGGCCGATCGATGCGGGTGCGCGGGCTCGATCCTTCGAACAGCAATGCCGAGGCACGCTCGATCGTCGTCCACACCGCCTGGTATGCAGAGCCGGGCATCGTCGCCGAAATGGGCCGGCTCGGCCGCAGCGAGGGCTGCTTCGCCTTGCCGCGCGCGAGCCTTCAGGAGGCGATGGCGCGGCTCGGGCCCGGCCATTTTCTCTACGCGGATCGCATCGCCTGAGGCCGATCACTCGGCCGGCGGTTCGCCCTCGGCCTTGAGCTGAAGGTCCGCGACCATCCGCCAGCCGTCCGGCTGCTTCTGCCACATTCGCGCATAATGGCCCCAGCGCGGCGAATCGCCGTCGCGCCAGCGCGCTTCTCCCCAGGTGAAAGCGAGATCGCCGTCGCGGCTGGCGACGCCGCCCTGCCGGCGAAGCGACACCCGCGCCGGCCAGCGCGCAAGCTCGGCCTCGTGATCCGCGGTGCGGGGCAGCGTCGCCACCGGCGATCCCGCGATCAGCGCATCCGCCGCGAGCCACGCGCGATGGGCGGCGGCTGAATCCTCGGCGGCGGCCTCGGCGAGCTGGTTTTCGATCCGCGCGAGTTCGGCGAGCGCCAGCTCCGGCGAGCCCGCGCCCCCGGCGGCCGGAGCGAGGCGGACGACCGGATCGGTCGGGCTTCCGGGCAATGGCGCGGCAAGATCGACGCCGCCGTCATAGACCCAGCGCCAGCGTCCGTCCTCCTGGCGCAGCCAGACGGTGAAGTAGCGGGTCGGCCCGTTGACGCCGCCGCTGGTGAAGCCGAGGTCCCCCGAATTGGCGACGCCAGCATAAAGCGGCCACCAGCGCAGCGGTTCACCGGGCGGAACCGCATCCGGCATCGCCTGAAGACGCGGGCGGATCGGCGTCGGGCCGGGCCGGAAGCTGAATGCCTGATCCGCGGCATAAGCGAGGAAGCCGCGCTTTATGCCGTTCGCGGCGGTATAATCGGCGAAGGCCCGCTCGGCGGCGATCAGGCTGTCCAGGGCCGATGGCGGCTGCGCCCGCGCACCGGCAAGGGCGGCGAGCGACATCGCTGCGCCGAGCATCGACCGCACCATCCATCCCATCGGCAAGCTCCTCATGCACGGACCTGCCACGACGGTGGCGGCGCTGGACGGATTTTCGGCGAAAGGCGCCGGCCGTTCGACCGGCGCCCCCTGAAGGATCAGTTGCGGCTCGCCTGCTGGGTGGCGGCGCTCGCCCGGTTCAGCGCCTGCCGGACCGGCGCGTCGCGCCCGTAAATGTCCGGATAGGTCACGATATTGCCGTCGGTCGTCGCGGCGGCCGTGAAATAGGAGATGTAGACCGGCACCGGCTGGGCGAGGGTGATCGAGCGCGTATCGCCGCGTGCGATCGCCGCATCGATCGCCGCACGATCCCACTGGCCGTTCCCCGGAGCGAGCAGATCGGCCGCGAAATCCCGCACATATTGGGTCCGGATGCAGCCGTGGCTGAACGCACGCACCGGCCGATCGAACAGCGCCTGGGCCGGGGTGTCGTGGAGGTAGATCGCCCATTCGTTGGGCATCTCGATCTTCAATCGGCCGAGCGCATTGCGCGGCCCCGGCGGCTGCCGGATCAACCGCGTGCCGTTGACCTCCCGCACCTGATAGCCGGCGGTGCTCCGCATCGTCGATGCGATGCTCTGCGGTACGTTCCACCAGGGATTGACGGTGACGGCGGAGATGCGCGCGGAAAGCTGCGGCGTCGGGGTCCGCCGGGCGCCGACCACGCCGCGATGGCGCGTCACCACCCGCCCGTCCTGGACGAGCGCGACGGTGAAGGCGGGGACGTTGACGATGACGTGCCGGGCGCCGAGATCGCGCGGCATCCAGCGCCAGCGCTCCATGTTGGCGCGGATGATGTCGCGGCGGGCGATATCGTCGGGCGGCGTGTTGGCAAGCGCCTGCTTAAGCCCGAGATATTGCGGATGGGTGGGCAGCAGCGCGTTCAGCGTCGCGGCAACGTCGCCCTGGCTCGCGCGGACCAGCATCGCCTGCTGGCTCGCGGCATCGATCGTATTCATCGGCATGTGCCAGTCGACGCGTGAATCGCCGCGCACATAGCCGCCGGCAAGATCGCTCGCGAGACGGGTGAAGATCGGCGTCGCGACCGCGCCGAGCATGACGTCGTCGCCGCTGTCGATCGCCGCGCGCAGCCGATCCGGATTGTAGATCGCCGGATCGAGCCCTTCCTGGCCGATCGCCTGAATATATTGGTAGAGCGCCTCGGCGGCGCGGCGTTGCCACACGATCTGGACCGGCGCGGGCGTCGCCGTCGCTGGCGGAGGCGGGAGCAGGTTGACCGGGGGCTGCGCGGCGTTCTGCGCCAGTGCCGCGGACTGGATGGCGCCGGGCATGGTCGGCGAGGCGAGGGCGATCGCGAGAAGCGACAGGCGAGCGTGTCTCATCATGTTTCGCCTTTTAAAGGGCGGGCCGCCCTGACGCTAGAGGATCGCTCAAATTCTCCTCACGAAGAGGATGGCGGTCAGATTTCCCGTTCCGCCTCCGGCGCCGGGGGCGGGGGATTGTGGTGGAGCCAGCCGAAATAGGCGCACAGCAGCCAGAGCAGGCCGTTCAGCCAGATATCGTTGCCGTAGAGCGGCATCAGCCCGAACATCGTGTCGAGATGGGGCACGACGCCGCACAGCATCAGCACGAAGAAGGCGAGGCCCGCGCGGCGGCACCAGCTCACCGCGCCGGTCAGGCTGCGGCTCCCGACGATCCCGGCGACGCCGATCGCGGCATAGACGACATTGTGCAGCGCAGTGGCGCCGAACCAGCCGAACAAGAGAGGGCGCCCGGCATCGAGAGACAGGCCGTGGACGCCTCCGGCCGGGCGGATCAGCTGGGGGACGAAGCCGGCAAGGCCCATCAGGACCAGCAGGACCCCGAGCGCGAGCGCGAAACCGCGGCTCGTCACGCCGTCTCCTCCGGCGTCGGCGCACGGCCGAGATCGCTGTTGCGCGTGACCGTCGCGGTCACCGCGACGTCCATGCTGACATTGCCGAGCGTACGCATGAGATCCGGCAGGGTCTCGACCGCGATCAGCAGGCCCAGCGGCTCGATCGGAACTCCCATGGAGATGCAGATCGGGGCGATCGAGGTGATGAAGCTCGCCTGGCCCGGAATGCCGACCGCGCCCATCGTCGTCACCGCTGCGGCGGCGACCCCGGCGGCAAGGCGCATCGGCGTCAGATCGACGCCGAACCAGTAAGCGACATAGATGGCGACAGCGAGGTTCATCACCGGCCCGGTCGCGCGGAAGATCGCGACCGCCATCGGCAGCACGATGCCGGCAGGCGCGACAGGGATGCCGAGCCGATCCGTCGCCTTCAGCATCGCCGGCAGGGTTGCCAGCGAGCTTTGCGTGGACAGCGCGACCGCCTGGCTCGGCAGCAGGGCGCGGGTGAAGCGGCCGAGAGGGATGCGCGCGCCGAACAAGGCGAGCGGCCAGGCGGCGAGCCAGACGATCGTGCCGGTCGCGGTCACGATGAGGACATAATGGAGCAGGGCGCCGAAGGCGGCGCTGCCGGCACGGACGCCGACGACATAAGCGAGCGCGAGGACGCCGACGGGGCCGATCCACAAGACCCAGTTGATGACGATCAGCATCGCATTTTCGATCGCCTTGAAGAAATCGACGATCAGCCGTCGCTGCGTGGGTCCGAGACGGATGACGGCGAAGGCGAAAACGAGGGTGAATACGATCAGCGGCAGGATCGCGTCGCTCGCGGCCGCGGTCACCGGATTGGTCGGCACGATGCCGCGCACGAAATCCCCGAAACCCGGCACCTGGCCGACCGGCGCGGTCGTCGTCAGCGCCTGGCGAAGCGCCGTCGCGGCGGCGGCGGGCAGCGGGAAGAGATCGAGCAGGAGCGGTGTCATCACCGCCGCGACCAGTGCGGAAGACCAGAGCAGGATCACGAAGAGAACCAGCGCCTTGACCGCCAGCCGACCGGCCTTGGCCGCCTCGGCCGATGCAGCGATGCCGGTGACGAGGAGGGCGACGACCAGCGGCACGATCGTCATCTGGAGCGCATTGAGCCAAAGAGCGCCGATCGGCTCGGCGACCGTGGCTGCGCCCGCCGCGAGGCCGGGCGCCACGCGGGCTGCGACAATGCCGAGCACGAGGCCGGCGACGAGGGCGAAGAGGATGCGTCCGGCCTTTGACATGCGGCTTGCTTAGCCGCCCTCCATCCGGCGGAAAAGCACCCTGTGACGCCGCGCCGCGCGGAACGCGGGCCAGCCGCATACTCGCCCTTAATCATCCATCGCGCTATTGGGCCTTGTCATGACCCGCAAATTCTTCGGCACGGACGGGATCCGCGGCCGCACCAACCAGATGCCGATGACCGCCGAAATGGCGCTGAAGGTCGGCCAGGCCGCCGGCGCGCACTTCCTGCGCGGGAGCCACCGGCACCGAGTCGTCATCGGCAAGGACACGCGCCTGTCCGGCTACATGATGGAAACGGCGCTCGTCGCCGGCTTCACCAGCGTCGGCATGGACGTGGTGATGGTCGGCCCGGTGCCGACGCCGGCGGTGGCGATGCTGACCCAGTCGATGCGCGCGGACATCGGCGTGATGATCTCCGCCAGCCACAACAAGTTCGCGGACAACGGCATCAAGCTTTTCGGCCCCGACGGCTACAAGCTGTCCGACGAGGACGAAGCGGCGATCGAGGCGCTGCTCGAGGCGCAGCCCCTCCTGGTGCCGCCCGAGCAGATCGGTCGCGCCAAGCGCATCGAGGACGCGCGCGGGCGCTACATCCACGCCGCGAAGGCGACCTTTCCGGCCGATCTCAGGCTCGATGGCCTCAAGGTCGTTGTCGATTGCGCGAACGGCGCGGCCTACCAGGTCGCGCCGTCGGCCCTGTGGGAGCTTGGCGCGGAGGTGGTCGCGATCGGGGTCGAGCCCAACGGGCTCAACATCAATGAGGAATGCGGATCGACCGACACGGGCCTGCTGAGGCGAACGGTTGTGGAGACCGGCGCCGATATCGGCATTGCGCTCGATGGCGATGCCGACCGGCTGATCGTCGTGGACGAGACCGGCACGATCATCGACGGCGACCAGCTGATGGCCCTGATCGCCACGGCCTGGCACCAGCGCGGGGCGCTGCGCGGCGGCGGGCTGGTCGCAACGGTGATGTCCAACCTCGGCCTTGAGCGCTACCTTGAGGGGCAGGGGATCGCCCTCGTCCGCGCCCCGGTGGGCGATCGCTATGTGCTGGAGCAGATGCGCGCCGGCGGGTTCAATGTCGGCGGCGAGCAATCGGGGCACATCATCCTTTCCGATTATGGCACCACCGGCGACGGCCTTGTCGCCGCGCTCCAGGTGCTGGCCGAGCTGGTCCAGGCCGGGCGCCCGGCGAGCGAAGTGCTGAACCTGTTCCAGCCTCTGCCGCAGCTGCTGAAGAACGTTCGTTTCGAGGGCGGCGCACCGCTCGAGACCGCCGCGGTCCGGGACGCCATCGCAGCGGGCGAAGCGCGCCTTTCGGGGCGCGGCCGCCTGCTCATCCGCAAGTCGGGAACAGAGCCGGTGATCCGCGTGATGGCCGAAGGCGAGGATGAGGCACTGGTTGCGGACGTGGTCGATTCGATCTGCGCGGCGGTGCAGGCGGCCTGATGCTGGAGCTTCGGCCCGATTGCGAGCGCTGCGGACGCGATCTGCCGCCGGAAAGCGCCGACGCGCGGATCTGCACCTTCGAATGCACCTTCTGCGCCCCCTGCGCCGACGGGCCGCTCGGCGGCATCTGCCCCAATTGCGGCGGCAATTTCGAGCGGCGGCCGATCCGACCGGCGCATCTGCTCGCGAAACATCCCGCCTCCACCCAGCGCAAAGGGCCGGCATGACCCGCTTCCGATCGCTCAGCGACATGGTGCGGCGGACCACGCCCTTCGCTCCGCCGACGGCCGTGCTCGAAGACGGCGCGGCGCTGCTTGAGACGCCCCGAATCCTCGTCATCGCCGGCTCCGATTCCGGCGGCGGGGCGGGCATCCAGGCGGACATCAAGACGGTGACGATGCTCGGCGGCCACGCGATGACCGCGATCACCGCGATCACCGCGCAGAACACGATCGGTGTCCAGCAGGTCGCGACCGTGCCCACCGATCTCGTCGTCGCGCAGATCGATTCGATCGTGAACGACCTCGGCGTCGATGCGGTGAAGATCGGCATGATCGGATCGGCCGAGATCGCCGATGCGGTCGCCGATTATCTGCCCGATGACCGATCGGTTCCGATCGTCTTCGATCCGGTGATGGTCGCGACCAGCGGGGGCGTGCTCGCGGATGCGGGCACAATCGCCGCCTTTCGCCGGCTGATGGACATCGCCACCGTCGTCACGCCCAACCTGCCCGAGCTTCAGCGCCTGTCGCCCGGCGACGATCCGGTGGCATCGGCGCTCCGCCTCGTCTCCGATCATCGCTGCGCCGTGCTGATCAAGGGCGGCCATGACAGCGGCGAGGCGCTGGTCGACGCGCTGATCGAGGAAGACAATATGACAAGCTGGCAGGACCGGCGGATCGCCACGGGCGACACGCACGGCACCGGCTGCACGCTCGCCAGCGCCATTGCCCTGTTCCTCGCCCGCGGCCTGCCGCTCCCCGAGGCGGTCGATCGCGCACGCCGCTTCGTTCGCCTGGCGCTGCGTGACGCGCCGGGGCTCGGCCAGGGGCACGGCCCGATGGGGCAGGGGGCGGTGCGGCTCGACGTCGGCGGCGAGATGCGATTGAACCAGGTCACCCTGGGCCTCGACGATTATGAAGCGAGCTTCGCCTTCTATGAGTCGCTCGGTCTCATGCCGATCGTCGCCAACCCGCCCGATTATGCGCGCTTCGAGGCGCCGGGCGGCGCGACCCTCTCGATCCACCGGGCCGCCGACGATGCCGGGCCGGGGGGCGCGACGGTCTATTTCGAGTGCGACGATCTCGACGGCACGGTGGAGCGGCTGGCCCGCGCGGGCCTGCGCTTCGAACATGGGCCAACCGACCAGCCGTGGATGTGGCGCGAGGCGCGGCTGCGCGATCCGCACGGCAACCTGATCTGCCTCTACCGCGCCGGTGAGAACCGCCGCTACCCGCCGTGGCGGATCGGGTAATCCACAGGAAATGAAGCCTCCTTCCAGCTTTCACTGGAATGGCGAGGGGCGGCGCGGTTAGGCTGGGGCGAATGGCGCGGCCCGATTTCAAGCTTGAGAAGATCCATCCCGAACCGGTCGCCGGCGTCGACGAGGCAGGCTGCGCGCCGCTGGCCGGGCCGGTCGTCGCCGCGGCGGTGGTGCTCGATCGCACCCGCTTCCCGCGCGGCATCGATGATTCGAAGGCGATCCCCGAAAAGGAGCGTGAGGCGATCTATGCCCGGCTCACCCGGGTCTGCGCCTGGGGCGTCGGCATTGCCTCGGTCGAGGAGATTGACGAGCTCAACATCTATTGGGCGCGGATGCTCGCGATGACGCGGGCGGTGGACGCGCTCGGCATCGAACCCGCGATGGTCCTGGTCGACGGCAATCGCTGCCCCAAATGGGATCGCCCGAGCCTGGCCATCGTCGGCGGGGACGCGAAGTGCCGGTCGATCGCGGCCGCCTCGATCATCGCCAAGGTCACGCGCGACCGGATCATGGCCGAACATGCGCGCGCCCATCCCGGCTATGGCTGGGAGCGCAACAAGGGCTACCCGACCCCCGAGCACCAGCGCGCGCTCGCCGAACTCGGCCCGACGCCGCTTCACCGCCGGAGCTTCGCGCCGGTGAGGCAGTTGACTCTGGGCCTCTGATTCCTCGCGCCTGGAGGAGGATTTTGGCGGCTTGAGTCCTCGCGGCCACACCACCTTGGGTTGAGTCCGCCGCGGGCCCCGAGCCACCACATCTAGCAGGGGACTCCTTTCGTTCGCGCGGCGTGACGCGGTCTCAATCCGCGCGGCCAAGGCTTTGAACTTGACCGCGGAGTCCGGCTGACTCACCATGATCGTCCGTCTGGTGGGGGTTATGAAAGATGAACATGGCGACACGGATCGCGACCGCGGAGCGTCGCGCGCAAAGGGCGCTTCCGATCGATCTGCCGGTCGGCCAGATCCTCCAGCGCGACTGTGTCGAGGCGATGGCGGCGCTCCCCGACGCATGTGTCGACATGATCTTCGCCGATCCCCCCTACAATCTCCAGCTCGGCGGCGACCTGTTCAGGCCCGAGGGGAGCCGGGTCGACGCGGTGGACGACGATTGGGACAAGTTCGACACGTTCGAGGCCTATGACCGCTTCACCCGCGCCTGGCTCAGGGAAGCGCGGCGCATCCTGAAGCCGAACGGAACGCTCTGGGTGATCGGTTCCTACCACAACATCTTCCGGGTCGGCGCGGCGCTCCAGGACATCGGCTACTGGATCCTGAACGACATCATCTGGCGCAAGTCGAACCCGATGCCGAACTTTCGCGGCACGCGCTTCACCAACGCGCACGAGACGCTGATCTGGGCGTCGCGCAGCGAGGACAGCCGCTACACGTTCAACTATCGCGCGATGAAGGCGCTCAACGACGAACTCCAGATGCGCTCGGACTGGGTGATCCCGATCTGCTCGGGCGGCGAGCGGGCGAAGGACGGCGAAGGCGGCAAGGCGCATCCGACGCAAAAGCCCGAGGCGCTCCTCTACCGGGTCCTGCTCGCCTGCACGAACAAGGGCGATGTCGTCCTCGATCCCTTTTTCGGCACCGGCACCACCGGCGCGGTGGCCCGGCGGCTGGGGCGGCAGTGGATCGGGATCGAGCGCGAGAGCCGCTACGTGAAGGTCGCCCGCGCGCGGATCGATTCGACGCTCGAGCTCGACGAAAGCGCGATGAAGATCATGCCGTCGCGCGCCGCCCAGCCCAAGGTGCCGTTCGGCGCGCTCGTCGAAAGCGGGCTCATCGTGCCGGGCACCACCGTCACCGACGCCCGCCGCCGCTGGACCGCCCGGGTACGCGCCGATGCGACGATCGATGCGATCGGGCAGCAGGGGTCGATCCACAAGATCGGCGCCGCCGTGCAGGGCGCGCCGAGCTGCAACGGATGGACGTTCTGGCACATGGAGGATGCGGGCCGGCTGGTGCCGCTCGACGCGCTCCGCCAGCAATATCTCGCCGCGCTCGGATAGGCGGCGATGGCCGCCAGGACCTATCTTCGCCCCACCGGCTTCGTCGATGCGCCGTTCGGGCATGACGGCAAGGTCGCGCGGCTCGCCGGCGGCCTGCTCTGGTTCGCGGCGGTCGAGATCGTCCGCGACGATGGGGTCGAGCTTGTGCCGGTCGACGGGTTCGAGGCGCGGCTCGACTCGCTGGGTGAGGATGCGCGCGTCGCCTGGACGAATCTCACCACGTCGCGCGCGCCGCTACGGCTCGGGGAACGGGTGATCCGGCTCGATCAGCCACAGGTCGCCGCCATCCTCAACGTGACGCCCGACAGCTTTTCCGGCGACGGCCAGGGCGGCGATGTCGAGGCGGCGATCGAAGCCGGCTTCGCAATGGCCGCCGCTGGCGCCGCGCTGATCGATGTCGGCGGCGAATCGACCCGCCCCGGATCGCAGACCGTCTGGGAGGGCGACGAGATCGCGCGCATCGAGCCGGTGGTCCGCCGCCTCGCCGGCGGGGGCACCGCCGTCAGCGTGGACACGCGCAAGGCCGCGGTGATGGAAGCCGCGCTCGCCGCGGGCGCACGGATGATCAACGATGTCTCGGCGTTGACCTTCGATCCGCGTGCGGCCGAGGTCGCCGCCGCGGCCCGCTGCCCGGTCGTTCTGATGCACCACAAGGGCGATCCGGCGACGATGCAGGACGATCCGCGCTACGATCGGCCGGTCCTCCTGGAAATCTACGACTGGCTGGAGGCACGGATCGCGGCGGCGATCGAAGCCGGCGTGGATCGCGCGAACATCCTGGTCGATCCCGGCTTCGGCTTCGGCAAGACGGTGCAGCATAACCTCGCGATCATGAACGGGCTCGCCATGCTCCACGGCCTCGGCTGCCCGATCATGCTCGGCGCGAGCCGCAAGCGGACCATCGGCGCGCTTTCGAACGCGGCGCCGGTCGATCAAAGGCTTGCGGGATCGATCGCTTTCGCGTTGAAGGCGGCCGAGCAGGGCGCCCAGCTGCTTCGGGTCCATGACGTGCCGGCAACGCTTCAGGCGTTGCGCGTCTGGCGGGGCATGAGGGACGCCGCGCTCACCCCGGCCTGAGGGCCGTTCCCCGCCCGCCATGCGAATGGACAAAGGTGACGCCCGAACTCGCCATTCTCTATGAGCATCCGGAATGGTTCCGGCCGCTCTTCGCAGCGCTCGACCGGCGCGGCATCGCCTATGCGCCGATTCATCTTTCCGGCCATCATTTCGATCCGGCCGACCGGACGATCCCGGCCCCGGTGGTGTTGAGCCGGGTCGCGATGTCGAGCTTCCTTCGCGATCCCGAGCACGGCATCTTCTACGCCTCGGCCCTGCTTGCGCACTGGCGGGCCAATGGCGCGACCGTGCTGAACGGGCCGGAGGTGCTCGCGATCGACACGTCCAAGGCGCGCCAGCTTTCGCTGATCGCGGGCCTCGGCCTCGCCATTCCCGAGACCCGCATCGTCCACCGCCGCGAGGACATCGTCGCCGCTGCCGAGGGCATGGCCTATCCTTTGGTGCTCAAGGTCAATATCGGCGGGTCGGGCGCCGGCATCGTTCGCTATGACAGCGCGGCCGAGCTGCGCGAGGGGGTGGCGGAGCGGTTCCTCCCTGACAGCGTCGACAAGGTGCTGCTCGTCCAGGATTATGTGCCGGCGCGGGGCGGCACGATCCTGCGGCTGGAGACGCTGGCCGGACGCTTCCTCTATGCGATCGAGGTCGAAAGCGGCGGAGGCTTCGATCTCTGCCCAGCGGACGCCTGCGTCGCCGCGCCGGGCCGGGCGGCGGTCGCGATGACGGCGGTCGATCCCGGTCCCGAGCTGATCGCTGCGGCCGAGCGGATCGCAGCGGCGGCGGGGCTGGATGTCGGCGGGATCGAGGTGCTGATCGACGATCGAGACGGCGTGCCGCGCTTCTACGATATCAATGCCTTGTCCAATTTTGTGGCCAAGCCGCTCGAAGTCCTGGGATGGGACCCGCACGAGCGGCTGGTCGACCTGCTGGAGACGAAGATCGCGGAGGCGCGGCAATGAGGTTCGGTTACTGGATGCCGGTGTTCGGCGGCTGGCTTCGGAACATCCCCGACGAAGGGATGGAGGCGAGCTGGGAGTATGTGAAGCGCCTCACCCAGCGCAGCGAGGAGACGGGCTGGGATCTCAGCCTGATCGCCGAGCTCAATCTCAACGACATCAAGGGCGTGGAGCAGCCGGCGCTCGACGCCTGGTCCACCGCCGCCGCGCTCGCCGCGGTCACACGGCGGATCGACCTCATGGTCGCCGTCCGCCCCAATTTCCACCATCCGGCCTTGTTCGCCAAGGCGGCGGCGAACATCGACAATATCGCCGGCGGGCGGCTCGCACTCAACGTCGTCTCCTCCTGGTGGGCCGACGAGGCGCGGCAATATGGCCTGCAGTTCGACGAACATGACGATCGCTATGGCCGCACCAGCGAATGGCTCGACGTGGTCGACGGGCTGTGGACGCAGGCGCGATTCACCCATGAGGGCGCGCGCTACCGGCTGGAGAATGCGATCTGCGAGCCCAAGCCGGTCGCGAAGCCGCGCCCCACCATCTATGCCGGCGGCGAGAGCGAGGCGGCCAAGACAATGATCGCCACTAAGTGCGACGCCTATGTGATGCACGGCGATCCGGTCGAGGCGATCGCGCTCAAGATCGCCGACATGGCGGCGCGGCGTGCGAACGTGGGTCAGGAAACCCCGCTCAAGTTCGGCATGGCCGCCTATGCGATCGTCCGCGACAGCGAGGCGGAGGCGCAGGGGGAGCTGGAGCGGATCAGCCAGCTTCCGCCCGAGCCGCCGCCGGGCTTCGCCAATTTCGACCAGTGGCTGTCCGGCACGCAATTGGAGCGCGAACTGAAGGTGCGCGAATATAGCGTCTCCAATCGTGGCCTGCGCCCGAACCTGGTCGGCACGCCCGAGCAGATTCGCGAACGGATCGAGGAATATGAGGCGGCCGGGCTCGACCTCCTTCTGCTGCAGATGAGCCCGCAGGCGGAGGAAATGGACCGCTTCGCCGAACAGGTGATCGCGCCGATGAAGGCGCAGGGAGAGAGAGGTTAAGAGACCGCCCGGTCCCGCCGGTAGACATCCCGCTGGAAGCGTACGCCGTCGCGGGTCGGGATCGCGGTCAGGTAGATGATATAGACCGGCACCGGATCGGGCAGGTCGACGCGCTGCTCGGCCGCGCCGGTCGGCGCCGGCGGCCGGCCACGGAACAGCCAGCGGCCGAGCCGCGCCGCATCCTCCAGCCTGACGCAGCCCGAGCTTTCGCGCCGGTCGGCCCGATCGAACAACTCCCGAAGCGGCGTATCGTGAAGATAGACGCCATAGGGGTTGTCGAACATGAATTTGATCCGCCCCATCATGTTCCAGGGACCGGGGCTCTGGCGCAGGTTCACGTAGCGGCGGCCCGACGCGACCGCGCGCCAATCGACCCGCCGCGGATCCAGCCGCCGCGCGCCCGGCGACCAGTCCGACAGCACCTCCAGATGCTCGGCCGCGATCACGCCCGGGCCGCGGCGCAACGCCCCCTGTGCGCGCTTGCGAATGAGATCGGGCGGCACGTTCCAATAGGGGTTGAGCGCGGCATAGCGGATCGTCGAGGCGAAGGCTGGGGTCGCCATCCCCTCCTTGCCGACGATCACCCGCATCGATCCGGCGATGCGGCCGTCCTCGATCATCCACAGCCGCGCGCCGGCGGTGTCGACCAGCACCATCCGCCCGCCGGGCCGCGCCGGGATCGCGCGGGCGCGCGCGATATTCGCCTCAATCAGCCGCTCGTAATGCGCGGCGCCGCGGTTGAGCGCGGCGATGGTCGCGGGATCGGCGCGGCCGGTGACGGGCAGGGCATGGATGTCCTGAAAGGCGCGGAGCCGGGCAGTGACTTCGGCATCGCTGGCCGCGCCGAGACGGCGGCGAAGCGCCTCGCCCGGCCCGGTCACCCGCGTCTGCGGCAGCCGCCCCCAGCTCGCGCGATAGCGCGCGAGGCCGCGCACCAGCCCGTCATAAGCCGGGTTGCGGCGCAGCGCCGAGGCGGGGGAGGCCGCCGCCGCCTCGAGCAATGCGCGCGGCGATCTGGCGACCGGAGCGAGGCCAGGCTCGACATAGCGCATGTCGGCTTGCGCGGGCGCGCGGTCCTGCGCGGCGGCATAAGCGACATAGGCCTTCGAGAGCAGCAGATCGGCACGCACCAGCGCCGCCGTCTCGCCGCCGCGCGCCGCCGCGACGGCCCGATCGAGCGCGGGCGATCGGGCCTGGCGGGCGAGCTGATAGGCTTCAGGCCGAAGTGTCCGCCCGTCCGTCCAGAGCGGCCGGAAATCGCGGCCGCGGTAGAAGGCGGCGATCTCCGGCCCAACCTCGACGCGGCCCGTCTCCGCGGCCGGCTTGGGCGCGAGCGGAACCGTGCAGGTCGCCGTCAGCGCCAGCGCGAGGCCGAGCAACGCGCCGCGGGCGGAAAGGGCAAGAGGAGGCACGCGGCGCAGGATACCGGCCCGATCCCTGCACGATCAACCGCCCCGGACAGGTCGTCCCGTGCCCGGACGATCGCGCGCCAAATCCTGCCGCCGCCGGCCGGCCGACCGATCGACTCGCAGCCCCCAATCCTCCCCATGGCCTGCGGCGACACGGAGGATTGGTTGGCGCCGTGCTTCGAGCGCTCAGGCCGCAATATCGCCGATGCCAAGCTCGCCCAATTTGCGATACAAGGTCGACCGCCCGATCCCCAGCCGGCGCGCCACCTCGGTCATCCTCCCGCGATAATGGCCGATGGCCAGGCGGATGACGTCGGCTTCGATCTCCTCGAGCAGGCGCAGATTGCCGTCGGGCCGATAGAGCGTGATGCCGGGACCGTGCGCCAGCGCCGCCGTCTGCGACTGCCCGTTCAGCGGCTTGGCGTGATAATCGTCGGCGCGCTTGCCGTAGGTCGCCTCGGTCGCGATGTGCGGGAAATCCGCGGACGTGAGCGCATCGCCTTCGCACAGTACGGCCGCGCGGAAGAGCGCGTTCTGGAGCTGGCGGACATTGCCGGGCCAGCCGAAGCTCATCAGCACCGCCAGCGCATCGTCGGTGATCGACAGATGGCGCATCCCCGGCTGCTCGGCGATCCGGCTCAGCAGATGGCGGGCAAGCGCGGGAAGGTCGCTGATCCGGTCGCGAAGCGGCGGGATCGGGACGTGAACGACGTTGAGCCGGTAGTAGAGATCCTCGCGGAACCGGCCGGCGGCTACTTCGTCGGCGAGCCGGCGGTTGGTGGCGGCGATGATCCGCACGTCCACGGTCTGCGTGATGCGGCTGCCGAGGCGCTGGAACTCGCCGGTCTCGAGCACGCGTAGCAGCTTCACCTGCGTGTCGAGCGGAAGATCGCCGATCTCGTCGAGGAAGAGGGTCGAGCCGTCGGCATCCTCGAACCGACCGATATGGCGATCGAACGCGCCGGTGAAGGCGCCCTTTTCGTGCCCGAACAGCACCGATTCGACGAGATTGGCGGGGATCGCGCCGCAATTCACCGTGTGCAGCGACTTCTTGCCCCGGGGGGAGGCGGCGTGGATCGCCTGGGCGATGATTTCCTTGCCCGCGCCGCTTTCGCCTTCGATGAGGACCGACACCCGCGCGCGGGCCGCCTTGGCGGCGATGGCGAGCGCCGAACGGAAGGCGGGGGCGGAGCCGACGATCTCCTCGAAACCGAGGGTCTTGGCGATCTTTTCCGAAAGCGGGCGCAGCTCCCCGGAGCGCTTGCGCCGATCCGTTGCGGTATTGAGCGCCGCGAGCAGCCGATCGGGCGCGAGCGGCTTCACCAGGAAGTCGGAGGCGCCGGCCCGCATCGCCTCGACCGCGGCGGCGACACCGGTCTGCGCGGTGAGGACGAGGAGCGGAAGGGCCGGGTTCAGCGCACGTACTTCGCGCACGAGCGCCTCGCCCTCAGCCCCGGTCAGCCAGTGATCGAGTAGGATCGCATCGAAATCCGGCTCCTGCGGATCGGCGATCATCGCGCGCGCCGCCTCCACATCGTTCGCGCCGCGAACCCACCAGCCGGCGCGCGCGCCGATCGCGGTGATCAGCCGCCGCTGGGCGGGCTCATCATCGATGAGCAGCAGGCAACGTGTCGGATCCGGCCGCATGACTTCCCCTCATTCGTGTCGAAGCCATGGCCTTAATCCGATCGGGTAAAAGCGACCTTAAGAGCGCGGAATCCGGTAATGATCGGCGAGCCGGTCGAGCGCGATGCCAAGGACGAGGCGGCCCGCGCGCGCCGGCCAGCCGAGCGCGCGCTCGGCCTCGCGCATCCCTTCGCCGGCGCAGACGATCCGCCAGAGGATGTCGCCAAGCCCGGCGCCCACGGCTTCGGCGGCGGCCTCGAAGCGGCGTTTCGCGGCAAGCTGGGCATCGGTCGCGGCGGCGGGATCGCGCGCGGCCCCGCGCCGGCCCTTGGGCGAGGCATCCCAGCGCATCGTCACCGCCGGGTCGAGCTGGGCGCGCTCCCAATCCGCCCGCAACGTCTCGCCGGCGTCGAACTGGCGCCGGCTCACCAGCCCGCGCGCCCTCAGCCAGCCCAGCGGCGATTCGGCAAGATTGACGGTGACGGTGCGCGGCGCCGACGGGGAAAGGCGCGCCCCGCGCCCGGTACGCCTCGCACCGTCGCGGGGCAGGGGCCGTTCGACCAGGATCCGGTTGCGGCTCATCGTCATCCTTTCAAGGGAGAATCGGGATGAGGGCTATTGCCATCCCGGCGCGAATGTAGGAAAGATGATTAACCCAAACGGTTAGAGAATCGACGATGATCACCCGCATCCGCGACGTTCGCCGCGCCCGCAAGATGACTCTCCAGGATGTTGCGGACCGCTGCGATCCGCCGACAACGCCCCAGACGATCGGCCGGCTTGAAACGGGCACGCGAACCGTTTCGGTGGCCTGGCTGAACAGGATTGCGGGGGCGCTCGGCGTGGAGGCGGCCGATCTCGTCCGCCTGCCGGACCGCGCCGACGTACCGGTGGCCGCGATCCTCGACCATGACGGTGTCCATGCGCCGCGCCGCGAGGGCGTGGTCGTGCCGCCGCAGCCTTCGCCGGGGCTGGTCGCGATCACCGTCTCCTCGGGAAGCGGTGACTATCGCAGCGGCGACGAGATCTGGCTTGATCGACTGGAGCCGGAACGGTTCGCATCGGCCCTCAATCGCGACATATTGGTTCCCCGCCCGGCCGGGCGCTTCCTGTTCGGGCGGTTGATCGGGCGCGAGGACAACAAGCTACACATCCTGCCGCTCGGCGCCGGCGGCCGCCAGACGGTGGTCACCGATCCGCCCTGGGCAGCGGTTACGGTGCGTCTGATCCGCAGCCTTTGAGCGAGGGCAGGATGCCGCGGCGGCCGGCCTGCGCGGTCGCGCGCGGGCTTGCTCCATCGGCGCGAAACTGCCACTTGGCCGGCGAAGGGCGCTTAGCTCAGTTGGTAGAGCAGCACGTTTACACCGTGCGGGTCGGCGGTTCGAGCCCGTCAGCGCCCACCAGTCTTCGCCACCGCCGTTCAGGTGCAGGTTCGCGCGGTCAGATCACCGCCGGGGCGATGCGCTGGATCGCGCGCAGATAGGCATTGAGCGCGCGGGCAGCCTCGTCGGACAGCTCGATATAGACCCGCCGGCCGTCGCGCGGATCGGCGGAGCGGATGAAGATGTCGCGATCGGTGAGCGCCTTGATCCACCGCAGCGCCGTCGTCGCCGGCACCGCGGCCGCGATGCACAGGCTCGATACCGCGACCCGGCTCTGTTCCAGCCGCGCGGCCATGAGATCGAGCAGCATATCCCACGCCGGATCGGCGAACAGCTCGCCGCGGAAGAACTGGTCGCGCATCCGCCGGGCGCGGATGATCGCGCGGATCTGCGGCGCGCTCATCGCCGGCTCGTCCTCCTCGGCCGGCGCGGGCTCCGTCTCGCCGCCGGCCTCGTCGCCCGAAAGGTTCGCCAGGATATTGGCGATCCGCGCGGCTTCCTCCGACAATTGATGGAGGAGGGCGTTGCCTTGCCGGCTCACATCGTTGAGCCGCGCCGCCGGCGGGTGGCTTGCGATCGAGAGCGCGGCGGCGCGCTCCGCCTCGTCGGGATCGGGCAGCAGATCGACCCCGGAATGCCAGGCCCGCGCAGCCGCGAGATCGAGCAGGGCTCCGGGGAGGGCGATCACGCTGCGTCGGCCGGCCCCCGCCTCCGCGACGAGGCGATCGAGCAGCGGCGCGATCCACGCCTCGTCGCCGCCCTCGGCAATCTCCGCATAGACGACGTCGGCGGCGCATCGATCGAGCTGCGTCAACGCCTCGGCAGGCCCCATCATCGCCGCAATCCGGCAATCGGCGGCGGCGACCGCCTCGCGCGCGCGCGCCTGGGCTTGGTCACTATCCGCGAAGACCAGGATCGACGGCTGGTCGCGATATTCGATCATTGCCAGGACATCTTCCCGCATTTGCTGCGTCATATGCTCCCCCCCACCGGCATGGCTCCGAATTGGAGGATTGCCGTTCGGGGAAAGGCGATGAACAGATTTCCGCTCCGAACCGGAACGGCTTTCACAAGGATGGCATGGCGCGAGAGTCGTTTTTATCGCGCCCGGGGCCGTACCGGTCGCTTCGCGCGCCGGTCTGCGTCTCTTCTTCGTTCGTGTGCGCACAACGACCCCCAAATCACTCCAGTCTCGCGCCCGGTCGGAAAGCTGTCGCTCGATTGCATCCGTTTCGGATGAAATTCGGCGGCGTTTCGGAGGAGGCCGGCCGGCGCGACATTGCGGGGCCGATCAGGAGAATTGGCGCACCAGTTCCTCTTCGTCGCCCGTGAGATCGCGCACCGCCGTCGCGGTGGCGCCGCCATTGAGCCCGATGAAGATGCCGCCGATGGCGCCGCTCAGAAGCCACCCGATCACCTTCAGCGGCGTGATCGCCGTGAAATCCCGGATCAACGCGGCCTGCCGCACGGCTTCTCCCTTGGCGCCCGGCGCATAGGCTCCGCTGGTCATCAGCGCCGACATGTAGGAGGCGGTCGTAAGGCTGGAGACCACCAGGGCGCAGACAAAGTAGAGCACGGCGACGACGATGAAGGCGGCGAACAGCGTCCAGAAATGGCCGCGGCTCAGTTGCCAGGCCTCACCGATGGCAAAGCTGCGGCGAAGGACCATGAGCGGGAAGGCCAGGCACAGCCGCACCGCGAGCCAGATGCACAGGCAGGTGAAGGCGATGCCGAGCGGGATGGCGATGATCACGCCGGCCACGGCTCCCGCAGTGCCGGCGGTTGCCACGAATCCGACTCCGAACCCGAGCGCGACGAAGCCGAGGATCAACAGCGCATAGAAGCCGACGACCATCACGATCGCGAGGACGATCTGCCGGATCTCGTCCATCCCGAAACGAAGGAAGGCAAAGCTGCTTTCCCCCGGCCGAAGCACGGCGCGATAGGCGGCGGTGATCAGGACCATCTGGATCGCGAGCGCGAAGATCCCGAATAGCCCGAACGCGGCGAACAGCGGCGCCGCGTCCTGGAACGCCCGCTCCGGGGTCGAAGCCGGGGCCAGAATTTGCATCTGGAACGGCATCCAGACGAGCGTGGTGCCGATCGACACCGCGAGATAGAGCGCTGCCCAGACCGCCACCGCCCTGGGATAACGGCGGACCAGCCCGAAGGCGCCGTTCAGGATCGAGCTGACGCTGGTCGACATGGCGCGCTCAGCCCATCGATTTCACGATTTCCTCGGCCATCTTCTTGGCATCGCCGAGCAGCATCATCGTATTGTCGCGGTAGAAAAGGTCGTTATCGACCCCGGCATAGCCGACGCCGCCCATCGACCGCTTCACGAAGAGCACGGTCTTGGCCTTCTCCACGTCGAGCACCGGCATGCCATAGATCGGCGAGCTCTTGTCGGTCTTGGCGGCCGGGTTGGTGACGTCGTTGGCGCCGATCACGAAGGCGACGTCGGCGCGCGCGAATTCGGCGTTGATGTCCTCGAGCTCGAACACCTCGTCATAGGGCACGTTCGCCTCGGCGAGCAGCACATTCATGTGGCCGGGCATGCGGCCCGCGACCGGGTGGATCGCATATTTGACCGTGACGCCCTCATGCTTGAGCTGGTCGGCCATCTCGCGCACCGCGTGCTGCGCCTGCGCGACCGCCATGCCGTAGCCGGGGACGATGATGACGAGCTCGGCCTGTTTCATCAGGAAGGCGGCATCCTCGGCGCTGCCGCGCTTCCACGGACGATCCGTGGCTGCCCCCGCCCCGCCTGCGGCCGCATCGCCGCCGCCAAAGCCGCCGGCAATCACCGAGATGAAGTTGCGGTTCATCGCGCGGCACATGATGTAGCTGAGGATCGCGCCCGACGAGCCGACCAGCGCGCCGGTGATGATCATCGCCGAGTTCTGGAGCGTGAAGCCCATCGCCGCCGCCGCCCAGCCCGAATAGCTGTTCAGCATCGAGACGACGACCGGCATGTCCGCGCCGCCGATCGGGATGATGAGCAGGAAGCCGATCGCGAAGGAAAGGCCCATCACGGTGAAGAACACCCAGGGCGCCTCGTCGCTGACGAAATAGCCGATGAGGATCAGGATCGCGGCCAGCGTGCCCAGGTTGATGACATGGCGGCCGGGGAGCATGATCGGCTTGCCCGACATGTTGCCGTTCAACTTAAGGAACGCGATCACCGATCCCGAGAAGGTGATCGCGCCGATCGCGACGCCCAGGCCCATCTCGACCCGGCTGCCCGGATGGATCAGCCCGCTCGCCTCGGCGATGCCGAACGCGGCCGGATTGAGATAGGCCGCCGCGCCGACGCACACCGCGGCGAGGCCGACCAGGGAGTGGAAGGCGGCGACCAGCTGCGGCATCGCCGTCATCGCGATCCGTCGCGCCGTCACCACGCCGATCACCGCGCCGATCGCGATGGCGGCGAGGATTTCGGCGAATAAAGTCGCGTCGAGATCGGAGACCAGATCGGTCCCGCCAACGGCGGTCACCGGCCGGTAATAGGCAAGTGTCGTGCCGACGGCGACGACCATGCCGAGGATCCCGAGCCGGTTGCCGCTGCGCGAGCTTTCCGGACTCGACAGGCCCCGGAGCGCGAGGATGAAGCAGACGCCCGCGAACAGGTAGGCGAGCATCACCCAGGCGGGGGTGTGAGCGACCTCGTGCATCAGCGCCGCTCCTTCTTCTTGTACATGGCGAGCATTCGGGCCGTGACCGCGAAGCCGCCGAAGATGTTGATGCTTGCCATGACCACGGCGGCGAGGCCGAGCCATTTCGATCCGGTGGAGCCGGCGGCGGCCGCGGCGATCAGCGCGCCGACGACGATGACGGAGGAAATGGCATTGGTCACGCTCATCAGCGGTGTGTGCAGCGCGGGCGTCACCGACCAGACGACGAAATAGCCGACGAAGCAGGCGAGCACGAAAATCGACAGGATGGTGATGAAGTCCATCGCTCTCCCCCTGTTGAGCCGTGTCGCCCCTGACTCGGCCCCTGTCCTTGCGGGCCGCACCTTGCCCCCGCCGCGCGCTGCTGTCGAGTGGTTAGTCCGGCGCCCCTAACCGGCGTGGCGCGAGGCCTGGCCAGGCCGGATCCATGCGGCTTTCGAGCAGCCGTAGCAGGCGGGAATAGCGCCGCTCCCAATGGCCGTCGGGAAGCGGCCGGCAAGGCTCGCGGAGCGCGCGCGGATCGCCCGCCCGGCGGACCGCCTCGGCGCCGTGCCGCGCCGCGAGCGCGTCGCGCAGCGCCGCCTCGCGCGCGCCATAGCGCTCGTCCCACCGCGCGGCGACCCGGGCGGGCGCGAAGCCGGCGCACAGCACCTGCTGTTCGCGCGCGATGCCGCCGTAAAGGCGCATCGCCGAATAAGCCGAAAGGTCGCTCGCCCGGCTCCAGCCGGTGCCGGCCGCGGCGGGGGCGGGGGGGACGAGGGCCAGCATCGCGCCGGCCAGGAACGGAAGGGACCATCTGATCATTGCCGAACCTCCGCGATCGCGCGCGCCAGCCCGTCCAACGCGCCGGAATAGGCCGCCAGCGCCTGATTATACGCATCGCCGCCGCTTGTGCACCGCTCGCGCGGGCCCTGGCGTGCGATCGCGGCATAATCATTGGCTCCCGCCCAGATCGGATAATCCGCTCCCTTGCGCGCCGCGAGCTGGACGAGCTCGTCGAACCGCCGCGCCTGGGCGGCGACCTCGGCCCGGCCGGACGCGCCGGGGCAGGTGAGAAGGAATGCCTTGGCGGAAGCTTCACGGAAGGCCGCCTGGCGGAGAGGCTGTGAATTGGGAGGATTCGGCGTCGAGCCGCACGCGGCGCAGAGAAGGGCCAGCAAGGCCGCCCTCACAAATCCTCCACGCCACAGGGAGGTGCGACGCGCCCCATCGAGGACTTCGGGAAGGGACACAGCCTTCCGGAGTTTGCGCGCTCTGCCGATCGTGGCGCCAGGACCTCTCAGCACCGTGCCAGCCCTTCCACCGCGCTTCGTGCGGTCCCTCTCCTCGTGCCGGGGGAGGATTGTTACGCCAGCAGTCTCTCGTTCACCACCTTGCCGCCTTGCGTGAGGCGGACGCCCTTCACGATCTCGTCGTCGTCGGGAAGGACGGGGGCCTTGGTGTCCGCATCCCAGAAGGCGGACAGGAAATTGTAGAGATTCCGCGAGAAGAGCGCCGACGCATCGGCAGCGAGCCGGCTCGGCACGTTCTTGTGGCCGACGATCTTGACGCCGTGCCGCTCGACCACCTCGCCGGCGACCGCGCCCTCGACATTGCCGCCCTGCTCGACGGCGAGATCGACGATCACGCTTCCCGGCCGCATCGTCGCGACCTGCGCGTCGCTGATCAGGCGCGGCGCGGGCCGTCCAGGGATCAAGGCGGTGGTGATGACGATGTCCTGCTTGGCGATATGGCTGGAGACCAGCTCCGCCTGGGCGGCCTTATATTCGTCGGACATTTCGGTGGCATAGCCGCCGGCGCCCTCGCCCTCGATGCCTGCGACCTTCTCGACGAAGATCGGCTTCGCGCCGAGGCTCTCGATCTGCTCGCGGGTCGCGGCGCGCACGTCGGTGGCGGAAACCTGGGCGCCGAGCCGGCGCGCGGTCGCGATCGCCTGCAGGCCGGCGACGCCGACGCCCATGACGAACAGCTTGGCGGCCGGGATGGTGCCGGCGGCGGTCATCATCATCGGCAGCGCGCGGCCATATTCGGCGACCGCATCGAGCACCGCCTTGTAGCCGGCGAGGTTCGCCTGGCTGGAAAGGATGTCCATGCTCTGGGCGCGGGTGATGCGCGGGGCGAATTCCATCGCCAGCGCTTCGATCCCGGCGGCGGCATAGGCATCAACCTCGGCCCGGCGACCGAACGGGTTGAGCGCACCGATCAGCAACGCGCCCGCCTTGACGCCGTTCAGAGCCTTGGTCTCCGGACCCTGGACGACCAGGATCGCGTCCGCGTCCTTCAGCGTCGCGGCGCGCGCGCCGACGCTGGCGCCGGCCGCTTCGTAATCCGCATCCGCGATGGTCGAGGCTTCGCCGGCCCCCTTCTCGACAGCGACGCTGGCGCCGAGCGCGATATATTTCTTCACCGTTTCCGGCGTTGCGGCGACCCGGCGCTCGCCGGGGGCGCTTTCCTTCAGAACCGCGATCTTCATCCCCCCGACCCCCCTTCGCGCCAGTTCAGTTGCGGATGATCAGAACGACGAGGATGGCGACGATGAAACAGATCACCGCGCCATATTTCATGAGGCCGGTGAATCGCTGGTAGGTGCCCTCATGCGCCTTCAGCGCGCGTTCGCTCTCGTCCGCAGCCATGATCGATCCCTGTAAGAAGCCTGTTGGGCCGCGTTCTTATCAAGGGTGCGGCGCGAAGGGCAACCGGCAAACGCGTCGGCGGCGCTTAAGCCGAAGCCTTCTCGGCGAGCACGGTCAGCCCGCGATCGCCGACCTCCGCGAAGCCGCCTTCGATCGCGATCCGCTCGGGCTCGGCGCCGGCGGTGCGATAAACCGAAAGCTCGCCGTCGCGGATCGTCGACATGACCGGGGCATGGCCCGCGAGCACGCCGAAATCGCCCTCGGTGCCGGGGACGACGACCATGTAGACGTCCTCGGAACGGACCAGCTTCTCGGGGGTGACGAGCTCGAAGTGAAGGTCTGCCATTTCTTCTTCTCTCTCCCTCCCGCTTGCGGGAGGGGTCGGGGGAGGGCCTGTTTTACAAGGGAGAGGCCTCGACGGGCACTCTCCCGGCCCCTCCCGCACGCGGGAGGGGGATGTCCGATTACGCCTCCTGCGCCAGCTTCTCGGCCTTGGCGACCGCTTCCTCGATGCCGCCGACCATGTAGAAGGCCGCCTCGGGGAGGTGGTCATATTCGCCGTCGACGACCGCCTTGAACGAGCGGACCGTATCCTCGATCTGCACGAACTTGCCGGGGATGCCGGTGAAGACCTCGGCGACGTGGAAGGGCTGCGACAGGAAGCGCTGGATCTTGCGGGCGCGCTGGACGGTGAGCTTATCCTCTTCGCTGAGCTCGTCCATGCCGAGGATCGCGATGATGTCCTGAAGCGACTTGTACTTCTGGAGGATCGCCTGGACGGCGCGGGCCGTCTCGTAATGCTCCTGGCCGACGGTCCGCGGCTCCAGCACGCGGCTGGTCGAATCGAGCGGGTCGACGGCCGGATAGATGCCGAGCTCCGAAATGGCGCGCGACAGCGTGGTGGTGGCGTCGAGGTGGGCGAAGGAGGTGGCCGGCGCCGGATCGGTCAAGTCGTCCGCCGGCACGTAGATCGCCTGCACCGAGGTGATCGAGCCCTTGGTCGTCGAGGTGATCCGCTCCTGGAGCGCGCCCATGTCGGTGGCGAGCGTCGGCTGATAGCCCACGGCGGAAGGGATGCGGCCGAGCAGCGCCGACACTTCCGAACCCGCCTGGGTGAAGCGGAAGATGTTGTCGACGAAGAAGAGCACGTCCTGGCCCTCCTGGTCGCGGAAATATTCGGCCATGGTGAGGCCCGACAGGGCGACCCGCGAGCGGGCCCCCGGCGGCTCGTTCATCTGGCCGAAGACCAGGGCGACCTTGGAGCCTTCCGACGTCGGATTGCCGTCGGCGTCCTTGGCGATGACGCCCGCGTCGAGGAACTCGTGATAGAGATCGTTGCCTTCGCGGGTGCGCTCGCCGACGCCGGCGAACACGCTGACGCCGCCATGGCCCTTGGCGATGTTGTTGATCAGCTCCTGGATGAGCACGGTCTTGCCGACGCCGGCGCCGCCGAACAGGCCGATCTTGCCGCCCTTCGCATAAGGCGCCAGCAGATCGATGACCTTGATGCCGGTGACGAGGATGCTGCTCTCCGTCGACTGGTCGACGAACAAGGGCGCCTCGGCATGGATCGGGGCGGTCATGTCGCTGTCGATCGGGCCGCGCTCGTCGATCGGTTCGCCGACGACGTTGACGATCCGGCCGAGCGTCTTCGGGCCGACGGGGACGCGGATCTGCGAGCCGGTGGCGCGCACTTCCTGGCCGCGGGTCAGGCCGTCGGTCGAATCCATCGCGATCGTGCGGACGGTGTTCTCGCCGAGGTGCTGGGCAACCTCGAGTACAAGCCGCTGGCCGCCATTGTCGGTCTCAAGAGCCGACAGGATTTCCGGGAGATCGCCGTCGAAGGCGACGTCGACGACGGCGCCGATCACCTGGGCGACGCGGCCGGTGATGTTCGTGCTCGGCGCCGCGGCGGCCGGAGTCTCGGCCTTGGCGGTCTTCGCCCGGCTGGCCCGGGGCTTGGCGGCGGTCTTAGCGGCGGTGGCCATTCTTTTCCTCTTTGCTCTCTTCACTCGCCGCCCCGGATAAGCCCGGTCGGCGCTGGGGTCCTTAGTTCAAACTCGGGTCGTCGCCGGTGTCGCAGGGCGTCGCGCCGTCCATCCACACCCATTCATGCTCGGACAAGGTGAGGGTGGCGGTCTGCGGCGTCCAGCGGCTGCCGGTCTGCAGCTGATACGTGCAGCGATATTCCACGGCGTCCGGATCGGGCTTCGTGCAGGAAATGTTGCGCGTGACCAGCCGGTGGCCGGGGCATTGTGCGTTGAGCGCATGGTTGAACTGCGCGGGCGTCGGGCCGGCCTGGGCGGCGGCGGCGAGGGCGGCGATCAGTGCGATGTTGTTCATAGGGCCTCCGCTCCGGAGATGATCTCGATCAGCTCCTTGGTGATGGCCGCCTGACGCGTACGATTATATTCGATGGTGAGCCGGTTGATCATGTCGCCGGCGTTGCGCGTCGCATTGTCCATGGCGGTCATCCGGCTACCCTGCTCAGAAGCCGCGTTCTCCAGCAAGGCCCGGTAGATCTGCACCGCGACGTTGCGTGGCAAAAGCTCGGCGAGGATTTCCTCCTCGTCCGGCTCATAATCCACGGCGGCGCCGGCGGCGGCCGCGGGCGCGCCCTCGATCGCCTGGACCGGGATGATCTGCTGCGCCACCGGTTCCTGGACCAGGGCCGACTGGAACTTGGCGTAGAAGAGGTGAACGACGTCGATGCCGTCGGTCTGGTAGCGCTCGACCAGGTCGTTCGCGATCGCCTGCGCGTCCGCGAAGGCGACCTGCTTGATCTCGCTCGTATCGTGCTGATGGATGATCTGCTTGGGGAAGAAGCGCTGGATCACCGCGCGACCCTTGCGGCCGACCAGGTAGAAATAGACGTTCTTGCCCTGGCCCGTCAGCTCCTCGGCCTTGCGCCGCGCCGCGCGCACGATGTTCGTGTTGAACGCGCCTGCAAGGCCGCGGTCGGAGGTGCACACGACGAGCAGGTGCGTCTGATCCTTGCCGGTGCCGGCGAGGAGCTTGGGGCTCTGCGGGCCGACGGCGACTTTCGAGGCGAGGCTCGCCATCACGCTCGCCATCCGCTCGGAATAGGGGCGCGCGGCCTCGGCCGCCGCCTGGGCGCGGCGGAGCTTGGCGGCGGCGACCATCTTCATCGCCTTGGTGATCTTCTGGGTCGACTTGACCGAGGAGATCCGGATCTTGAGCGCCTTGAGGCTGGCCATTTATTCCTCTGTCGTTCCCCGGCGAGGGCCGGGGCCCAGTCCTAAACAAAAAACGGCGCGGGAGCACCGCCCGGTCCCCGGCCTGAGCCGGGGAACAGGATCAGGCAAACGTCTTCGCGAAATCGCCGACGATGGCCTTGAGCTTGTCCGAGGTCGCATCGTCGAGCGCCTTCGTGTCGCGGATCGTGCCGAGCACATCGGCATGGTCCGAACGCATGTGGCTCAGAAGGGCGCTCTCGAAGCGCGTGACCTGATCGGTCGGAACGCCGTCGATGAAGCCGTTCACGCCGGCGAAGATCGACACGACCTGCTCTTCGACCGGCATCGGATTGAACTGCGGCTGCTTCAACAGCTCGGTGAGCCGCGCGCCGCGGTTCAGCAGGCGCTGGGTCGAGGCGTCGAGGTCCGATCCGAACTGCGCGAAGGCCGCCATCTCGCGATACTGGGCGAGCTCCAGCTTGATCGAGCCGGCGACCTTCTTCATCGCCTTGGTCTGCGCCGACGAGCCGACGCGGCTGACCGAAAGGCCGACGTTGATCGCCGGGCGGATGCCCTGGAAGAACAGCTCGGTCTCGAGGAAGATCTGGCCGTCGGTGATCGAGATCACGTTGGTCGGGATGTAGGCGGACACGTCGCCGGCCTGGGTCTCGATGATCGGCAGCGCGGTCAGCGAGCCGTTGCCGTTGGCATCGTTCATCTTCGCCGCGCGCTCGAGCAGGCGGCTGTGCAGATAGAAGACGTCGCCCGGATAGGCCTCGCGGCCCGGCGGACGGCGCAGCAGCAGCGACATCTGGCGATAGGCGACGGCCTGCTTCGAAAGATCGTCATAGACGATGACGGCGTGCATCCCGTTGTCGCGGAAATATTCGCCCATCGTGCAGCCCGTATAGGGCGCCAGGAACTGCAGCGGCGCCGGCTCCGACGCGGTCGCGGCGACGACGATGGAATATTCCATCGCGCCATTCTCTTCGAGCTGGCGGACGATCTGGGCGACCGTCGAGCGCTTCTGGCCGACCGCGACGTAGATGCAATAGAGCTTCTGGCTCTCGTCGTCGCCGGAATTGGCCTGCTTCTGGTTGATGAAGGTGTCGATCGCGACGGCGGTCTTGCCGGTCTGCCGATCGCCGATGATCAGCTCGCGCTGGCCGCGGCCGACCGGGACGAGCGCGTCGAGCGCCTTGAGGCCGGTCTGCACCGGCTCGTGGACCGACTTGCGCGGGATGATGCCGGGCGCCTTCACCTCGACGCGGCGGCGCTCGGTGGCGACGATCGGGCCCTTGCCGTCGATCGGATTGCCGAGGCCGTCGACGACGCGGCCGAGCAGGCCCTTGCCGACCGGCACGTCGACGATCGTCTGGGTGCGCTTGACGGTCGATCCTTCGGTGATCTCGGCGTCCGATCCGAAGATCACGACGCCGACATTGTCCGCCTCGAGGTTCAGCGCCATCCCCTGGATGCCGCCATGGAACTCGACCATCTCGCCCGCCTGGACGTTGTCGAGGCCGTGGACGCGGGCGATGCCGTCGCCGACCGACAGCACGGTTCCCACTTCGGAGACTTCGGCCTCGGTGCCGAAATTCGCGATCTGATCGCGAATGACCTTGGAGATTTCAGCGGCGCGGATGTCCATTTCTAGCCTTTCATCGCTTGCGCGAGGGTGTTGAGTTTGGTGCGGACGGAGCCATCGATCATGCGGCTGCCGACCTTGACGACGAGGCCGCCCAGGATCGCGGGATCGACGTTGAGGTCGACCGCAATGTCCGATCCGAAGCGGCTCTTGAGATTGGCCTTGAGCGCGTCGACCTGGCCGGCGTCGAGTGGCCGCGCCGACGTCACCTCGGCGGTGATCTCGCCGCGGTGGCGGGCGGCAAGCGTGCCGAACGCGCGGATGATCGCGCCGAGCTGCGAGAGCCGGCGATTCTTCGCGAGCACGCCGGTGAAGTTGCGGGTCAGCGGATCGAGCCGCATCGTCTCGGCGATCGCGGCGATGCTCTGCGCGCTCTCCTTGCGGCCGATCAGCGGGCTGGTGACGAGCGTTCGGAAATCGTCCGATTCGTCGATCGCGCGCCGGAGCGCGGCGAGGCTCTGCGACACCGCGTCGAGCTTGCCTTCATCGCGGGCCAGCTCGAACAGGGCGAGGGCATAACGCCCTGCCAGGCTAGCCTGAATACCGCCGGAAATATCCACGCGCGTCGCAACTCCCCGAATCTGATTTCGACCCATGCGCGAATGCGGGCGCGCGGGGGCGCCTCCCATGGGTCGCGGGCGCCGTAGCAGGGGCCTTGCTGCGATGCAAGATGGATGGGCCAGGGCGTGGACGCTGCCTTTCGCGCTGGCAAATCGGCATGTCTCTGTTATCCAGATCGTTGGGGGAGGAACGATCATGGCTTATGAAGGGGGTGGGCTGCGCCAAATCTGGCAGCCGGATCTTACAACAAGGGCCGGCGCGCAATCCGCGATGGATTCGGCCAAGCTATGCTTCCTGATCGTCGCGGGCCTGCGTACACTCCTCTACGGGTTCTTCGCATTGACCAGCGGCCTTTCTTTCCGCGGTCTGGGCGGTGGCAGGGTGGCGGCGTCCTTGCTGGCGGTCGCGGTCCTGACCGACATCATATTGCCGTTGGTGGCCGCGTGGCGACTCCACATTTATAAGGGCGCGTTCGTGGTTCCGCTCGCGACCGCCCTCTATGTGCTGGGCATCGTTCTCGCGCCGAGTATCGGGGGAGTCATTATCGGTGCCATTTTCATCGGCGCGTTCGTCGGCGGCGTCCGCGGCGCGTGGGCGCTTCGTCGCGGCACCGGCTTTGCCGAGGATCATTACGCGACCTTCGGCTGAGCCCCGCCTTCCTCCGGTTTGACCGCAAGCCGCGGGACGCAGTCTGCCTGTGAACGCGGCAAATCGGCCTTCGACAAGAAGGAGACCCATGATGGCTTACCGGATCGAAGGACTGGCGCGGCAGGCGTTCGAGGGCCTGTTCGAAATGACCGACGCGGAGCTTGCGGCGCGCGGGGCGATGCGGGTGACCGCGGACGCGCCGCGCGGCTATCCCTGCCGGGTGAGCCTGCGCGATGCGGACGAGGGCGAGGAGCTGATCCTGCTCAACCATGTCTCGCACGATGTCGATGGGCCGTTCCGCACGACCTATGCGATCTACGTGCGTAGGGATGCCGACGCGCCGGCCAGCTTCACGGACGAGGTGCCGGGCTGTCTCGACAGCCGCACGCTTTCGCTTCGCGGCTTCGGGGCCGATGGCCTGCTGAAGCACGGCCTGCTCGCCGTGCCGGGCGAGGCGGATGCGAGGATTCGCGAGCTGCTCTCGCGGCCCGACGTCGCGGCCGTCCACGCCCACGCGGCGACCTATGGCTGCTTCCTCGCGCGGATCGAGAGGAATTGAGCATGGCGAGCATTGCACATCTGCCGCGCGCGAATAGGTCAGGGGCGGTGAACGACGCGCAGCCTGTTTCGGACGAGGCCGCCTGGGCGGCGGTGATGCGGCGCGACCGGAGGATGGACGGACGCTTCGTCACCGGCGTGCTCACCACCGGCATCTATTGCCGTCCGTCCTGCGCCGCGCGGCACCCGCGGCGCGAGAATGTCCGTTTCTTCGCGACCGGCGCCGAGGCCGAGGCGGCGGGGCTGCGGCCCTGCCTCCGGTGCAAGCCGGACGAGGTCGCGCGCGACGATGCGGCGCTTGAGCAGGCCTATCGCCTGATCGCCGACGCGCAGGACGCGCTGTCGCTGGAGGCGCTGGCCGGGGCGGTCGGCTATTCACCGCATCATTTCCACCGCCTGTTCAAGCGCGCGACCGGGGTCACGCCGGCGGCCTATTACCGGACGCTGCGCGCGAAGCGGGCCGAGGCGGCGCTGGCGGACAATGCGCGGATCACCGACGCCATCTACGATGCGGGCTACTCCGGCCCCGCCCGCTTCTATGCCGAATCGAAGCGCCGGCTCGGCATGACCCCGTCGGCCTGGCGCGACGGTGGGCGCGGCGAGACGATCCGCTGGGCGACCGCCGAAACCGATCTCGGCACCATGCTCGTCGCGGCGACCGGCAAGGGCATTTGCCGCCTCTCCTTCGACGAGGACGAGGGCGCGCTTCGGCGGCGCTTCCCGAATGCGACGATCGAGCCGGGCGGCGCGGCGATGGCCGATCTGGTGCGCCGGACGGTGGCCGCGGTGAACGCGCCGGAAAAGCCGCATGATCTTCCGCTCGACGTGCGCGGGACGGCCTTCCAGGAGGCGGTGTGGCGCGAGCTCCAGCGCATCCCGGCGGGCGAGACGCGAAGCTACGCGCAGATCGCCGCCGCGGTCGGGCGGCCGGCGGCGGTGCGCGCGGCCGGGTCGGCGAACGGCGACAATGCGATCGCTGTGCTGATCCCCTGCCACCGCGTCATCCGCACCGACGGCACGCTCGGCGGCTATGCCTATGGGCTGGAGCGCAAGGCCAGGCTGCTGGCGCGGGAGCGGGCGCGGCCCTAATGCGCCCCGGCCGGCGTCGCCGCGCCCTCGCGCTCGCAGGCATAGACCAGCCGCTCGTTCGGCAGGCGGGGCAGCTGCGCGGCAAGCTCGCGCTGGCGGTCCGCGAGGATGGTTCTGGCCTCCTCGTTCGGCGAGCAGCTCTTGTCGCTGTCGCCCTGCAACGCCCGCAGCCGCGTCATCGCCTGGCCATCGAGCAGGTAGCGGGTGACCACATATTCGCCGGTCGATGGGTTGAAGCTGGTTGCGGCGACCGCCGCGTCGTCCTCGGGCACGATGATGCGGGTCCACACCTCGCCCTGCCGCGCATATTGGGTGTGCCCGTCGGCGCAGCCGCCGACGCTCCAGTCGATGGTGACCGGGTCGGTCGAGGAAACGGTGACTCGGCTTCGTTCCGGGACGATCCGGCACAGGTTCCGGCCGACGAAGCGGGTCGGCGGCGGCGTCGCGACCGGCGGCGCGGCGGGGCGCTCGGCGAGCGCGGCCTGGATGCTCGGCCGGGTCGCGAAGACGATGATCGCTGCAAGGATAAGGAGCGCGCCCGCCGCAGCGACGGGGATCAGATATTTCCGCTGGTCCTTCACGTAGAGGATGCCGGCGGCTTCGAACGCGAGCAGCGACAAGGCGAGCAGCAGGGCGGCGATGCCGAGCCTGGTGTCGCGCCGGTCCTCGATCTCGGCGAGCGTCCGGGCGCGTTCGTCGGCCGCCCGGCGGGCGCGCTGATCGGCGGCTTCGTCGGCGGCGCGGGCGGCGGCATCGGCGCGCTCCTGGTCGGCCCGCAACTGGTCGGCCATGGAGACGCAGGGCGTGTCGATCGCCTGGAACGGCTGGTTCGCCTGGCGCAGGAACTGCGTCAGCTCGCGGTTGGAGACGGCGAAGGCGAAGCTCGAATCGCCCTCGTCATTATGGGTGATGAGCGTGTTGACGCCGATCACCCGGCCGCACTGATCGAGCAGCGGCCCGCCGCTGTTGCCGCGCGCGATCTGGGCGGTGTGGAGCAGCAGCGTGATGCCGTTGATCGTGCGCAGGTTGGAAAAGATGCCGACCGAGCGCGTCGAGGGGAGGGGGCGGATATAATCCTCCGCCGAACGCGCGGTCGCGAGATCGACATTGCCCGGATAGCCCAGCGCCGCCACCGACGTCCCGTCGTCGATCGGCCCGACATAGAGCGGGATCGAGGGGATCGAGCCCTGCGGCAGCTCGAGCAGCGCGAGATCGCGGGCCGGATCCACGGTCACGACCCGCGCCCGATAGGCCTGGTTCCCTTCCGACGGGACGACGCCGACGGTGACGCTGCCGCCCTCCTGCGCCTGCGTCATCGCGACGACATGGGCATTGGTGACGATCCGGTTGGGCGCGATCGCGAAGCCGCTGCCATGGCCGAAATCGACGACCTCGCCGTCCTCGCCGAACGCGATGACGACGACACGCACGACGCTTCGCCCGGCCGCCGATATGTCGTCGGCATGCGCCGGCGTCGCGACGGCGAGCAGCGCGAGCAGCAGCGCGGCCCAGCAGCGGGCGATCATACGTCCCATCGGCGCGCTTCTCCCCGCCGCGCGGGGCCGCGTCAATGGGTGCGATCTCGGCCGTCGTCGGTTGAGGGAGCATCGAGCCGGGCGAGCGCGGCCGCCGGTCCGTCGCTGGCGAGAACGGCCAGCACGTCGGCGATCCGCGGCCCCAGCCTTCCTGAGTGTCCGTCGCTGGTCAGCGGCGTCAGCACCCCCCGCGCCCCGGCGGCATTGCCAGCAACCAGCAGCTGACGCCCGGCGAGCAGCCGCAGGTCCCGATCCTCGGGCGCGAGCTCGAACGCCGTGTACAGGCCCTCGATCGCATTCTGGGTCGGCGGGATTCCTTCTGCCGCGAAGCTCTTGAAAAACAGTTCGAGCGGCTGAGGCGCGTCGGGATCGAGATGGTTGGCGGCCGACAGCCGGCGCCGAACCTCCTGCCACTGCGCCGGGGTGGCGTCGCCGGAGGCGGCGATGCGGCCCCACATCGCCCATGCCCGGTAGACTGCCGCGTCGACCGAATGCGGATCGACGGCCAGCGCCCGATCCGCCGCCGCCTCGGATTCGGCGAAATTGCGGGCATCATGTTCGGCCTCGGCAAGCGCCACCTGGACGCGCGCGTCATCCGGGAAGCGGGCGGCGATCCGTCGCGCTTCGGGGATCAAGCTGTTGGCCTCGCGAGAATCGACGCCGCGCTTGGAGTGGAGCTTCACATACATCATCGCGGTTTCGCCGGCCGTGAGCGGACGGATCGCGACGGGACGGATCGGAACCTGCGCGGCCGGGACCAAGGCGTAAGTGAAGTGCCGCTGATCGAAATAGCGGCGGAGGTCACGGTCGAGCTGGTCGAGATCGCCGAACACATGCGTCGCCTGTTCGGCGGACTGCCCCTCGCTCAGGGCACGCAGGTAGGCATCGAGCTGGCCGCGACGGCTTTCGTCGAAGCTCAGATAGTGGCTGAGCAGCCAGCCCCGCCCATAGACAACGGCCAGCGTCTCGCCGTCGCTGATCGGGTAACGGAGCGTCAGCAGCTCGCGCACGCTCATCGCCCGCGCGAGGGTCAATTCGATGTTTCTGTGCATTGCGGGAAGGCCGATTTGGACGCTGCCGTCCTCGGTGAAGCGCACGGTGGACCAGAATTCGGGATAGCCCTCGCTGAACCACAAGGGTGCTCCGAAACCGAAATTATTGAACAGGAAATGATGCGTATATTCGTGGAAGAGCACGGTCTGCGGATCAAGCCCTCCATCGGTGGGGACACGAGACACCTGGGATGTGAATGCAACCGATCCACTGGCCCGGCCGAAATAAATGCCGGCGACGCCGCGAGCGCCGAGCAGGGCGTCCAGCCGCCCCTGATCCGCGAGAACATAGACGGTGAGGCGCGTCTGCGGACTCCGGTCGAGATCGGCGCGGTGAAGCTGGAAGCGCAGCGTCGCATCGAACCGTTCGAGGTTTTCGGCGAAGCTCCGCAACTCCGCTTCGGTCTGCTCCGAATAAATGACGAAATGCCGCCCGCTCGCTTCCAGCCACCGCGCCTGCGCCGGCGCCGGCCAGGAAAGCAAGACAAGCAATCCAACGATAAAGGTCCTCACCGGTCAGCCCCCTGAAAAACGGCGAATAATCGTCGTAATGTTCCACAACCGTATAGGCACGGCAACTGGCCGGATGGAGCAGCTCTCGTTTAGAGAAAGCTATAGGGATCGACATCCACTGAAACGCGCACGCTCGCGCGCCAGGAAAGGGCGCCGAGCCAGTCGCGGATGATGTCCTGCACCGGCACCGGGCGCGCGGCGTGGACGAGGAGGCGGTAGCGGTGGCGGCCGCGCAGCATGGCGAGCGGCGCCGGCGCGGGGCCGAACACCGCCATATTCTCGTGAGTCGGGGCGGCGCGGCCGATCATCCGCGCGGTCTCCATCGCCTCCGCCTGGTCCTCCGACGAGACGATGATCGCTGCAAGGCGGCCGAAGGGGGGCATCCCGGCCTCGCGCCGCGCGTCGGTCTCGGCGGCGTAGAAGCCCTCCGCATCGCCGCTCACCAGCGCCTGGATCACACGCGCGCCGGGCTCGTGCGTCTGGACGAGCACCCGCCCCGGCTTGTCGCCACGGCCCGCGCGGCCGGAAACCTGCCGGATCTGCTGGAAGGTGCGCTCGGCGGCGCGAAGATCGCCGCCGGCGAGGCCGAGATCGGCATCGACGACGCCGACCAGCGTCAGGTTCGGGAAATGATAGCCCTTGGTGACAAGCTGGGTGCCGATGACGATGTCGATCTCGCCCGCCTCCATCCGCGCGACGAACTCGGCCGCCTTGGCCGGCGACCAGATCGTGTCGGAGGTGACGATCGCGGTCCGCGCGTCGGGGAAAAGCGCGGCGACCTCGTCGGCGATCCGCTCGACGCCCGGGCCGCAGGGGACGAGGCTGTCCTCCGCCCGGCATTCGGGGCAGGCCTGCGGGGTCGGCATGACATGGCCGCAATGGTGGCAGGCGAGCCGGCGGGTGAAGCGATGCTCGACCATCCAGGCGGTGCAGTTCGGGCATTGGAAACGGTAGCCGCAATGGCGGCACAGGGTGAGCGGCGCATAGCCGCGCCGGTTGAGGAACAGGAGCGATTGCTCCTCCGCCTCCAGATTGGCCTCCAGCGCGGCGACCAGTTCCGGTGCCAGCCAGCGCCCGCGTGGCGGCGGATCGGCGAGAAGATCGAGCGCCTTCATGTCGGGCAGCCGCGCCCCGCCATAGCGATCGGGCAGTTTCAATTCGGCATAGGTGCCGCTTTCCGCCATATGCCGCGTCTCGATCGCCGGCGTCGCGGAGGCGAGGACGACCGGAATCTGCTCGAACGATCCGCGCATCACCGCGACGTCGCGGGCATGATAGGGGACGCCGTCCTCCTGCTTGAAGCTCGCCTCGTGCGCCTCGTCGACGACGATGAGGCCGAGCTTCGGATAGGGAAGGAACAGCGCCGATCGCGCGCCGACCACAACCTCCGCCTCGCCGCTCGCGATCGCGCGCCAGGCGCGGCGCCGCTGCGACTGCCGCAGGCCGGAATGCCACGCCACCGGCTCGCAGCCGAAGCGGGCGGCGAAGCGCTTCAGGAACGGCTCGGTGAGCGCGATCTCGGGGAGCAGGATCAGCGTCTGGCGACCCTGTCGGAGCGCCTCGGCGATCGCTTCGAAATAGACTTCGGTCTTGCCGGAGCCGGTCACGCCGTCGAGCAGGATCGGGGCGAAAGCGGCGGCGTCGACGGCGCGGCGCAGCGCGTCAGCCGCCTCGGCCTGCGCGGGCTCCAGTGCCGGTGGATCGTGGTCCGGATCGGGCACCGGCCAGGGATCGTCGACCGTCACCTCGACCGCCTCGATCGCCCCGGCCTTGACGAGGCCGCGGATCACGCCGTCCGAAACGCCGCCGATGATCGCGAGCTCGCGGATCAGGCCCATGCGCTCGCCGATCCGCTCCAGAGCCTGCTCGCGCTGCGGCGTCATCCGGTCGGGGACGTGGCCGGTCGCTCGATATTCGGTGATCGATCGCGCGCCCTCCAGCGCGCCGGCGGAGGGCAGCGCCATGCGAAGCACCGCCCCCATGGGCGCGAGATAATAATCCGACGTCCATTCGATCAGCCGCCTGAGCGCCGCCGGGATCGGTGGCACGTCATAAGCGTGGAGGAGCGGGCGAAGGCGATTGTCGCCGACGCTCTCGGCCCGCGCGCGTTCCGGTTCCCAGACGACGCCGACCAGCTGGCGCGGCCCGAGCGGCGCGACGACGACCGAGCCAGGCGCCACCGTCATGCCCTGCGGCACGCGATAGTCGAGCGGGCCCAATGCGGCGTTGAGGAGGATCAGGCGGGCGCGATCGCGGGTCATGCGCGCCCCATATGGCGATTTGCGCGGCGCCGGGGAACGGCGTATCGATCGGCAAGCCGCGAAGGGGGAGCGGATGAGCGAGGCCACATCTGCCGGACCGGTCGCCCAGCGTGAGCGGATCGCCGATATCGACGTGCTTCGCGGCGCTGCCCTGTTCGGGGTCTTCCTGGTCAATCTCACCGGCTTCGGCGCCGCCGGAATCATGGCGACGGAGGGAGAGCTCGCCGCGCTTCCCACCGCTCCGGTCGATCGCGCCGTCGCCTTCGCGATCGACTGGCTGGTTGCGGACAAGGCGAACACGATCTTCGCCTTCCTGTTCGGCCTCGGCTTCTACATCCAGATGGAGCGCGGCCTCGCCCGCGATCCCGGCTTCGCGCGCGTCTATGCGCGGCGGATCGCGATCCTCGCCCTGTTCGGCTGGGCCCATCTCGTCTTCCTGTGGACCTGGGACATTTTGCACCTCTACGGCATGGTCGGATTCGCCTTGCTCGCGATGCGGCGCGTGTCGGATCGGGCGCTGCTCGCGATCGGCCTGCCGCTGCTCTTGATCGACGGCCACCTGCTCGAATGGGGGCTCGGCGCGCTTGGCATCGGCGGGGGCGGCGCGGACTTCTACGCCGACGCCGCCGTGCTGGCGCGTCAGGCGGCCGATTATCCTCAGGAGCTCGCCCTCACCTGGCGCTGGACCTGGATCGATTACATCGTCAACGGGCAGCTCGTGGCGTGGATGATCTACGCCCTCGGTCGCTTCGCCATGGGCGCCTGGGTGGGGCGCAAGGGATGGATCCAGCGCCCCGACGCGGCGATGCCCGGCTTTCGACGCGCGCTCGTCCTGTGCCTCCCGCTCGGCCTCGCCCTGTCGCTGCTCGCGCGGCTGCTCGAGGCGAAGTTGCTCGGCCCGGCCTTCGCTGGCGAGGCATGGGGCCATCTCGGCTCGGCGCTGCGGCCGGCCGCCGCGGCGCTGCTTGCGGCGGGCTATCTCTGCGGCGTCATGGTCGCGCTTCGCAGCGCCGCCGGACGGGCTCTGCTCGCCCCGCTGCGCCATGTCGGCCAGATGGCGCTGACCAATTATGTGACGCAGAGTTTCGTCATCGCCTTCGTGCTGTTCGGGATCGGGCCGGGCCTCGGCCTCGCCGGGCGGATCGGAACCGCCTGGCTGGCGGCCATCGCGGTGGCGGGGTTCGTCGCGCAGGTGGCGCTGAGCCGGCTGTGGCTCTCGCGCTTCGCCTTCGGTCCGCTCGAATGGGCGTGGCGCGCGCTGACCTATGGCCGCCGGCCGCGCTTCCGGCGGGCGGCTGCGCTCGCGGCGGCCTAGACTAGCCCCGACGCGCCTCGGCGAGCAGGCGTGAGCCGCGCAGGTACATTTCGAGCCGGGTCATGCTCAGCAGGCCGAGCGCGAAGGCGACCAGGCAATCGGTGCCGAGCGCGACGACATCCGCCCCGCCGAAGCTCGCCGCCTCGCGAAGCGCGTAGCGAAGCGCGATGATGGCGAGGATGAAGGCCATCGCGGCCGGCGAGCTGCGCTGGTTCAGCGCATGGGTTTCGGGATCGACCTCGATCCGCATCGTCTTGCCGCGCTGCCACCCGATCGCCGCTCCGGCAATGAGCGCGAGCAGGCTCCACACCCAGCCGAGCCCGTGCGGCGTCATCGTCGCGAACAGCAGGGCGGCGAGCGCGGTATAGATGGCCGGGACCACCCAGAGATATTCGAGCCGAAGTCGGCGCGCCCGGCCCATGTTGCGGAAGCGCAGCGCCATCACCACCGCGATGACCAGGACCGGAATGATCCAGGAGTATGGCGAGTGCGAAGGCTGGGCGTGCATCGCGCGTGGATAGCCGGCGGCCCGCGCCCTTGCAACGCGGGCCGAATGCAGCGCCTTCGTGCTATTCGCGAGCCTGGTTCGGCCGGGTTCGCGGTGTCAGGCCCGCGAGCAGCGCCTTCGGAAATTTCGCGACCATGCCGATGTCGCGCCCGGCCAGCGTGACGATCGAGAATTGCGCGCCGGAGCCGAGCAGTTGCGCGGTCTCCGACAGTGTCAGGCCGTAGTCCTGAATGAGCCACTGGGTGAGGTTGGAACTGGCGAGCCGCGTCGCCTCCTCCATCGTGCCCGCCTGGCCGATGGCCATCAGGTGGGTCGGCGATTCGACGCGTGGGCCGACGATCGAGCGGCCCTGGATCAGATCGATCGTGATCGTCACGTCCATCGAGGTTTCGAGCGCGAACTGGCTCGTCTCGCCTTCGCCCTGCGCGGCATGGGCGTCGCCGACATAGAGGAGCGCGCCCGGCTGCTGGACCGGAAGATAGACGATATTGCCCTCGATCACCTCGTTGAAATCCATGTTGCCGCCATAGCGGCCGCTGTCCCCGGTCGAAGGCGGGGCGAAGCCGAAGCCCGGCGCGACCGCGATCCCGCCGAGCATCGGCCGCAGCGGCACCGAATAATCGTGCAGCCGTTCGGGCGGATCGGCGGGCCGCGCGCGGCTGTGCGCGCGATCGATCGTCCAGCGAACCGGGCGGCCGAGCTCGCGATCGGCCAGGATCATCGCGCGGCTCTGAAGGCGGTTGACGATCATGTCGAGGCTGTCCGCCCAGTCGCGATTGGGACGGAGCCGATCGATCCGGACGACGAGCGTGTCGCCGGGCGCGGCGCCGGCGATGAAGAAGGGGCCGGTCTGCGGATTGCCGTACAACGCCCGCGTCGCCCCGTTCGCGTCGACGCCGCCGGAATCGATTGTCTGCGTCCGGATCGTGTCGCCCGGCCAGACGGTCAGCACCGGCGCGCGATCAGCGGTGAACAGGTTGGAAAAATCGGTCGGCGCGAAATCATAAGTGCGCGGTCCGCCCGCCGGCCGCTCGGGCAGCCGGCGCGCGGTGAAATCGTGGCGCGCGCGCGTGTCATTGGCCGGTCGATCGACGTCTCCGCGCAGCGTGTCGCCGGCGAGGGTGCCGGTGAAATGCAGCGTGCCGCCGCTCGCGCCCGTCACCGTGAAGTCGAGCGTGTCGCCGCGCATCGTCCCGGCCAGCGGATCGCCGTCGACGTCGCCGGTCAGCGACTCCCCGTCGCGCCGCAAGGTCATCGCCTCGTAGAGCCGGTTGCCCCACATGTCGGTGGTGATGAGCCAATGCTCGGCGGCCGCGCCTGGCGGCGTATCGGCAGGCGGTGCCGCGGCGGGCTGGAGCAGAAGCGCGGCGAGCCAGTATTTCAAGGATCCATCTCCCCCGTTACATTTGTAGCACCTGGCTGAGGTGGACCTGCGCAGCTGTCAAACAGGCGCGCGGCGAGCCGCGCCTGCCCTGCGACAGGTTGTGCCAGTCTCCGGCGGCGCGTCGTGGCGCGGAACCGGCTATAGGCTCGCATTGCCGATTCGCTTGAGGGGCCATTTCCGATGAAATTCTTCGCCGACACCGCCGACACCGCCGAGATTCGCGACCTGGCCGAGGCCGGGCTTGTCGACGGGGTCACCACCAATCCCTCGCTGATCCACAAATCCGGGCGCGATTTCGTCGAGGTCACGCGCGAGATTTGCGGGATCGTCTCCGGCCCGGTGTCCGCCGAGGTGGTCGCGACCGAGCATGATCAGATGATGCGCGAGGCCGAGGTGCTGCGGAAGATCGCCGACAATATCGCGATCAAGGTGCCGCTCACCATCGACGGCCTCAAGACCTGCCGCAAGCTCACCGGCGACGGCACGATGGTGAACGTCACCCTGTGCTTTTCGGCCAACCAGGCGTTGCTCGCGGCCAAGGCCGGCGCGACCTTCGTCTCTCCCTTCGTCGGCCGGCATGACGATGTCGGCTATCCCGGCATGGAGCTGATCGCCGACATCCGTCTCATCTACGACAATTACGATTTCGCGACCGAGATCCTGGTCGCGAGCGTTCGCAACCCCATCCATGTCCACGATGCGGCCAAGCTCGGCGCCGACGTGATGACGGCGCCGCCGGCGGTGATCCGCCAGCTCGTCAAGCATCCGCTGACCGACAACGGCCTCAAGGCCTTCCTCGCCGACTGGGAAAAGACCGGACAGAAGATCGTCTGACATGGTCCTCCCCGTCGCCTTCGGCGACAGGGAGGATCGCGATAGCCCTCCGTCCGGAATAATCATTTCGCCATCGCTTCTTAACCATATCCGCTGTAGGCTCGGGCGATGGGCAGGGTGATCAGCTTCGAGGACCGGGCGGTGGCGACGCTGCGGGCCCGCGTCGCGGCGGCGGAGGAGGCCAATCAGGACCTCATCGCCTTCGCGCGCGGCCATTCGGGCGCGGTCGCCTCGATCCACGCCGCCGTCCTCGCCGCGATCGAGGCCGAGGGGCTCGATCATCTGATCCATATCGTCACCCAGGAATGGCCGCATCTGCTCGGGCTCGATGCGGTCGCGATCGCGCTCTGGGCGGGGACGACCGGCGTCCGCGCCGACGCGTCGGGCCTGCAGTTCGTCGATCCGCGCCTGCTGGAACGATCGGTGCGTGCGTTCGACGGGGTCGCCCTTCGCGGTGTCGAGCGTGGCCATCCGCTGTTCGGCCCCGCCTGCTCGCTGATCCGCGCCGAGGCGCTGATCCGGCTGGAGAACGATCCGCCGCTGCCCTCGGGCCTGCTCGCGCTCGGCCAGCGCGGGTCCCAGCGGTTCGAAACGCCGCACGGATCGGAACTGCTCCTCTTTCTCGGGCGGGTTCTCGCCCGCTGCATGGGCCGGTGGCTGATCCCCTAGCGGACGGGCCGGACGCGCATCCGGCGAGCCGGCTGGCGCTCCGCTGGCACGATCACCTGCTGAAGGAACGACGCCGGTCGGACCATACGGTGCGGGCCTATGTCGCGACCGCGCATCGGCTCGTGGCCTTTCTCGGCCCGCATCTCGGCGGCACGGTCGACGGCGCGGCGCTGCTTTCGCTGAAGCCTGCGGACCTTCGCGCCTATCTGACGAGGCGGCGGGCGGCGGGCCTCTCGAATGCCTCGGCGGCGCGCGAGCTTTCGGCGATTCGCGGCTTCCTCGCCTTCGCCGCGGCGCAGGAAGGGCGCGAGGCGGCTCTGCCCCGGATCAAGGGGCCGAAGAAGCCGCGCAGCGTCCCGCGCCCGATCTCGCCGGACCAGGCGGTCGCGCTTGCCGAAGAGGCGGCGGACGAGGCGAGCCAGCCCTGGATCGCGGCGCGCGACCTGGCGTTGCTGACCTTGCTCTACGGCGCCGGCCTGCGCGTCGCCGAGGCGCTTGCGCTCACCGGCGCGGCGCTGCCGATGGGAGAGACGATCGCGGTCACCGGCAAGCGCAACAAGACGCGGATCGTCCCGCTGCTGGCGACGGTGCGCGAGGCGATCGAGGCCTATCTCGCGCTCTGCCCTTATCCGGTGAACCGTGAGGCGCCGCTGTTCCGGGGGGCGCGCGGCGGCCCCCTGCGCGGGGAGATCGTCCGCCGCGCCGTCCGCAAGGCGCGCCGCGCGCTCGGGCTTCCGGAGCGCACGACACCGCATGCGCTTCGCCACAGCTTCGCGACCCACCTGCTCGGCCGAGGCGCAGACCTTCGCGCGCTGCAGGAGCTGCTCGGCCATGCGAGCCTCAGCTCGACCCAGATCTACACCGCCGTCGATGCGGCCCACCTGATGGACGTCTATCGGCACGCCCATCCCCGGGCCTGAGCTATTCGGCGTTCATCCGCAGCAGCTCGATCTCGCGCCGCAGCCGCTGGATTTCGAGCTGATAGACCTCGTTGCAGTCGATCCGCTGCGGCCGCCGGCCGATCGGGATGGTGAGCCGGACATAGGCCATCGCCTCCCGGTCGCGCTGGTCGGTGACGAATTGCCGCGCGACATCGCCGATCGGGCTCGCCGCGGTGCCGGTGGCGCCGAGATCGAGATAGGGGCCGGAATTGTTGATGCTCTGCCGACAGCGCGTGCCGCCCGGCGTCTCGATCGAATCCTCGCCGCCCGGGCCGCTCGGCGGTGGCGGGAGATAGACGCCATAGGTGTCGGCGAGCGCCGGCGCCGCTTCAAGCAGCAGGCAGGCGGCGAGCGGAAAGACGCGAGCAAACGCGCGCATGAAGAAGCTCCTCGGGGTTTTGCGCCCGCTCGGCACAGACGCGGAACGCATAGGTCTCGCCGGGCCGAAGCCCGGTCGCGATCACGAGTATGCGGCGGTTGGACCGGGCGGGCAGGGTGGTCGCGGCGGGCAGGATTCGCACGCGCACCTGTTCGGTCTCGTCCTCCGGCCCGATCGCATAGGCGTGGAAGGCGGTCGCGGTCGGATAGGGATTGATGAGGGTCAGGTAGAAACCCTTCCGGTCCGTGTCCGTGACTCCGGACTTTGCGAGCGGGCCGAGCCCGACCGCGAAGGCGGGCGCGGACGCCAGCGCCGCGAGTGCGAGGAGAGGCGCGCGCTTCATTGCGAGCAGGTCGTCGTCGTGTGGACGACATAGTCGCCGGCACCGAATCCGTTGCTGCTCGTCACCCGGGCGTTGATCGTGAACGTGTCGAGCAGGCGCACCTGCGAGCTCGACGAGCTCGAGCTCGTATAGGGCTGGTTGGAGCCGCCGAGCGAGGTGTAGCGGATTTGCGCCTGGGCACCGCTCGGGGCGCCGGATGGGGCGTCGACGGTCGGCGCCGAGAAGGTGACGGTCGGCGTCGCGCCGATCGCGACCACGGCCATCAGCGCGGCATTGCCGCCCGATTCCTCCGAGCCGACGATGGTCGGATCGCTCGATGCGGCGAGCCGCCCTTCGGTGCTGAGCGTCAGGATGCAGCTGGAGATGAGCGACCCCCGGAGGGTCACGTCCGCCGCCTGCGCCGGCGCGGCGAGCGCAAGCAGCGGCACGATGGGAACAAGCGTCTTGGCGTTGGGCATATCGGGCCTCCTTGATGGGGAGGCGATAGCTGCGCGTCCGTCAGAAAATGGTTAACGACCGCCAGATAAACATAAGAAAATCAGCAAGTTATATCCATAATGACGCCAGTTCGGACCGATCTAGCGCGCCGCCAGCTTCGCCTCGATCGCATCCCAGATGCGCGCCGGCGTGTCGGTCCCGTTGAAACGGTCGATGGCGACGATGCCGGTGGGGGAGGTGACGTTGATCTCGGTCAGCCACTGGCCGCCGATCACGTCGATGCCGACGAAGAGCAGGCCGCGCTTCTTGAGCTCCGGCCCGATCGCGGCGCAGATTTCGAGCTCGCGCGGCGTCAGGTCGGTCTTCGCGGCGGTGCCGCCGACCGCGAGGTTGGAGCGAATCTCGCCCGCGCCGGGGATCCGGTTCACCGCGCCGGCAACCTCGCCGTCGACCAGGACGATCCGCTTGTCCCCCTTGGCGACGCCGGGAAGGAAGGCCTGGACGACATGCGGCTCGCGGTAGGCGGTGTTGAACAACTCGATCAGCGAGGCGAGGTTCTGGCCGTCGCGGCCGATGCGGAAGACCGAGCCGCCGGCGAAGCCGTGGAGCGGCTTCACGACGATCTCGCCATGCTCCTCGAGGAATTCGCGGGCGCGATCGAGCGAGCGGGTGACGAGCGTCGGCGGCATGAAGCGCGCGAAATCCAGCACCCAGACCTTCTCGGGCGCGTTGCGAACGCTCACCGGATCGTTGACCACCAGGGTTTCGCCCCGGATGCGCTCCAGCAGGTGGGTCGCGGTGATGTAGCCGAGATCGAAGGGCGGGTCCTGCCGCATCAGCACGACGTCGACGTCGCGGCCGAGGTCGATCAGCTCAGGATCGCCGAAGCGGAAATGATCGCCGGCGACGCGCTGGACCGTGACCGGATGCGCTTCCGCCCAAAGGCGCCCGTCCCGCCAGCTCAGCGCTTCGGGCGCATAATGCCACAGACGATGCCCGCGCGCGGCCGCGCCGAGCATGATCGCGAAGGTCGAATCGCCCTCGATATTGATGCTCTCCAGCGGGTCCATCTGGACGGCGACGCGCAACGACATGAAGCTCATTCCTCCGGGCGAAATCGCGGCGAGGAATAGGCCCGACCGTGCGGCCTGTCACCCGTGCCAGACATTTTCGAGATGGCGCGGCAGGCGGCCCGGGACGATGAAGATGGCGTCGATGCGGATCGTGTCGCCCGGCCGGGCGTGCCGGGCGGCGAGCGCTTCGGCGGCGCGCGCGACACGGCGCAGCCGCCACTCGTCGAGCGATTGCGCCGCTTCGGCCTCGCCCGCGCGCGCCTTGACCTCGACGAAGGCGAGGGTGCGGCCGCGCCGGGCGACGATATCGACCTCGCCGACGGGGGTGCGCGCCCGCATCGCCAGGATTCGCCAGCCTTTCAGCCGCAGCCACCAGGCCGCGATCCGCTCTGCCCGACGCCCGCCGCGCTCGGCCTGCTGGCGCGTCACTTGAGCGTCTGCGCACGCTCATAGGCGAGGCGCCTGGGCACGCCGAGCGCCGCCGCCACCTCGGCCGCCGCGCGCGAAGGGGAGAGGCGGGTCAGCGCCTCGGCGAGCGCGGCATCGATCGCGGCCTCGTCGGCCGGCGCCGCCTCGCCGGGCGGCCCGACGACGATCACGATCTCGCCCTTGGGCGGCGCTTCGGCATAGCGATCGGCGAGCGCGGCGAGCGTGCCCGTCACCGTCTCCTCGAACGCCTTGCTGATCTCGCGCACCACGGCGGCGTCGCGTCTGCCAAGGCCGTCGCGCAGCGCCGCCAGCGCCCCGCCGAGCCTCGGCCCGCTTTCATAGAAGACCAAAGTCCCGTCGAACGCGGCCGCATCGGCGATCGCCGTGGCGCGCGCGCCTGCTTTTGAAGGAAGGAAGCCCAGGAAGGCGAATCGGTCGGTCGGCAGGCCGGCGAGGGTGAGCGCGGCGATGACGGCGCTCGGGCCGGGGATCGTCGTCACCTTCACCCCCGCCGCCCGCGCGTCGCGGACGAGCTTGTAGCCGGGATCGGAGATGAGCGGCGTTCCGGCGTCGCTGACCAAAGCCACCGCCTCGGCCGCCATCCGCGCGATCAGGCCGGGCCGGACCTTGTCGGCATTGTGATCGTGATAGGGGATCATCGGCCGCCGGGCACCGATATGGCGCAGCAGCTTGGCGGTCACGCGGCTGTCTTCGACCGCGATCAGATCGGCGCCGGCGAGAATCGCGGCGGCGCGCGGCGCCAGATCGGAAAGATTGCCGATCGGGGTCGCCACGATATAGAGGCCGGGTTCGAGCTTGTCGTCCATCCGAGGGTCACGTCATGGCATCGCTGTCGCTTCGTCCGCAAGGAAACCCTTTCAAGCTGATCGGGCTTGCGCTGCTCGCGGTGACGATCGCCGGCTGCGTGCCGCGGCCGAGCGGGCCCGCCACGCCACCGCCGCCCGAGATCCGGCCGACCACGCCGGAGGGGCCCTCGCGGCTCCCGCCGGATGAGACCCGCAATCGCGTCGCGGTGCTGGTGCCGCTGTCCGGCCCCAATGCGGCGCTCGGCCAATCGCTTCTCAATGCCGCCAATCTCGCCTTGTTCGACACTGGCGGCCAGCGCATCCGCATCACCGCTTATGATACCAGCCACGGCGCTGCCGCCGCCGCCAACGATGCGCTGGCCGACGGCAGTGGCCTGATCCTCGGGCCGCTGCTCGCGGAGGACGTGCGCGTCGTCGCCCCGATCGCGGCGCGCGAGACCGTGCCGGTGATCGCCTTTTCCAACGATGTCAGCGTCGCCGGATCGGGCGTCTACCTGATGGGGATCACCCCGGGGCAGTCGATCGATCGGGTGGTCGCGTTCGCCCGGTCGCGCGGGGTGCAGCGGTTCGGGGCGCTGGTGCCGCAGGGCGTTTATGGAGATCGCGCCCGCCGCGCGTTGACCCAGGCGGTCGAGGGTGCGGGTGGCAGCCTCACGGGGATCGAAACCTATGATCGCAGCGCCGCCGGCCTGCGGCAGGCGGCGGCGCGGCTCAACGCGCGCGGGCGCTCCGATGCGGTGCTGATCGCCGATGGCGCGCAGGTCGCGGTGCAGCTTGCCCCGTCGATCCGCGCGGTTTCGCCGCAGCCCCAAATCCTTGGCACCGAATTGTGGGCGACCGAAACCAATCTCGGCGCCGCCACCGGCCTTCGCGGCGCCTGGTTCGCGGCGCCGACGGACGGCAATTTCGCCGCTTTCCGCCAGCGCTACCGTGCCCGTTACAATGCCGTGCCGTTCCGGCTCTCGACGCTCGGCTATGATGCGGTGCTGCTCGCCAGCCGGATCGCGGCGGATTGGCCGATCGGCCGGCGTTTCCCCGAGCGCGCGCTGCACGATGCCGGTGGCTTTGCGGGCGTCGACGGGGCCTTCCGCTTCGGCCGCGACGGCGTCGCCGAACGCGCGCTCGAGGTGCGGGAAGTGTCGGCTGGGGGCGCGAACGTGGTGTCGCCGGCCCCACGGGGTTTCAACTGACGATCTCGGCGAGGATCGCGTCGAGCAGGAGGAAGCCGGCCGGGGTGGCGCCGAGGCGCGCGCCGTCGGCCCAGAGCAGGCCCTGATCGGCGAGGCGGCGCACGGCGGCGGCATCGATCGCCTCCGCCCCGATCCGGCCGAGATCGACGCCTTCGCGAAGCCTGAGGCCCATCAGCAGCGCCTCGATCGTCGCGTCGGCGGGCGCGATCGCGCGCTCTTCGGCAATGCCGTGGCCGTTGCGGGTGAGGGCCGCGATCCAGTTTTCGGGTTTTTTGTGCCGCTGCGTCGCGACGCCCCCGCGCCGGCCGTGCGCGCCGGGGCCGATGCCGGCATAGCTTCGGTAGCGCCAGTAAGCGAGATTGTGCCGGCTCTCCTCGCCCGGCCGCGCATGGTTGGAGATTTCGTAGGCGGGGAGGCCCGCGGCCCCGGTAAGCGCCTGGGTGAGTTCGTAGAGCGCCGCGCCTTCTTCGGGATCGGCGGGGGCAAGCGCGCCCTTCGCCGCCAGCGTCGCGAATCGCGTGCCTGGCTCGATGGTGAGCTGGTAGAGCGAGAGGTGGCCGGTGCCGAAGGAGAGCGCGCTTGAAAGCTCGGCTTCCCACGCGGCGGCGCTCTGGCCGGGAAGGGCGTAGATGAGGTCGAAGCTCACCCGGGTGAAGGCGGACTGCGCGATGTCCAGCGCCGCCAGTCCCTCCGCCTTATCATGCGCGCGGCCGAGGAACCGCAGCGCCGCATCGTCGAGCGACTGGAGGCCGAGCGAGACCCGGTTCACGCCGGCCGCGGCGAGATCGGCGAAGCGCGCCGCCTCGGCCGAATTGGGATTGGCCTCCAGCGTGATCTCGATGCCGGGCGCGAACCCCCACTGCGCCTCCGCCGCATCGATGAGCGCGGCGACCGTCGCCGGCGGCATCAGCGATGGGGTGCCGCCGCCGAAGAAGATCGAGGTCAGGCGTCGGCCGCGGGTCTGGCGAGCTTCATAAGCCAGGTCGGCGAGCAGCGCCTCGCGCCAAGCGTCCTGATCGATCGATTCGCGGACGTGGCTGTTGAAGTCGCAATAAGGGCATTTCGAAACGCAGAACGGCCAGTGGATGTAGAGGGCAAGGTCGTGCGAATCCGCCGGCCTCCGTTCGTCCCGAGCGAAGTCGAGGGGCGCCGGCAAAGAGTCTGAGAAACGCCCCTCGACTTCGCTCGGGACGAACGAGGTGGGGGCGTGGCTCAAGCGAAAAGCGCCGCAACCAGCTTGCGGAAGGCGTCCGCGCGGTGGCTGATCGCGTGCTTTTCGGCCGGGTCCATCTCGCCGAAGGTCACGTCGCGGCCGGCCGCGACGAAGATCGGATCATAGCCGAAGCCGTTGTCCCCGCGCGGCGGCCAGACCAGGCTTCCGTCCACCCGGCCCTCGAACCATTCGCTATGCCCGTCGGGCCACACGACCGCGAGCGCGCAGACGAAGTGGGCGGCGCGGCTCGCGTCGGGGCCGAGCGCTTCCAGCTCGTCCTCGACGCGGCGCATGGCGCGGCCGAAATCGCGCTCGCCCTCGACACGGCCTGGATCGGCGGCCGGATCGACATGCGGATCGACCAGCGCCCAGCGCGCCGAGAAGATGCCGGGCCGGTCGCCGAGCGCCTCGACGCACAGGCCGCTGTCGTCGGCGAGCGCGGGGAGGCCGGAAAGATCGGCGGCGGCGCGCGCCTTGAGATCGGCATTGTCCATGAAGGTGACGCCGGTCTCCTCGGGCTCGGGCAGGTCGAGCTCGGCGGCCGAGACCGGCTCGATCCCATAGGGGCCGAGCAGGTCGCGAATCTCGCGCACCTTGCCTTCATTGTGACTGGCGATGACCAGCCTGCCGGGCGCGAGCTTGCGAGTCATCGTCCGGTCGCCCGGTCCTGCGCCGCGAAAATCTCGCCGCAGCCGATGCGGGCGAGGCGGAGCAGGCGCAGCAGCCCTTCCTCGTCGAACACGTCGCCCTCCGCGCTCACCTGCGCCTCGACGATCTGGCCGCGGCCGGTCAGCACGAAATTGCCGTCCGACCCGGCCGAGGAATCCTCGACATAATCGAGATCGAGCACCGGCGTTCCGTCATGGATGCCGCAGCTCACCGCCGCGACCTTGTCGCGAATGGGGTCGGCGGCGAGGAGCTGCTTTTCGATCAGGCCGTCCACGGCAAGCCTCAGCGCCACCCAGGCACCGGAAATGGAGGCGGTGCGGGTGCCGCCATCGGCCTGGATCACGTCGCAATCGAGCGTGATCTGCCGCTCGCCGAGCGCCTCGAGATCGACCACCGCGCGAAGCGAACGGCCGATCAGCCGCTGGATCTCCTGCGTGCGCCCCGATTGCTTGCCGCTCGCCGCCTCGCGCCGCCCGCGCGTGTGGGTCGCGCGCGGCAACATGCCATATTCCGCCGTGACCCAGCCCTTGCCCTTGCCGCGCAGCCAGGGCGGCAGGTTGGTCTCGACCGATGCGGTGCACAGCACCCGGGTCTCGCCGAAGCTGACGAGGCAGCTCCCTTCGGCATGGCGGGTGAAGCCCGCCTCCATCGTGATGGCGCGCATCTGGTCTGGCGCGCGGCCCGAAGGGCGCATAATGATCTCCCAAGGATTAGAGGCGGCGGCCTTACCGAAGGCGGCGCGGCGGCGCCAGCCTCTTGGGACAGCCGGGGGAGGCGACGCGCATGAAAGCCCTGCTCACCATCATCGGCATCGTGATCTTCTGCTGCGGGCTCCTGTTCATGGGCCAGGGCGGCGGCTGGATCCGCTGGCCGGCCGAAAGCTTCATGGTCGATTCGTCGAGCTGGATTTGGAGAGGCGCGATCGTCGCGGTGATTGGTCTCGTCATCCTCGGCCTCGGCGTCCGGCGGCGCTGAGACAGGCGCGGTTCAGCCGCCCGGGGCAAGGGGCGGCGGCAAGGAGCGACCAATGAACCCGAACCGCCTTCGCCTGCTCGCCGCACTGTCCCTGCTCGCCGCCGCGTCGGCCTGCGCGACCATTCCCGCGCGGCCTGTCCCGGCCAGCATCAGCTATGAAACCGGACCGTGCTTCGGCGCCTGCCCGGTCTATCGAGTGACGGTCCGCGCCGATCTCACCGGCACGTTCGAAGGCGAGCGCTTCACCGCAGTGACCGGCGAGCGCAGGTTTCGCGTGTCGCCGCAGCAATGGCGGGCGTTCGTCGCGAAGCTGGCGCCGCTGCGCGCCTCCGGCGTCCGTCAGGTGACTCCGGGCCATGCCGAATGCGGCTCCGTCATCACCGATCAGCCGAGCGTCACGGTGCGCTGGTCGGGATCGTCGGAGGACCGGCTCGATTATTATTACGGGTGCCGCGGCCCGGCGAACCAGGCGCTTGGGGAGACGCTTCGCGCCGCGCCCGGCCTGTTGCCGATCGGGGATTTCATCGGCCGGCGCGGCTGACTACATTCGCGTCGATGGCGACGAGTATCGGCGAAATGGGCGATCGCGCCCGCGATGTCTTCCGGCTGGTGGTCGAGGCCTATATCGAGAGCGGCCAGCCGGTCGGATCGCGGACCATCTCGCGCACCTCGACGCTCAATCTCTCGCCCGCATCGATCCGCAATGTGATGCAGGACCTGGAGGAGACCGGCCTCCTCGCCGCGCCGCACACCTCCGCCGGGCGGGTGCCGACGGAAACCGGCCTGCGCCTGTTCGTCGATGCGATCATGCAGGTGGCGGAGCCGCGGGCCGAAGACCGCGCGGCGATCGAATCGCTGATCGGCAGGGGCGGCCCGATCGAGGAGGCGATCGGCAATGCGACGGCGGCGCTTTCCGGCCTTTCCGCCTGCGCCGGCATCGTGCTGGTCCCGCGCGAGGAGCCGGCGCTCAAGCAGCTTGCCTTCGTGCCGCTTTCGGATCGGCAGGCCGTGGCGGTCGTGGTCGGCGGCGACGGCAGCATCGAAAACCGGGTCATCGACATTCCGCCCGAGGTGACGCCCTCGATGCTGACCGAGGTCGGCAATTATGTGAGCGCGCGGCTTTCCGGCCTCACCCTGCGCGAGGCGCAGGCGCGGCTCGCGGGCGAGATCAGGGAGGGCAAGGCCGCGCTCGACAAGGCGGCGCAGGCGCTGATCGCCCGCGGCCTCGCGCTCTGGTCTGAGGATATGGCGCGCCGCCCGGTGCTGATCGTGCGCGGCCAGGCGAACCTGATCGACGACAGCGCCGCGGCCGATCTCGAACGGGTGCGCCAGCTGCTCGAAGAACTGGAGGGCAAGGAGGAGATCGCCCGTCTGCTCGATCGCGCCCGCGACGGCGAGGCGATGAAGATCTTCATCGGATCGGAGAATGAGTTGTTCGCTTTGTCCGGCTCGTCGGTTATTGCCGCGCCCTATCGCGGTGCGGACGGCCGGCTGGTCGGCGTCGTCGGCGTGATCGGGCCCACCCGGTTGAACTATGCGCGGGTGGTTCCCATCGTGGATTTCACCGCCAAGGCACTTTCGAGATTGATGGCATGAGCGAGAACGAAACGAACATCGAAGAAACCGGCGCCGAAGAGGCGCCCGAGGCGGCCGCGGAAAGCAGCCTCGATCGGCTGAGCGCACTGGAGGCCGAACTGGAGGAGGTCCGCCAGAACGTCCTTTATGCCCAGGCCGAGACGCAGAACGTCCGCCGGCGGCTGGAGCAGGAGAAGGTCAACGCGGCCGCCTATGCCGCCACCGCCTTCGCGCGCGACGTGCTTTCGGTGAAGGACAATCTGGAGCGCGCTTTGTCCGCGATCCCCGCCGAGCTTCGCGAGGACGACAAGCTGAAGGGCCTCGTCGCGGGCTTGGAAGCAACCGGCCGCGAGATCGACAATGTCTTCCAGCGCCACGGCATCGCCCGCGTCCCCGCCATGGGCGAGAAGCTCGACCCGCATCTCCACCAGGCGATGATCGAGGTGCCGAGCGACACCGCCGAGCCCGGTACCATCGTCCAGGAGATGCAGGCCGGCTACACGATCAAGGACCGGCTGCTCAGGCCAGCGCTGGTGGGTGTGGCGAAGAAGCCCTAGCCTTCACGTCCTCCCTGTCGCCGAAGGCGATGGGGTTCAACGGTCGTCGTGCATGTCGAATTCGCGCACCCGCCGCCTTTGCCTCGCCGTGTCGACGAGGCGGCGCAGCGTCTCGCGGCGCTCGCGGGCCTGGGCGACGTCGGGGATGACGAGGTCGCCGCTCCGGGTGGTCTCGTCGCTCGACGCGATGCCAAGCGTGCCGATGTCCGCGATCTGGTTCACCAGGCTGAAATTGAGTCGGATGTCCTTGATCCGGTAGAGCTCGATCTCGTCGATGCTTTTCATGAAGATGCCGCGGCGGATGATCAGCCGCTCCTCGGTGATCTCGTAGGTCGCGGCGAGATAGCGCAGCCACACGCTGGCGATGATCGCGAGCGCGATGACGGTGAGCAGCAGCGGCAGCCAGCGCATCCCGGTCTGGGCGGCGCCGATGCCGGCGGCGGTGAGGATGAGGCCGGCGAGCGCCAGGATCACCGTCCCCCAGCCGGCGAGCGATCCCCTCAGCCAGCCGACCGTCGAGGAGCGAAACGTGTCGATCGGCGCATCCATGAGTCTCTCCCAACCCCAAGAGCGCGCGACGCTAGCATGCGCGTCGGGGAAGGAAAGACTCAGCGAAGCGCGGATCGCGGCGTCGGCTCGAGTCGAAGCACCTGCGGCGCGCGCTCGATCCTGTCGGCAAGGCCGGGGGCGAGCCGGCGCCACGCCGGCGAGGCGTCCAGCCGGCGCATGGCGGCGGCGCGGTCGGCCTCGCTGTCGAAGCGGGTGATCCAGACGAACAGCTTCTCGCCCCGGCGGACGGGAAGGCGCGGGAAATTGTTCTGTGCGCTTTCCGGCGCCAGGCTCGCGAGGACGGGAATGCCGGCGGCGGCGATCGCGGGGCGCATCGTCTCGTCGAAGAAGCGGCTGAAATCTTCGTCGGGCGCCTTCCAGAGATAGTAGATGGTGGCGACGACGAGGCCGTGCGGGGTTGGCGGCGCGCGGTGGGCAGAGCGCGCCGCCGCCGGCGGGAAATCGCCGGTTGGGGAGGAGGGGTGGAGGAGCAGGACATTGTCATTGTCGAACAGCATCGGGTTCGCCTCGTCCCGATGCGCCTGCCACACCGGGCCGAAATAGAAGGCGTTGAGCGATCGGGCGCGCGAGTCCATGTCGGGGAAGCTGCGGATCCACACGAAGCGGTCCGGATCGTCGAGATCGCGGAACTGGCCGACGATTCGCATCCCATCCGCCTCCTGCGGCTCGACGAATTCGCGATCGAACAAGGCGACGAAGGCGTCGCGCTGGCCGTGATTGATCTTGTACTGTCGCAGCTCGACGATGCTCGCCGCGGCGGCACCGGCGAGGCCGATGCCGAGAGCGAGGCCGATCATTGCGATGCGGAAGCTGCGCGCGAACGCCTTCATTTCAGTCCCTCCAGAGTTTCGATGGCCTGCCCCGCGGCGAGCGCGAGGCCGAGCGCGACGAGCACCAGCCCGGCACCGCGATTGATGATCCGTCCGGTCTCGGGCCGGCGGACCAGCGCCTGTCCGGCCTGCGCGGCGGCGAGGGCGAGGCCGCTGTAGATCGGCACCGCGATGGCAAGCAGCAGCGCGCCGAGCACCAGCGCCTGCACGCCGGCCGGCCAGCCGCCCGCGCGGATGAACTGCGGAAAGACGACCAGCATGAAGAGATAGGCCTTGGGATTGAGCAGGTTGGTCGTGACCCCTCGGCGCCACGCCTCGGCCGGGGCGATCCGGCCGGCGGCCGCGAGCGGGAGCGCCGCGCCGCTGCTCCTCAGGAAGCCGGCGCCGAGCCAGACGATATAGGCCGCGCCGGCCCAGCCGAGCAGCGCCAGCGCGACCGGGCTGGCGGCGACCAGCGCGCTGATCCCGATCGCGCTGAAGGCGATGTGCGTCGCCGCGCCCATGCAGATCCCGCCGACCGCGGCGAGGCCCGCCGCGCGGCCGCCGCCGAGCGCGCTCGTCAGGATGATCGCCATGTCGGCGCCGGGCACGATGACGATCGCCACCGCCGCCGCGGCGAAGGCCCACAGGATCAGCGGATCGCTCATTGTCCTCCCTCGAGTCGGGAGACCTTCTAAAGCCGATAAACTGACATCCTTTGTCAGTTATATTGCGCTATGGGAGAAAAATGCGCGCGTCCCGCCTGCTTTCGATCCTGATCACGCTGCAGACCCACGGGCGCGTCACCGCCGCGGCGCTGGCCGAGCGGTTCGAGGTGTCGCAGCGGACCATCTACCGCGATGTCGACGCGCTGAGCGCAGCGGGCGTGCCGGTCTATGCCGATCGCGGGCCGGGCGGCGGCTTCGCTCTGCTCGACGGCTATCGCACGCGGCTCACCGGGCTGACCGCCGCCGAGGCCGAGGCGGTGCTGCTGATGGGGCTCGGCGGGCCGATGGAGGAATTGGGGATCGGCGAGGCAGCGTCGGCGGCGCGGCTGAAGCTGCTCGCCGCGCTGCCGCCGGGCGCGGGCGATGCGGCGCTGCGGGTCGCCGATCGCTTCCATCTCGATCCGGCCGACTGGTATCGCCGGCCGATGCCGGCGGAGCGGCTCGGCGAGGTCGCCTCGGCGGTCTGGGCGCAGCGGCGGATCGCGATCCGCTACGAAAGCTGGGCCGGCGAGCGGCGCCGCACACTCGATCCGCTCGGCCTCGTCCTGAAGGGCGGGCGCTGGTATCTGGTGGCGCGCGCGGGCGAAGCGCTTCGCACCTATCGCCTCGCCGGCATCCGCGATTTCGAGCTGCTCGACGAGACGTTCGATCGGCCGGCCGGTTTCGATATCGCCGCCCACTGGACCGCCGAGGTCGCCCGCTTCGAGCGCAGCCTCCAGCAGGGAACGGCGGACCTGATCGTCCATCCCGAGGCGATGTCGACGATCGACCGCCTCGGCGCCGACGCGGCGGAGGCCATCCACGCCGCGACTCCCGACGACCGGGGCCGCCGCCGCGCGACGATCCCGATCGAGAGCATCGCCCACGCCGCCGGGCTCCTGCTCGGCTTTCGAGACCGGATCGAAGTGCTCGCTCCGGATGAATTGCGGGCGGAGCTCCGCGCATCGGCGGCGCGGATCGCGACGCTTTATTCGCAGTCCGGGACGTAGAATCCCCACACCCCGTTCGATAGCTCGCCGGCGGCGAAGCGGACGGGGCGGTCCAGGGCGGATCGACAGTCGGTTTTTTCTCCTCTCCCTCAAGGGAGAGGGCAGGGTGAGGGTGTCGGGCGTTTGGGATTGTTCTCGACCGCCGAGCCCCCTCACCCCAGCCCTCTCCCCGCCGGGGAGAGGGAGCGAAGTTGTGAATTTCGTCCGCCCTAAGGCCCGCCGAAGCGTGGCCGCACGATCCGCTCCAATTCCTCGCGGCTCGCCATGCCGGGAAGCGTCCGGCCGTTGCGGGCGAAGAAGAGGTGGCGGACGAGTTCGCCCTGCTGCTCGATCCCGTAGCGGTCGAACGGGCGTCCCGGCACGATCCGGTAGCCGTAGCGGCAGAAGGGATGGCGCATCAGCGGCAGGTAGAAGCGCCCGCGCTCCTGCGCCTGGAGGACGTGGGTGAGCTCGTGCATCAGCAGGCCCTGGAGCTCGATCCTCTCGGCCGAATAATCCTCGCTCCACAGCGTGCTCGCCGGGTGGACGTGGACATGGCCGCACGGGCTCATCAGCGTCTCGCGCGGCTGGAATGGCCACCATTTGCGCCTGGCGATCCGCACCGGCGCATAGTCGATCGAATCGCCGAAGACGGAGCGGGCGATCTTGATCTCGCCCTGGGTGAGGGGACGCCCTGTCACCTCTTCCCCCGAAACGGGGGGAGCGCCGGATCAGTGCCCGGCATGGCCCGCGCCGAAATCGCGAACCTCGGCATCGACGCTGACCGGGGGCAGCCCGTCGAACGTGAAGGTGAGGCGCACTGTGCCCCCGGCGCGGACGCTGGGCGCGATGTCGTAGAGCATGGCGTGCTTGCCCCCCGGCGCGAAGGCGGTCGGCGTGCCGGGCGTCACCGGCACGGCGGCGAGCGGGCGCATCGTCGACATGTTCCCCTGCATCATCGATTCGTGGAGCTCGATGCGGCCGATCGCGGGGCTTGCGATGCCCGTCAGTCGGGTCGGCTGCGTCGTCTCGGCCATGAAATAGGCGACGCCCGGCCGGTCCGGAATCGGCGGCAGGGTGACGACCGCGCCGGTCACGGTGGCATGCGGGGTTTCGGGCGCCCCGTGGCAGGCGGCGAGGGCGAGGGAAACGGCCAGGGCCGGGACAAGCGAGCGCATGGCCTGCCCTTAGGACAAGCAAGCTTCTTGTCGCAACAGAATCGCCCCCTATATCCCGGTCACGACAGGACCTGCGCGTCGCTTTGGAAGGGCCGTGGGCCGGCAGTCTATTGAGAGGCAAGAGGAAAAAAGCATGGCAAGAGTGATCGGCATCGATCTCGGCACCACCAACAGCGCGGTTGCCGTGATGGAGGGGGGCAAGCCCAAGGTCATCGAGAATGCGGAAGGCGCGCGCACGACGCCGAGCGTCATCGCATTCACCAAGGACGGCGAGCGCCTGATCGGCCAGCCGGCCAAGCGCCAGGCGGTCACCAATCCCGACAACACCATCTTCGCGGTGAAGCGCCTGATCGGCCGCCGCTTCGACGATCCGGTGACCAAGAAGGACACCGAACTCGTCCCCTATCACATCGTCAAGGGCGCCAATGGCGACGCCTGGGTCCAGGCCGGGGGGAAGGATTATTCCCCGTCGCAGATTTCCGCCTTCATCCTCCAGAAGATGAAGGAAACCGCCGAGGCCTATCTCGGCGAGACAGTCACCCAGGCGGTGATCACCGTTCCCGCTTATTTCAACGACGCGCAGCGCCAGGCGACCAAGGATGCCGGCCAGATCGCGGGGCTCGAGGTGCTTCGCATCATCAACGAGCCGACCGCGGCCGCGCTCGCCTACGGGCTCGAGAAGCAGGACGGCAAGACGATCGCCGTCTATGACCTTGGCGGCGGCACGTTCGACATCTCGATCCTCGAGATCGGCGACGGCGTCTTCGAGGTGAAGTCCACGAACGGCGACACCTTCCTCGGCGGCGAGGATTTCGACGCCAAGCTGGTCGACACGCTGGCCGACAAGTTCAAGGCGAAGGAGAATATCGACCTTCGCACCGATCGCCTCGCGCTCCAGCGGCTGAAGGAAGCCGCCGAGAAGGCGAAGATCGAGCTGTCGTCCGCGCAGACCACCGAGGTGAACCTGCCGTTCATCACCGCGCGCATGGAGGGCGGCGCTTCGACCCCGCTCCATCTCGTCGAGACGATCAGCCGCGCCGATCTGGAAAAGATCGTCGGCGATCTCATCAAGCGCACGCTCGAGCCCTGCAAGAAGGCGCTCAAGGATGCGGGCGTCGAGGCCAAGGACATTGACGAGGTCGTCCTCGTCGGCGGCATGACCCGCATGCCCAAGGTCCGCGAGACCGTGAAGGACTTCTTCGGCAAGGAGCCGCACACCGGCGTCAACCCGGACGAGGTCGTCGCGATGGGCGCCGCGATCCAGGCCGGCGTGCTGCAGGGCGAGGTCAAGGACGTCCTGCTGCTCGACGTCACCCCGCTCAGCCTCGGCATCGAGACGCTCGGCGGCGTCTTCACCCGGATGATCGATCGCAACACGACGATCCCGACCAAGAAGGCGCAGACATTCTCGACCGCCGAGGACAATCAGAATGCGGTGACGATCCGCGTCTTCCAGGGCGAGCGCGAGATGGCGGCGGACAACAAGCTGCTTGGCCAGTTCGATCTGGTCGGCATCCCGCCGGCGCCGCGCGGCGTGCCGCAGATCGAGGTCACCTTCGACATCGACGCCAACGGCATCGTCAACGTCTCGGCCAAGGACAAGGGCACCGGCAAGGAGCAGCAGATCCGGATCCAGGCCTCCGGCGGCCTGTCCGATTCCGACATCGAGAAGATGGTCCAGGAAGCCGAGCAGTTCGCCGACGAGGACAAGAAGCGCCGCGAGGGCGCGGAGGCCCGCAACCAGGCCGACAGCCTCGTCCATTCGACCGAGCAGCAGCTCAAGGAGCATGGCGACAAGGTCGATGCCGGCCTCAAGTCAGAGATCGAGACGGCGATCGCCGAGGCGCGTACCGCGCTTGAGGGCGGCGACACCGACACGATCAAGGCCAAGGCGGAGGCGCTCGCGCAGGTCGCGATGAAGCTCGGCCAGGCGATCTACGAGAAGGAGCAGCAGGCGGCCGCCTCGCCGGGCGCCGATGCGTCCTCCGCGGGTGGCGATGCCGGCGGCGAGGAGGTCGTCGACGCCGAATTCTCCGAGGTCGACGAAGACAATAAGGGCTGAACGGACGGACCCTCCCTCTCCCCTCCGGGGGAGAGGGCTGGGGAGAGGGGGAGCCCGAGAGGATGAGCAGATGGTAGAGAGTCCGGCACTGCCCCTCTCCCTTCGCCGCTTCGCGGCTCTACCCTCTCCCCTGAAGGGGCGAGGGAAAAATGGTTGAAACCGATTATTACGAGCTGCTCCAGGTCGATCGGAGCGCGGACGACAAGACGATCAAATCCGCCTATCGCCGGCTCGCGATGGAATGCCATCCCGACCGCAATGGCGGGTGCCCGGATGCCGAGGCGCGGTTCAAGGCGATCAGCCAGGCCTATGACTGCCTGAAGGATCCGCAGAAGCGCGCCGCCTATGATCGGTTCGGCCATGCCGCCTTCCAGAATGGCGGCTTCGGCGGTGGTCCTGCGGGTGGCGCCCAGGATTTCGGGTCCTTCGCCGACATTTTCGACAATATCTTCGGCGAGTTCATGGGCGGCGCCCAGGGCCGCCAGCGCGACGTCCGGCGCGGATCGGACCTGCGCTACGATCTCGAAATCCGGCTCGAGGATGCGTTCGAGGGCCGCGAGGTCGAGCTTTCGATCGACACCACCGCGACGTGCGAGCCATGCGGCGGTTCGGGCGCCAAGCCGGGCACCTCCGCCCGGACCTGCAACACCTGCGGCGGCCACGGCCAGGTCCGCGCGCGCCAGGGTTTCTTCGTGGTCGAGCAGACCTGCCCGGTCTGCCGCGGCGTCGGCGAGATGATCGCCGATCCCTGCCGCTCCTGCCGGGGCGAGGGCCGTGTGGAGAAGCGCAAGACGCTGACCGTCAACATCCCCGCCGGCGTCGACGAGGGCACCCGCATCCGCCTGGCCGGGGAAGGCGAGGCGGGCGTGCGCGGCGGGCCGGCGGGCGATCTCTACATCTTCGTCCACCTCGCCCGGCACGCCATCTTCCAGCGTGACGGCACGACCCTGTTCTGCCGCGCGCCGATCAGCTTCACGACCGCGGCGCTCGGCGGCTGCATCGAGGTGCCGGGGCTCGATCGCGCGCCGAACGAAGTCCGTATCCCGGCCGGGATCCAGTCGGGCAAGCAGCTGCGCCTGCGCGGCGCGGGGATGCCCGCGTTGAACGCCCGTGGCCGCGGCGACATGGTGATCGAGATCGAGGTCGAGACCCCGACCAGGCTCAGCGCAAGGCAACGCGAGTTGCTCGAAGCCTTCCGCGAGACCGAGACCGGGGACGAATGCCCCAATTCTCGCACCTTCTTCCAGAAACTGAAGGACGCGATCACCGGCTGACGGCAGTCGCGCCCCCCGGCGCGAACGTCTAGGTCCGCGCCGGAATCGTGATCCCGCGCTGGACGGCGGGACGCGCAAGCCCGCGCTCCAGCCAGGCGGGCACGTGCCTCAGGCTCGCATAATCGACCAGCTCGGCGGCCTCGTAGAAGCCGATGAGGTTGCGGACCCAGCCGAGCATCGAGATGTCGGCGATCGTATAATCGTCGCCCATGATCCACGTCCGATCCGCCAACCGGCTTTCAAGGACGCCGAGCAAGCGTTTGCTTTCATTGGCATAGCGATCGCGAGGGCGCTTGTCCTCATAGTCGCGGCCGGCGAATTTGTGGAAGAAGCCCAATTGGCCGAACATCGGCCCAAGGCCGCCCATCTGCCACATCACCCACTGGATCGTCTCGTAGCGCCGCGCCGGATCGGCGGGCAGGAACTTGCCGCTCTTTTCGGCGAGGTAGATCAGGATCGCGCCCGATTCCCACAACCCCATCGGCTTGCCGCCGGGCCCGTCGGGATCGAGGATCGCCGGGATCTTCCCATTGGGGTTGAGCGACAGGAATTCCGGCGTCCAGCTCTCGTTCTTCATGATGTCGACGAGGTGCGGCTCATAGGGAAGGCCGGTCTCCTCCAGCATGATCGATACCTTCACGCCGTTGGGCGTCGGCAGCGAATAGAGCTGGATGCGATCCGGGTGCTGCGCGGGCCAGCGCGTGGTGATCGGGAAAGTGGACAAATCGGTCATGCTAGGATCCTCCGGGTGGTCACAGGCAAGATAGGGGGAAGTCCGGCGCTTGAAAGCCCCTTCGGCGCCCGCATTTCGAACCGCGCGGCAGGTCAGGCTTGCGCCGTGCCGATCAGCTCGGCGAGGGCGCGGGCCACATTCTCGATCGTATAGGGTTTCTGCACCACCCGGCGGTGCTTGTGGTCGGCCGGCAGATCGGCCTGCTCGCCATAACCGGTGGCGAAGAGGAAGGGGATGCCGAGCTCGGCGAGCCGGTCGGCCACGGCGTAGCTGGTCTGGTCGCCGAGATTGATGTCGAGCAGCGCCAGCGTCGGCCGGGCCGCGCGGATCATATCCAGCGCCCCTTCGACGGTCGCGCCGGTGGCGACATGGGCGGCGCCGAGGCGCTTCAATATGTCCTCGGCGTCGAGCGCGATGATCAGGCTGTCCTCGACCAGGAGCACGTTCGCGCCCTTGATCACCTGGTCGGGGACGGGCCCATTTTTGGCGGGCGCCGGCCGCGGGAAGCGGATCGCCGGTCCGCTATGGTCCTTCGGAGCGGAAACATGGCGCGCGGGGATCCGGAATCGCGCCTCCACGCCCTCGCGCTTGTAATCGATGCTGGAGTCGCCGCCCAGGTCATAGGGCACCGAGCGGTCGATGATCGTCGAGCCGAAGCCCTTGCGCGAGGGTGGCTTGACCGGCGGGCCGCCGCTTTCGCGCCATTCGAGCAGCAGGTCTCCAGCCTCGTTGAGACGCCAGGAGATGTGCGCCTTTCCGCTGTCGGAAAGCCCGCCATATTTGGCCGAATTGGTCACCAGCTCGTGGATCACCAGCGCCATGGTCGAATAGGCCTGCGGGTTGAGCAGGAAGTCCGGCCCGTCGACGATGATGCGTTCGGTCTGGTCGGCGAGGAAGGCGGCTGCCTCGGCGTCGATCAGTGCGCGGATCGGCGCCGGGCCCCAGTGGTCGTCGGTGATCTGGTTATGTGCGCGGGCGAGCGCATGGATCCGGCCGTCGACGAGCCGGACGAAATCCTCGATGCTCGATCCCGATTTGGGCTGCGATTGCCGGATCAGGCCGCGGATCACGGCAAGGATGTTGCGGACCCGGTGGTTGAGCTCGGCGATCAGCAATTCCTGGCGCTCGTTCGCCGCCTGCCGCTCGGCGCTGGCCTCGTCGGCGAGCCGCAGCACGACTTCGATCAGGGTCGCGCGCAGGGTTTCCGCGACACGGCATTCGGAAGTCGTGAAGGGGCGGGAGCGGCCGACCACCGTCTCCTTCCACTCCTCGAAGCTCTCGCGCGGCGTGAGGCGCGGTCCGTTGGGGCCATATTCGACCGGCTTGTGGGGATCGCCGCCCCACCGCACCGAGCGGACCAGCTCGGAGCGAAACAGCACGACATAGTCGCGCGGGGCCCGGCTGATCGGGATGGCGAGCATCCCGGCGACCGTATCGGCGAAATCCTCGGCGCCGGCGACGATGCTCGCGATCCGGTCGGTCGCGTAGACCTTGCCGGCGGCGGTTCCGTTCAGCGCCTTGATGATCCGCGCGAACTGGTCGGTGTCCGGGGTCGTCCCGGAAAAGGCATGGCTGCCGTTGATCCACACGCCGACGCCGTCCGCCGGAATGGCGTGGGTCAGGATGTTGCTCAGCCAGTCCGGGTCCTTCAGCAGCGTCTCGTCGGTGGCGACGGCGCCCAGCAGCTGGTCCGAAATGTCGCGCGCCCGGCGCTCGAACTCGACGATCAGCTGGCGCTCCCGGCTTTCGAGCCGCATCGCGAACATCTGCGCGAACAATTCCGCCACCGATCGCCGCTCGAACGGGATGACGCGCGGCGAATAATGGTGGCAGGCGAAGAGACCCCACAGCCGTCCCTCGACGACGATCGAGATCGACATCGAGGCCTGGACGCCCATGTTCTTCAGATATTCGATGTGGATCGGCGACACGGCGCGCAGCACCGAGAGCGAGAGATCGAGCGGCGCGCCGTTCTCGTCCAGCGCCGGCACGATCCCGACCGGCTCGGCGTTCACGTCGGTGATGATCCTGAGCAGGTTGCGCTTGTAGAGCGCGCGTGCCTGCACCGGGATGTCGGTCGCCGGATAGTGCAGCCCGAGGAACGAACCGATGCCGCGCCGGCAGGATTCGGCGGCGACCTCGCCCGAGCCGTCCGCGGCGAAGCGGTATACCATCACCCGGTCGTAGCCGGTCAGCGCGCGAACCTGCCGCGCGCCCTCGTGCAGGAAATCGGGAATGGACCCTGTCTGGTCCAGGCGCGCGATCATCGATCGCACGGTCCCGGTCGCATCGCCGGTGTCGGTCGATCCGGGCTCCGCCTCGATGACGATCTGGCCACCGGACACATGGACGGCGATGTCGAACGGCTCGCCGCCCTGGCGGATCGGGCATCCGAACAGCCGTTCCACCGCGTCGGGGCCCCGCAGCATGGCGACGCGGTTGCGCAGGGCATGGATCGTGCCCGCCGGGAGCAGCCCGGCGAGGGGGCGTCCCAGCAATGCCTCGCTGTCGCCCGTGCCGAGGAAGGCGCCCGCATTGGCGGACACCCGGGCGATCATCCAGTCCGAGGACAGGGCGATCAGAAAGCCGATCGGCTGGATGGCGCCCAGGATGTGGATGGGCTCGCGGTCGCAATTGGTCAGATCGACCTGTGGATGGACGTCACTCACGCGGCCTTGTTCTCCAACTGCGCTCCCGCCTCCGCCTCGAAGCGCGCGAAAACCTCCTTCGCCGCCCGCACGGCGGCGTCGAGATCATCGGGCCGGATCAGCAAGTCGTCGAGCGCCTGGAGGAGCTTGCGCCAGCCGCCGGCCACGTGCCGGGCCTCCAGGAATCGCCGGGGAAAGTGGCCGGGCACGGCCTGCTTCAGCACCGCACCCCCCAGCCTCGATCCCTCCAGCACGTAGATCGCGCCGAGTATCGACGCCTCCCCGGAAAAAAAGTCCGGGCGGAAAAAAAGTTCCGGGGGCGTGACTTCGAGCTCTTCGAGGTCGGCGCGCAGAAGCGTGCCGCGGCGGCGCTGCGGCCAATCGTCGAGCACGTCGGCCGCGCCCGCCTCGTCGAGCGCGCGTTCGATCGGAAGGAAGCCGCCCGCCTGCGCCAGAAGGAACCGCCGGTAGCCGCTGGCGGTGGCGAGATCGAAGCGGGAAAAGGCGGCGTCGACCCTGTGGTGATTCTCGGCGGTCGCACTCCTCAGCGCCGCCCGCGCACTCATTGGCCGAACACCCGGTCGAAGATGGTGTCGACATGCTTCAGATGATAGTCGAGGTCGAACTTCTCCTCGAGCTCGGCCGGGGAGAGGAGGGCGGTGACCTCGGGATCGGCCTTCAGAAGGTCGAGCAGCGACAATTTTCCGTCCGATTCCCATACCTTCATCGCGTTTCTTTGGACAAGGCGATAGGAATCCTCGCGGCTCGCGCCGGCCTGGGTGAGCGCGAGCAGCACGCGCTGCGAATGGACGAGGCCGCCCATCCGGTCGAGATTCTTCTGCATCCGCTCGGGATAGACGAGCAGCTTGTCGATGACGCCGGTGAGGCGCGCCAGCGCGAAATCGAGCGTGATCGTCGCGTCCGGTCCGATATAGCGCTCGACCGACGAGTGGCTGATGTCGCGCTCGTGCCACAGCGCCACATTCTCGAGCGCCGGCGTCACCGCCGAGCGAACGACCCGGGCGAGGCCGGTCAGATTCTCGGTCAGCACGGGGTTGCGCTTGTGCGGCATGGCGGACGAGCCTTTCTGGCCCGGCGCGAAATATTCCTCCGCCTCAAGCACCTCGGTGCGCTGGAGGTGCCGGACCTCGGTCGCCAGCCGCTCGATCGACGAGGCGATCACGCCAAGCGTCGCGAAGAACATCGCGTGGCGATCGCGCGGGATCACCTGGGTCGAAACCGGCTCGATCGAAAGTCCCATCTTCTCCGCGACATGCGCCTCGATCCTGGGATCGATATTCGCGAAGGTGCCGACCGCGCCGGAAATCGCGCAGGTCGCGACATCGTCGCGCGCGGCGACCAGCCGGGCGCGGCCCCGCGCGAACTCCGCATAAGCCTGGGCGAGCTTGAGCCCGAATGTCACCGGCTCGGCATGGATGCCGTGGCTGCGGCCGATCGTCGGCGTCAGCTTGTGCTCGTACGCGCGGCGCTTCAGCACGTCGAGCAAGGCGTCGAGATCGGCGATCAGAAGGTCCGCCGCGCGCTTCAGCTGCACCGCGAGGCAGGTGTCCAGCACGTCCGAACTGGTCATGCCCTGGTGGAGGAATCTCGCCTGCGGCCCCACTTCCTCGGCGACCCAGGTGAGGAAGGCGATCACGTCATGCTTCGTCACCGCCTCGATCGCGTCGATCCGCTCGACGTCGATCGCCGGATTCGTCGCCCACCAGCCCCAGACCGCCTCGGCCGACTCCTTCGGGACGACGCCGAGCGCCGCCATCGCATCGAGCGCATGGGCCTCGATCTCGAACCAGATTCGATAGCGCGTCTCGGGCGACCAGAGCGCGGCCATGTCGGGGCGTGAATAGCGGGGGATCATGCCGGCGCTTTATGGTGGCGGCGCGGCGCGATCAATCCTTCCGGGAAAGATCAGATCAGCCCCAGGCCTTTCAGGCTGGCATGGCTGTTGGTGCCGATGATGACGTGATCGTGGACGGTGATCTTGAGGTGGCGGCCGGCCTCGATGATGTTGCGGGTGATGCGGATGTCCTGCGGGCTGGGGGATGGATCGCCCGAGGGGTGGTTGTGGACGAGGATCAGGGCGGTCGCATGGAGATCCATGGCGCGGCGCATGATCTCGCGGACGTGGACCGCCGATTCGTCGATCGATCCCTCCCACATCGCCTCGTCGGCGATCAGCATGTTCCTGGCGTTGAGGAAGAGGACCCGCACCCGCTCGATCCCCTCGTGCGCCATGTCCGCGTGGAGATAGTCGAGCAGGGCCTGCCACGAGCCGAGCACCGGGCGGGCCGCCACCTTGTCCTTGAGCAGGCGAAGCGCCGCGGCATGGGCGGTCTTGAGCGCCGCCGCCGCCGTCTCGCTGATCCCGCCGGCGCGCATGATCGCCGAGGCATCCGCCGTCATCAGCGCGCCGAAGCCGCCGAACTCCTTGAGCAGCTTTCGCGCGAGCGGCTTGGTGTCGCGGCGGGGAATGGCCAGCGCGAGGAGATATTCGACCAGCTCGTGATCGAGCAGCGCATCGGGTCCGCCCTCGAACAGGCGCTGTCTCAGGCGGGCGCGGTGCCCGCTGCCGTCCCCCGTATCGGCCATGGCCAGGGATTAGGCGAGGGCGCGGCTTCCCGCAACAAGCCCGCGCCTGCTGCATTGCACCATTCGTGTTGACTTGACTTGCCGGCCTTCCTAAGGGAACCGCGCCTTGGCGGGCTGGTCCGCCGGCATGCCCTGTCCGGCGCCCGCATGGGGGCCATTTTGGGGAGAGCGGCATGGCGGAAGACGAGCCCCGGCAGGACCCAGGCCTTCCTGAAGATGCGCGGCTGAGATCGCTCGATCGGCGATTGAAGCAGGCGCAAGCGCAGGAATCGGCTCGGACGGGAACGAATGCGGGCGCGCAAGGCAAGGGCCAGGCCCAGGGCATGCGCATCCTTTCCGACCTGTTCGGGATGCCGCTCGGCGGCGCCCTTGTCGGGTGGCTGCTCGATCGGTGGTTCGGGACCCGGCCGGTCTTCCTCTTGGCGCTGCTGTTCCTCGGGTTCTGCGGCGCCATCTGGAACGTGTACAAGATTTCGAAACAGCGCCCCGAATAGGGCGCGAGGGGAAAAGACAAGCGTGGCGGCCGAATCCAAGATCGACCCGATGCACCAGTTCGCGATCAGCAAGATCGCGGACCTCAACATCGCCGGCTACGACATCAGCTTCACCACCTCGGCGCTGTGGATGCTGATCGTCCTCGGCGCGCTGTGGGTCTTCATGCTCGGCGGGATGAAGCGCCAGCTCGTCCCCGGCCGCTGGCAGGCGATGGTCGAGGGGGTGACGGGGTTCGTCGACAACATGGTCTCGACGAGCATCGGGCCGGAAGGGCGCAAGTTCATGCCCTGGGTCTTCTCGATCTTCATGTTCATCCTGTTCGCCAACCTGATGGGCATGATGCCGTTTGCGATCGCGGGCGTGCATCCGTTCACCGTCACCAGCCAGTTCACCGTGACCGGGCTGCTCGCCATCGTCAGCTTCTCGATCGTGCTGATCGTCGGCTTCTGGCGGCACGGCTTCCATTTCTTCTCGCTGTTCGTGCCGCACGGCACGCCGCTCGTGCTGCTGCCGCTCATCTTCCTTGTCGAGCTGATCTCGTTCATGGTGCGTCCGTTCAGCCTCGCGCTTCGTTTGTTCGTCGCGATGATCGCCGGCCACATCCTGGTCGAGGTGTTCGGCAATTTCGTCGTCAGCGGGCTCAACGCCGGCGGCGCGGGCACGGCGATCAGCCTCTTGTCGTTCGTGTTCATCGCCGGCGTGCTCGCGCTCGAGCTGCTGGTCGCGGCGATCCAGGCCTATGTTTTCGCGCTGCTGACGTCGCTCTACATCAACGACGCGGTCAATCTTCACTAAGTCACGGTTTCACGAAGGAGTTCACATCATGGAAAGTCTTGAAGCAGCCAAGGTCATCGGCGCCGGTCTCGCCGCCATCGGCGTTGGCGCCGCCGGCATCGGCGTCGGCATCGTGTTCGGCCAGTTCCTCCAGGGCGCGCTTCGCAACCCGGCGGCGGCCGACGGCCAGCAGGGCCGCCTGTTCATCGGCTTCGCCGCGGCGGAGCTTCTCGGCCTGATCGCGTTCGCGGTCGCGATGATCATCCTCTACGCGATCTAAGCGACAGGGCGGCGGGCACGTTCGCGTCCCGCCGCCGTTCAGGACGAAGGCCCCGAAATGCCTCAGCTTACCCAGCTCGGCGAAGTCATCTGGTCGCAGCTTTTCTGGCTCGTGGTCACGATGGCGCTCGTCTATTTCGGCATCGCCAAGGGCATGGTGCCGAAGATCCAGGCGACGGTCGATGCCCGCGAGGGGCGGATCACGTCCGATCTCGCCGCTGCCGAGCAGGCGCGCGCCGCCGCCGATTCGACCGAGGAGGCCTATAGCGCCCGGATCGCGGAGAGCCGCGCCGAGGCGTTGAAGGTCACCGCCGCGGCGCGCCAGGACAGCGCCAAGGCTGCCGAGGCGCAGGTCCGCGCCGCGGATGAAGGGCTCCGGGCGAAGATCGAGGCGGCCGAAGCGCGGCTCGCCGAGCAGGCGTCAGCGGCGGCGGCCGATGTCGAAAGGATCGCGGCGGAAGCGGCGCGCGAAATGGTGTCGCGGCTCGCCGGCCTCTCGGTCAGCGAGGCCGATGCCGCCAATGCGGTGAAGGCGGTGGTCAATGGCTGAGCATGCGATGACCGAGGCGCCGGGCGGCGCCGCCCACGCCGAGGTCGAACCGTCGGCCTTCGGGCTCACCCCGCCCGCATGGATCGCGCTGGCGATGCTCGCCGTCTTCGCGCTGCTCCTGTGGAAGAAGGTTCCGGCCGCGATCGGCCGCGCGCTCGACGCCAAGATCGCGACGATCCGCCAGCAGCTGGACGAGGCCGCGCAGCTTCGCGCCGAGGCGGAATCGCTCAAGGCCGAATATGAGGCCAAGGCCGCCCAGGCCGATGCCGAGGCCGCGACCATGGTCGAGCGCGCCCGCACCGAGGCCGCCGGCATCGTCGCCCAGGCGGAAGCCGACGCCGCCGCCCTGGTCGAGCGCCGCACCCGCATGGCCGAGGACAAGATCGCCGCCGCCGAGCGCGCCGCGATCGATGAGGTCCGCAGCCGCGCCGCCACCGCCGCCGCCGCCGCCGCCGAACGGCTGCTCCGCGACAAGCTCGACGCCAAGGCCGACAAGGCGATGGTCGACGCCACCATCGGGGGCCTGGCAAGGCGCTGATCCAAATATCCTCCCTGTCCGCGAAGCGGATGGGGAGGGGACCATCCGAAGGATGGTGGAGGGGCCTCCGGCGCCGAAAGCCCCACCACCGCGTTTCACGCGGTCCCCTCCCCATCGCCTTCCGCGGCGGGGAGGATTATTTCGTCGGCGCCCGCTTGCGCCACGCCCATTCGAGCGTGCGCTCCAGCCATTCGTGGGACACGGCCTCCAGCCGCACCAGCGTCGAGCCGCCGCGGCCCCAGGCGCCGCTGGCAGCGCGGAACGCCGCCGGTTCCGCTTCGATCGCCAGCGCCTGCTGCTCGGGCATGAGCTGGACCATGCCGTGCGCGGCATCGGGCGATCCGAGCGTCGCGAAGATCTTGCCGCCGACCCTGAAATCCGGATGGGCCATATGCGCCCGTTCTTCCGCGCCGGCAAAGGAGAGGGCGATGCGCCGGAAGTCCTCGGGCGTGGCCATGTCCGATCAGTAGCGAAGCATCAGCCGGCGGGCGAGGGCGGGGGACAGGCTGTAGAGCAGCCTGAGCCACCGCACCGCGCCGACATTGGCCTCGTCTCGCCCCGCCTCCATCGCCGCGACGATCTGGCGGGCGCATTCGGCGGCCGGCATCTTGGCGTGGCGCTGGTTGGCGGCGGTCATCGCCGTGTCGACCAGCGGCGGCAGCGCCTCCAGCACATGCACGGTCGTGCCGGCGAGCTGGCGACGCAGCGTCAGCGTGAAGCTGCGAAGGCCCGCCTTGGTCGCGCAATAGACCGGGCTTCCGGCGCGCGGCGCGATGGCGAGGCCCGAGGTGACGTTGACGATCATCGCGCCCGGACGCGCCCTCAGCTGGGGCAGCAGCCGCGTCGCGAGGTGGATCGGCGCGTGGAGGTTGAGGAAGAGGCAGCGGTCCACCGCGTCGAGATCGATCGCCGCGTTCACGTCATAGGCCGCGCCCATGCCGGCATTGTTGACCAGGATGTCCAGCGTCCGGCCCTGAATGGCGGCGACCAGCGCCTCGATCCCCGCCGGGGTCGACAGGTCCGTCGCGATCGTCTCGAACCCATCCGCCTGCGCCGCCGCGATCCGCTCCGGATTGCGCCCGTGGACGATCATGCTCGCTCCCTTGGCGCGAAGCTGGCGCGCGATCTCCCGCCCGATGCCGTCGGTGCCGCCGGTGACGAGCGCGGTCTTGCCGGTGAGCTTCATGCTTCTTCCCTTTCAACCTGGGACGCAATCGACAGTCGGCGCCGACATCCCTCTTCTTTCCCTCTCCCTTGAGGGAGAGGGCAGGGTGAGGGTGTCGGGCGTCTGGGATTATTCTCGACCGCCGAGCCCCCTCACCCCAACCCTCTCCCCTCCGGGGAGAGGGAGATACAAGTTGAATGTCGATTGGTCCTAGTGCGTTGCGCGCGGGGAATGCCTAAATCAACCGCGATGACCGATCCGACGACGAGCCCCGGCCGATTCAACGAGGAAAAGGCGACCTACACCGTTCGCGGCGCCGACGCGCCCGATCTGGAGGCCGGGATCGCCGCGATCCGCAAGGTGGTGAAGACGCTGCCGGTGCGGCCGGGCGTCTACCGGATGCTCGATGCGCGCGGCGACGTGCTCTATGTCGGCAAGGCGCGCGCGCTGAAGAACCGGGTGACGAGCTACACCCAGGTTCCCCGCCTCACCAAGAGGCTCCAGCGCATGGTCGCGCAGACCCGGTCCATGCAGATCGTCACCACCCATACCGAGGCGGAGGCGCTGCTGCTCGAGGCGCAGCTCATCAAGCGCTACCGGCCGCCCTACAATGTGCTGCTTCGCGACGACAAAAGCTTCCCCTTCATCCTGCTTCGCGAGGATCACGATTTCCCGCGCGTCCAGCTCCATCGCGGCGCGCGGCGCTTCAAGGGGCAGTATTACGGGCCCTTCGCCAGCGCCGGATCGGTGCGCGAGACGCTGAACGCGCTGCAGAAGCTGTTCCTCCTTCGCAGCTGCACCGACAGCTTCTTCGCCAATCGCTCGCGCCCTTGCCTGCTTTACCAGATCCGCCGCTGCTCGGCGCCGTGCGTCGGCCGGATCGACGAGGCCGCCTATGACGAGCTGGTCCGCGACGCGAAGGATTTCCTCTCCGGTCGATCGACCAAGATCCAGCAGAAGCTGGGCAAGCTGATGTCTGAGGCGGCGGAGAAGCAGGATTACGAGCTCGCCGCCGTCTATCGCGATCGGCTGCGCGCGCTCACCTTCATCCAGGGCGCGCAGGCGATCCACGCCGAAAAGCTCGGCGATGCCGATCTCTTCGCGCTCGCCGCGAAGGGCGGGCAGATGTGCATCCAGGCCTTCTTCATCCGCGGCGGCCAGAATTGGGGCCATCGCAGCTTCTTCCCGGCGCACACCAGCGACGTGCCGGAGGAAGAGGTGCTGCAGAGCTTCCTCGCCCAGTTCTACGAGGAGGTGCCGCCGGCGCGGCTGGTGCTGACCGATCGGCCGCTGCCCGAGGCGGAGCTGCTCGCCGAGGCCTTTTCGGAGCGCGCCGCGCGCAAGGTGCGGCTTCAGGCGCCGCAGCGCGGGGAGACCGCCCGGATGGTCCGCCAGGCCGCGCGCAACGCCGAGGAGGAGCTCGATCGCCGCCTCGCCGAAAGCTCGACCACCGCGAGGAACCTGCGCGAGATCGCCGACCTGTTCGAGCTGCCCGAGCCGCCCGAGCGGATCGAGGTCTATGACAACAGCCATGTGATGGGCACCAATGCGGTCGGCGCGATGATCGTCGCGGGGCCGGAGGGCTTCCGCAAGAACGCCTATCGCAAGTTCAACATCAAGCGGCCGGAGACCGCGCCCGGCGACGATTTCGCGATGATGCGCGAGGTGCTCGGCCGCCGCTTCGCCCGGCTGGAGAAGGAGGATCCGGATCGGTCGCGCGGCGAATGGCCCGATCTGCTGCTGATCGACGGCGGCAAGGGCCAGCTCTCGGCGGTGTGCGAAGTGCTTGAGGATGCCGGCGTCCACGACGTGCCCGTGGTTGGCGTCTCCAAGGGGCCGGATCGCAATGCCGGGCGCGAGACCTTCCACCTGCCGGGCGGGCGCGAATTCACCCTGCCGGCGAATGCGCCGGTGCTCTTCTATCTCCAGCGGCTGCGCGACGAGGCGCATCGCTTCGCGATCGGCGCGCACCGCCAGAAGCGGGCGAAGAGCCTGGTCACCAGCCCGCTCGACGACGTTCCCGGCATCGGCCCGGGCCGCAAGCGCGCGCTGCTCATGCATTTCGGCACGGCCCGCGCGGTGAAAGGTGCGGCGCTGGAGGATCTGGAAAAAGTCCCCGGCATCAGCCGCGCGACCGCACAGGGCATCTACGATTATTTCCACCCGCGCGGGTGAGGCTGGCGATGGGCTCTTCGAGGCTTCCGATACGCCCTTCGATACGCCGGTTCGACAAGCTCACCGGCCAGTCAGGATGAGCGCCGTGCTGCCACCATTCCAGCCACCTGGCCCGCTCATCCTGAGTAGGGGCTGAGCCCGGCGAAGGCCCGTATCGAAGGACGTCAGCGCATCGGGGCTGATCAGGCGGTTCGGCCCAGCGTGCGCGCCTTCCTGATCGCGCGATAGGCATAGGCCTTGCCGGCATTGGCGCGCGGGAAGGGGGCCGGGGCGGCGGGCTGCAGGCCCCATTTGCGGATCAGCCGGTTCATGCCGCGCGCGTCGGCCTCCTGATAGGACCAGTGCGAGCGCCAGGTGATCGAGAAGCTGATCGACGGCTCGGCCCCGTTGCGGACCCAGTGCGGCCGCTTCACCGGCACGTGAACGGCATCGCCCGGCGCCAGCTCGAAGCCGACGCCGAGCGCGGCAAAATCGGCGCGCCACGGCAGGTTGCGGTGGCTTCCGGCGTGATAGGCCTCGTGCAGCTCGTCGGGCACCACGCTGGCATCGCCGGGGAAGATGTTCATCGTCTTGCGGCCGCGGATCTGGAGCAGGATATTATGCTCCGGATCCATGTGGAACGGCGTCACCGCGCCGGGCGACGAGATGAAGATGAAACCCTGGTGGGTCAGCATCTCGCCGGTCGCCGGTTCGACCACCGGGGCGATCTCGCCGAGCACCGCCTCGAGCAGCGCCGCATAGGCCGGCACCCGCTCGACATGCTTCAGCACCATCCAGCTGCCGCATTCCTCGATCCCGCGGATCGTCTCCTCGATCGACAGGCCGGTCGCGCCGATCGCGCCGGGGTCGACCCCGATCGGCAGGTCGCCCGCATTATATTCGACGCTGGCCGGCGGCATCTGTCGCCCCAGCTCGACCAGCGCCTCCAGCGTCAGCAATTCGTGGCCGACGAGCCGGTGATTCAGCAGGCCCGGCTGTCCCGGATAGAAGGATCGCAGGCGGGCAAGATCGGCTTTGCCGAAGACGGACATCGGGACTCCTTCGCGCTTTCCGCGGCGGGTAGCGCAAAGTGGTATTCAGTGGGTTACCGTGCCCCCTCGCGCGCGGCCGCTGTATCGATTCGGGTCACCGCCGGGCGATTTCCTTGCTAGGCTCGATCCATGCACCTTCTGACCGAAGCCGTGATCGTCGCCGTGCGGGCGCATGGCGAGCATGGCGCGATCGTCCGCGCGCTGACGCCGGGCGCCGGCATCCAGGCCGGCTATGTGCGCGGCGGTCGATCGCGGCGGCTTCGGCCCGTGCTCGTGCCCGGCAACCGCGTCCAGGCCGAATATCGCGCCCGCACCGACGAGCAGCTCGCCCACCTGACGGCCGAGCTGGCCCACAGCCGCGCCTTCCTGCTCTCCGAGCCGCTGGCGGCGGCCGGGATCGAATGGGCGACGGCGCTGACCGCCGCCGCGCTCCCCGAAGCGCAGCCTTATCCGCAGGTCTATCTGGGCCTCGAAGGCCTGCTCGGTGCGATCGAGGCGGCGCCGAGCGCGCGCGGCTGGGCGGCGGCGCTGATCCGCTACGAGCTGCTGATGCTCGACGAGCTCGGCTTCGGGCTCGACGAGACCGCCCTGCTCGCGCTGCCGCCGGCGCTGCGCGCGCCCGGCACGCCGCCCTGGGTCGCGATTCGCGAGGGGCTCGGCGTCACCGGCCATTTCCTCGCGCGCGACCTCTTGGTGGATCGGCAGGCCGAGGTGCTGGCCGGGCGCGGCCGGCTGATCGACCGGCTGAAGCGGATCGCAGGTTGACCTGCCGGGCGCCGCGCCTCACATTTCCCCTGTGAAAGAGCTCTTCGCCCACTCCGCGACCACCGACGGCGTCACCGTCCGCGTGTCGGTCAGCTTCCTTCCCGAACAGTCGGAGCCTGCCAAGGGCCGCTGGTTCTGGGCCTATCATATCCGCATCGAGAACGGCTCCGCGCGCACCATCCAGCTGATCAGCCGCGAATGGACGATCAGCGACGGGCGCGGCGTCACACATGAGGTGCAGGGCGAGGGCGTGGTCGGCGAGCAGCCGGTGATGCAGCCCGGCGAATCGTTCGACTATGTCTCGGGCTGCCCGCTCCAGACCCCGACCGGGGCGATGTCGGGCCGCTATTTCATGGTCGCCGAGGACGGGGCCAGCTTTCCGGTCGATATCCCGCGATTCCCGCTGGTCGCGCCGGCGGTGACGAGCTAGCGGCGGCGCGCCTTGCTCATCCGCCCGATCAGGCGGCCGTCGGCGAGCATCCCCAGGGTACAGGCGACGAGGCCGAGGAAGGCGGGGTAATAGCCCGTCGCGAGGAGTCCCACGCTCACCGTGAACATGGCGGCGAGGATGCCGCCGCTGATCCGGCGGCCGAGATAGAGCCGGTGCGCGCCGGCGACGCCGAGCAGCATCCACAGCAGGAAGGCGACCGGATAGGATTTGCCCTCGAACGTCTCCGGCGGGCGGGGCGTCAGCGCGCGCGCGAGCCGCTCGATCTTCTGCTGCTGGACCTGCGTCGCGGCGGGGGCGGCGGCGCCGCCGTTTCGCGCGCGCTCGGCGGCGAGGAAGGCCTCGCGGCGCGCCGCCATCTCCTCGTCCGGCGAGAGCGGCCGCTGCGCCGGCGCCGCGGCGCCGAAAGCGGGCGCGTGGCGGGGTGCGGCGATGCCGCCGGCCAATCCCTTGCGTCCGAATGTCGCGCCGCTCATCCGGCCATTGTAGCGCCAGGCGGCAAATAGAGGGTTAAGAGCCCTGCACGAGGGTGGCGACGCGCGTCATCAGGCCGAGGAAGCGCGCCTCGTCCACCGCGGCCGCCGGATTGTTCCAGGCGCCGGTCACCACGAACCAGGCGCCCTCGCGGTCGCGCAGCAGCCAGGTGAGATCGATCACGCCCGGCTCCGATCCGCCCTTGTAGCCGACATAGGCGAAGCGCCCGCGCAGCGCCGGGCCGCCGGGATTGACCGCCAGGATGGCCCGCGCGGTCTCGCTGCCCTCGCGCCGCAGCCAGTCCATGGTTCGCGCCAGGTCCATCGGCGAGGCGAACCATTCCAGCGTGTCGATCCGCGACGGCGGCCCGGCGAGCAGGTCCGCCGGCAGCTGCGCCGCATCGAGCGCCGCATAATCGCGCGCGAGCAGGCGGCGGCGCCCGGCCTCGTCGGCATTGCGCCAGGCGTCGTAGGCCGGCTGCGGCGCCGCCTTGAGCGCGAAGAGTTCGAGCGTCGAGAGCAAGGGGCGGTTGCGCGGCGCGGCGGCGACGCCGATCGTCGTCATCATCCGCTCGACATTCTCGCGCCCGGCGATGTGGAGCAACGTATCGGTGGCGGTGTTGTCGCTGATCGAGATCATCAGCGTGGCGAGCGTCTGCAGCGTCATCGGCGTCCCCGCCGGCCAGGCCTGGAGGATGCCCGATGGCGCGGAGCGGCGGTCGAGCGGCACCACGTCGGCCCAGTGGCGCTGGCCGGCGCGCACCTGCCGGTCGAGCTCGGCGAGGATGAAGAGCTTGAACGCCGATCCGATCGCCATCGCCCGATCGGGCTCGATCCCGGCCATCGGCTGCGGCGGGCCGTCACCGAGCCGCGCGACCACCATTGAAGCGGTGCCGGGAAGCGCGCGGATTTCCGCCGTCACCGCGTCCATCGTGTCGCCGCTGAGCTCGGCGCCGGTGACGAGCAAGGTCTCGATCCGGTGCGGCGGATCGGCGGCGACGCCGATCAGGATGTGCAGCGTCCCGCGCTCGGTCGCGATGTCGATCGTGCCGGACCTGGCGTCGCGCGGCGCGATCCCGGTCACCCGTTCGGCCCGTCCATATTGCTGGACGATCTGGGCGGAGATGGCGCGCATCCGTTCCGCCGGCACCTGGGCGAGGAAGGCCGGCGCGAACAAGGCGTCGGGATCGCCGCCGCCGTTCAGCAGGGCGACGACATCGTCCGCGCGCTGCGTCAGGGCGGCGCTGGCCGATGCGTGGTTTGCGGTGGTTTGCGGGGTCGCCTGCGCGGCAACCGGTGCGGGCATCGCGAGCATGGCGGCGATGGCGGTGGCGACGGCAGAAATGGCGGGGCGGGAACGGGGCATGGATCAATCCTCCTGATCGGATTCGTCGAGCTTTGCGATCTCGCCATCGAGCCGGCGCGCACCGACACGGTTCAGCCAATGGATTCCACCGAAAACCACGATAGTCACCACAATCGCCGGCAGAATCCTCGCATTTGCCGCGCCGATCCCCGCATCGCCCGCCACCTCACGCCAGCGCGCGGCGAACAGGAGGGCGAGGCCGGGGACGAGCGGCGCGAGATACCAGCGCCACACGCTCGCGAGCGCATCGCGCTGCCGCGAAAGCTCGGCGCGATAATGATCGCGGACCGGGGCGGCGCCGTCCGGGCGATGTGCCGCCCCGCGCCGCCTGAGGCTGAAGAGGACGGCGACGACTCCCAGCACGATCGCCGCGCAGGCGATGCGGAACAGGCCGTCCTGCGCCCGCGCGCCGATCGCGCCGAACAGCGCGATGAGCACGCCGCCGGCGACATATTCGACGAGGTTGCGCCGTCGCACCCGGCGACGAAAGCGCGCGTCGCGGCCGCGCAGGTCTGCCGGCGACAGCGGCGGCAGGTGGGCATCGTCCGCCGCCCAGATCGAGCGCGGATCGGTCATGTCGGGTCTCCCGTCTGGAAATGGCGCGCGAGCAACGCCCTGATGCGATGCGTCTTCACCGCGACATTGGCTGGCGACAGTCCGGTCACTTCGGCGATCGCGGCGGCATCGAGCCCTTCGAGCCAGAGCAGGATCACCGATCGGTCGGCGGGCTTCAGCTGCTGGACGAGGCGGCGCAGGCGCGCGAGCGCATGGGCCTCGCCGGCGTCGCGTTCGGGATCGGCGGTGCCGGCGAGCGCCTCCGCCTCGTCGAGCCCGACCAGCTTCATCGATCGCGCGCCGCCGCGCCGGTGGGCGGCGGCGATGTTGTGCGTCACCCGAAAGGTCCAGGTGCCGATCGCGCAGCGGCCGTCATAGCCGGCGAAGCTTCGCCACAGGCCCAGGTGCATGTCCTGTTCGAGATCGAGGGCGCGATCGGCATCGGCCTCGACGGCGCGCGCCAGCCTGGCGAGCGCTGGCCCGTGCGCGGCGATGGCCTGCGCATAAAGTCCGTCCTGGTCGTGCTGGTCCCGCGCCATGATCCTTTAGTCGGCGGCGGCCGGCGTTTCTTACAGAAGAATCCTCAAACCCCCGGCCAGGCCAGGTTCAGCGCATAGCCCGCGATGACGAGGAGGACCAAACCGACCGCGATGTCGAAGCCGCGCACCGGGCGCATCAGATGGCTGGTGCCGCGCCGCCGCATGTCGATCGCGGTGATCCACAGCAGCGACAAGGCGCAGGCGACGGTGAGGACGAGCAGCCCGACGTAGCAGAGGAAAAGCCAGCGCCGCTCCTCCCCGAACAGCGCCTGGATCAGCAGCGCGGCGGCGCCGAAGGCGATCCCGAAATTCGTCGCGCGCTGGATCGTCCAGAGCGGCCGAGGGCGCGGCGGCTGGCGATGGCTCTTCCTCGTCATCGCGCCCCCACGCCCCGGCAGGTCGCTGCCTCCATTGCTCCCCCCTCCGCCATGATCAGGCGTCGATCTCCTCTTCGTCGAGCTGCGCCGCATGATCCTGGATGAAGCGGAAACGGTGCTCCGGGTTGCGGCCCATCAGCCGGTCGACCAAATCCTTCACCGCGGCGCGATCCTCATAATCGGCGGGAAGGGTGATGCGGATGAGGCTGCGCGTCCTGGGGTCCATCGTGGTTTCGCGAAGCTGCGCCGGGTTCATCTCGCCGAGGCCCTTGAACCGCGAGACCTCGACCTTCTTGCCCTTGAACATCGTCGCCTCGAGCTCGGCGCGATGCGCGTCGTCGCGGGCATAAGCGACGCTGGTGCCGGCGGAGAGGCGATAGAGCGGCGGCTGGGCGAGGAAGAGGTGCCCCCGCTTCACCAGCTCGGGCATCTCCTGGAAGAAGAAGGTCATCAGCAGCGTCGCGATATGCGCGCCGTCGACATCGGCGTCGGTCATGATGACGATCCGTTCGTAGCGAAGATCGTCCGGCTTGCAGCGATCGCGCACCCCGCAGCCGAGCGCCAGCGCGAGATCGGCGATCTCCTGGTTGGCGCGGATCTTGTCGGCGGTCGCCGACGCGACGTTCAGGATCTTGCCGCGGATCGGGAGGATCGCCTGCGTCTTGCGGTCGCGCGCCTGCTTGGCGGAGCCGCCGGCGCTGTCGCCTTCGACGATGAAGAGCTCGGTCCCCTCCGGATCGTCGTTCGCGCAATCGGTGAGCTTGCCGGGAAGCCTCAGCTTTCGCCCGGAGGTGGCCGTCTTGCGCTTGATCTCGCGCTCGGCGCGGCGCTTCAGCCGCTCGTCCATCCGATCGAGCACGAAGCCCAGAAGCGCGCGGCCGCGCTCCATATGATCGGCGAGGAAATGGTCGAAATGGTCGCGCACCGCATTTTCGACCAGACGCGCCGCATCGGGCGAGGTCAGCCGGTCCTTGGTCTGGCTCTGGAACTGCGGGTCGCGGATGAAGACCGAAAGCATGATCTCCGCGCCGGCGAGCAGGTCTTCGGACTGGATGTCCTTGGCCTTTTTTTGCCCGACCAGCTCACCGAAGGCGCGGATGCCCTTGGTCAGCGCGGTGCGCAGGCCCTGTTCGTGGGTGCCGCCGTCGGGCGTGGGGATGGTGTTGCAATAATAGGATTGCGCGCCTTCGCCCCAGATCGGCCAGGCGACCGCCCATTCGGCCGAGCCCTTCGCATCGGGGAAATCGTGCCGGCCGGCGAAGGGGGCGCTGGTCGCGGTCTCCTTGCCCTCGATCTGCTCCTTGAGATGATCGGCGAGGCCGCCCGGAAACTGGAACACCGCTTCGGCCGGCGTGTCGTCGTCGATCAGCGTCGGATCGCATTTCCAGCGTATCTCGACGCCGGCGAACAGATAGGCCTTGGACCGCGCGAGCCGGTAGAGCCGTTTCGGGCTGAAATGCGCGCCTTCGCCGAAGATTTCGGGATCGGGGGTGAAGGTGGTGCTGGTGCCGCGCCGGTTCTGGGTCGGGCCGACCTCGATCAGCTTCGACGTCGGCAGGCCGCGCGCGAAGGTCTGGCGATGGAGCTGCCGGTCGCGCGCGACCTCGACAATCGTCTCGGTCGACAAGGCGTTGACGACGCTGACGCCGACGCCGTGGAGGCCGCCCGAGGTCGCATAGGCCGTGTCGGAGAATTTGCCGCCCGAATGGAGGGTGGTGAGGATCACCTCCAGCGCCGACTTGCCCGGAAAGCGGGGATGCTCGTCGATCGGGATGCCGCGGCCATTGTCTGAAATGGTCAGCCGGTTGCCCGGCTCCAGCGTCATCTCGATCCTGGAGGCATGGCCGGCCACGGCCTCGTCCATCGAATTGTCGAGCACCTCGGCGGCGAGATGGTGCAGCGCGCGATCGTCCGTCCCGCCGATATACATGCCCGGGCGGCGGCGGACTGGCTCGAGCCCCTCCAGAACCTCGATCGCGGAGGCATCGTAATCGGCGGAGGTGCGGGAGGCGGAGGCGAACAGATCGGACATGAGCGAGGGTATAGGAGGGGCGGAGTCGCCCGGGCAAGGTTCTTGGGCTGTTCTATCCACAGGCGGAAGATGGGGCGGCCCGACGCAACGGCGCGGCGGCATGCGCTTGTCACGCGGCCGGGGCGGGCTTATCGCAAGCGACCCCAGCCGCGGGCATCCGGATCCGCGGACAATGCCACCGGAACCAGGTGTTTCTGACCAGGCCCATTCCTGCCTTCGCGTTCGTCCGGCGGGCTCGTGCCTTGACCGGGGGGCGTGCGCTCAGCGTCGGGCTCGCGCTGCTGATGGAGCTGTTGCTGCTGCTCCTCCTGCTGACGCTCGGCACGGCCCGGTCGCCCGGGGTCAAGGAATCGCGCACGACCTTGCTCAGTTTCCGGGCGGAAGAGGTCTCGCAGGACGACCGGACCGAGCAGCGGGCGCAGACACGCCGGCGAACGACGCGCGAACAGCCGGCGCCGCAGCCGGACCGGCCGGCGCCGCCATCGCAACCGCCCGCGGTTCCGGCCCAGCCGGCGCTCGTGGCGCCCGCGGCGCCGCCGGTGACGATCGTGCCAATGGCGTTCAATCTGACCCCGGGACTGCGCCGCCGCCCCGATCGGCCGGCGGCCGCGCCCTATGGGCCGCCGGCGCCGCCCAGTTCCGCGCCCGGCGATTCGGAGCGGGTCGGGACGGCGCCCAATGGCGAACCGCTCTACGCGGCCCAATGGTATGAGGAGCCGCGCGCGGAGATGTTGCGCTCTTACCTCTCGACCGCGCGCGGCCCCGGCTGGGGCCTCATCGCCTGCCGCACGGCGCCGGATTTCCGGGTCGAGGATTGCGTCCCGCTCGATGAATATCCGCAAGGATCGCAGATCAACCGGTCGGTGCTCGCCGCCGCGTGGGAGTTCAGGGTGCGCCCGCCGCGTCGTGGCGGGGAATCGCTGGTCGGGGCCTGGGTCCGGATCAGGATCGATTACGACCTGCGGCGTCAGCCCTAGGCGGCGGCGACGGATCACCCACGGCCCGGCTCAGGCGGCTTCCTCCACGGCGCCGTAAATCTGGTCGAGATAGGCCTGGGCGAGCTCGTAATGGGCCTGCACGACACGCGGGTCGCGGGCCTTCTGGGCCAGTTCCAATTGCGTCTCGGCGCGCTGCTCAAGATAATCGACATCGTCGGGCGACATGCGTCCGTTTCTCCATTCATGACTTTCCCGGAGACTCTTCGCCCCCTCCGGTAACCCTATAAGAATACGCGAAAAGGCCCGCGGTTCCCGGTAGAAACCGCAGGTCGTCGCATTCGCGATCAATTCATCGTGGCGCGGCGGTCCGCTTAACGGACGCGCGGGCCACCGAAGGGCAGGGGGGGCGGCGGCTTGCGGTCGCGGCGGGGCAGCTGCGCCTGATAGGCGACGCCGCAATGCTGGACGCAATAAGGGAAGCCTGGATTGGCCGGCGCGCCGCAGAAATGGAAATCGGGCTCCCCCGGATGGCCGATCGGCCACTTGCAGATGCGATCGTTGAGATCGAGCAGGCTGGTCTTGTCGGCGATCTCCGGGCTCGGCTTGGCCGGGACGAGCCGCCGCGGCGGCGCGGGCGGGATCGGCGCCTGCTGGTCGCCCGGACCCTGGCGGACGAAGCCGCCCGGGCCGATCGACCGGACCACCGGCTGGGCCGGCTGCTGCGGCGCCGTGGGCTGGGCCTGCGCCACCCCGGCCTTGGGCTCGGGCGCGGCGGCGGCGACCGGCGCGGGCCTCGGCTCGGGCGCCGGGCGCGGCGCCTTTTCCGATCGCTCGGGCTTGGCCTTCGTTGCCGGCGCGGCCGGCGCCTCGCCCTCGTTCGGCTTGACGGGCGACGGACGCGACTGGAGGCCAAGCCGGTGCGCCTTGCCGATCACGGCATTGCGGGAGACCCCGCCCAGTTCGTCCGCAATCTGGCTGGCGGTGATCCCCTGGCTCCACAGCTCCTTCAGCCGTTCGATCCGCTCGTCCGTCCACGACATCGTCATTTGCTTCCTTGCTAGGCTTGCCCGGCACGGCCTGCGCGACTAGCGGAGGCGATCATGAACGAGCAGGCTTCGAATTGGGTTCGCACCGCCCCCGGCGTTCCCGTGATCCGGAACGTCAATTGGGGCGGCCTCAAGACGCTCTATGTGAAGGAGGTGCGGCGTTTCTTCAAGGTCCAGCTGCAGACGGTGTGGGCGCCCGCGGTCACGACCATGCTGTTCCTCGTCATCTTCACCGTCGCATTGGGCCGCGCCGGGCGCACCGTGATGGGCGTGCCCTTCGCCGATTTCATCGCCCCCGGCCTGATCGTCATGGGCATGATCCAGAACGCCTTCGCCAATGCGAGCTTCTCGCTGCTGGTCGGCAAGATGCAGGGCACGATCGTCGACTATCTGATGCCGCCGCTATCGACCGGGGAGCTGATCGCCGGGCTGATCGGCGCGGCGGTGACGCGGGCCTTCCTGGTCGGCTTCGCGGTGTGGGCGGCGATGCTGCTGTGGCCCGGGGTCCATGTGATGCCGAGCCATCCGGCCGTGGTGTTCTGGTTCGGGCTGATGGGCGCATCGATGCTCGGCTTCCTCGGCCTCGTCACCTCGATCTGGGCCGAGAAGTTCGATCATGCCGCGGCGGTGACCAATTTCGTGGTCGCCCCGCTCTCGCTCCTCTCCGGCACCTTCTATTCGATCGAATCGCTCGCGCCCGCCTTCCGCGCGGTGAGCCATGCCAACCCGTTCTTCTATGTGATCTCCGGCTTTCGCTACGGCTTCCTCGGCACCGCCGATTCGCCGGTCCTGCTTGGCGGCATCCTGCTGCTGGGGATCAACATCGCGCTCGGATCATTGTGCTACGGCCTGCTGCGGAGCGGATGGAAGATCAAGGCCTGACACCTCGTTCCGTTCATACAAATCGCGACAATTATGAACGGATTCTGTCGTGGCCGTTCAGCCGTTTCGCAGCGCACGGTTTCTAGAACCGGTTCTGCCAAAGTGCACCAACGAGGAGTTGTTTCGATGCGTAAGTTGCTCATTTCCGCCGCGCTCGCCGGCGCCGCGCTCACCGCAGCCGCGCCGGCTTCGGCGCAGCCCTGGCGGCTCACCCCGGTCGTGTCGGCGCAGATCCGGCAGGACATCAACCAGCTCGACATGCAGATCAACCGTGCCCAGCAGCGTCGCACGATTTCGCCGCGCGAGGCCGCCAGCCTGCGCCGCGAGGCGTTGCAGCTCCGCCGCACCTACCAGATCTACCAGCGCGGCGGGCTCAACCGGGCCGAGGTCCGCACCCTGCAGAACGGCATCAACCGGCTGCACATGCGCCTGCGCCTCGAGCAGCGCGACTGGGATCGCGTCCCCGGCCGCCGCTAAGGCCAACCAAAGGGCGCCGCGTTCGTTGACGCGGCGCCCCCGAAATCTCTATAGCGAGAGTTGAGAAGGCGGCCTGTTACAGGCCGCCTTTTTCCCTTGGACACCTCGCCTGGAGAGCTTCGATGACCATCACCCCGCTCATGCCCGTCTATCCGCGCTCGCCGGTGCGGCCGGTGCGAGGCGAGGGGGTGTATCTCTATGGCGAGGGCGGCGAGAAATATCTCGATTTCGCCAGCGGCATCGCCGTCAACCTGCTCGGCCACGGCCATCCGGTGCTTACCAAGGCGATCCAGAAGCAGGCGGAGACGCTGATCCACGTCTCCAACCTCTATGGCAGCCCGCAGGGCGAATCCTTCGCGACCCGGCTCACCAAGCTGACCTTCGCCGACACCGTCTTCCTCACCAATTCCGGCGCCGAGGCGGTGGAATGCGCGATCAAGACCGCGCGGCGTTACCACCATCATCACGGGCGCCCGGAAAAGCATGAGCTGATCACGTTCAGCAGCGCCTTCCACGGCCGCACGCTGGGCACGATCAGCGCGACCAACCAGGAGAAGCTGCGCGACGGCTTCGCACCGCTGCTGCCCGGCTTCCACGTCGTCGAGTTCGACAATCTCGAGGCCGCGAAGGCCGCGATGAACGAGCATACGGCCGGGTTCCTGGTCGAGCCGGTCCAGGGCGAAGGCGGCATCCGCCCGGCGAGCCAGGAATTCCTGCGTGGCCTGCGCCAGCTCGCCGACGAGAACGACCTGATGCTCGTCCTCGACGAGGTCCAGTGCGGCTATGCGCGCACCGGCAAGCTCTTCGCCCATGAACATTACGGGATCACGCCGGACATCATGGCCGCGGCCAAGGGCATCGGCGGCGGCTTCCCGATGGGCGCCTGCCTCGCGACCGAAAAGGCGGCGGCCGGCATGACGATCGGCACGCACGGATCGACCTATGGCGGCAACCCGCTCGCCTGCGCGGCGGGCGAGGCCGTGCTCGATGTCGTCGCCAATGACGAATTCCTCGACCATGTCACGCGCATGGGCGAGCGGCTCAAGGGCGCGCTCGAGCAGATGATCCCCAATCACGATCACCTGTTCGAAGGCGTACGCGGGCTCGGCCTGATGCTCGGCGTCAAGATGAAGACCGACAGCCGCGCCTTCGTCACCTATCTGCGCGAACATGGCCTGCTGACGGTCGCCGCCGGCGACAATGTGGTGCGCGTGCTGCCGCCGCTGATCATCGAGGACGCCCATATCACCGAATTCGTCGAGCGGCTTTCGAAGGCCGCGGCGCAATATGAGGTGCCGGCGGCCTGAGTGCCGATAGCCCCGCTCGTCCATGACGATCGAGGGGGACGCGCGCGGGGACGGGCGCGGCCTATTGACGGCGCGCTCTTCGTCGCCACATGTCCCCCATGGCTACAATTTCCGAACTTCGCCCCGCGGCGATCGATGTCGCGGTCGGTTTCACCCTGCCGGGGCGTCACGCGCGCGGGCGGCTCGTCCGGCTCGGGCCGGTGCTTGGGGAGATCCTGTCCGCCCACGCCTATCCCGCGCCGATCGCTCGGCTCCTCGGGGAGGCGCTGGTGCTCGCCGGGCTTCTGGGCGCGATGCTCAAGGATGCCGACGGCCAGCTGACCCTCCAGGCGCAGACCGAGGCGGGGATCGTCGATCTGCTGGTGTGCGATTATAAGGGCGGCGAGCTGCGCGGCTATGTGCGCTTCGACGCCGATCGCCTCGCCGCGGCGCCGCGGCCGACCCTCGCGGACCTGTTCGGCAAGGGCTATCTCGCCATCACCTTCGATCAGGCGGCGACGGGCGAGCGCTACCAGGGGATCGTTCCGCTGGAGGGCGGAAGCCTCGCCGAGGCGGCGCAGCATTATTTCGCCCAGTCTGAGCAGATTCCGAGCTTCGTCAGGCTCGCGGTCGACGATAGCGGCCATGTCGCCGGCGGCCTGCTCGTCCAGCATCTTCCGGAAGGCGAGGAGGGGCGCGACCGGCTCCACACCCGCCTCGATCATCCCGAATGGGATCATGTCCGCATCCTCGCGGAAACGGTCCGCGACGGCGAGCTCACCGATGCCGAGCTCCCGCTCGAGACCCTGTTGTGGCGGTTGTTTCACGAGGAAGAGGAGGTGCGCGTGCTCGGCGCGGTCGGGCTGTCCCGCGGCTGTCGCTGCAATGCGGAGCATATCCGATCGGTGCTGTCGCGCTTTTCGGCCGAGGAGCGGGCCACGATGGCTGACGCCGACGGGATGATCGCCGTCGATTGCGAATTCTGTTCGCGCGCCTTTCCGGTTGCGATTGGCGACCTTGCCGACTGATCCGCCGCATGGCGGTCGATTTTCGGCCCCAATTCCGGGCGACACTGCACGTTCTGGACCGAGGGGGATTCGGTCGCATCGACGTGGTGACCGCATGGGCAAGTTCCTGTCTGGCCGGGTGTCAGCGCTCGGCGCCATCTTTCTCGGTCTCGCCGCGATGCAGGCCGTGCCCGCAGCGCTGCCGCTGCTCGGCACGCTCGAGCCTGGCCGGTGGGAGCTGCGCGACGAGGGCAACCGGCTGATCTCGTCGATCTGCCTGGGCGATCCGGCGCAGCTGGTCCAGATCCAGCATGCCGGCCGGAACTGCTCCCGCAGCCTGATCTCGGCCGATTCGCGCAGCCTGACGCTTCGCTATTCCTGTCCGGCATCGGGATCGGGCCGCACCACGATCCTGGTCGAAACGCCGCGACTGGTTCAGATCGACAGCCAGGGCCTGTTCAACGGCGCCCCCTTCGCGCTCCACGTCCAGGGTCGCAAAGTGGGTCCATGTTCCTGAAAAAACAGCATTAACGCGTTGTTTACCATCGCGCCGGTAGAAGGAGGGCGTGCCGGGATTTGGCACGCTTTCCTCCCTAGCAGGCTTCAAGCCTGAACTGGGCCGCTCCGAAACGGGCGGCCCATTCTTTTTCCCGGCGCGCGGCCTATATGCGCGCGCATGGCTCAGGCATCCAAAGCACCGCTTGGCGTCGTCCTGCTTTCGGGCGGCATGGATTCGATGGTCGTCGCGGGGCTCGCGCGCGAAGCCGGCTATCGGTTGGCCGCGCTCACCATAGACTATAACCAGCGGCATCGGGTCGAACTCCAGGCGGCGGCGCGGATCGCCGCGCATCTCGACGCCGAACGGCATGTCGTGCTGCCGCTCGATCTCACGCGATTCGGCGGATCGGCGCTGACCGCCGACATCGCCGTCCCGAAAGGCGGGGTGGGCGAGGGCATACCGGTGACCTATGTTCCGGCGCGCAACACCATCTTCCTTTCTCTGTGCCTCGGATGGGCGGAGGCGATCGGCGCGCGGGACCTGTTCATCGGCGTCAACGCGCTCGATTATTCGGGCTATCCCGATTGCCGGCCCGAATTCGTTCGCGCGTTCGAAGACATGGCGAACCTTGCCACCAAGGCTGGAGTGGAAGGCGATCGCTTCACCGTCCACACGCCGCTCATGGCGATGACCAAGGCCGACATTTCGCGCGAGGCCGCGCGACTCGGGCTCGACGCGGCGATGAGCTGGACCTGCTACGATCCGACTCCGGCCGGCGAACATTGCGGCGCCTGCGATTCGTGCCGCCTGCGCGCCCGCGGCTTTGCTGAGGCGGGCCTGCCCGATCCGACCGTCTACGCGGCGCGGTCGTGACCTACGCGGTCAAGGAAATGTTCCTGACCCTCCAGGGGGAGGGGATGCAGGCGGGCCGACGCGCGGTCTTCCTGCGCATGGCCGGGTGCAATTTGTGGAGCGGGCGCGAGATCGATCGACCGACCGCGCAATGCCGCTTTTGCGACACCGACTTCGTCGGCACGGATGGCGAGAATGGCGGCCGCTATGCGGCCGGCGCGCTGGCGGACAGGGCGGCGGCGCTGTGGGGAGAGGGAGACCGTCCGCTGGTCGTCATCACCGGAGGCGAGCCGACGCTCCAGCTCGACGCCGCGCTCATCGACGCGCTGCACGCCGCCGGGTTCGAGATCGCGATCGAGACCAATGGGACGCTCCCGGCGCCGGCGGGGCTCGACTGGATCTGCGTCAGCCCGAAGGCGGGAACCGAGATCGTCCAGCGCCGGGGCAATGAGCTCAAGCTCGTCTGGCCGCAGACGGGAATCGATCCGGCCGCGCTGCTCGGCTGGGACTTCGATCATTTCCTGATCCAGCCGATGGACTGCGCCGACGCCGTGGCCGCACGCGCGGCAGCGATCGATTATGTGATGAGACACCCGCGCTGGGCGCTCAGCCTGCAGACCCACAAGCTGCTCGGGCTTCCCTGAACGTCAGCCGCCGCGCTGGCACTCGCGCCGCTCCCGGCCGCGCAGTCGCGAGCAATCGGGCGGGTCGAGCTGGATCGGGGCGAGGCGCACCGGCATCCGCATGAAGGCGTAACTGTCGTAGAACGGCGTCAGGCTGCCGCGCAGCTCGCGCAGCCGTTCGGTCGCGAGCGTGTGGAATTCGCCCTGGCGGCGGGTGAGCGCGTCCTTGGCGATCCGCGCCGCCGCCTGGCAGAAGCCGAGCTGGGCATTCAGCGTCGAAAAGCCGTTATAGGTGCGCGTCGAATAATCGTCGAAGCGGCGCGGCCCCTGGGCGCCGGCGGTGCGACGGAAATAGCCTTCGAGCGTCTGATAGGCGCGGTTGAGCTCGCCCGAATGCTGGCCGAGCACCGCGTTGTAATTGTCGACCGCGCGCAGATAGGGCGAGAACTGGCATTGCAGGGCGGCCACGTTGAGGCCGGAGCGCAGGTTCCAGATCATGCCCGCCTGCGCCTCCGCCGGCGTCGCGCCGGGCAGCGGGATGCCGACCAGCGGATCATCGGGGGTCATCGGGCCGCTGGGGATCTGTGGATCGTAGAGGAAAAGCTGCGCGGAGGCCGGCGCCCCCGGGGCGGCCGCGGCCAGCGCCAGCATCGCCGTCGCGATGATCCTTGCTTTCGTCATCCACTCCTCCGCCACGATCATCCTAAGGGACGGTGGGCGGCCCTGTCACCACGACCGGCGCTCGCGGCGCGGCGCGGATGCGCCACGCCTTGCGGCGCCGGCGGCGGGCCGCCCGTCGCCGCTCACATCCCCGCGACGTTGCTGTCGACCGTGTCGCCGGCCGCGGTGCCGGCGCCCGTGTCGGTGGCTGCTTCGTTGGACATCGTCGTGTCGTTCACGATCGGCGCCGGGGCCGGCGCATTGGCGACGCTTTCCATCGCGCTCGAGTCATTCCCGGCCTGGTCGATCATCAAATTGCTGTCGAGATCGCTGGCGGTGTTGTTCGCGGCCTCGCCGCCATGACCGCCGCAGGCCGCGACGAACAGCGCCGAAGCGGCGACCATCGAGACGCGCAGGGTGGAAATGAAACGCATGGTAAAGCTCCCTTTGGCTTGAAACGCCTCGCCTTATCCCTCCCCGGCGGCGCGGGCGCAAGCCGGCGGAAGGCGCAAAAAAAGAAGGCCGCCGGAAACCGGCGGCCTTCCGTCGATAGCGTAGAACGCCTGGCTTACTGGCCGTTGGTGGCCGCAGCGTTCGCGTCGGTCGCCGTCGCGTTGGCGTCGGTCGCCGTCGCGTCGGTCATCGCATTGGCGTCGGTCATCGCGTTGGCGTCGGTCATGTTCGCGTCCATGCCGGTATCGGTCGCGTTCATGTCGTACATGGAATCGTTGCCCATCTCGGTGTTCGCGGTGGTGTTGGTGCTGTTGCCGCCGCAAGCCGCAACGAACAGGGCCGCGCCGGCAATCATCGAACCGGTGGCGATTTTCTTGAGAATGTCACGCATTAAAAGGTCTCCCTAGATTGATGATTTGGTCGGGTAGGCCCCCTCGTTGTCCCAAATCGGTTGTGCACATTATACGCAAAGGAAGCGGCCCTCAACCCTCCCGTGCCTCGCCCTCCAGCGAGGACAGAAAGGTATCGAGCCCGTCACGGAGCGCCAGATCGAAGCGGGCCCCGACATCGCGTACGCCCATCGCTTCGAGACTGGTCACCGGGAATTCCGCGATACCGCAGGGCACGATGCCTGAGAAGTGCGAAAGTTCGGGCGCGACGTTGACCGCGAATCCGTGCATCGTCACCCAGCGCTTCACGCGCACGCCGATCGCGCCGATCTTCGCTTCCGTCCCATGCTGGTCCACCCAGATGCCGATCCGACCGGGCGCCCGGCGCGCGGTGACGCCGATCCGGGCGAGGGCGTCGATCACCCAGCCTTCGAGGCCGTGGACGAATCGCCTGAGATCGCGCCCGCGCCGATCGAGATCGAGCATCACATAGCCGATCCGCTGGCCAGGCCCGTGATAGGTGTAGCGCCCGCCACGGCCGGCATCGAAGACCGGGAAGCCCTGCGGATTGAACAATTCGGCCGGATCCGCACTGGTCCCGGCGGTGTAGAGCGGCGGGTGCTGGAGCAGCCAGACGAGCTCGCCCGCGGTCCCGTCACGGATCGCGGCGGCGCGCGCCTCCATTTCGGCGAGCGCTTCGGGGTAGGGCACCGTCCCTTCGCTGACCCGCCATTCGACCGGCGAATCCGCGCGCGGGACGGAGGCGCGTCGAGGGTGCGTTGCGCGGTCCATCGCCCTCGCGCATAAGCCGTGGCAAAGCGAAGGGAAAGCGTAGGCAATGGCAAATCTGTCGATCACGGCGGCCTGGGAGGAGTCGGTCGCGTTCGTCCGCCGCGAGGGCCGGCTGCTGTTCCCGGTCTCGTTCATGCTGATCGCCCTCCCGGTCGCGGTCACCGAAGCGCTGACGCCGGCGAGTGCCGCGGGTCAGCCGCCCGCGAGCGGCGCCTGGCTGGTCCTGTTCCCGGTCGCGTTGCTGCTGAGCGCGATCGGCAATGTCGCGATCACAAGCCTCGCGCTTCGGCCGGGAATCTCGGTGGGAGAAGCGCTACGCCACGGGGCGGCGCGGCTGCCCGCGCTGCTTGGCGTCGCGCTCATCGCCGGCATCGCAAGCTTCATCCTGTTCATGCTGATCGTCACCGTCGCGGTGTCGGCCGTGCCGGGCGCGGTCGAGGCGGCCAAGGCCGGCGCCCCCAACGCGGCATTCACCAAGGCGGTGGTCCTGGCCATGGTCGCGCTGCTGCCACTTGCCGCCTATTTCGGGGCGCGGCTCCTGCTCATCACGCCGCTCGCGGCGGGCGAGGAAGGCGGCCCGTTCCGCCTGATCGCCCGCAGCTGGACACTGACGAAAGGCCATGTGCTGAGGCTGATCGGGCTCGTCCTGCTCGTCACCGTTGCCTATGGGACGCTGCTGATCGCGATCCAGAGCGTGGTCGGGCTCGCGGTCATCGCGCTTGTCGGGCCGCCGGTGCCGGGCAGCATCGGCGCCTTCATCGTCACGCTTGTGGGGGCGGGCGTGACGACACTCGCCTCGCCTTATCTCGCGACGCTGATCGCACGCGTCTACGCGCAGCTGGCGGCCTAGAGAATCGGGATTTGAGGCGCTGCCTCGCGCGGCAGCAGGCCGGCGAGGCGCGGGTCGGGGAAGCTCTCGAACGCGCGCGCATAGGGCCGGAAGCCGGCGCGCAGATAGGAGGGCAGGGCGGCTGGATGATCGAGGCTGCACGTGTGCACGCGGACCCGGCTGACCCCATCGCGCCAGGCCAGGCGCAGCGTCTCGGCGAACAGCCACTTGCCATGGCCCTTGCCAGCGAGCTCGGGGGCGAGGCCGAGGAAGCGGATCAGGCATTCGCCCCTGGTCCGGAAATCGAGCTCGAGCAGGCCGACATCGTCGCCCGATTCGTCGATCACCGAATGGACTTCGGCCATCGCCGCGCGGAGCGCCGCTTCGTCCATCGCCAGCCGCGAGAACCACAGCCAGCGCGAACCCACGCGCTCGAACAGCGCCCGGTAACGCGCAGGATCGGCGAACGTCCACCGGGCGAGGCGGAGGCCGCGGTCCGGAACCGGCGTCAAATCGGGCCGGGCGGTCATTTCGAGATAGGTCACGACGGCGGCGACCATGCCGGCGGGAACGTCGATGAGCTGGCCGTTCATGACCAGGTGGCGAGCGGGGGGAGGCTCATCAGGATGGCGTCGACATTGCCGCCGGTCTTGAGCCCGAAAAGCGTGCCCCGGTCGTAGATCAGGTTGAATTCGGCATAGCGGCCGCGCCACTCGAGCTGGCGGGCCCGGTCGGCCTCGTCGAAGGGAGTCGCCATCCGTCGCCGCACCAGCCTGGGGAAGATGTCGAGGAATGCCTCGCCGACGTCGCGGGTGAAGGCGAAATTCTCATCGAAGCTCGCGCCCTTGCCCGGCGCCATGCACTCGAGATGATCGTAGAAGATGCCGCCGACGCCGCGATGCACGCCGCGATGGGGGATGTAGAAATAATCCTCCGCCCATTTCGAGAAGCGGCCGTAATAGGTCTGATCGTGCGCGGCGCAGGCGGCGCGCAGCCGCGCGTGGAAATCGGCGGTGTCCTCCTCATAGGGAATCGGCGGATTGAGGTCCGCGCCGCCGCCGAACCAGCGCTTCGTGGTGCACAGGAAGCGCGTGTTCATGTGGACCGCGGGGACATGCGGATTGGCCATGTGGGCGACCAGGCTGATCCCGGTCGCGAAGAAGCGCGGATCCTCGGCGGCGCCGTTGATCGTCTTGGCGAACTCCTCGGAAAAGCGCCCGGCGACGGTCGAGACGTTGACCCCGACCTTTTCGAACACCTTGCCCTTCATCAGGCCGCGGACCCCGCCGCCGCCCGGCGATCCGTCGGGATCGGCGCGGTCCCACGGCAGGTAGGCGAAGCGCGCGTCGCTTCCCGCTTCCGATTCGATCGCCTCGAATTCGGCGCAGATCCGGTCCCGCAGCGATTCGAACCAATCGCGCGTCGCCTGTTGCTGGTGGTCCAGTTCGATCATGGCCGCGCGCTAGCCCTCCTGCGCGCCCGCTGGCAAGCCCGTGCCATGCTCAGGCCGGTTGCGGCGCCCCTGCTGCGGGCCGCGCCGGCCGCTGCCCGCCTCGACGGGCGCTAGGGCAACGCGCCCACCTGGCGCAGCGCCTCGGCGATGCCGATCCCCGCCGCCACCGCAAGGTTCAACGACCGCGTGCCCTGAACCTGCGGGATCCTCACGCGCAGGTCCGCACGCTCATGCACCGCCTCCGGCACGCCCGCGCTTTCGGAGCCGAACAGCAGCACGTCTTTCGACTCGAAGCGCGCCTCCGGCAGCCGCACCGCGGCCTGCGTCGTGAACAGCACCAGCCGTCCCGTCAGCGCCGAATCGAATCGCGCCCAATCGGCATGGCGAGTCACGTTGGCGATCTCGGCATAATCCATCCCGGCGCGCCTCAGCGCGCGATCGCCCCAGGGAAAGCCGCACGGCTCGATCACGTCGAGCGGAACGCCCAGGCAGGCGGCGAGCCGCATGATCGTGCCGACATTGCCGGCCTGGTCGGGCTGATGGAGAGCGAGCCGCATGGGCCGGGCTTAGCGGAGATGGACGGCCGCGTCACAGGCGGGTCAAATTCGATGTTGGCAAAGCCCGCACCCTGCGTCTATCAGGCCCGCGAACCGCCACGGCCGTACGGCCACAATGGGGGGCGGTGTCCGGGCCCACAGGCGGCCCGCACGAGGCAAGGACGATATGGCTGCGGTCGAATATAGCGAGCATATGGACGCGCATGGCGAAGACGGTATGCGCCGGCGTGATTTTCTCAATCTCGGCGCGGTCGCCTTTCCGGCGGCCGGCGCGGTTGCGCTGCTCTATCCGCTGATCAACCAGATGAACCCGTCGGCGGACGTGCTCGCGCTCGCGCAGATCGACGTCGATATTTCGCACATCCAGCCGGGCCAGGCGATCAAGACGATCTGGCGCAAGCAGCCCGTGTTCCTGCGCAACCTGACGCCGCGCGAGATCCAGGAGGCCAATGCGGTCGACGTCTCGACGCTGCGCGATCCGCAGACGCTGGCGGAGCGGACCAAGCCGGGCAAGGAAAACTGGCTGATCACCATGGGCGTGTGCACCCATCTGGGCTGCGTGCCGCTTGGCGCCGGCGAAGGCGAGAATCGCGGGCCGTTCGGCGGCTATTTCTGCCCCTGCCACGGCTCGATGTACGATACCGCCGCGCGCATCCGTCAGGGCCCGGCGCCGAAGAATCTCGAAGTGCCGGAATATGCCTTCACGTCGCCCACCACGGTTCGCATCGGCTGAGGTAGAATAAGATGAGCTTTCCCTGGGCTGAGAAATACACGCCGAAGCACCCGTTCATGCGCTGGCTCGATCAGCGCCTGCCGCTGCCGCGGCTGGCTTATGGCGCGGTCGGCGGCGGCTATCCGGTGCCGCGCAACCTCAATTATTTCTGGAACTTCGGCGTCCTCGCCGGGCTCGCGCTGACGCTCCAGATCGTCACCGGCATCATCCTTGCGATGCACTACCAGGCCGGCGATGCGACCGCGTTCAATTCGGTCGAGCACATCATGCGCGATGTGAACCAGGGCTGGTTCCTTCGCTACGCCCACGCCAACGGCGCCTCGATGTTCTTCATCGTGACCTATATCCACATCTTCCGCGGCCTTTATTACGGCTCCTACAAGGCGCCGCGCGAGATGGTGTGGATGCTCGGCCTCGTCATCTTCCTTTTGATGATGGCGACCGCGTTCATGGGCTATGTCCTTCCCTGGGGGCAGATGAGCTTCTGGGGTGCGAAGGTGATCACCGGCCTGTTCGGCGCGATCCCCCTCGTCGGCGATCCGATCCAGCATTGGCTGCTCGGCGGCTATGCGCCCGACCAGCCGACGCTGACCCGCTTCTTCTCGCTCCACTATCTGCTGCCGTTCGTGATCGCGGGGGTCATCGTCCTCCACATCTGGGCGCTGCACATCCCGGGATCGGGCAACCCGACCGGCGTCGACGTGAAGAGCCCGCAGGACACCCTGCCGTTCCATCCCTATTATACGGCGAAGGACGGCTTCGGGGTCGGCATCTTCTTCATCGTCTTCGCGCTGCTGCTCTTCTTCGCCCCGAATGCGTTCGGGCACCCGGTCAACTATGTCGAGGCCAACCCGCTTTCGACGCCGGCGCACATCGTTCCCGAATGGTATTTCTGGCCGTTCTACGCGATCCTTCGCGCCTTCACGTCGGACTTCATCCTGGAAGCGAAGCTGTGGGGCGTGCTGGCGATGTTCGGCTCGATCCTGCTGCTCTTCTTCCTGCCCTGGCTCGACAAGTCGCCGGTGCGCTCGGGGAGCTACAGGCCGACCTTCCGGATCTTCTTCTGGATCCTCGTCGCCGACGTGCTCGTGCTCGGCTATTGCGGCGGATCGCCGGCCGAAGAGCCCTATGTCATGATCTCGCAGATCGCGACGGCTTACTATTTCATCCATTTCCTCATCGTCCTGCCGCTCCTCTCGATGTTCGAGAAGACGCTGCCGCTGCCGAACTCGATCTCGGAAAGCGTGCTGCATGGCGAAGAGGCGGAAGCTGCGCCGATCGGCGTCACGACGACGGCTTAAAGGGGGACGTAAGACAAAATGGTTCGCGGTCTGGGCATCCTCGTCGGGCTCGTCTTCGCCTTCGTCGTCCTGTGGGCGTTCGGCCACGGCGCCTACACCTATGTCACCAATCCGCCCGAGCAGACGGCCGAGGCGCGGTACCACCTGCCGCCGCGCGAGGAGGTCCGCTTCTCGTTCGACGGCCCGCTGGGCCGCTTCGATGAGCAGCAGCTGCAGCGGGGCTTCCAGGTCTATCGCGAGGTCTGCTCGACCTGCCACGGCCTCGGCCAGGTGGCGTTCCGCAGCCTGCGTGACATCGGCTATTCCGAAGCCGAAGTCCGCGCGATCGCCGATCAGTGGCCCCATCAGGTCCCGTCGATCAATCCGGACACCGGCGAAGCCGCGACGCGCAAGGCGATCCCGGCGGATCATATCCCGGGCCCCTATGCCAACGACACGATGGCGCGCGCCGCGAACAACAATGCGCTGCCGCCGGACCTGTCGCTGATGGCGAAGGCGCGCGAGGGCGGGCCGCACTATATCTATTCGATCCTGACCGGCTTCCGGAACCCGCCGGCTGGCTATGAGGTGCCGCAGGGGCTGCACTACAACCCCTATTTCCCGAACCTCAACATCGCGATGCCGCCGCCGCTGACCGCGGACGGGCAGGTCACCTACGCGCCGGGCAATCCGCGCCCGACGGTGGACCAGATGGCGCAGGACGTGTCGGCGTTCCTGATGTGGGCGGCCGAGCCGAACCTCACCACCCGCCATGCGGTGGGCCTGCCGGTGCTCGTCTTCCTGCTGATCGCGACGATCCTCGCCTATCTCTCCTACCAGAACATCTGGCATGGCGGCGATCGGCGGGTGCGGGCGACCGGCGCGCTCGATCCAGAGAATATGGAAAAGCGCCAGCAGGCGAGCCGCGAGGCGGGCGTCACCGAATAAGCGGCGAACGGGCAGCCCGGCCGGCATCCGTCGCGGCGGATGCCCGCCGGCCCGCGCCGATGTCGCTCAGCCCGCCTTCGGGGCGTTGACGGCAAGCTGGGCGGCGAAGGCCCGTTTGTAGGCGGGCCGCGCCTCGCCGCGGGCCACATAGGCTGCCAGCCCCGGATATTCGTCAAGCAGCCCCGACCGGCGCAGCCTGAGCAGCACCGACACCATCATCAGATCGCCGGCACTGAAGGCGCCATCGAGCCAGTCGGCGTCGCCGAGGCGCGCGGCGAGCGAGTCGAGCCGGGCGCGGACGCGATCCTTGACCAAAGGCAGGCGCGCCTCGCTCCAGGGCTTGTCGGCCTCGAATATCCGGGCCGTCACGAGGTCGAGGATCGGCGGCTCCACCGTGTTGCTCGCCGCGAACATCCAGGCGATCGCGCGGGCTCGTGCGTCGGCATCCGCCGGCATCAGGCCCGCGTGATGATCGGCGATGTGGAGGACGATCGCACCCGTTTCGAACAGGACGAGATCGCCCTCTTCATAGGTCGGGATCTGGCCGAACGGATGACGGGCAGGTGCGCGGGCTCCTTCATCGCGGCAAAGGAAAGCAGGCGGACCTCGTAAGGCTGCCCCACCTCCTCGAGCGCCCAGCGTACCCGCGTGTCGCGCGCGAGGCCTTGTCCCCCATCGGGCGAGCGTTCGAAGGCGGTGATGGTGATCGTCATGGCGAGGTCTCCTCTCCGCTTCGGGCGCTCAGGCGGGCCGTCGGCGGATGAGCACGATCGAGGTGAAGCGCATCACGGGCACGCCATCCTGGTTTGTCACCACCGTTTCGGTGCGGAACGATCCGATCTCGGGCCGGCTGCGCGACGGCGTCTTGTCGACGATCGTGCCGGACACGTGGATCGTGTCGCCCGGATAGACCGGCTTCAGCCAGCGCAATTCGTCGATGCCGGGCGATCCGAGGCCCGCTTGCTCGTGGCCGACGACATAGCGGGCGATCACCGCCATCGTCATCGCGCAGCTGTGCCAGCCGCTGGCGGCGATGCGGCCGAAATGGGTCTTGGCGGCCTCCTCATCGGAAAGATGGAAGGGCTGCGGATCATATTTGCGCGCGAATTCGAGGACTTCCTCGCGAGTCACCTCGTAGCTGCCGAACTCGGTCCGTGCGCCAACCTCAAGGTCTTCGAAATAGATCATATGCGCCTCCGCCGGTTGCGGAGCGCGGGATCGGCGGTCGCGCCAACGATGTCAAATCCGGAACCGTCCGCCGACGCCGCTCGTTGCGCCCCAGTCCCGATCGGCCCCCACCGGTCGGCCATCGAGGAGATTCATCATGCCTACGCCCCGCCTTGTCGTCGCGCTTTCCATGTCGGCTGCCGCGGCCGCACTTTCCGGCTGCGTCGGCGACGGCGGGTTCGGCTATGGCGGGCCCGGCTTCGCCTATGAGGCGTCCTATGGCGATCCTTATTGGGGCTGGTACGGCGACTATTATTATCCCGGGACCGGAATCTACGTTTACGACGCGCAGCGGCGGCGTCACCGTTGGAACGACGATCAGCGTCGCCATTGGGAAGGCCGCCGCGGCAGCTGGCATGGCCCGCGAAACACGGCCGGACGCTCCAACTGGCACGATTTCAATCGCGACGGGAACAGGAGCGCGCCGCCGCGTCGCGGCCGACGCCCACACGGCTGATCAGCGCGTCCGCAAGGCGGGCTCCAGCGGCGAAATCGTCCCGTCCGACGGGCGCGGCGTGATCCCGATCAAGCCCGCGAGCAGCGGATAGACATCGACATTGTCGAACGCCTCGAGCCGGACGCCGGCCCGGAAGGCGGGGCCGGCGGCAACGAACAGCGCCCGCATTTCCGGCGCGGCATTGTCATAGCCGTGGGTCCCGCCGGGATGGATCTCGACATCCGGCTTGACGATCAGCCAGCCGGTCTCGGCCAGGCAGTAGAAATCCGGGACGCGCGGATTCGTCCCGTAATGCAGGCGCGTTGGGATGTCCGTCTTGCGCCAGCATTGGACATGGTCGTGCGGGCGAAGCAGGGCCGCCGCCACCTCGGTCTCGTGGCCGGGCAGCGCATCCATGCCGGCATAGGGCCCGTCGGTGACGAGATGAACGGTGTCCGGATCGACGAGGTCGGGGAGCCGGACCACCCGGTCCGGGCTGGTCGCGGCCATGCCGTGATCCGCGACGACGACCAGGTTCGCCGGCTGGCGAAGCTCGGCAAGGTCGTGGACGAGTTCGCCGATCCGCGCATCGACATCGCGGATGGCGGCATCGGTTTCCGGCGCGTCCGGCCCATATTGGTGCCCGGCCGTATCGACCGTGTCGAAATAGACGGTGAGGAAGCGCGGCCGGATCGCCGCCGGCCGCCGCAGCCAATCGATCACGCCGCGCACCCGCTGCTGCCCGGTCACGTTCATGTCGAAATGCTGCCAGTCGGACGGACGCAGCCCGTCATGCGCGACTTCCGCGCCGGGCCAGAACATCGTCGCGGTGCGTACATGCTGGCGTTCGGCGGTGATCCAGATCGGCTCCGCCTCATCCCACCAGAAGGGATCGAGCGCCTGATCGTTGCTGATCTTGAAGGTGATGCCGGGCCGGCGCGGATCCTCCATCGTATTGTCGACGATGCCGTTATGGTCGGGGCGCAGGCCCGTCACCAGCGCATAATGGTTGGGAAATGTCTTGCTCGGGAAGGACGGCCGCATCGCCGCGCGCGCGCCTTCGGCGGCGAGCCGGGAGAGGTTCGGCGTCTCGCCCCTGTCGAGATAGTCGGCGCGAAATCCGTCGATCGAGACGAGGATGGTGACCGGCTCGCGCGCCTCGGCGGGCGCAGCCTGCACGGCGACCGGCGGCGACAATGGCTGGGCGGCGCATCCGGGCAGGAGGGCGGCGAGGGCGGCGGCGAGGATGGCGAGGCCGGAACGTGTGCGGACTGTCATGTTTGCCGCGCTAAACGGCATCTGTGTCGCTTTGGTGTCGCCCGATCCCATGCCTTCGCGCTCCTTCTTTCAGCCTGGCAGGTTTGTTAGCGTGCGTCCGCACGGAGGGGAAAGAGCGATGATTCGAAACATGATCCTGGCCGCCGCTGGCGGGCTTGCGCTGGCCGGCTGCTCGGCCGGCGCCGAAAAGACCGCGGCCGAAGCCGCCGTGACGCAGTTCCACCAATTGCTCGATCAGGCGCGCTACAGCGACATCTACGCCGCGACCGCGCCCGATTTCCGGCAGGCGACCAGCGAGGCCCAGTTCACCGACCTCCTCCAGCGCGTCCACGCGCTCGGCAACGTCCGCGCCGCCAACCAGTCGGGCTGGCAGGTCAATTATACGGGCAGCGGGCATCTGGTGACGTTGCACTACACGACCCAATATGCCGCCGCCCAGGCGCGCGAGGACTTCATCTACCGCGTCGCGGACGGCGCCGCCGCTTTGGTCAATTACAGCGTGAGCTCCGACGGCGCCGGCGCCGGCCAGGCGCAGGCGGAAGATCCGAACACGGCGCCTGCGCCCGACCAGGGCGGGAAGGGGGCGGGGGACGACGGGGCCGGCGGCAAATAGGCCGGAGCCCGCGCGGCGGCCTTCGGGCCGGACGCATGTCCCCGGTCGGTTGAGCCGCGCCGCCCGGCGGCTCTATGCTCGGGAGCGGGAAAGGGGGCGATATGAAGGCACTCATCGTCCAGCCGCTTGTCCTGCTCGCGATTGCCGGATGCTCCGCCGGACAGGATCGGGCGGTTGCCGAACGGGCGGTGACGGAATTTCACCATCGCCTCGATGCCGGGCAGTTCCACGAAATCTATGCGTCGGCCAGCGACGATTTCCGGGCCGCTGGCACGGAAGCCGCTGCCCTTCGGCTGCTCGGCGCCATCCACAACCGCCTCGGCCTTTACGAAGATGCGACGCCGCGCGGATGGCGGATCAATTATGGCGGTGGCGGTTCGACAGTCTCGCTGAGCTATGTATCGCACTTCATGCGCGGCAATCTCGGCGAGGACTTCACCTTCCGCGTCGCCGGCGGCACCGCGTCGCTGGTCGGCTATCACGTGACGTCCGACGCGGTCATGGCCGCGCTTCAGGGCCCGGCGCAGCGCGCGGCGGACGCGCCGCACCCCCGAGTCGTCGTCGAAGAGGGGGACGGCGAGGCCGCCGCCGCGCCGCCGCCGGCCGCCGCTACACGTTGAATCGGAACAGCATCACGTCGCCGTCCTGGACGACATAGTCCTTGCCCTCGGCGCGCATCTTGCCGGCTTCCTTCGCACCGGTCTCGCCGCCGAGCGCGACATAATCGTCATAGGCGATCGTCTCGGCGCGGATGAAGCCGCGTTCGAAGTCCGAATGGATGACGCCCGCGGCCTGTGGCGCCTTCGCCCCTTTCTCAACCGTCCAGGCGCGCGCCTCCTTGGGGCCGCAGGTGAAGAAGGTGATGAGGTGCAGGAGATCGTAGCCGGCGCGGATGATGCGGGCGAGGCCGGTCTCCTGAAGGCCCAGATCGGCGAGGAATTCGGCGCGATCCTCCGTCGGCATGGTCGCAATCTCCGCCTCGATCGCCGCCGAGATGATGACTGCCTTCGCGCCTTCCTCAGCCGCCTTCTCGAACACCCGGGCGCTGTGGGCGTTGCCGGTGGCGGCGTCGCCTTCGTCGACATTGCACACGTAGAGGACCGGCTTGGCGGTGAGCAGCTGGGCGCGATCCAGCGCCAGTTTCTCCTCGTGGTCCTTGGGCTGGGTGAGCCGCGCAGGCTTCGAATCGCGGAGCAGATCGAGCGCCTGGCCGAGGACGCTGGCCTGGATCTTCGCCTCCTTGTCCCCCTGCTGCGCCTTCTTGACGAGATTGGGCACGCGCTTTTCCAGGCTCTCGAGATCGGCGAGCATCAACTCGGTCTCGACCGTCTCGGCATCGGCGACGGGATCGACCCGGCCTTCGACATGGGTGACGTCGCCGCCCTCGAAACAGCGCAGGACATGGACGATCGCGTCGACCTCGCGGATATTGCCGAGGAACTGGTTGCCGAGCCCCTCGCCGGTCGAAGCGCCGCGCACCAGCCCGGCGATGTCGACGAACTCGAGCTGCGTTTCGATCACCTGCGCCGACTTCGCGACCTCGGCGAGCCGGCGCAGGCGCGGATCGGGAACCGCGACGCGGCCGACATTGGGCTCGATCGTGCAGAATGGATAATTGGCCGCCTGCGCCGCCGCCGTTTCGGTCAGCGCATTGAACAAGGTGGACTTGCCGACATTCGGCAGCCCGACGATCCCGCAACGAAAGCCCATGAACGCCCTTTCCACATCCTCCCGCGACCGGCGGCGACAGGAGGAAAAATCAGCGGCCCCGTTAGCGGTTGCGCTCCGGCTTTGCCAGCTTAGTGTCGGCGCACGACAAAGGGGGTAGCATGAAGCCGTACCTTGCATTCCTGATCGCCACCACGCTTGCCGCGCCCGCGCTTGCCGCCGATCCGCCGGCGCTCCGCCCGGCCGCGCAGGTGCTTGCGGGGACGAGCGCGCAGCAGGGCCTGCTTCCGGTCCATGTCGATCGCGAAAACGGGCATATCTACCTGACGCTGCCGGCCCCCGACGCGGACGGGATTTCCGGGCGCTTCATCTACCTCACCGCGCTGGAAACCGGGCTCGGCTCGGCGCCGCTCGGCCTCGATCACGCGCAGAGCCGCGAGGCGCGCCTCCTGATCTTCCGCCGCGTGGGCCGCAAGGTGCTCGCCGAGATCGAAAATCCCCGCTTCCGGGCGGAGGGCGGCGATCCGGACATGATCGAGGGCGTGCGCCACAGCTTCGCCTATTCGACGATCTGGATGGGAGACATCGCTGCCGTCGGCGATGGCGGATCGCTGATCGTCGATGTCGCACCGTTCCTGGTGCGCGACGACATGAACATCGCGCGGGCACTGCGCGAGGAGCAGAATGGCGATTACAAGCTGCGGCCGGAACTCAGCGTCGCCGACGTCAATTTCGTTCGCGATTTCCCGCGCAACCTGGAGCTGTCCGCAAGGCTCACCTTCACGAGCGAGCGGCCCGGGGCGGACGTCGCCAACATCGTTCCCGAACGCGGCAATGCGAGCTTCGTCGTGCGCCATTCGCTGGTCGCGCTGCCGGAGCCGGGCTATCAGCCGCGCCGCTTCGATCCGCGCGCCGGCAGCTTCGGGATGCAGGTGGTGGATTATAACGCGCCGCTCGGCCGCCCGCTGGTCTACGAACTGGCAACGCGGTTCCGGCTGGAGAAGACCGATCCGGCCGCGCCGCGAAGCCCCGTGCGGCGCCCGATCGTCTTCTACATCGATCGCGCGGCGCCGGAGCCGATCCGCACCGCGCTGGTCGAAGGCGTGAACTGGTGGCGGCAGGCGTTCGACGCGGCCGGCTATGTCGATGCCTTCCGGGCCGAGGTGCTGCCCGAGGGCGCCGACCCGCTCGATGTTCGTTACAATGTCGTCAACTGGGTGAACCGGGCGACGCGCGGCTGGTCCTATGGCCAGCCGATCACCGATCCGCGCACGGGCGAGATCATCCGCGGACAGGTGCTGCTCGGCTCGCTTCGGGTGCGGCAGGATCTGATGATCTTCCAGGCCCTGGTCGGCGCGGGGCTGACCGGCACCGGCGATCCCAACGATCCGATCACCGCCGCCCTGGCGCGCATCCGCCAGCTCGGCGCGCATGAGGTCGGCCACGCGCTCGGCTTCGCCCACAATTTCGCGGCGAGCACGCAGGGCCGCTATTCGGTGATGGACTATCCGGCGCCGCGCATCGGCCTGTCCGCGGGCGCTCCGACGCTGACCGACGCTTATGGCAGCGGCGTCGGGCGGTGGGACATGTTCGCGGTCGACTGGCTCTATGGCGCGCGGACCGATGCGGAGGGCGACCAGCGCATGGCGGCGGCGCTGCGCGACGGGCTGCGCTTCGTTTCCGACGACGATTCGCGCGCGGCCGATTCCCCGCATCCGCTCGGAAGCCTGTGGGACGACGGGGCCGATCCGGTGGAAGAGCTGCGGCGGATGATGGCGGTGCGGACCGCCGCCCTCCAGCGCTTCGGACCGGCGGCGCTTCATCCCGGCGATCCGCAGTCCCAGCTTCGTCGGGTCTTTGTGCCGATCTGGTTGATCGATCGCTACCAGATCGAAGCAGCCGCCAAGATGCTCGGCGGATTCGATTTCACCTATGCGGTGATCGGCGACGACCATGGCGAGGCCCGTGCCGTGCCCGCGGCGGACCAACGGCGCGCGCTGGACGCGCTGCTCGATACGCTGGCGCCTGACCGGCTGACGGTCCCGCCGGCGTTGCTGCCGCAGCTCAGCGCGGGTTGGGCAGGGGATCGTGATCGGCAGACGGACATCGAACTCATCCCCACCGCCGGCGGCCCGGTCTTCGATCCGCTGGCGGCGACCGAGACGGGAGCGGCCGTGACCCTCACCGATCTTGTCGCGCCGACTCGCCTCAACCGGCTGGAGATTCAGAGCCAGGCCGATCCGGCCTTCCCGAGCGCGCACGAAGTGATCGACCGCCTGATCGAGCGGACCTTCGCCTTCGATCGCCTCGGCGAATCGCAGGCGGCGGTGCAGCGGCGGATCGCGACGACCACGGCGCTCGCGCTGGCCCGCGCGCAACGGGATCCGGCCCTGTCGCCGACCATCGCCCTGGCGCTGTCGGATCGGCTCCAGCGGCTCGCCGCGAGCCTCGCCCGAACGACCGGCACAGGCGTTCAGGCGGACTGGAGCCGCGGCCTCGCCCGGCTGCTCGGCGATCGCGAGGCGCTCGCCGCGGCCGTGGCCGATCAGCGCCGCCTGCCGACCATCCCGCCCGGCATGCCGATCGGCGGCGCCGAGGGCGAGGACTGGCCGGGGCTGTAGATGAAAGCCCCTCTCCATCGTGGGAGAGGGGCTCGATCATGCTTATTGCGAGGCGAGGATGCTCGCGATGAGGCCGGTGGCCGCCGCGACGAGGAGATAGTCGCCGCTATTGTTGTTCTCGCGCACCCAATAATAGCCGCGCGGCGGCGCGCGAAGGCCGCGGCGCTGCCAATCGTTCACCCGCCAGCGGCGCTGGGCGATGCTGAGACGCTGGCCCCGGCGCCAGTGGTGGCCGCGCGAGCTCTGCATCTCGCGCCAGTTGTGATGCGGGGCAGGGCGATGCGGGGCCGGGCGGCGATGCTGGGCGAGCGCGGGCATTGCGGTCGAGCCGAGCAGGCCGGCGAGAATGGCGGCGGAAATCATCTTACGCATGGACTTCTCCCTTACTGGAACGGCCCCGCTACGATCCGTTCGCGACGCTTGTTCCGGGTCCGGGACGAACGTCGCCCAGACGCGACGAACGCCGCGCGGCCGATTCCGAATTGGGCGCAGGGATCGGAAGGCTGCTCAATCGCCCTGTCGCAGGCGCAGCGCGATCTCGTTCATGAAGCGGGCATCGTCGCCCTTCGCCAGCCACCCGGCTTCGGCCGCGATCGCGCCGAGCATGTCGGTCAGCGGCTCGATCTCGGCCTTGGCGTAATTGCCGAGGACATGGCGCAGCACCCTGTCCTTGTGGCCCGGATGGCCGATGCCGATCCGCACCCGGCGGAAGGCGTTGCCGATATGCGCTTCTGTCGAGCGCAGGCCGTTATGGCCCGCGGTGCCGCCGCCGGTCTTCACCTTGACGCGGAACGGGGCGAGATCGAGCTCGTCGTGGAAGACGGTGACGTCGCCGATGTCGGCCTTGTAGAAATCGAGCGCGGCGCGGATGGCGCGGCCCGAATCGTTCATATAGGTGGCGGGCTTGAGCAGGAGGATGCGCTCACCGCCGATCCGGCCGAGCCGCGCCCAGCCGGAAAAGGCCCTCTTCTCGGGATCGAAGGACCAGGTCTCGGCGACCGCGTCCACCGCCATGAAGCCGACATTGTGCCGCTGCATGGCGTGTTCAGCGCCGGGATTGCCGAGGCCGACCCAGATCTGCATGGGAATGGAATGCCCGGTTCGTCACCCCGGCGAAAGCCGGAATGACGAACCGTATCGGGCTTATTCCTCGCCGCCCTCGGCCGGCTCTTCGCCGACCAGCGGGACATCGGCGGCGGCCGGAGCCTCGCCGCCCTCACCGCCCTCGGTGGTTTCGGACTTGGCGCCCGACGAGGCGACGATCGTCGCGATCGTGAAGTCGCGATCGGTGATCGCGCTCTCCGTGCCCTTGGGCAGAGTCACGTGGCTGACGTGGATCGAATCGCCGATGTCGGTGCCGGCGAGGCTGATCACCACCTCTTCGGGAATCTCGGCCGCGTCGCAGACGAGATCGAGCTCGTGGCGGACGGCGTTGAGCACGCCGCCGCGCTTCAGGCCCTTCGACTTCTCGTCGTCGACGAAGCGGATCGGCACCGCGACGGTGACCTTGGCATGTTCGGAAATGCGCAGGAAATCGACATGCAGCGGCCGATCGGTGACCGGGTGGAACTGGACGTCCTTCGGCAGGGTCCGCACGGGCTTGCCGCCCGCGTCGATCATCACCACCGAATTCATGAAGTGGCCGGTGTTGAGGTGCTTGATCAGCGCCTTCTCTTCCAGGTGGATCGAAAGCGGCTCTTCATTGTTGCCGTACACGACGGCGGGGACGCGGCCTTGGTTGCGCAGTGCGCGGGAGGCTCCCTTGCCAGCCCGTTCGCGCGCTTCGGCCGACAGCGTAAGCTGTTCGCTCATTGCATGTCTCCTGATGCGGGTTACGTTGCGTTCCCGCGCACGCCTCCAGGGATGACCATGAGCGGGGGACGCGCGCCTATAGGGGAGCGCGCCACCGAAGGCAAGTCACTGGACCCGCTCGACCCGCAGGCCGCGCGCCTCCAGATCCGCGATCACCGAGTCCGGGCCGGCGAGATGGCCGGCGCCGACCGCGATGAACACCGTGCCTGGCCGCGCCAGCCGCTGCTCGATCCAGCCCGCCCATCGCGCATTGCGCTGCGTCAGCAGGACGCGCCGAAGCTCGGGCGTCATCGTCTCGTCGGTGTTGAAGGTGCGCGCGATCCCCGCCACGTCGCCGCGGCTCCAGGCGTTGAGCATCGCGTCGAATTCCTCGCGGCCCTGGCTGTCGTCGTCGGTCGCCGAGGCGAGAAGGGCGCGCTGCGATTCCTCGGAGAGGCTGTCGAGGAAGCCGAGCTGCTCGCGCGCGGTCTCGAGCCCCGTGGCCGGGCGATCCCCGGCGGCGGAGGCGAGGCTGGTCTCGATGCCCCGATCGGCGGCAAGGCCCATGCGCTGGAAGCCGGCCGAGATCAGGGCGATCGCCGCCGCCCAGGTCTTGAGCCGGTCGAATATCGGCGCGGGCAGCCCCGATTGCCGGATGAGCTCCGCCAGCCGGGCACGCCGATCGGCGGGGACCCGTTCGAGGATCGGCGGCAGGTTCTGCGCAAGGCCGACGCTCTGCATCGCCTGGATCGCGCCGGCGTTGAGATCGGCGGGCGAGACCTCCATCACGATCTCGTCGGCGGCGGCGAGCGCGCGATCGAGGGGGCGCGTGTGCCAGCGCAGATTCTCCGGCAGCGCGTGGATCGTCCCGAACAGATAGATGGTCGTGTCGCGGTCGCGCAGACGCCAGAGCGCCGGGCGGGCGAGGCGGACCACCGGCGCCGGCGCTGGCGCGGTGCGCGCCGATGGCTGCGGTTGCGGCTGCGGCTGGGCATTGGCGGCGGACAGCGTCAGCGCGGTGGCGGCAAGGCCCTTCAGCAGGCGCGTCACCTGGCGCTTCAAAGCGACGAACAAAGCAGACCCTTGCATCGATTCCCTTTCCTTGACCGCCCCGGCTCCATCGGCCAAAGCGAAACCCGATTTGTTGCACCCGCGAAGAGGACGCATTGGGCACCGCGCCGCTCTCTTTCCAGCAGCTCATATTGACGCTCCATGACTATTGGAGCGGCCATGGCTGCGTCATCCTCCAGCCCTATGACATGGAGATGGGCGCGGGAACCTTCCACCCCGCGACCACGCTTCGCGCGCTCGGGCCGACGCCGTGGAAGGCGGCCTTCGTCCAGCCATCGCGCCGGCCGACCGACGGCCGCTATGGCGAAAATCCGAACCGGCTCCAGCATTATTATCAATATCAGGTGGTGCTGAAGCCGAGCCCGCCCGACCTTCAGGACCTCTATCTCGGCAGCCTCGCCGCGATCGGCATCGATTTTTCGAAGCACGACATCCGCTTCGTCGAGGACGATTGGGAAAGCCCGACGCTCGGCGCGTGGGGCCTCGGCTGGGAAGTGTGGTGCGACGGGATGGAGGTGACCCAGTTCACCTATTTCCAGCAGATGGGCGGCTTCGATTGCAAGCCGGTCGCGGGCGAGCTCACCTACGGGCTCGAGCGGCTGGCGATGTACATCCAGAACAAGGACAATGTGTACGATCTCGCGTTCAACGACGCCGGCGTCACCTATGGCGACGTCTTCCTTGAGAACGAGCGCGAGATGAGCGCGTGGAACTTCGAGGTTGCGAATACCGAGGCGCTCTTCGATCTGTTCCGCAAGGCGGAGGCGGAATGCCGCAACTGCCTCGACGCCAAGCTGCCGATCCCCGCTTACGAGCAGGCGATCAAGGCGAGCCACGTCTTCAACCTCCTCAATGCCCGGGGCGTCATCTCGGTCGCCGAGCGCCAGGCCTATATCGGCCGCGTCCGCGATCTCGCGAAGGGCAGCTGCCAGGCCTGGATGGACAAGAACGGATGGGCGGCGTGAGGAGCGCTTGGCCGCAACGAACGACCGCTCGTCCCGAGCGAAGTCGAGGGGCGCCGGCACTGATTCATCACATGCGCCCCTCGACTGCGCTCGGGACGAACGAGGTGGTGCGCGGCGGTCCCCCTCCCCGTCCCGGGGAGGATCGGCGATGAGCGATTTCCTCCTCGAACTCCTTTCGGAGGAAATTCCGGCGCGGATGCAGGCGAAGGCGCGGGCGGATCTTGCGCGGCTGTTCGGGGAACAGCTCGCGGCTGCCGGGCTCGCCGCGCAGGCCGTGGAGACCTATGCGACCCCGCGCCGGCTCGCGCTCATCGCGCGCGGCCTGCCGGCCGAGACCGAGGCGGTGAGCGAGGAGCTGAAAGGGCCGCGCACGTCCGCGCCGCCGCAGGCGCTGGAGGGCTTCCTGCGCAAGACGGGGCTGGAGCGCGACCAACTCGTCGAGCGCGACGGAATCTGGTTCGCAGTCATCGAGAAACCCGGCCGCTCGACCGCCGCGGTGCTGGCCGAGGCGATCCCGGCCATCGTGCGCGCCTTCCCCTGGCCCAAATCGATGCGCTGGGGAGACGCATCCGCGTCGACCGAGAGCCTTCGCTGGGTGCGGCCGCTGCAGGGGATCGTCGCCCTGCTCGGCGGCGAGGTCGTTCCGTTCGAGATCGCCGGCATCGCCAGCGGCTCCGCGACGGCCGGCCATCGTTTCCACCATCCCGGCGCGATCACGATCGGCTCGGCCGCCGATTATGTCGAAAAGCTGCGCGCCTGCCACGTCATCGTCGACCAGGACGAGCGCGCGCGCATCGTCCGGGAGGGCGCGGCGAAGCTTGCCGCCGAAGCCGGCCTCGAGCTGATCGAGGACGAAGGGCTGATTGCGGAAAATGCCGGCCTCACCGAATGGCCGGTGCCGCTCCTCGGCCGTTTCGACGCCGCGTTCCTCGACGTCCCGCCGGAGGTGATCCAGCTCACCGCGCGGGTGAACCAGAAATATTTCGTCTGCCGCGACAAGGCGGGCAAGCTCGCCAACGCCTTCATCTGCACCGCCAACATCGCGGCCTCGGATGGCGGCGCGGCGATCGTCGAGGGCAACCGCAAGGTCCTCGCCGCGCGGCTCGCGGACGCGCGCTTCTTCTGGGAGCAGGACCTCAAGGTCCCGCTGGAGGAACAGGCGAAGAAGCTCTCCGGCATCGTCTTCCACGAAAAGCTCGGCACGGTGGCGGACAAGGTCGAGCGTGTGGCGAAGCTGGCCCGCTGGCTGGTCGAGGAAGGGATCGTCACATCCTCCCCGGAACGGGGAGGGGGACCGGCCGCGCAGCGGACGGTGGAGGGGGCTCTCCACCCGCGCGATGGGTCTCGCGACCCCCTCCACCACCAGCCTCCGGCTGGCGGTCCCCCTCCCCGTACCGGGGAGGAACTGGCCGCCCTCGCCGAACGCGCCGCGCGGCTCGCCAAGGCCGATCTCGTCACCGGCATGGTCGGCGAGTTTCCCGAGTTGCAGGGCCTGATGGGCGGCTATTACGCCGCCGCGCAGGGCGAGCCCCCAGAGGTCGCCGAGGCGATCCGCGATCACTACAAGCCGGTCGGCCAGGGCGACGACGTCCCCACCGCGCCGGTGACGGTGGCGGTGAGTTTGGCGGACAAGCTGGATACGATGCTCTGCTTTTTCGCAGCGAAGCTTCCGCCGACGGGCTCTCGGGACCCGTTTGCCTTACGTAGATCGTGTTTAGCTGCCATCCAGCTAATCACATTGAATCAGCTTCGGCTTAGCCTAGGGCGAGTGTTTTCTCGCTCTTCGTTCGAGCTGTTTTTGCAACTCTACAAGCCCATGCACGCGGCTATTAGCGAAATTAGGAAAGATTACGGCAAACTCGACTTCATCGCCGAGACAGAGATCATGGCCGCGCGAGTTGGCGAGAAATTGCCAGATTGGGATTCGGTCGATCCAAGGGGAGTCACATCGGACCTCCTCGACTTCTTCGCCGACCGCCTCAAGGTCCAGCAGCGCGAGGCGGGCGTCCGGCATGACCTGATCGACGCGGTGTTCGCGCTGGGCGGGGAGGACGATCTCGTCCGCCTGCTCGCCCGGGTGAAGGCGCTGCAATCCTTCGTCGAGACGAAGGAAGGCGCCGATCTCCTCGCCGGCTACAAGCGCGCCGCGAACATCCTGAAGAAGGAAGGCTGGTCTGCGCCAACTCCCTCTCCCCAGCGGGGAGAGGGTCGGGGTGAGGGGGCTCGGCCTTCGAGTGAACCCGCCGGCGCGGTACACCCTCACCCTGCCCTCTCCCTCAAGGGAGAGGGGAAGGAAAGCGAAGGAGAACGGGAGGGGAACGAGCCCCTTTCCTACACGCCCGAAAAAGAGGAAGCTGCTCTCATCGCCGCCCTCGACGCGGCCGAGCCGGCCGCCGCGGAAGCGCTGAAGCGTGAGGATTATCAGGGGGCAATGAAGGTGCTGGCGGGCCTGCGCGCGCCGGTCGATGCGTTCTTTGATAATGTGACGGTGAACGATGTCGATCCGCACAAGCGGGAAACCCGGCTGATCCTGCTGTCGCGTCTCCAGCACGCGGTCGATGCAGTCGCCGATTTCTCGCGGATCGAGGGTTAGCCATTACGACATCGGAACGAGAATGCTGCGTTCTTGGACTGACTTTTGTGTGACTTTTGGACGGGTGGACCGGGCATGAGCCAATATGTGTACCGCTTCGGCGGCGGCGTCTCGGATGGCGGGGCGGGCGACAAGAATCTGCTCGGGGGCAAGGGCGCGAACCTTGCCGAAATGGCTTCGATCGGCCTGCCGGTGCCGCCGGGCTTCACCATCTCGACCGAGATGTGCGATCGCTATTACCGCGAGGGCGAGCGCATCCCCGACGATGTGCGCGACGAAATCGCGGGCGGCATCGCGCACATCGAGGCGGTCGTCGGCAAGCGCTTCGGCGATCCCGCCGATCCGCTGCTCGTCTCGGTCCGCTCGGGCGCGCGGGTGTCGATGCCGGGCATGATGGACACGGTCCTCAACCTCGGCCTCAACGACGAGACGGTCGCCGGCCTTGCCGCGACCTCGGGCGACGAGCGCTTCGCCTGGGACAGCTATCGCCGCTTCATCCAGATGTATGCCGACGTCGTCATGGGCGTCGATCACGGCCTGTTCGAGGAAGCGCTTGAGATCGCCAAGGAGGACAAGGGCGTCCATCTCGACACCGATCTGGATGCCGAGGACTGGCGGCGGCTGGTCGGGCGCTACAAGGAGATCGTCGCCGAGGAGCTCGGCCGCGATTTCCCCACCGATCCGCACGACCAATTGTGGGGCGCGATCGGCGCGGTGTTCGGATCGTGGCAGTCGGAGCGCGCCAAGGTCTATCGCCGGCTCAACGACATTCCCGGAGACTGGGGCACCGCGGTCAACGTCCAGGCGATGGTGTTCGGCAATCTCGGCGAAACCAGCGCGACCGGGGTCGCCTTCACCCGCGATCCATCGACCGGCGAGCGGGCCTATTATGGCGAATATCTGATCAACGCGCAGGGCGAGGATGTCGTGGCCGGTATCCGCACGCCGCAATATCTGACCAGGGCGGCGCGCGAGAAAGCGGGCGCCAAGGCCGCGTCGATGGAAGAGGCGCTGCCCGAAGTCTATGGCCAGCTCGCGCAAGTGTTCGAGACGCTCGAGCGCCATTATCGCGACATGCAGGACATCGAGTTCACCGTCGAGCGCGGCAAATTGTGGATGCTGCAGACGCGCAGCGGCAAGCGTACCGCCAAGGCCGCGCTCAAGGTCGCGGTGGACATGGCGAACGAAGGCCTGATCACCCGCGAGGAAGCGGTGCTTCGCGTCGATCCGGCGGCGCTCGATCAGCTGCTCCACCCGACGCTCGATCCGGCCGCGCCGCGCGAGGTGATTGCCAAGGGCCTGCACGCCTCGCCCGGCGCCGCCTGCGGCAAGGCGGTGTTCGATGCCGACACCGCCGAGAAATGGGCCGAGGGCGGGGAGAAAGTGATCCTCGTGCGCGTCGAGACGAGCCCGGAGGACATTCACGGGATGCACGCGGCGCAGGGCATCCTGACGGCGCGCGGCGGCATGACCAGCCACGCGGCGGTGGTCGCCCGGGGCATGGGCCGCCCCTGCGTCTCGGGCGCCGGCGGGCTTTCGATCGATTATCGCGCCGGGCTGATGCGGATCGGCGCGCGCGAGGTGAAGCAGGGCGACGTCATCACGCTCGACGGGTCGACCGGCGAGGTGATGCTCGGCGAGGTGCCGACCGTCCAGCCCGAGCTGGTCGGCGATTTCGGCGCGCTGATGGCCTGGGCCGATGCGATGCGGCGGCTCAGCATCCGCGCCAATGCCGAAACCCCGGCCGATTGCCGCACCGCGCGCGAATTCGGCGCGGAAGGGATCGGCCTGTGTCGGACCGAACACATGTTCTTCGATGCCGAGCGGATCGCCAATGTCCGCCAGATGATCCTCGCGCCCGACGAGGCCGGCCGCCGCGCGGCGCTCGACAAACTGCTCCCGGCCCAGCGCGACGATTTCGCGGAGATTTTCCGGATCATGGCGGGCCTTCCCGTCACGATCCGCCTGCTCGATCCGCCGCTCCATGAATTCCTGCCGCATCAGGAGGAGGAATTCGCCGAGGTGGCGCGCGCCTCCGGCCTTGCGGTCGAGACGCTTCGTGCCCGCGCGCAGGATCTGGCGGAATCGAACCCGATGCTCGGCCATCGCGGCTGCCGGCTCGGGATCACCTATCCCGAAATCTACGAGATGCAGACCCGCGCCATTTTCGAGGCCGCGGTCGCGGTGGCCGGCGAGGGGGGCGAGGCGCCGATCCCCGAGGTCATGGTGCCGCTGGTCGCTACGAAGGCGGAGCTCGCGATCATCAAGGCGCTGATCGAGCGGACGGCCGAGGCGGTGTTCGCCGAAACCGGCAAGCGGATCGACTATCTGGTCGGGACGATGATCGAGCTGCCGCGCGCCGCCCTTCGGGCCGGCGAGATCGCCGATGAGGCGGAATTCTTCAGCTTCGGCACCAACGATCTCACCCAGACGACGCTGGGCGTCAGCCGCGACGATGCCGGGCGCTTCCTGGGCATTTACGTCGATAAGGGCATCTTCGCGCGCGACCCGTTCGTCAGCATCGACGTGGAGGGCGTTGGCGAGTTGATCCGGCTCGCGGCCGAGCGGGGCAGGGCGACGCGCCCGGCGATCAAGCTCGGCATCTGCGGCGAGCATGGCGGCGATCCGGCGAGCATCGCCTTCTGCGAGAGCGTCGGCCTCGATTATGTCAGCGCATCGCCCTATCGCGTGCCGATCGCGCGGCTCGCGGCGGCGCAGGCGGCGCTGAAGGCGAAAGCCTAGAGCGGGCCGCGCGGCCCGTCGCGGCGGCGGAGCTCGTCTTCCTCCGCGCGCAGGCGTTCGCTGCGAACCAGGTCGTCCTCGGCGGCGGCGCGATCCGCCGCTCGGCGATCGGCGACCCGGCGCTCGACCTCGACATCGCTCTCGGCCGCGGCCTCGCGGCGGCGCGCCTCATCGCGGGCGGCGGCGCCGCGCAGCGAGGCCATCTCGTCCGCCTCTCGCCGAAGACGCGCATTGTCGGCCTCCAACGCCTCGCGCCGGGCGACCTCCTCGCGATAGCGGTGCTTCCACTTTGGGCTGGCCATCAGCGCGAGGCCGAGGAAGAGGCCAAGCAGGAAGACAAGCAGCAGGATCAGCCACTGATCGGGGGTGAAGGCGGGCATGTCGCGCGCTCCTTTCGGCGTACCGTCGCCGAAACAAGCGCGCCGCGCCGCTTTAGGTTCCCGCCCCGATCAGTGGGTCGCGAGCAGCGAGTCGTGGATCGAGCAGGAGGCCGGGCCGAGGATGACGACGAACAGCACCGGCAGGATGAAAAGAATCAGCGGCACCGTCATGATCGCCGGGAGGCGCGCCGCCTTTTCCTCCGCGCGCATCATGCGTTCGTTGCGGAATTCGGCCGAAAGGACGCGAAGCGCGCTGGCGAGCGGGGTGCCGTATTTTTCGGTCTGGATCATGGTCGTCACCACGCCGCGCACCGATTCGAGATTGATGCGCTTGGCGAGATTCTCGAACGCAAGGCGGCGATCGGTGAGGAAGCCCAATTCGATCGAGGTCAGCGCGAATTCGTCGCCGAGCTCGGGATAGGCCTTGCCGAGCTCGCGCGCGACGCGGCCGAAGGCGGCATCGACGGTGAGGCCGGCTTCGGCGCAGATGACGAGCAGGTCGAGCGCGTCGGGCAGGCCCTTGCGGATCGCATGGGTGCGCTTGTCGACGCGGTTCTTGATGTAGAGATCGGGCGCCTTGTAGGCGAGCAGGAAGGCGCCGGCGACGAAGCCGTATTTCTTGAGCGGTCCCCAATCGGGGAAATAGTCGATCCCGTAGATCAGCAGCAGCGCGAGGCCGCCGAGCACCACCGGCAGCACGAAGCGCGCGAAGATGACGACGAAGGCCATGTCCTTCGAACGGATGCCGGCCTGCATCAGCCGGGCCTGCGCCTTTTCGACCTGCTCGGCCTGGAGCATCTTCATCGAGGCGAGGACGTTCCTCACCTTGTCCGCCATCTCGTTGCGGTTGGAGATGTTGCGGCGGCGCTTCGAGGTCGAGGCGACGATGCCCGCCTTCAATTGCTCGCGGCGCTCGTTCAGCGCCTTGACCCGCTTGGCCATCGGATCGCGCACCGTCGTCGCGGCATAGATGGCGAGGAGCACGGCGAAGGTCGCGACGGCGGAGAGGATGCTCCCCACCATCACCATGTCGATCCCCATGAAGGTTGGGCCGTGCGCCGGAGTCATGTCGCTGGTCGTCCTCGCTCAGATCTCGAAATTGATCATCTTGGCCATGATGAATGCGCCGATGCTCATCCACACAAGGCCGCCGCCGCCCGCGATCATCAGGCGGGAATCGACGAAGAAATTCTGCATGTAGGTGCCGTTGATGAACCAGATCAGCCCGAAGACGATGAAGGGCAGGGCGCCGATGATATAGGCCGACGCCTTCGATTCCGACGACATCGCCTTGATCTTGAGCTTCATCGCGGCGCGCTGGCGAAGGACGGTTGCGAGGTTCGACAGCGTTTCGGCAAGGTTGCCGCCGGTCTCCCGCTGGATCGCGAGGCTGATCACGAAGAACTGGAATTCCGGCGTGCCGAGCCGATCGCTGACGTCCTGGAGCGCGGCTTCCATCGTCCGGCCGATCTTCATCTTGTCGGCGACGTTGCGGAATTCGACGCCGACCGGGCCGGGAACCTCGCTCGCGACGATCCCGATCGTCTCGGAGATCGGAAGGCCGGAGCGAAGGCCGCGCACCGCGAGCTCGATCGCGTCCGGGAAGCGCTGGGTGAACTTGTTGATCCTGCGCTTGATCAGCTGGCCGACGATGAAGTGCGGCACGGCGACGCCCGCGAACAGCCCGAGTGACAGCGCGAGCAGCAGCGGCATCCCCTTGAACAGCAGCAGCGCCAGGACGACGACCCCGAGCCCGGCCGAGGCCATCGCATATTGGCCGAGCGACCAGGTCCGCCCCGTCTGCTCGAGCCGCCGGCGAAGGAGCGCCGGATTGGGAATGAAGCGCTGGGCGAAATCGTCGACGGCGCGGTTCTGGCGCTGGGCGTAGATGCGGCGCATCTGCGCCTGCGCGGCGACCTCGGTGGAGCGGCTGTGCCGCTCGCGCACCAGCTCCAGCCGCTTCGCCTTCGCCTTGTCGGCCGAAGGACCGCCGAACGCGGCGGCGAGCAGGAGCAGCGTGAAGCCCGCGCCCCCGGCCAGCAGGAGAATCGAAACACCCGGCACGCTATCCTCCTCCTGTGCGACGCGACGCGCGGCCCGGTCAGGCCGCCGCCGACGCCTCCTTGGGCTTCTTGGCGACGAGCGACTTGAAATTGCCGAGCTTGCCGAGCAGCGATCCGTTCTTCGCAGCGCCCGCCTCGGCCTCCTCGCCACTGGACTGCTCCAGGGCAAGGGTCAGGAGCTGATCGAGCGGCTGGGCGATCTTGCCTGCCTTCACCGTCTTGGCGAGCGGCTGGCCGAGCTTGGCCGCCTGCGACGCGGCCTTGGGATCGAACGGGATCACCACGTCGACCTTGCGCTCGATCGAATGTTCGAAATCCTTGCGCGTCACTTCCTGCGGGCCTGGCGCCACCTTGTTGGCGACGACGATCACGCGGGCCTGCGGCGCGTTCGCTTTCAGCCAGGACAGGATCCGGATCGCGTCGCGGGTCGCGGCGAGGGTGAACTCGACGACGACGACGGCCACCTGGATATCGTTCACGAGATGCGGGAAGTGGACCAGCATCGGGCGCGGAAGATCGATCACCGTGCCTTCGAAGGCGTGGCGGATCTCTTCCTGAAGCTGGAAGAAGGCGGAGCCGTCGTTCAGCATCTGCTGGTTGATCGGCGCCTCCGCCGACAGCACGCACAGGCGATCATTGGCGCGCACCATCGCGCGCTCGATGAACAGTCCGTCGATGCGGCTCGGATTCTCGATCGCGTCGGTGAGGCCGCGGCCGGGCTCGAGATCGAGCGCGAGCGCGCCGGTCCCGAAATGGATGTCGAGATCGAGCAAGGCAGTCGAGCGCGCTGCCTTCTCGCCCATCAGCCAGGCGAGCGAGGAGGCGACGGTCGAGGCGCCGACGCCGCCGCGAACGCCGATCACGGCCGCCATCACATTGGGCTTCTCGCTCACGGCCTCGTTGAGCCGCGGGCCGGAAATGGTGAGCTGGGCATTGGCGAAGGCGTCGCGCAGCTGGTCCGCGGTGAACGGCTTCAGGAGATAGTCCTGGATGCCGCTCGCGACGAGATCGCGGTACAGGCGCACGTCGTTGACCTGGCCGGCGGCGATCACCACCGTGCCCGGCTCGCACACTTCGGCGAGCGCGTTGATGTCGTTCAGCGGATCGCCGCTCTCCGACAGGTCGACGAACAGGATGCTCGGGCTCGCCGAAACGGACAGAGTCTGGACGGCGTTGCGCAGCCCGCCCTTGTTGACCTTCTCCGGGGACCAGCCATGCTCGACCGCGACCGGGCGAAGCAGATCAGCCGTCGCCTCGTCGCAGACGAAGGCGGTAAACGGATCGCGCAGCGCCGCCGCGCGGGCGTTGAAGGGCGCATTCATGGTCTAGTGGCCTCCGCTGGTCGTGCTGGTGGTCGGCAGCGCCTGGTTGCTGGTCGCGGGCCGTGTCCGATAGCTGCGGATCGCGCGCGTCGCCGTGTCGGTATTGCCTTCGACCGAACCTTCGCGGCCGAGCACCAGATCGTTGGGATCGGCGATCATCGCGGCGAGGTTGGAATTGACCGCGCAGCCATAGTTGCTCGAGGTCGTCGTGCGTTCGACCATGCCGCGATCGCTCCAGGTCGGGCAATCGGGGACGCTGGCATGGGCGCGGCTGGCAATGACGCGCACCGTGCCGGGCGCGATCGCCCCTTCGGTGACCGGCGCGCCGTCGGCGAGCAGCAGGCCATAGCGGCCGGCGACTCCGGCGACGTCGCGGACGACGCCTTCGGACGGCTCGCCGCCCGGCGCGTCGATCGACACGCGATCGCCGTAGCGCAGGTCGATCGAGCCGAACCATGCGTCGAGCCGGCCCCGCTCATAATCCGAAAGCCCGTCGCCGTTCGACTGGACATCGAACACATAATCGGTGCGCTCGACGACCGGCTGGTGCAGCGAATAGAGCCCGGTGTTGTTCTGCGCGGTCAGCGGGCCCTGCGGCGCCGTCGTGCAGCCCGACGCGGCGAGGGCGACGGCGGAAACCGCGGCGATGGTGAGGAGGCGTTGCATGAGCGTCGTGTCCTTTTCCTCGCGGGGCATCAGAAGTTGAAGCCGGGCTGGGCTGCGGCGCTGCCGCTGGCGGGGGCGATCGCGCCGGGGCGCGGGGCAGGCGTGGCGGTGGCGGTGCGCACCGGCGCGGCGCCGGGCCGGGCCGCGGCGGCCGCCGATCCCGCATCGCCGGTGACGCCGACGCCCGGCCCGACCGTCTGGGCCGGCGCGGAGACCGGTCCGGGCCGCTGCTCGCCGGTCAGGCTGTTATGTTCCTGGCCAAGCAGCACGCGCGATGGATCGTCCGCGTTGCGATAGCCGTCCGTCGGCAACGCGATGCGGTTGGCCGAGACCGGATTGACCAGATAGGGCGTCACGATGACGACCAGCTCGGTCTCGTTGCGCTGGAAGCTGTTCGACCGGAACAGGGCGCCGATGATCGGCAGGTTGCCGAGCCAGGGCGCGCGATTGACCGAATTGCTGTTGGTGTTGTTGAGCAGGCCGGCGATCATGAAGCTCTGGCCCGAACCCATCTCGACCGTGGTCTCGACCCGGCGGGTGGTGAGGGCGGGCACGTTATAGCCGTTGAGGCGGATGCTGCCCTGATCGCTGAGCTGCGACACTTCCGGACGCACGCGCATCGAGATGCGGCCGTCGGCAAGCACGGTCGGCGTGAAGGCGAGGCCGACGCCATATTGCTTGTATTCGACGGTCACCGCGCCGAGCGACTGCGAGATCGGGATCGGGAATTCGCCGCCGGCAAGGAAGCTCGCGGTCTCGCCCGACAGCGCGGCGAGCGTCGGCTCGGCGAGCGTGGTGACGAGGCCGGTCGTCTCGTTGAGGTTGAGCGTGCCGAGCAGGTCCATGCCGAGCAGCCGGCCGGCGGCGCCGAGCGTGGTGCCGTTGGCCGGATTGTTGAAGGTGAACGACGTCGAACCTTCCGGCAGGCCGGTGTCCGAATTGCCGTCGGTGATCGTGGTGATCGTGCCCGGATTGCCCTGGCCGATGCCGAACAGGAAGCCGCCGCTATTGTCGCGGCTGAGCAGGTTGGCGCCGATCTGGCGGACCAGCGAGCGGCTGACCTCGGCGATGCGGACCTGCAGCATCACCTGCTGCGGAGTCGCGCTGCGCAGGCGGGTGATGACCTGGGTATCGGTGCCGACATAGGCCTGGACGATGCGCTCGGCCTCCTCGGCGTCGGCCGGCTGGGCGACCGTGCCGGTGAGCAGGACGGTGCCGTTCATCGGCGTCGCCTGGATATCGGCCTCGGGCATCGCGGTGCGCAAGAGCTGCCCGACCGCGGCGAGATTCTGGCCGACCCGGACATTGGCCGAATAGACGACATGGCCGGCGCGATCGGTCGCATAGACGGTCGTGCTGCCCGCCGCCTTGCCGAAGATGTAGATCTGGTTCGGCGAGCGGACCTGGACGTCGGCGATGCTGTCATTGGCGACGAACAGGTCGCTCATCGTGCCCGTGAGGCGGACCATCCGCCCGGTGCCGATCGACAGGGTGATGTCGTTGGCGGGCGCGGCGGCGCCGGCGGGCTGGGCGATCGCCGGGCCCGTCGAGACCGCGGCGAGGCCCGCCAGCGCGGCGGCAAGGGCCGTGCCCAGGCCGAGGCGCCTGATCTTCTCGATCTTCGTCATCTTAACGTGCTCCCACCGGAACGAGCGTGACGTTGTTGCCGCGCGCCACCCGGACGACCGGCCCGACGGGCTGGCCGTTCAGGGCATTGGGCGCGGGCGCGCCACCATTGTTATTGTTGTTGTCGCGCGGACGGCCGGGGACGGTGCTGCGCTGGAAGCGCGAGACGTCGGCACCCGTCGTGAAGCTCGTGTTCGAATCGATCGGCTGGCTCTGGACCGCGAGCAGCATCCGGCGTTCCGCATTGGGATCGTCGCTGCGCGGCACGGTGACCTCGCCGGACGCGATCGCGCGCTCGAGCTCGGCATTGTTGTCGGCAAGGCTGCGCAGCGAAAGCGAGAGCTGGCCGATCGTCTGGGCGACCGCGATCTTCTCGGCGATCTTCGGGGTCGCCTCGAACGTCACCGTCGAGCTGTGCTGCGGGACCTGGTTGCCATCCTCGTCGCGCGCGTTGATCCGCTGGTCGACGGCAAGCACCCGGATGTTGCGAACGATCGTCTCGGAGGCGTGGAGGGGCGGGCCGTCGCCGCCGCCCTGGACTTCCTGCGACAGGACGAGATCGACCCGGTCGCCAGGGAAGACGAAGCCGGCGACGCCGCTGGTCGCGGAAACCGCGACGGTGACGGCGCGCATCCCCGGCCCGAGCGCCGCGGCAAGGAAGCCGCGCTCGCCCGGACGGACCAGCGCGCCTTGCGTCACCGGCTGGCCGGCCGCGATCTCGGTACGGACCACGGTGCCGACCAGGCTCTGCGGATCGGCGCCCTGCTCGCCACGGGTGAAATAGGCGTCCTGCACGAGGCCCTGCGGCCAGGGCTGGTAGCGCAGCGCATCGGCCTCGATGATCGTGCCGACCGGAAGCGGCCGCACGGCGACGAGCACTTGCGGCCCGGCAGGAACGGTCGCCGGTCCGGCAACGGCCTGGGGCGCGGACGCGCCGGTGAACATGTTCTTCGCCATGATGGCGGTGACCGCCGCAATGACGAGCGCGCCAACCAGCAGCGCGATTTTCCTGACGTCCATGGCGCTTGTCGCCTCCCCCGATGGGACCGATGGTAAACTCGGCCCCTAGTCATCATCCAAATTGGTAAAGAAACCGTTCGCTAAGGACCCACAAACCGCCAAATGCGATGGCGAGCCCGTAAGGGATTTCGGGCCGTTCCGTGCGCCCGGCGATCCGCCCGGCGACGACGAAGCCGAGCGTCAGGACCCCGCCGGCGATCGACATGATGACGAGCATGGCGAGCAGCGCCTGCCACGGCAGCCAGAGCGCGAGCGCGCCGAGCAGCTTCACGTCGCCGCCGCCCATGGCGCCGATCGCGAAGGCCAGCGCAAAGATGGCGAAGACCGCGACCGCCAGGCCGATCTGGAGCGCGATGTCCGGCCAGAGCGCGAGGCCCGCCGCCCACCAGAAGGGAATGGCGAGCAGCGCGATCGCGGCGTTGAGGCCGTTGGGAATGATCCGCGAGCGCCAGTCGAACCAGCAGCACGCCAGCAGCAACGCCGCCAGCAGCATGAGCAGGAAGGTGGAAAGACCGGCGGACATGCGTCGCCCTCTAGACGGCAAAGCTTTCGAGACCGTAACCGGGGCGCATGGCCGACAGCGACGACTCGCGCCGTGTCCACCCGCCCGGCGCGGTCTTCTCGACCTTCGCCGCGCCCGATGGCTGGCCGCTGCGACGGATGGACTGGCTCCAGCCGGCGCCGGAGGCCGCGCGCGGCGATCTCCTGTTCGTCGGCGGGCGCGGCGACTTCATCGAGAAATATCTGGAAATCTACCATTGGTGGCACGAGCGGGGATGGAACGTCACCGCCTTCGATTGGCGCGGCCAGGGCCTGTCGCGTCGGCCTGACGATGCGGGATCCGCGGATTTCGCATTGCGAACCGGCGACCTGATCGCGCTGCTCGCAAACTGGCGCGCGGCGCGGCCGGGGCCGCATGTCGCGGTCGCCCATTCGCTCGGCGGCCATTTGCTCCTGCGCGCCATGATCGAGGCGCGGCCGGCGCTCGACGCCGCCGTGCTGGTCGCGCCGATGCTGCTGGTCAACAGCGCCCCGGTGCCGGCCTGGCTGGCGCCGGCGCTCGCCGCGGCGGCGACCCGGGGCGGGCGCGGCGAGCGGCGGGTGTGGAAGACGCCGGCCGCCGCCCCGGTTGGATCGCAGCGCCAGCGCTTCCTCACCCGCTCGGTCGATCGCTACGCCGACGAACTGTGGTGGTGGGGCCAGCACCCCGAATTCAACATCGGCACGCCGAGCTGGGGTTGGATCGACCAGTCCTATCGATCGGCCCGCGCCACCTTCACGCCGGCGCGGCTCGGCGCGGTCGAAACCCCGGTGCTGCTGCTCGCCACCGATGCGGACCGGCTGGTCAGCACCGCCGCGATCCGGCGCGCCGCGCGCCTGCTGCCGCACGCGACGCTCCACGTCTACCCGGATGCCGCGCACGAAATCCTTCGCGAACCCGATGACGTGCGGCTCGATGCGCTGGCGCGGATCGATGCCTTCCTCGACGAGCACGCCCGATGAGCCGCTACGACGTTGCGGTCATCGGTGCTGGCATGGCCGGCGCCAGCCTCGCTGCCGAGATTGCGGACGCGCGAACCGTCATCCTGATCGAGGCGGAGGCGCACCCGGGCTATCACAGCACCGGACGCTCCGCCGCCTTCTGGTCCGAAACCTATGGCGGCCCGGCGATCCAGCCGCTCACCACCGCCTCGGGCGGCTTCCTCGCCGCGCCCCCCGGAGACTTTGCCGACGCGCCGTTCCTGTTGCCGCGCGGCGCGGTCCATATCGCGCGGGAGGAAGGACGCCGCGCGCTCGACGCGCTTGCGGACTCCTTCGCCGTCTCAGGCGTGCCGCTGCGGAAACTCGGACGCGGCGCGCTCGCGATCCACGGCCTGAGACCGGGCTGGCACTTCGGTCTGGCCGAGCCGAGCTGTGCCGATATCGACGTGGCGCGTCTGCACGCGGCCTATCTCAAGCGCGCGCGCACGCGCGGGGCGGCGCTCGCCACGGACGCGCGGGTTGTCGGGGTTCGGCGTGGTAAAATGTGGCGGATCGAGACGAAGGCGGGGACGATCGAGGCCGCGACGCTGGTCAACGCGGCCGGTGCGTGGGCGGACGAGGTGGCCGCGATGGCAGGGGTGCGGCCGATCGGGATCCAGCCCTATCGCCGCACGGTGGCGCAGCTTCGGGTCGATCCGCCGGCGCCGGCCGACCTGCCGCTGATCGTCGACGCGCTCGGCCGATTCTACTTCAAGCCCGAGGCGGGCGGGCGATTGTGGGTCAGCCCGCATGACGAGACCCCCTGTCCCGCCGGCGATTGCGCGGCCGAGGAGATCGATGTCGCGATCGCCATCGATCGGCTGCAGCAGGTGGTCGATTGGCGGGTGGGGCGGGTCGAGCGCGCCTGGGCGGGGTTGAGGAGCTTCGCGCCGGACCGGCGCCCCGTCTACGGACCCGATCCCGGCGACCCCGGCTTCTTCTGGTGTGCGGGGCAGGGCGGCTTCGGCATCCAGACCGCCCCGGCGGCGGCGAAGCTCGCCGCGGCGCTGCTGCTTGGCGAGGCGGGCGATCCGATGATCGCCGCGGTCGATCCTTCGCCCTATCTGGCGACGCGGTTCGACGCCTGAGCGACGGCCGCGGCGGAGGCCAGCGCGTCGGCACGCTCGTTTTCCGGATGGCCCGCATGGCCCTTCACCCAATGCCATTCGATGCGATGCGGCGCTTCGGCGGCGATCAGAGCCTGCCACAGATCGGCATTCTTGACCGGCTTCCGGTCCGCAGTCTTCCAGCCGTTGCGGATCCAGCCGCGGGTCCATTTGGTGATGCCGTCGCGGACATAGTTGCTGTCGGTGTAGAGCGCGACCCGGCACGGGCGGGTCAGCGCCTGCAGGCCCTTGATCGCGGCCATCAGCTCCATGCGGTTGTTCGTCGTCAGCGGCTCGCCGCCGGACAGTTCCTTCTCGCGCGTGCCGGCGCGGATGACGACGCCCCAGCCCCCGGGCCCCGGATTGCCCTTGCAGGCACCGTCGGTGAAGATTTCGACCTCGGTCACGCGGGTGGCGTCAGGCGGCCTGGAGCGCGGCCGGGAGCTTGAACGTCATCCGTTCCTCGACCCCGGCCATTTCCTCTTCGGTGACATCGAAGCGGGCGGCGAGCGCATCGACCACTTCGCGCACCAGCAGCTCAGGCGCCGAGGCGCCGGCGGTGATGCCGAGCGTCGCAACCCCATCAAGCCAGGCGATATCGATGTCGGCGGCACGTGCGACGAGCCGGGCGCGCGCGCCCTCCCGCTCGGCGACCTCGACCAGTCGCACCGAATTGGAGCTGTTCGACGCGCCGATGACGAGCACCGCATCGCAGCGTTTCGCGATCGCCTTCACCGCCGCCTGGCGGTTCGAGGTCGCGTAGCAGATGTCCTCGCTGCGCGGCGCCTCGATCTCGGGAAACCGGCGCTTCAGGATCGCGACGATGGCGGCGGTATCGTCCACCGAAAGCGTCGTCTGGGTGAGGAAGGCGAGCCGTTCGCCGGCCGGCGGCACCACGGCTTCGGCCTCAGCGGCGTCCTCGATCAGGGTCATCCGCCCCGGCGGAACCTGGCCGAACGTGCCGATCACCTCGGGATGGCCGGCATGGCCGACGAAGAGGATGTGATGGCCGCTTTCGATCAGCCGCTCGGCCTGGCGATGGACCTTGGAGACGAGCGGGCAGGTGGCGTCGAGATAGTCGAGCCCGCGCTCTTCCGCTTTCGCCGGAACCGCCTTGGGCACGCCGTGGGCGGAAAAGACCACGGGGACGCCGTCAGGCACCTCGTCGAGCTCGCGTACGAAGATCGCGCCGCGCGCCTTCAGGCTTTCGACGACGAACTTGTTGTGGACGATTTCGTGGCGGACATAGACCGGCGCGCCATAGCGCTCGATGGCGAGCTCGACGATGCGGATCGCCCGATCGACGCCGGCGCAGAAGCCGCGCGGCGCCGCGATGAGCAGGTGGAGAGGGGGCCTGGTCGCCATTTGCGGGCCTCTTAGGGCGAAGCGGCCGCCGCGTCCACTGGAGGCCGTTGCGGATCGGGGGTGCAGGCCCTAAGGCTAGGGCCACAGAGCCATTCCACAGCGTTCGAGGATCCCTTGCGCCCCACCCTCTCCAAAGCGGCTATCGTCGCGCTTCTGACCCTCGGCCTTGGCGCCTGCGCCCGCGAGGGCGACATTTTCGAAAGCGGCATCCTCACCAGCTATACCGCCTGCCCGGCGGTCGCGATTCCCGCCCCGGCCGGCGACATCACGCTGTTCGATCCGGCGACCAGCCGGGATGCGAGCGCGATCGACGTGGTCGCGACGATGACCGACCTTCGCGGCAATTGCGACCAGACCGCGACCGAGAACATTGTCACCAGCATCACCTTCAATGTCGAAGCGATCCGCCGCGACAATCACGGCGCCCGCGATGTCGTGCTGCCCTATTTCACCAGCGTCGTGCAGGGGAACGGCAACGTCGTCGCCAAGCGGCTCAGCCGGATCGCGCTCCACTTCGCCGACGGCGAGTATCGCGCCCAGGCGAGTGGGGTCACGGGTGCGCAGGTGCTTCGTTCGGCCGCGACCCTGCCGGAAGACGTGCGCGATCAGATCACCCGCGTGCGGCGCGCCGGCGATCCGCAGGCGGCGCTCGATCCGCTCGCCGACCCGGCGGTACGCGCGGCGGTCGATCGCGCGCATTTCGAGGTGTTGGTGGGCTTCGCGCTCGATCCGGACCAGCTTCGCTACAACGCGACGCGCTGACACGCCGCGCCGAAGCCTGGCGATTGACTCGGGCGAGGCGACCCTCCACAGCGAGGTGTCCGGCGGTTCGCCGCCAGGGACGCGCGGGAGAGGGCGGCAAGGCTTCGGCCGGGCCGCCGCCGAAGGAGCAACCGCCCCGGAATCTCTCAGGCAGAAGGACCGCGCGCTCGAGGACGCTCTGGAAAGCGCCCGCTGCCGCCACGGCTGCGACGGGCCACCGAAGGGGTAACCCGCGCCGCCGCGGCGGCGATGGGGAAAGCTCTCAGGTTCCGTGACAGAGGGGGCATTGGAATTCGGCGGGGAAACGCGCCGATGACGCCGATGCAGACCGGAGCGGATCGATGAGCGAGCAGATTCTTCCCCTCGATGCCTGGCACCGTCGCCTTGGCGCGCGCATGGTCGAATTCGCCGGCTACCAGATGCCGATCCAGTATGAAGGCATCATCGCCGAGCACAAATGGACACGCGAATCGGCCGGCCTGTTCGACGTCAGCCATATGGGCCAGCTCATCATCGCCGGAAGCGAGGCCGAGAAGGGGCTCGCGACGCTGCTCCCGACCGATTTCTCGATCCTGAAGGAAGGCCGGCCCAAATATTCGCTGCTGCTGACCATCGAAGGCGGGATCATCGACGATCTGATGGTGACCCGGCGCGGCGATCATTTCTACATGGTCGTCAACGGCGCGACCAAGGCCGGCGATATCGAGCATCTCCAGGCAAGGCTGCCGAACGGCGCCTTTCTCGATCATATGAAGGAGCAGGCGCTGCTCGCGCTCCAGGGGCCGAAGGCGGTCGACGCGCTGGCGCGGCTTGCGCCGGGCGTCGAGGCGCTGACCTTCATGACCGGCGGCGTCTTCATGCTCGACGGCGTCACCTCGTGGATCAGCCGTTCGGGCTATACCGGCGAGGACGGGTTCGAAATTTCGCTGCCCGCTTATGCCGCCGAGCGGATCGCCGACCTGATCGTCGAGCAGCCGGAAGTGAAGCCGATCGGCCTCGGCGCGCGCGATTCGCTGCGGCTGGAGGCGGGGCTGCCCCTCTACGGGCACGATCTCGATATTTCGACGACGCCGGTCGAAGCCGACCTCGTCTTCGCGCTTTCGAAGCGGCGGCGCGAGGAGGGGGGCTTTCCCGGCTGGGAACGGATCGCGGCGGAGCTGGTTCAGGGGCCGATCCGCAAGCGCGTTGGCGTGCTCGTCGAGGGACGCCAGCCGGTGCGCGAGGGCGCGATGGTGGTGGACGGCGAGGGCAATGAGGTCGGCAAGGTCACGTCCGGCGGTTTTTCGCCAAGCCTCGAAGCGCCGATCGCCATGGCCTATGTGCCGCTCGCCTCGGCCGAGCCCGGCGCCCGCATCGAAATGGCCCAGCGCGGCCGCATCTATCAGGGCGTCGTCACCGCGATGCCTTTCGTCCCCCACCGCTATCACCGCAAGGGAGCGCCCCAATGAGCGTCTATTACACCAAGGAGCATGAGTGGGTCCGCGTCGAGGGCGATACCGCCACGGTCGGCATCACCGATTTCGCGCAAGGGCAGCTCGGCGACGTCGTCTTCGTCGAGGTGCCGGAGGCCGGCAAGGCGCTGACCAAGGGCGGCGAGGCCGCGGTGGTCGAATCGGTGAAGGCGGCGAGCGACGTCTATGCGCCGGTTTCGGGCACGGTGATCGAGGGCAACCAGGCGGTCGTCGACGAGCCGTCGCTGGTCAACACCGATCCGGAAAATGCCGGCTGGTTCTTCAAGCTGACGCTGAGCGACGATCACCAGATCAACGACCTGATGAGCGAGGAGCAATACAAGGCCTATTGCGAGAGCCTGTGAGCACGGCATCGATCCTGACTGAGCCGAGGCGCGCGCGGCCATGGTGAATGAAAGCTCGCGCTGGTCGCCGGCGGATTATGCGCGCAACGCCGCCTTCGTGCCGGCGCTTGGCGCGGCGGCGCTCTCGCTGCTCGATCCCAAGCCCGGCGAGATGATCCTCGATCTCGGCTGCGGCGACGGCGTGCTGACCGAGAAGATCGTCGCGGCCGGCGCGGTCGTGATCGGCTTCGACAGCTCGCCGGAGATGGTCGAGGCGGCGCGCTCGCGCGGCATCGATGCGTTCGTCGTCGATGCCGAGGCGCTGGCCAGCCCCGAGCAGGCGGAGCGGTTCGGGCAGTTCGACGCGGTCTTTTCCAATGCGGCGCTCCACTGGATGCTCGATGCCGATGCGGTGGCGAGCGGCGTGTTCGCGATGCTGAAGGCCGGCGGCCGCTTCGCCGGCGAGATGGGCGGCGCGGGCAATATCGCGGTCCTGCGCGGCGCGATCCGGGCGGAGCTGATCGAACGCGGCTACACTTTGCCCGAGGCCGATCCGCAATGGTATCCGAGCGTGGAGGAGTTCACGCGGCTCTATGCGACGGCCGGGTTCGGCCAGATCCAGGCCGAGCTGATCGACCGGCCGACGCCGCTGCCCGCCGGCATTTCCGCCTGGGTGAAGACCTTCCGCGCCGGCTGGCTCGACCAGGCGATGGTGCCCGAATGGGAGCGCGACGAGATCGGTCGCGGGGTGGAGAAACGGGTCGAGGCCACGCTTCGCAATCCCGACGGCAGCTGGTTCGCGGATTATGTCCGGCTGCGCTTCTGGATGCGGAAGCCGGAATGAGTTTTTCCTCCCTGTCCGCGCAGCGGATGGGGAGGGGGACCGCCTGAAAGGCGGTGGAGGGACTCTCCGGCGCCGAAAGCCCCTCCACCGCTCTTCGAGCGGTCCCCCTCCCCATCGCCGGCGGCGACAGGGAGGATTTAAGAGGAAGAAACGAATGCGTTACCTGCCTTTGTCCGATACCGACCGGCGCGAGATGCTGGCGGCGGTCGGCGCCAAGTCGATCGACGATCTGTTCGTGGACGTGCCGGAGGCGGCGCGGCTTTCCGGGACGATCGAAGGGCTTCCCGATCATGCCAGCGAAATGGCGGTCGAGCGGCACATGCGCGCGCTCGCGCAGAAGAACATGGTCGCGGGCGACGTCCCTTTCTTCCTCGGCGCGGGGGCATATCGGCATCACATCCCGGCCAGCGTCGATCACATCATCCAGCGCGGCGAATTCCTGACCAGCTACACGCCCTATCAGCCGGAGATCGCGCAGGGCACGCTCCAGGCTCTGTTCGAATTCCAGACGCAGGTCGCGCGGCTCTATGGCTGTGAGGTCGCCAACGCCTCGATGTATGACGGATCGACCGCCTGCTGGGAGGCGATCGCGATGGCGCGGCGGATCACGCGGCGGACGAAGACGATCCTCTCCGGCGGCCTTCACCCGCACTATGTCTCGACCGCCAGGACGATGGCGCGCTTCACCGGCGACGTGCTCGAGGCGGCGCTGCCGGACCTGTCGGCGGACACCGATTTCGATCGGATCGTCGGCGCGATCGATGGCGAGACCAGCGCGGTCGTGGTGCAATATCCGGACATCCTCGGCCGGATCGACGATCTTTCGGAGCTCGCGGCGCGCTGCCACGAGCAGGGCGCGCTGCTGATCGCGGTCGTCACCGAGCCGGTGGCGCTGGGGGCGATCCGCTCGCCCGGCGAGATGGGCGCGGACATCGTCGTCGGCGAGGGCCAGTCGATCGGCGTCGGCCTCAATTTCGGCGGCCCTTATGTCGGCCTCTTCGCCACCCGCGAGAAATATGTCCGCCAGATGCCGGGCCGCCTCGCCGGCGAGACCGTGGATGCGCAGGGCAAGCGCGGCTTCGTCCTTACCCTGTCGACCCGCGAGCAGCATATCCGGCGCGAGAAGGCGACCAGCAATATCTGCACCAATGCCGGCCTGTGCGCGCTCGCTTTCTCGGTGCACATGACCCTGCTCGGCGAGAAGGGGCTGCGGCAGCTCGCCGCGGTCAATCACGCCCGCGCCGTGGCGGCGGCGGAGGCCCTGACACAGGTGCCCGGCGTCAGCCTGGTCAACCGGACCTTCTTCAACGAATTCACCCTGACCTTGCCGAAGGAGGCGCGGCCGGTGGTGCGCGCGCTGGCGGAGGCCGGCGTGCTCGGCGGGGTCTCGCTCGGCCGCCTCTATCCGGGTGTGGCGGGCCTCGAGAACGGGCTGGTCGTGGCGGTCACCGAGACCGTGACGGACGAGGATATCGGCGCCTTTGCCAAGGCGCTGGCAGGAGTGCTGGCATGACGATCAACCAGAGCGGCTGGCGGCCCGAATTGGGCGAGGCTTCGAACGACGATGGCGGCGCGACCTATACCGGCAACAAGGCGCTGATGCTGGAGGAGCCGCTGCTCTTCGAGATCGGCGACACGCGGACGACCGGCGTGGATTTCGACGCGCCGGCGGCTGGCTCATCACGCCTCGGCGGGCTCGACCGCAACCGGGAGATCGGGCTGGCCGGGCTGACCGAGCCGCAGGCGGTGCGCCATTATACGCGGCTCAGCCGCCAGAATTACGCGATCGACCTCGGGCTCTTCCCGCTCGGCTCGTGCACGATGAAGCACAATCCGCGGCTGAACGAGAAGGTCGCGCGGATGCCGGGCTTCGCCGATGTTCACCCGCTCCAGCCGGTCGATACGATCCAGGGCGCGCTCGCGGTCATCAACGAGCTTGCGGTGTGGCTGATCGAGCTCACCGGGATGCATGGCGTGGCGATGACGCCAAAGGCGGGGGCGCACGGGGAATTGTGCGGCATCCTGTGCATCAAGGCGGCGCTCGACGCGCGCGGCGAGGATCGCAAGGTGATCCTGGTGCCCGAAAGCGCGCACGGCACCAATCCCGCCACCGCGGCCTTTGCCGGCTTTTCGATCGAGAATATCCCGGCCAATGGCGACGGCCGGGTCGATCTCGACGCGCTGAAGGCGCGGCTTGGGCCGGACGTCGCCGGGGTGATGATCACCAACCCCAATACCTGCGGCCTGTTCGAACGCGACATGAAGGCCATTTCCGACGCGGTCCATGCGGCGGGCGGCTATGTCTATTGCGACGGCGCGAACTTCAACGCGATCGTCGGCCGGGTGCGGCCGGGCGATCTCGGCATCGATGCGATGCACATCAACCTGCACAAGACCTTCTCCACCCCGCACGGCGGCGGCGGGCCGGGCGCGGGGCCGGTGGTGCTTTCCGAGGCGCTGGCGCCTTACGGCCCGCTGCCGTTCACCGCTCGACGGAAGGACGGCCATATCGACCTCATCGAAGAGGAGAATGCGGGCGACGAGCATCCCGACAGCTTCGGGCGGATGGCGGCGTTCAACGGCCAGATGGGCATGTTCACCCGCGCCCTCGCCTATATCCTGAGCCATGGCGCGGACGGGCTGAGGCAGGTCGCCGAGGATGCGGTGCTCAACGCCAATTATGTGCTGAGGCGGCTGGAGGGCGTGCTCGACGCGCCGTTCGGCCATAGCGGCCCGTGCATGCACGAGGCCCTGTTCAGCGATCGCGGCTTCGCGGACGGACTGTCCACCCTCGATCTCGCCAAGGGCCTGATCGACGAGGGCTTCCACCCGATGACGATGTATTTCCCGCTCGTCGTCCACGGCGCGATGCTGATCGAGCCGACCGAGACCGAGAGCAAGGCGGCGCTGGACCAGTTCATCGGCGCGGTGAGAAGCGTCGCCGAGCGGGCCAAAGCGGGCGATGCCAGCCTCAAGGCCGCCCCCGTCTTCGCCCCCCGCCGCCGGCTCGACGAGACGCTGGCGGCGAGGAAGCCCGTGCTGGTCTACAAGGAGCCGACGCAGGCGCAGCCGGCGGAATGACGGACGACCGCCGTTCCGCACCGCATGTCGCGCGCAATGCCGAGCCGATTGCCGCGGTGCTGCGGGACGTGCTTCCGGGGCGTGGGCTGGTGCTGGAGGTGGCGAGCGGGACGGGGGAGCATGGGGTTCATTTCGCGCGCGCCTTTCCGAAATTGCTGTGGCAGCCGAGCGATCCGGAGCCTGCCGCCCTGCGATCGATCGAGGCCTGGCGGACGGAGGCCGGGCTGTTCAACCTGCTCCCCGTCCTGTCGCTCGATGCGCGGGCGGCGGAATGGCCGGTGAGCAACGCCGACGCCATCGTCGCGATCAACATGGTCCATATCAGCCCGTGGAGCGCCACGACCGGGTTGATGCGCGGGGCCGGGCGGCTGCTTGCGCCCGGCGCGCCGCTCTTTCTCTACGGCCCCTATCGCCGCGCCGGGATCGAGACCGCGCCGAGCAACGAAGCGTTCGACGAGAGCCTCAAGGCGCGCGATCCCGAATGGGGGCTGCGCGACCTGGAGGCGGTGGCCGAGGCGGCGGCGGCCCATGGCTTCGCGCTCGAACGGGTCGTCGAGATGCCGGCGAACAACCTGTCGGTGATCTTCAGGAAAGGCTGAGCCGCCGCCGCGCGAGCGCGAGGCCGGCGAGGGTGCAGAAGGCGCCGAAGGCCCAGCCGCCGACGACATCGCTCGGCCAGTGGACGCCGAGGACCAGCCGGCTGATCCCGATCGCGCAGGCGAGGAGCAGCGCGAGGCCGATCGCGAGCGGCCGCGTCTCGCGCGGAACGAGCAGGGCGAGGCAGAGCAGGGTCGCCATCGAATTGGCGGCGTGCGCGCTCGGGAAGGAGGAGAGGCCGACATCGACGAGATGGAGCCGCGGTTCCGGCCGGGTCCGCCCGATGACCAGCTTTTCGGCGGCGACCGTCACCCTGACGAAGAGAGTGATCGCGACCAGCAGCAGCGCCGCGTGCGGCCGCCGGCGCGCCGCCAGCCAGAGCGCCGCCAGCGCCGCGAGCGGAAGCAGGATGAAGCCGCTGCCCCACTGCGTCAGCCAGCGCGCGGCGGTGGCGATGGCGGGATGCTGACCCGCCTGGAACGAGGCGAGCAGCGCCCGGTCCGTCGCGCCGCCGCCGAGCGCGAGCATCGCCGCCCACAGCAGCGCCAGCGCGGCGAGCGCCGATCGCATCAGCCGGCGCGCACCGCTTGCCAGTGCTCGCCCGAGGTGGAGACCAGCCGATCGCCCTCGAGCCGGCCCTCGAACACCCGGCTGTGGCCGTCCACGTCCGCGACGAAGCGCACGCGCGACCCGCTGACCCAGCCTTCGCCGACCCGCGAGTCCGCGCCGAGCGTGCCGCCGATCTCCTGGTAATGCTGGGTGAGCGTCAGCGGCCAATCGTGGCCGTCGAGCGTCAGCGTCCAGCGCCCGGCCAGGCGGGCGGGGACGATCCACATGTAGAGCATCGTATCGCCCACGCGCCGATGTTCATCAGCCCGCCAATCCCCCATGTCGAACTGTTCGGAGACGACCTTCGCACCCGGCTGCATCTCCGCGAGGATCCGCGGGCGGACCCTCAGGTTGACCTCGGGGGTGAGATAGAGCGTCACGACCTCGGCATTGGCGAGCGGGGTTTCGAACAGGTCCTGGCGGCGGAAGCTCACCTTGTCGGCGACGCCGGCGCGGCGGGCATTGGCGGTCGCCTCGCGCACCTTCGCGGGATCGATGTCGACGCCGATGCCGCGCGCGCCATAGACCCGCGCCGCCGCGATCAGCACCCGCCCGTCGCCGGATCCGAGATCCAGCACGTCGTCGTCGGGCCGGACGCCGGCGAGCGCGAGCATCGCATCGACCACGTCATAGTCGCTGGCGAGCTGCGGCGCATCGAGCGGTGCCGCGGGCGCGACGAAACGCGCGGGATCGAAGCCGGCGGGCGCGTCGGTCTCATTATCCGAATGCGGCGAGCAGGCGCACAGAAGGATCGCGGCGGCGGGGAAGATGCGGAGCCAGCGCGGCGCAAGGGAAACGGTCATCATCGGCCGCTTTTCACCCTTGCGCGCGCCTTGTCATCGTCCTTGCGCCGAACCGTGTCGCACATGTCATCGAATCGTCTCGCGGCGGGGCGGCGAGCGGCCTAACATGCCGGCGCGATGGCATGCGGGGCGACGAGGCGAGGGGAGGCGGGCTTCACGCTGGTGGAGCTGATGGTCGTGCTCGTCATCCTCGGCCTCGCCGCGGCGGCGGTCGTGCTCGCCATGCCGGCGCCGGGCGGCAGCCTCGAGACCGAGGCCGAGCGGCTGGCGGCGCGGGCCAAGGCCGCGCGCGACGAGGCGATCGTCGAGGCCCGCCCCGCGGCGCTCGCGGTCGGGCAAGGCGGCTACACGCTGTCGCGGCGGACCGGTGGCGCGTGGCAGGTCGTCGCGCACCAAGACTGGGTCGAAGGCACACGGGCCGAGGCGGCGGGGACGTTCGAAGGGCAAACGCGGTTCGATGCGACCGGCGCGGCCGATCCGCTGAACGTGACGCTTCGCCGCGGGAATCGCGCGGTTGCGGTGATCATCGGCAATGACGGAACGGTCCGTGTCGAACGGTAGCGTCGATCGCCAATCCTTCGCCCCGTCCGGCGTCGAGCGCGGGGGATCGGAAGGAGAAAGCGGCTTCACGCTGATCGAGATGCTCGTCGCGCTTGCGGTGTTCAGCCTCGCGGCGCTCGCGCTGCTGCGGCTTTCGGGGGCGAGCGCGACGAACGGCGCGCGGCTCGGCGATCAGGCGATGGCGGCGATCGTCGCGCGCAACATCGCCGCCGAGACGCTGAGCGATCCCGGCCCGCCGCCCTTCGGCACGCAGACTGGCGTCGCGGTGAACGGCAATCGCCGCTGGAGCTGGACCCGCGACGTCGCGCGATCGCCCGAGCCGCGCATCCAGCAGATCACCATCGCGGTGGCCCCCGAAGCGGGCGGGCCCGGACGCGCAAGCCTGGTCATCTTCAGGGCGCTGCAATGAAGGAGCGCGGCTTTACCCTTGTGGAGATGCTGATCGCGCTGGCGATCTTCGGAATGCTGACGGCGGCGGGCGTGGCCTTGCTCTCGGTCACGGCGCGGACGCAGGAGACGGCGGACCGGCAGCTCGCCGCGGTCGGCGATATCCGGCGCACCGGCGCGCTGCTCACCGCCGATCTTGCGCAGGACGTGGCGCGGCCGCATCGCAACGGCGACGGGCGCCAGCAGATCGCCTTCGCCGGCGCAGACGGCACGCAGCCGATGCTGATGATGTTCGTCCGGACGGGCAATGATGTCGATGCCGGGCTGCCGGCGCTGAAGCGGGTCGGCTATCGGCTGCAGGGCGGGCGGCTGGAGCGGCTTGCGTTCGGCGCGGTGGATGGTGGCGACGCGGCGGTGGCGGTGCCCCTGCTGGACGGCGTGCGGCAGGCCCGGCTGCGCTATCGCGACCGAACCGGGGCCTGGCAATCGCGCTGGTTCCCCTCCGACGGCACCCAGCTTCCGGTCGCGGTCGAGCTGGTGGTCGAGACGGCGCGCGAGGGCGTGGTGCGGCAGGTCTTCATCGTCGGGACGGGCCGGTGAGCGGGCCGGCCGTTCCGCCGCGCGAACGCGGCGCGGCGCTGCTTGCGGTGCTGCTGCTGGTCGCGGTGGTCGGCGCGATCGCCGCGGCGACGCTGGAAAAGCTGACGCTGTCGCGCACCGCCGCGGCCAACGCCGCCGCGCTGGACCGCGCCCGCGCCTTCGCCGACGGGGTGGAGCGGCTCGGGCTGCTCACCATCGACGATCTCATCGTGCGCGACACGCGCAGGACGACGCTCGAGGGCGGATGGAACGGGCGGGCGCGCGACATTCCGATGCCGGGCGGCGGCCTCGCCCGGGTGCAGGTGCGCGACGGGGGCAATTGCTTCAACATCAATTCGGTCGTCTCCGGCGATCCGCGCACGCGGCTCAGCCGCCGCGAATCCGGCGTTGCCGAGTTCATCGCGCTGATGATGGCGCTCGACGTGCCCCAGGGCGACGCGCGGCGGATCGCCGAGGCCGCCGCCGACTGGGCCGACAGCGACACGATCCCAGGGCCCGGCGGCGCCGAGGACGAGGCCTATATGGCAAGCCCGACGCCCTATCGCACCGGCAACACCCTGTTCGCCGATGTCGGCGAGCTGGCGCTGGTCTCGGGGATGACGCCCCGGATCATGGCGCGGCTCCGCCCCTGGCTGTGCGCCCTGCCGACCAGCGATCTCGCGCCGATCAACGTCAACACGCTGCTTCCCGATCAGGCGCCCTTGGTGGCGATGCTCGCGCCGGGCCAGATCGATCTCGGCCGCGCCCGGGCCGCGATCGCCGCGCGCCCGGCGGCGGGCTGGAACAGCCAGGTCGATTTCTGGCAGGCCGGCCCGCTGCGCGGGCTCGCCGTCCCGCTCGATCTCCAGCTCCAGCCGCAATTGAGGACGACATGGTTCGCCCTCGACGTGCGGGTGGAGGTCGGCGACGCCGAGTTCCACGAGACCACTTTGGTCGACGCGCGCCGGCGGCCGTCAAGGCTCGCGGCGAGGAGATGGGAGGAGTGAGCCAAATTCCCCTCTCTGGAAGGGAGGGGAGGCAGAGGCGGCGCTTCGAAGGAGTTCGGACGCTAGGCGCCGGCGTCCAGCCGCCGCCCCAGCCCTACGAACAGGTAGATGAGCGGCGGGACCACGATCGCGGAGAGCACCACTTTCGCGATCATCTGGCCGATCAGCAGCTCCGCGATCGGGAAAACGCCCCAGAAGGCGATCGACACGAACAGGAAGGTGTCGACGATCTGCGAGAGGATGCTCGCGGTCCCGGCCCGCAGCCACAGCAGCTTCGCGCCCTCGCGGCCCTTGAGCCAGGAGAAGATGGTGACGTTGAGCGTCTGCGACACGCCATAGGCGACGATGCCGGCGATCCAGATGCGCGGCGTCCCGCCCATCATCAGCGCGAAGGCGTCGCGGCGGGCCGGGTCCATGCCCGGCGAGGGCGGAATCGCGAGGACGAGCTCGGCAAGCAGGATCGAGGCGATCAGCGGCACGAAGCCGAATCGCACGAGGCGGTTGGCGGTCGCGCCGCCGCTCAGCTCGGCGACCGCGCTGGAGGTGATGACGAGGAGGAGGAAGGCGAAGATGCCGGCCTCGACCGCGAGGCCGCCGGGCAGCGCCACCTGCTTGTTGCCGAGCACGCCGGCGATGCAGACCATGCCGCCGTAGAAGATCGCGTAGAGGAAGAGCGAGCGCGGGATCGCGGGGCTTTGATCGTTGGTCATCGTCGATGGCGTAACGGCTTTTGCTCCATGCAAAAAGGGCTTTCCGATTCGCCCCGATCCCGCCATGAGCCGGTGGTGATCGAGACCCGACTGGATGTGCTGGCGATCGGCGACGCCGTGGTGGACGTGCTCGCCAGCGCCGAGGAATCGCTTCTCCTCGAGGAGGGGCTCGTCAAGGGATCGATGCAGGTGCTCGATGCCGAGGGCGCGACACGGCTCTATGCCAAGATGAGCCAGGCGCGCGAGGTGAGTGGCGGATCGGCGGCGAACACGATGGCCGGCGTCGCGGCGCTCGGCGGGCGCGCCGGCTTCGTCGGCCAGGTCGCGAAAGACCAGCTCGGCGAGATTTTCACCCACGATATCCGCGCGCACGGCGTCGAGTTCGAAACGCCGCCGATCGACAGCGGTACGCCGACGGGGCGATGCCTGATCCTCGTCACCGCCGATGCCCAGCGCACGATGAACACCTATCGCGGCGCGGCGCATGAGCTTGCGGCGAGCGCGCTCGATCCGGACCAGATCAGGGGCGCGGCGATCCTCTATCTCGAAGCCTATCTGTGGCGCTCCGAAGGGCCGCGCGCGGCGATGGCGGAGGCGATGCGGATCGCGCATGAAGCGGGCCGGAAGGTCGCCTTCACCCTTTCCGACATCGCCTGCATCAAGCCGCACCGCGCCGAGATCGTCGCGATGCTGGAACGGGGCGATATCGACCTCCTCTTCGCCAACGAGGCGGAAATCCGCGCGCTTGCCGGGATCGAGGATCGCGACGCCGCGATCGCGGCGATCGAGGCGAAGGTGCCGCTGCTCGTCGTCACCTGCGGCGCGGACGGCGCGATGGCCTCGCAGGGCGGGCGGCGCGTCTCGGTTCCGATCGCGCGGATCGGCAAGGGCGTGGTCGACACGACCGGCGCCGGCGATCTCTTCGCCGCCGGCTTCCTGGTCGGCCAGGCGCGGGGCGAGAGCCTTGAGGAGAGCCTTCGCATCGGATCGATCGCGGCGGCGGAGGTGATCTCCCATTTCGGCGCGCGGCCGGAGGCGGACCTCAGGGCACTGGTGGCGGCGACGTGACAAGCGCGGCTTGCTTTTCCCTTCGTCACCCCCGCGAAAGCGGGGGTCCAGCTTGCCGAGCGCAGGCGCCCAGGGAGAAAAGCTGGATTCCCGCCTTCGCGGGAATGACGAGGAAGGGCTTGGCGGCATGAAGCGGCTGGCGGTCTATTGCGGCTCCTCGATGGGGAGCGAGGCGTGGTTCGGCGAGGTTGCGCGCGCGCTTGGCGAGGAAATGGCGCGGCGCGGGATCGCGCTCGTCTATGGCGGCGGGCATCGCGGGCTGATGGGGGTCGTCGCCGATTCTGTGCTCGGCGCCGGCGGCGAGGCCTATGGCGTGATCCCCCAGGCCCTGGTCGACCTCGAAGTCGCGCATACCGGCCTCACCGAGCTCCACGTCGTCGAGACGATGCACGAGCGCAAGGCGAAGATGACCGAGCTCACCGACGCCTTCGTCGCGATCCCCGGCGGCGTCGGCACGCTCGACGAGCTGTTCGAGGCGTGGAGCTGGAACGCGCTCGGCTATCATTCCAAGCCCTTCGCCCTGCTCAACCAGGGCGGCTTCTGGGACCAGATGATCGGCTTCCTCGACCATGTGACGCAAAGCGGCTTCATGTCGCCGGCGCGGCGGGCCCAGCTCATCGTCGCGGACAGCGTGCCGGCGGTGCTCGACACGCTCGCGGGCGCGATCGGCAAGGCCGAACCGAAAATGGTTTGGTGATTTCGCGCCGGCGCGCGATGCTGCGCCGGTAGAACAGGCGAAGGGCGGGGATCTTCATGAACTATCTGATCGGCGTCGGCGGCATCGTCGTGATCCTGGCGATCGCGGTGCTCTTCTCATCGAACCGGCGCTGGATCCGGCTGCGCGTCGTCGGCGCGGCCTTCGCGCTCCAGGCGGCGCTCGCGGTGCTGGTGCTCGGCACGCCCTGGGGCCGCAACGTGATCGGCGCGATGTCGGCCGGGGTATCGGACCTGCTGGGCTATGCACAGGCCGGGATCGACTTCGTGTTCGGGCCGCTCGCATCGCCGGAAATCGGCGGGCACAGCTTCGCGCTCGCCGCGCTGCCGGTGATCATCTTCTTCGCCAGCCTGATCTCGATCCTCTACCATCTCGGCATCATGCAGCTGATCATCAAATGGCTCGGCGGCGCGATCCAGCTGGTGACGGGAATCACCAAGGTCGAATCGCTCGGATCGGCCGCCAACATCTTCGTCGGCCAGTCGGAAAGCCCGCTGACGATCAAGCCCTATCTCGCCAACCTCACGCCATCGCAGCTGTTCTGCATCATGAGCGTCGGCATGGCCGGCGTCGCGGGGACGATCCTGCTCGCCTACGCCCAGATGTTCGGGGACCAGCGCGACGTCTTCCTGCCCTATCTGCTCGCGGCGAGCTTCATGTCGGCGCCGGGCGGCATCCTGATGGCCAAGATCATCATGCCCGACGATCCGGCCGCGCGCGGCATCGAGCCGGAGCCGATCGACGAAGGCGAACATGGCGAGGAACGGCCGGCCAATGTCATCATGGCCGCGGCCGTCGGCGCCCAGACCGGCGTCAAGCTCGCGGTCGCGGTCGGCGCGATGGTGCTCGCCTTCGTCGCGCTGGTCGCGCTCGCCAACGGCATCCTCGGCGGCATCGGCCACCTGTTCGGCTTCGACGGCCTGTCCTTCCAGTGGATCCTCGGCAAGGTCTTCCAGCCGGTCATGTTCATGCTGAACGTGCCGTGGAACGAGGCCGGGACGGCGGGCGGCCTGTTCGGCACGAAGGTGGTGCTGAACGAATTCGTCGCGTTCATCGATCTCAGCAACATCCGCTCGACGCTCTCGCCGATCACCGTCGCGATCACCACCTTCATGCTGTGCGGCTTCGCCAATTTCAGCTCGATCGCGATCCAGATGGCGGTGACGGGCGGGCTCGCCCCCAACCAGCGGCCGATGATCGCGCGGCTCGGGCTGAAGGCGCTGCTCGCCGGATCGCTCTCCAACCTGATGAGCGCTGCGCTGGCGGGGCTGATCCTGTCCGCCACCGCCTGATCCTCCCGGGCGGGGGAGGAGGGGCGGCGCCGAAAGCCCCTCCACCGCCCTTCGAGCGGTCACCCTCCCCATGAGCTTCGCTCACAGGGAGGATTGGCTTGGGCCCGGCGCAGGACTAGATTGCCGCGATGGATACAATCGCAACGCACAAGCATGTCGCGTCGGTCTCGCTGGCCGATTCCCTTCGCGATCCGGAGGGCTTCGCCGCCGAGCTCGGCAAGTCATTCGAGACCTACGGCTTCGCCATCATCGCCGATCACGGCATCCCGGCCGATCTCATCGCGCGCGCCGAGGACAAGGCGAAGGCCTTCTTCGCGCTGCCGGAAGCGGTGAAGCGCGGCTATCACATCGCCGGCGGCGGCGGGGCGCGCGGCTACACGCCGTTCGGGATCGAGACCGCCAAGGGCGCGAGCGCCTATGATCTCAAGGAATTCTGGCATGTCGGCCGCGAGCTGCCCGATGGCCATCGCTTCAACGAGGTGATGGCGGCCAATGTCTGGCCGAGGGAGATCGAGGGGTTCAAGCAGACCTTCCTCGAACTGTTCGACGCCTTCGACACCGCGGGCCTTCGCATCCTGGAGGCGATCGCGCGCTATCTCGGCCTCGCCCCGGATTATTTCGAGGATACGGTGAGCGACGGCAATTCCGTGCTGCGCCTGCTCCATTATCCGCCGATCCCGGGCGACGGCCCGAACGTGCGCGCCGGCGCGCATGAGGACATCAACACGATCACCCTGCTGCTCGGCGCCGAGGAAGCGGGGCTGCAATTGCTCGACCGGGACGGGGACTGGGTGCCGGTGACGCCGCCGCCGGGCGCGCTCGCCGTCAATATCGGCGACATGCTGCAGCGGCTGACCAACAATGTGATGCGATCGACCACGCACCGCGTCGTCAACCCGCCGCCCGAGCGGCGCGGCGTCTCGCGCTACTCGATGCCCTTCTTCCTGCACTTCCGGCCCGATTTCCTGATCGAGACGCTGCCCGATTGCGTGAGCGCGGAGCGGCCGAACCTCTATCCCGAGCCGATCACCGCGCACGATTACCTGCTGGAGCGGCTGCGCGAGATCAAGCTGGCCTGAATCCTCCCCGTCGCCGCAGGCGATGGGGAGGGGGGCGCTCGAAGAGCGGTGGAGGGGCTTCGGGTGCCCTGGGCCCCTCCACCATGCTTCGCATGGTCCCCCTCCCCATCCCGGCTTTCGCCGGGCGAGGGAGAATTTATGCGCCCGCGTCCTTCAGGTTGTCGGGGCCGAAGCCCCAGGGGATCAGCTCGGAAATCGGATGGGCGGCGGTTTCGGTGCCGTCGCCGTTGGACGAGATCACCTCGATGTCGCGGCCGGCGACCTGGGCGGCTTCGAGGATCGACTGGCGGCAGCCGCCGCATGACGTGACGAGCGCGTCGCCGGCGAGCGCGCCGTCCGGCCCGACATGGCCGCCGGCGACGGCGATCCGGGCGATCTTCCCGAGCCCGAACGCCTGCTGCGCCGCGGTCAGGGCGGCGACCTCGGCGCAGACGCCGAGCCGGTAGCAGGCATTTTCCATGTTCGCGCCGACGGCCACCTCGCCATCGACCGATTGGATCGCGCAGCCGACGCTGAAACGCGAATAGGGGGCATAGGCGCCGCGCGCGGCGGCGCGGGCCTGCTCGACAAGTGGATCATGGCTCATCGCGCCAACATAGACGGGCGCCGGCCAAAAAGAAGGGCCGCCGCGATCGCTCGCGACGGCCCTTCGATGTTCGGCTGTCCGCCGGCTTAGAAGCCGACCACCAGCGTCCCGATGAACGCCCGCGGCGCGCCGATCTGCACGAACGGAACGCTCGTGTTCAGCGAGTTGCCGCCGAAGCCGCCGACATAGAGCTTGTCGAACAGATTCGAGACGTTGAACTGGAAGTAGGTCTGGTCATTGAGGCCGAGGAAGTTCAGCGGAACGCGCACGTCGACGTCGACGAGCGTGTAGGCCGGGGCCTTGGCGCCGTAGATGACCTGGTTCACCGCACCGGCGGTGTTGACGGGGCAGTAGCTCGCCACCGCGAAACCGCTGTTGCAGGTGACGATCGGCTGATTCACGTCGTTGACGTAACGCGGGCCAGTCCGCTTTGCCTGGATGCCGAGCTCGATCGGGCCGATCTGGCCCTGGGCGCGTCCGCCGAACGTATAGACGGGAGCGCCGGATTCGCGGCGTCCGGCCGTCGGCAGGTAGAACGGATTGCCGCCCACCGTGGCGATCTGCACGTCGTCGCGGATATGCGACCAGAGGTAGGAACCGAAGACCGACAGCTGAAGCTGCGGAATGGCCTGCCACGAAAGGTAGCCGTCGATGCCGTACTTATCGACGGTGCCCAGGTTCCGGTAGACCGTGCGGTCAAGCTCCGGATCGTAGGACGACGCGAGACGGTTCTGGAAGATCGTGTACCAGCCGGACAGCTGGGCCACGAGATCGCGCGAACGATAGCGCACGCCAAGATCGAAATTGTCCGTCGTCTCCGGGCTCGGGCGCGCTTCGGGCGTGTCCGGGGCGAAGAAGAAGGAGTTGTACAGGTTGTCCGTGCCCGGGACCTGGAGACCGCGCGAATAATTGAAGAACAAGGAGGCGCGGTTGGTCAGGTCATAGGTCAGACCCGCGGTCGGCAGCACTGCGTTGTAATGGAAGACGCGGCGCTGCGGCCCCTGGATCGTCGGATTGAACTGAGCATAGGCGTCCGCCCCGGCGGTGTTCGTGCTGTAGCACTCGACGAAGCCGGTGGCGCTCGACGTGGCGCAGAAGTTGTTCAGCTTGCGCGTGAAGAACGGCGCGCGAATGCCGAGGTTCACGACCAGGCGGCTGTCCAGGAACTCACCGCGATACTCGCCCGAAAACTGGTTGAGGATCGCATAGGACAGACGGTCGCGCTTCTCGAGAACATTGCCGCCGGCGTCGGTCAGCGGATCGTTGATCGGGAAGACATCGAACGGCTCGCCGTTGATCTCCAGCAGCCCCGTCTCGCCGGTCTGGCGGTGACGACCATGATCGTAGCTGTAGGCGAAGCGGATCGTGTTGTTGCTGTTGATGTCGTAGCGAAGGCCGGCGATCACGCCGATCCGGTGCGTGCCGGTCTGGCTCGGCGCGAGGACGCGGACGGTGTCGAGAAGATCGCCGTCACCGTTGAGGTCGCGGCCGTAATAGGGCGTGCCGCCCTGATAGCCGGTCTGGCAGCTCGTGTTGGCGTCGTTGAGCACGCCCTGGCAGTTGCTGAAGCCGCCGGCCGGGTTGAGATCGCGATAGCCTTCGCGGCCGACCGCGGTGCCGCCGCCATTGGCCTTCACCCACTGGTAGCTGGGATCGACCGTCAGGACGAGACCGTCGGCGAGGGTGAAGCGCGAGTTGATGCGGATGTTGCCGGTGTTGGACGGATTGTAGCGCTCGTCGAAGGTCGAGCCGCAGCCATTTGCCGTGTCGGCCACGCCCGGCGTCGCAGTCGTGTTGATGGTGCAGCGCGCAACCGTGTAGAAACGCTCGTCGCGGGTCAGCGGGAACCGGCTCGGCGTCGTGCCGGGCGTGCCGATGCTGCCGTCCGTGCGCAGCGGCACCGAACCGAAGAAGTTGTTCCGGTTCTGGTTGTAGTGGCCGGCGACCGAGATGAAGTCGCCGTTGCTGCCCAGCGGCTGATAGATCCGCGCATTATACTGCTGCTTGTAGATCTGGCCGCGGTGATTGAAGACGTTGTCGTTCTGCGCCATGCTGGCGGCGACGAACGCGCGCGTGCCCCACGGCGTGAACTCGCCGGTGTCGATGACGCCGAAGACACGCATGAAATCATAGGAGCCGACCGAGCCCTGCAGGCGGACATGGAAGTCGCGGGTGGGCAGGCGGGTGCGGTAGTTCACCGTGCTGCCCGAAGCGGCGGCGGTGGGGCTGTCGACGTCGGTCGAGCCGAGGTTGACGTTGACCTGCTCGATCAGCTCCGGATCGAGCTGCTGGTTCGAATAGAGGGCATAGTTGCCGGTGTCATTGAGCGGGATGCCGTCGAACGTCTGCGAGATGCGGGTGTTGTCGAAGCCGCGGATCGTCAGCGTGCCGCCGGCCGAGCCGAACGGGTCGTTGTTCTGGAAGCTGACGCCCGGGATCGAGTTGATGATGTCATCGACGCTCTGGCCCGGAGTCTGGTGCTGGATCAGCGTGGAGTTGAGCACCGCGCGGGCGCGGGACGTGTCGGGCGATTCGACGCCGCCGACGCCGACGTTGCGCGTGCCGGTGACGACAATCGCATTGTTATTCTCGAAATCGACCGTGCCGGACGATTGCGCCATCGCCGTCGCCGGAAAGGCCAGCGAGGTCGTCGCGAAAAGAATTGGAAGCGTCTTCATTGATAACCCCCGAAGGTGTGAGTCTTGAATTGGCAGCACGAATGGGTGGGCCCATGCCCCTGCATTGCGTAAGTGATGTGACAACCCCGAACGGACGGATCTGAACCGTTTGCGGTAGATTTCGGCTTTCCGAAAGCGCCCCACCAGACGCAATCTCTCCCCGGTGCCGAAATTCCGGAAAAATCCCCTAGCGGAAGCCGAGGGTTACCGGAAGGGGGGTTCGTCGAAGCTCCTGAGCTTGCGCGAATGGAGGCTCGCCCCTTCGGTGCGCAGAATCCGCAGCGTTTCTATGCCGATTCTAAGGTGTTGGCTGATCGCACGCTCGTAGAAGGCATTGGCCTGTCCCGGCAGCTTTATTTCGCCATGTAGTGGCTTATCGGACACACATAGGAGGGTCCCGTAGGGGACCCGGAAGCGATAGCCCTGCGCGGCCACCGTCGCCGATTCCATGTCGATGGCGACGGCGCGCGACTGGTTGAAGCGCAGCGCCGACAATGTGTAGCGCAGCTCCCAGTTGCGATCGTCGGTGGTGACGACCGTGCCGGTGCGAAGCCGCGCCTTCAGCGCCTGCTGCGATTCGCCGGTCACCGCGACGGCGGCGGCGACCAGCGCCTGCTGGATCTCCGCGATCGCGGGGATCGGGATCTCCACCGGGAGCATGTCGTCCATCACATGATCGTCGCGAAGATAGGCGTGGGCGAGGACATAGTCGCCGATCGTCTGGCTGGGACGAAGGCCGCCGCAATGGCCGATCATCAGCCATACTTCGGGCCGCATCACCGCGAGATGATCGCAGATCGTCTTCGCGTTCGATGGGCCGACCCCGATATTGACCAGGGTGATGCCCTCGCCATTGGGCGCGATCAGGTGATAGGCGGGCATCTGGTGGCGCCGCCAGCCGCCATTCTCGACCTTGTCGAGCGGGTTTTCGGTGTCGCGGGTCACATAGACGCCGCCGGCCGCGGACAGCGCCTCATAGGGGCTGTCCTCGCGCTTCAGCTCGTCGACCGCCCAGCGGACGAACTCGTCGACATAGCGGACATAGTTGGTGAACAGCACATAGCGCTGCGTGTGGTTGGCGGGCGTGCCGGTATAGTGCCGGAGGCGCGCCAGGCTGAAATCGACGCGCGGGCCGTCGAACAGCGAGAGCGGGCGTTCCGAACGGTGGCTGTGATCCCAAAGGCCGTCCGCGATCTCGTCGCCGATATGGACCAGCTCCGGCGTCGGAAAGGCGCGGGCGAGCTCGTTGGCGCGGCCTTCCTCGAGCTTGAGGTCGTCGGAGCCGTCGAGGACGTAGGGGTAGGGGATCTCGCGCGCCGAGCGGCCGACCGAGACTTTCACCGCATAATCGCGGATCAGGTAGCCGAGCTGCTCGGCGAGATATTTGCGGAACAGGCGGGGCTGGGCGATGCTGGTCGCGTAGCTGCCGAGATGGTTGAGCCGGCCGAAGGCGCGGGCCGGGAAGCTTGCGGGCGTTGTCTCGGCATAGTCGATCCGCAGCTCCGGATAGGCGAACAGGCCGTTCGCACGCGCCGCCGGATCGGGGATCGCGCGACTGGTGAGATAGCGGGCGAGCGCGCTGCGCAGGTTCGCGGTCGATTCGTCGTAGATCGCGGCAAGCTGCTCGATGATGGCGGGAATGTCTTCCACGCGGGTTCTGTTTTCGTTGGTCATGGCGTGCTTCCTTCGCGTGTCGGGCGCGCATGTCAAATCCCGGGGCGAGGGCAGGGGCGCGCGGGCGCGGGGTCCGGCGTCGGCGGGGTCGGATCAGGCGCGCTCGATTTCCCAGAAGGTGGTGAGGTTGTCGGCGCGGTCGTGGATGTCGCGCGCGACGATGGCGAGGCCATAGGCCTCCGCCGCATTTTCCGAAGCGGCGACGCCAAGCGCCGGATCGGGCGCGCCGGCCAGCGCCAGCGCGGCAAGTGCGGTGTTGGTCGCCGGCTCGGGCGCGAGGCCGCGCGCGCAAAGCCAGCCGGCGCATTGCGCGAGCGCGACCGGGTGGCTCGCGACCCGGCGGATCGTCGCGAGCGAGGCGCCGGCCGCGCCGAGCAGGTGGAGCTCGATCGGAAGATCGTGGCGCGCGCGGACCACGACCGGCCGCGCCGCGACCATGTCGGCGACCCCTGGCACGGCCCCGGCGATGCTGTTTTCGGCCGGCAGCATTCCGCGTTCGGCCGCGCCGTCGGCCACCGCCGCGACGACATCCTCGAAGCGGGCGAGGGCGAGCGGCGTCCAGCCAGGCAGGAAGCGAAGGCAGGCGGCGTGCCCGAATGCGCCCGGCGCGCCCTGATAGGCGACGACGCTCACGCCGCGCGGGGGGTCGCGACGTCCGCCATGACGAGCCGCGCCACCTCGGCGGCGACATCGAGCGCCTGCGCCGCATTCAGCCGCGGATCGCAATGGGTGAGGTAGCGGCGCGGCAGATCGGCCTCGGCCAGCGCCGCGCTTCCGCCCAGGCATTCGGTGACGTGATCGCCGGTGAGCTCGAGATGGAGGCCGCCCGGATGGACGCCTTCGGCCCGCGCGATCGCGAAGAAGGCGGCGGTTTCGGCCAGGATATCGTCCACGAAGCGGGTCTTGCGGGCGCCGACGGTGCGGGTGTTGCCGTGCATCGGATCGATCGCCCACAGCGCGTTGAGGCCGGCGGCCTGGGTGGTCGCCATCAGCGCCGGCAGCCGCCGCGCGATCTCCTCGGCGCCGAACCGCCCGATCAGGACGAGCCGGCCGGCGCGGTTTTCGGGATCGAGCGTCTCGGCGAGCCGGAGCAGCTCGTCGGGCGTGAGCGAGGGGCCGCATTTGACCCCGATCGTGTTGGCGATGCCGCTGGCATAAGCGACATGGGCGCCGTCGAGATGCCGGGTCCGCTCGCCGATCCAGACCATGTTGGCGGACAGCGACCACCAGGCCTCGCTCGCCTCGTCCCAGCGCGTCAGCGGCTCCTCATAATGGAGGAGCAGCGCCTCATGGCTGGTGAAGACCCGCGGCGCGCTGGCCGGATCGCGGGCGAGGGCGACCGGATCGGGACGAAGGCCCAATCGGCGCGCCGCCTCGCGCCGCCGCGGCGCCTCGTCCGCATAAGCCGCGGCGGCATAGGCGCGAAGCAGATCGACCGTGATTCCCGACTGTCGATGGACCTCCAGCATCCGCATCGGATCGGGGGTGCGCCCGGCGGGATCGAATGCCGCGGCGTTGACGATATCGCCGCGATAGGCGGGCAGGGTGACGCCGTCCACCGTCTCGCTGTCCGCGGAGCGCGGCTTGGCGAACTGCCCGGCGATCCGGGCGACGGTGACGACATCCTCCTGCCCGCCGGCGGCGATCAGCGCAGCCATGTCGAGCAGGAGATTGAAGGTGGTGCGGACCTTGTCGGCGCCGAATTCGGCGAAGGTCTCGGCGCAGTCGCCGCCCTGCAACAGGAAGGCGCGGCCCTCGGCCGCGGCGGCGACGCGGGCGCTGAGCGCGCGGTTTTCGGCGACGGTGGAGAGCGGCGCGGCGGCGGCGAGACAGGATTCCGCCATCGCGAGCGCCTCGGCATCGGGATAGGCGGGAAGCTGGCTCGCGGGATGGGCCCGCCAGCTCGTTGGGCTCCAGCTCATCGCGCGGCCTCCGCCTGCCGGGTGACGCACAGGCGCAGGTGACCGCTCATCGCGACCGCACGGATCGGTTCGCCGGCGGCCGAGCGCTGGCGCAGGCGGCCTTCGCCGAGAATCTCGTAACGCTCGCGCTCCGGCAGGCTCTCCGGCGCGATCCGGCCGACGCACAACGCGACGAGCGCGCCGGCGCTGTCGCGAAGTCCCTCGAAGATGACGAGGTCCGGCTCCTCGGCGAGCGCGACCCACCAGCCCGAAAGCGGGGAAAGCTCGATCACCGCGACCGCCTCCCGGCTGCGCGCGCGATCCAGCGCTTCGCCGGCGCAATCGGCGACGACCATCGGCGCGGCCCCGCCGAACCGCTCGCGCGCGGCGCCGGCGACAAGCGCCGCGCGGGCGCCGGCATGGAGCACCACCTCCATCCGGCGCTGCGCCTGGAGGTTGAGGCCGATCAGCTCGCGCCAGATCGCCCGGATGCTTTCCGGCGGCATTGCCTCGGCCTGGGCGGAGAGCCGGTCGAGCACCGCGGCCTCGCGGCCGGGATGGAGGTTCAGCCAGCGCGAGCGCATGTCGCGCTTCGCCGCAGCGACCGCATGGGCGGTGGCGATGCGGCGATCCATCAGCGCCAGGATGGCGTTGTCGATCCGGTCGATCTCCCAGCGCAGCTCGTCGAGATCCGCGGCGGGCGCGACGGGGCGCGCAATGATATTCGGGTGTTGCATCTTGTCCTCGCCGCCGCGGGCCGGACGTGGATTTCAGGCGCGGACCTGCGGCGTATCAGCTCGAATTTTTAAGGGAAGCGACGGAAACCCGGCACGCCTCAGCGGGCGTACCGGCCCGTAAACGAGCTGATAAAATAGAAGCCGGCAGCCATCGGCGCGGAGGGGATGATATTATCCAGTCCCTTGCACATGGTTCCAGCTCCCGTGCGCGGCGATGCTGCGGCGCAACCCACAAAGAGTGAAGGGGCGCGGCGCAGATGTCAAGCGCCGGAGGTGGAGCGCGATCGTGCCGCACCCCAGATTCACCCTTTCCCCTCCCTTCAAGAAGGGGCGGGAGCTGTCGGCGAGGCCAGGAAGAGTCCCTCAGGCGCGCAGACGCGCGCACCCACCCCCAACCCCTCCCTGCGCGCAGGGAGGGGGACCTCGATGCCGCCGCCTAGTTCGCGGGGGCGCTCTGGCCCATGTTGACGACGAAGACCGGGCCGATGTCCACCACCTGGCGGGCGGTGGCGAGGTGGATGGCGACGTTGATCGCGCCGGCATCGTAATCGCGATCGGCGCGGCCGCGTATCTCCTGGATCTGCCAGTTGTGGCTGATCGTCAGCGGGCCGTTGAAGATCGCGGTATAGGGCGCGGAGGCGAGCTGGACGGCATTGAACGGAAGCACCGTGGTCTCCGCGCCGTTCTCGCCCGTCTCCAGCCGCGCCCAGAAGGCGAGGATCAGGTTGTCGCCGGCATGGACCGCCCGGTTGATCGGCACCGAAACGCTGACCGACCAGGGCTGGTCGCTGCGCCCCGGCACCGGGATCCGCAGCGCATGGCCGCCCTGGACGCCGGCATCGTCGCGGATCTGGCCCTGCGCGCCGATCACCGCGAAGCCGCGCGGATTGGGCACGGAGATGATCCGCTGGGCGATATCCTCGGCGCTGCCCGGCTGCGGCGCGGCCTGCTGCGCCTGCGCCGGCTGCTGCTGAGCGAGGGCGGCGACCGCCGTCGCGGCCAGGCACAAAGCGACGAGCCGCGAAACGGCCCTTCTCATCGTCATATTCCCCTCCCGAACTCTTGTTCTGGTAGCGCTACCGGTAGCGGGTTCGGTGGCGGGAGGGAAGCGCCGGATCAGCTCGCCGGGCACATCGCCGCGAGCTCCGCCGCATAATCGTGGGCGGGCGGGGGGAGCGGACGGCCGGCGGCGGCGAGCCGGCCTTCAAGGCCGGGCGCCGGCGGCTGCGACGGATCGATGTCCGTCGCGTAGGCCGGGTCGCGCTCGGCCTCGGGCAGCGACACGAAGCGCACGCCGGCCTCGCGGTAGAGCGCGATGAGGCGCGGCAGCATATGGGCGTCGAACGCGCCGACATGCATCAGCAGCACATAGGGAATGTCGCGCCCGTAGAGCGCGCGCGACAAGGCGCGCGAGCGATCGAGGCTTTCGCGCGCCGCGGCCAGATAGCTCGCCTCCAACCGGGCGATCGCCGCGGTATCGCGGGCCGCGCTGCACCGCGCATAAGGCGGGTTCCACAGATAATCGGCGAAGCTCATCGTCACCTGGGCGATGCGGTAGCGATGCGCCGCGAGATAGCGGCGCACCGCCGCGCGTCGGGCCGGATCGTCGCCTTCGGCGAGATAGGGATAGCGATACCAGCGCCAGTCGCCATCGCCCATCAGCCGGGCCAGCACCGGCTCGCCGCGCGCGATTTCGGAGAGATAGGAATCGAGCGGCACGCCGTTGAGATTGGCGTGCGACCAGCCGTGATTGCCGAGCGGAAGGCCGGCGGCGCGCCAGGCCAGCAGCGACTGGTTGAGTCCCGGATCGGCGGCGACGCCGGCCGCGTTCACGAAGCCGTAGACGCCCTCGATCCCGGCCGCGTGCAGCGTTTGCGCGATCGAGGCGACGACCGAAGGCGCGGTCTCTCCGGGCGGCAGCGGCAGGTGCGCCGGAAGATCATCGAAGGTGAAGGCGATGGCCGGTCCGTCGCCGCTCTCGCCGCCCGGGCTGTCCTGGAACAGCGACAGCGGGATCGCATTGGCCATGATCGCATAGCCGGCCGGCCCCGGATGGAGTCCGTCGCCGAGATCGACGTCGCGCCGCATCCGGCTCGGTGCGGCCGGATCGCGGGTGATGGCGTCGAAATCGATGACCGCGTCGAAATGGCCCGGGGCGCGGATCCAGGCGTTGATCGCCGCGCGATCCGCCTCGTTGGCGGCGTCGGGATGATAATAGTCCGACGCGCCATAGGGCATGATCGTGGCGCCGATCATGCGGATGCCCCGCGCGCGGGCGCGATCGACCATCTGGGCATAAGCGGCGATGATGCCCTCGACGAGCCGGCGATGGGCCTCTGGCGTGGCCGGCGCCTCGCGGGTGAGCGCGCCGAGATCGTTGACGCCTTCGAGCAGGATCGCCCAGCGCACGCCCGGCTGGCCGAGCACGTCGCGCTCGAACCGCGCGAGGGCATTGGGGCCGAGCCCGTCGTCGAGGACACGATTGCCGCCGATCCCAAGGTTGAGGACGGCGATGTGGCGGGTCGCCGGATCGGCCTGGAGCCGCTCGGCCAGGGCATCGGTCCAGCGCCGATCGGTGCCGGTCTCGACGCCATGGCCGTCGGTGATCGAATCGCCGATCGCGACGATCGCCGCCGCATCGGCGGGCGCGGCGACGTCGATCCCGGCGAGCTGATACCAATGCTCGATCCGCCCGGCGCCGGGGAGATCGGCCGCCGCCGATCGGTCGCCGTGAACATAGTAAGTGACGGTGCGCGATCCCGGATGCCCGGTCTGCCGCGCCGGCGCCTCCGGCAGGTGGGCGCTGATCGCCAGGTGCGACAGCGGCGCGACGGCGAGATCGACCGGATCGGACACATAGTCCGCGCCGGGCGGGATCGTCACGAAGCGGCGGCCGGAAAAGGTGACCGCGCGGTCCGTGGCCGGATCGATCCGCGCCGTCCCCGGATCGGCGGGGCGGGCGACATGGACCGAATCGATGGTGAGCGGCCGCGTCCCGAACATGTTGGAGAGCCGGATCCGGATTCGCTCTCCGCCGATCGACACGCGCACGATCTGGCGCAACGTGGCGTCGCGCATGTCCGCCTCGGCCATCAGGTTGCGATCCTCGGGGATCTGCTGCGCGCTCGCCCAGGTGCCGACCCAATGGGGCCGTTGCTGCCCAGAGGCCGGCATCGCACCCGCCATCGCCGCCAGCGCCAGCCAGATCAGCGCCGCCAATCGTCCCGTCATGCGCTCTCTCCCTGTTGATGTGAGCGCTAACAGTTTCAGGGCCGGAAACTCAAGCCCTTGGAAGGGCGGCGGCGGCGCGGGCGCGCTCCTCGATCGCCACCGGATCGACCGGGCCGCGCGGCACGAGCCAGCTTCCGCCGACACAGGCGACGGCCGGGTGGGCCAGCCATTCGGGCGCGCTCTCCTGCGTGATCCCGCCGGTCGGGCAGAAGCGCATCCCGCCGAACACGCTCGCGAGCGCGGACAGCGCCGGCAGCCCGCCGGCCGCCATCGCCGGGAAGAATTTGAGGCGGGTGAGGCCGAGATCACGGGCGCGCATGACGTCGCCGGCATTGGCGGTGCCGGGAAGGAAGGGGAGGCCGGATTCGATCGCGGCCCGGCCGAGCGGCTCGGTGAGCCCGGGGCTGACGATGAAGGCCGCCCCCGCATCGCGCGCGGCATCGAGCTGGGCCGGATCGAGCACCGTGCCGGCGCCGACGATCGCCCCCGGAACCGCCGTCATCGCCCGGATCGCGTCGAGCGCGGCGGGCGTGCGCAAGGTGACTTCCAGCACCGGAAGGCCGCCCGCGACCAGCGCCTCTGCGATCGGCAGCGCATCGGCCAGTCGATCGATGACGAGGACGGGGATGACGGGCGCGGCGTCAAGGATGCGATCGATATCGTCCATGCGCCATTCGTTAGCGTGCCGTCGTGGAAATTGTTAGCGCGAACATTGCGCCGCGCGGCGGCCCCCGGCATGGTGCGCGGCCGATGGGCAATCATGTCGTCTGCTTCGGCGAGCTGCTGCTGCGCCTGACCGCGCCCGGGCGCGAATTGCTGCTCCAGAGCGGTCGGCTCGACGTCCATGTCGGCGGGGCGGAGGCCAATGTCGCGATCGGCCTGGCGCGGCTCGGCCACCAGGCGGCGATGGTGAGCCGGGTCCCGGCCGGGCCGCTCGGCGAGGCGGCGATCGGGCATCTTCGCCGCCACGGAGTCGACGTGTCGGGAGTCGGCACCGCTGCCGGGCGGATGGGACTCTATTTCCTGAGCTTCGGGGCCGGTGTCCGCGCCTCGGACATCGTCTATGATCGCGAGGGCAGCGCCTTCGCGCGGGCAGGGGCGGGCGACTTCGCCTGGCCGGCGCTGCTTGACGGGGCCGATCTGCTGCACCTTTCGGGCGTGACGGCGGCGCTCGGGCCGGACAGCGCCGCCGCCGCGCTCGCCGCCGCCGAGGCCGCGGCCGCGCGCGGCATCGCGGTGTCGTTCGACGGAAATTACCGCGCCCAGCTGTGGAACGCCTGGGGCAGCGATCCGCGCGCCGTGCTCACCCGGCTGGTCGGCACGGCGGAGATCATGTTCGGCAACCATCGCGACATTTCGCTGCTGCTCGGCCGCGAATTTTCGGGCGACGGCGAGGCGCGGCGGCGGGAAGCGGCCGATGCGGCCTTCGCGGCCTTTCCGAAGCTTCGCCTGATCGCGTCGACCGCGCGCCATGTGGTCGATGCCGACACCCACCGGATCGCCGCGCGTGTCGACGCTCGCGAGGGATCGGTGCAGACGGAGGAGGTGTCGGTCGCCGGCATCGTCGACCGGATCGGCGCCGGCGACGCCTTCGCGGCCGGCGTGCTGCATGGCCTTCGATCGGGGTTGGACCTGGAGGGGATCGCGCGATCCGGCCTCGCGCTCACCTGCCTCAAACATTCGCTGCCGGGCGATGCCAGCCTGTTCACCCAGCGCGATATCGACGCCTTCAACGCCGGCGAGCGCGACGTCCGCCGCTAGGCGGGGCGCGGATCAGGGCGGGGCGGTGCCGGTTGCAGGGATCGAACCCGCGACCTTCGGTTTACAAAACCGCTGCTCTACCAGCTGAGCTAAACCGGCCTGCCATCGAGCCTCCGGAATGTCCGGTCCCGTCCTAGTGTGAGGGCAGGCTTCATTGGTCAAGGCGCATTCGCTCGCTCCGGCCCGGCGCGGCGCCGGGGTTCAGGCGGGGGCGGTCTTGCGGCGGTAGAGCCAGAGGCCCGCGGCCAGGCTCGCGCCGAGCAAGGCCGCCTGGGTGACCGCGGCGAGATCGACCGGCAAGGCGCGCGTTCCCTCGTTGAGGCGGATGAAGAGAAGGACGAGGGCAAGGCCGATGCCGAGCCCCGCCGGGCTGACTCGGCGCGGCGCGACGATGCCGGCGCCGACCCCGATCACCGGCGCAACGACGCAGAAGAGCGCGAGGGTGATGCGCGAGAGGAAGGTGGTGGTCGCCGCGCGCGCCAGCGCCTGCGGGGCGAGCGTCAGCAACTCGCTCTGGGTCAGGAATTCAAGCCGCTGATCGGGCGTGAGCCGCCGCGCCCGCGCTGGACCGCGCCATGCTCCACCGCGCGCCCGTCGAACATCGTGAGCGCGAGCGCGCCGTCGGCACCGAAAACGGCATTGGCGCGCGGCGCGCTGAACGTGCCGGTCGGGGAATCGACGAAGATGTCGCTCAATTCGCCCGCGCGTGGCCCGGCCCCGCCGACCAGCAGCGCCGTGTCCGGGGCGACATGGGCGAGCTCGCCAACGGTCATCTCACCGGGCCTGGATCGGGCCGAAGGACATGAGTCCCCGCCGGTAATTGAGAACGATGTTCAGCGCGGTGATGCCGGGCCCGGCGCGGAAGCGGACGGCGGCGGCGGCGGGCCGTCCCCAGCCGAGGCGCGGATTGCCGGAAAATCCGACGCCGTCGATCGACAGCGAAAAGCGCCGGTTGGCGTCGCGATCGTGCAGCAGCGAAAGCGTGTAGACGCCCGGCCGGGGAACCCGGATGCACAGCCGCGCCGGCCCGCTGGGAGGGACCGGGCTCTCGGCCCGCCGGAACGTCTCGCCGCGCATCACCAGGACGTTGTCGTCGGCCAGGAATTCGCCGTCGCCCGGCGGATAGAGCTCGGCGCGAAGCAGGCCGCGCCGATCCTTGAGCCCGATCGCCGTGATCATCACCGCCGGACCCGGCTCGCCCGGCCGACACCGGCCCTCCGCGACTCCGAGCGTCGGGCTGGAGGGGATGTAATTGGGACTTGCGGGTGGCGCCACGGCGATCATCGCGCGGCCCTCCGTTCGGCAAGCTCGGTCGCCGCCAGCACGGTCCCCACCGCCACATGGGCGGCGACGATCAGCCCGGCGATCAGCGTCATCAGCGCGCCGATCTCCACATCATGGCCGATCAGGAAGACGGCGATGCCGGCGAAGGCGACATCCTTGTTGGGCAGGAAGGCGAGCCGCGAGACGAGCGCGCGCAAGGTCGCCAGCAGCACCCACCAGGCGATGCCGACCGCCGGCAGGCACAGGTGCCACAGCAACGCGGTGAAGCCGGTGACCAGGAGGATGCGGCCGGTGTGGACCGCGGCCACCATCCAAAGCTCGCGCCGCGGCAGCGTGAACAGGCGCGTGCGCAGCAGCAGCATCGCGACCGAGGTCAACAGGAGGAAGGCAACCGACAGGGAGACGGCGCCGCCGGCCCTCGCCAGTCCGATTTCCTTCCACAGCGGAAAGGCGAGGACGAGCAGCAGCAGCGTCGCTGCGTTGCCCGTCAGGGCCGACAGGACGGTGACGTCCTTCACCGCCCCGAACGGTGCCGCGGTGAGCCGCGAATGGCGGCGGGCCCAGGCGTAGAAATAGAGCTCGCCGCTATAGCCGAGCACCAGCTCGTTCGCGACGAACTTGCGAAGCAGCGGCACGATCCCAGCGGCGGGGAGGTTCCACAATCGATGAAAGATGATCCAGTCGGCGATCGGCTGGGCAAGATAGGCGCCGGCGAAGACCAGCCAGAAGGCCGGGCCGCGCGGCAGCAGCGTCGCGAGATCGCCGACATGGAGATGGCGCAGCTGCGCGATTGCGGCGGCAAAGACGGCGATCGAGATGACGAGCGGCAGATAGGTCCACAGGCTGCGCGACGGTCGTCGCAGCGGCAGATCGGCCAGCGGATCGAGGGCGAGATGGGGCGATGCGCCGCCGATGGCTTGTTGCGGTGATGTCGACACGAAGATCCCGGCGCTGTGGTTTCCGAATCAGAGATGCCGCCAGCGCTCCCGATCCTCATCGGGCGCACCGAAAAAATCGGCATCGTCGCGATTGGCGCGCGCTTCGGCGGCGAGGCGACGCATGAGATCCGCGTAGAGCGGGGCGGCGCGCTCGATCGTGAAGCGGGCGCACCAGCGGTGGCGGTCGGCCGGCGCGGGCACCTGTGCGCGATCGGCGGTGCGCATCGCCGCGGCAAGCGCATCGGGATTGCGGACCGGGACGATCGAGCCGAACCGGCCCTTGTCGAGAAGCTCGGCCACGGCCGGGCTGCAATCGGTCGCGACGATGGCCGTTCCGGCGGCGATCGCCTCGACCAGCACCGCCGGCAGGCCTTCATAATCGGAGGAAAGGACGAAGATGTCGGCGCCGGCCCACCAGCCGTCCATCGGATCGACATGCCCCGGCAGGCGCATCCGATCGAGGATCCCGAGCCGTTCGGCCAGCCGTTCGAGCCGGCGACGCTCGGGCCCTTCGCCGAGGATGACGAGCTGGTCCTGCGCATCGGCGATGCGCGCGAAGGCGTGCAGCAGCAATGGAAAGTTCTTCTGCAGCGCGAGCCGGCCGATGGCGAGGAACCGGCGGCCGGGGCGCGGCTCCTCGGCGCCGTCGCGAAGCGCGGCGAAGCGGTCGATCTCGGCAAGCGTCAGGCCGGGATCCTCGATCGATGCGATGCGGCGCCGATCGGCGCCGGTCGCCCTTGCGATCTGCGCCTGCATGGCCGGCGACAGCGCCACGAAGGAATCGAACAGGCGCCCCTGCGCCCGCAGCCACAGGCCGTAGAGCGGCCGGACGGGGCGCGGCAGATCGCGGCGATCGAGGTCGTTGCTGACCTTGGCGAGGATCGGCGGGCATTGCCGCCCGAGGATCAGCCGCAGGGCGGCCGCGACCACCGCATAGGTATTGCCCGCGCAAAACAGGATGTCCGGCCGCTCGCGGATCACCAGGCGGGGCAGGTTGGCGATCATCCACAATGTCTCGAACCGGCGGGTCGAAAACGTCCCGCGCTGGAAGACCTCGATCCGGCAGGGGAGGCAATCCGGCGCCGCCGCGCCTTCGGCCCGCCCCAGCGCCATGGTCGGGACGAGACCCGCGCGGGTCCAGGCATCCGCGAGCCGGAAGGCGACCCGCTCGACTCCGCCCGGTTCGAAGCTGTGGAGGAAAATCATCACCTTGAGCATCGGGCCGGCCTCTCTTCGGGTCAGAGATGCCGCGGGTTTTCACCTCCCGCATCGATGAGGTCGCGATAACGCGCGATGGCACGGCCGCGCGCGAGCCGGCGGATCGTGCGGCGCGCGCTCTCGATCAGCCGCGGATCGCTCACGTCGCCCGGGTGAAGCGCGATCCTGACCGTCGCCATCGGGCCAAGCGTCCGGCGGGCGAGCGCGGCGAAGGCGATCGAGCTCGCCGCGCGCATCGGCGTCCGGCTCGCCCAGGTGACGACCGGCCCGCGTGCGAGCACCCGGCTTCGCGCCGGGCTCCAGACCTTCATATGGTCCTCGGCAAGATCGAAGCCGAGGGCGCCGGCCGCCTCGATCGCCCCCGGGCCGTAGAGCCAGGCGGGCGCGATGAAGCCGGCGACCGGGCGGCCGATCGCCTGTTCGACGACATCGCGGCCGCGGCGCATCCTCTCCATCGCCTCCTCGCGCGAGAGGCCCAGGAACTCGCCCTCGCCAGCGGTCATGTGGCGCGCCTTCACGCGGGCGATCGCGCCGCGATGGCGGCTCTCGTCGCGATGGCACCAGCCGTGGACGAACATCTCGACGCCGAGCGCCGCCCAGCTCCGCAGGCGGGCGACGAACGCCCGGTCGGCGAGCAATGGCGCCTCGTTCCAGAAATCCGGGACGACGAGCATCGCGAAGCGCCCGGCGCCGACCTCTTCGGCGAGGATCCCGGCCAGGGTTTCGACCGGCGCCGAAAATCTGGGGCTGACGTCGTGGATGGACAGCAGGAGCCGCCTAGAATTTCGCATCGATCCCGATCCTCACCATGCGCGGCATGGGCTGCGCGATCGGCCCGGTCTCGGTCTCGCGCAGCTTCAGATAGACGTCGTGAAGGATGTCCTCCGCTTCCTCGATCGTCGCCCCGCGCAGCCCCAGATAACGAAGAAGGCTGTCGCGCTCCGACGCCAGCAGCTCGAAAAGCCCCCCCGTCGTCACGATTCAGGCCGCGCGCCGCCGCCGCCCGCGCGGGGCGTCGGCCTGGCTCGATGCTGCGAACGGAACGGACATGGCCAGTCGTCGTCCTCGCAACGGGCAAAGCCGCCCCGGTCCGGCCGCCCTTGCGCCGGCGCCGCGCCGGTCGATGGGCTAAATGACGCCGAAGGTCCAGCCCTCGCTTCGAGCGATCCGGGGGGTGAGGCCGGCGGGCGACCAGAAGCGCGGATCGCCGGCGATGGCGCGCATGCCCGCTGCCGCGATCAACGCGTCGGTTTCGTGGTCGCTGAGCGGCCGCCGGCCCGCGACAGGATCGCTTCCGAATGCGCCAAGGCCGGCGTTCAGCGCGTCGCGGGAGCGCAGCTTGCGGCCGTTCATGCCGGCAAGGCGGATGAAGGCGCGGGTGTAGATTTCGACGACGACGCTTCCCGCATCCGGAAGCGGATCGAATGGCCAGATCGGGACCCGGCCGTCGACATGATGAAAGAGCCGCATTCCGGAGAAGCTCGCCTTGGCGACCTGAGCGGCGCCGATCGCGTCATAGACGGTCGATGCCTTGCCGCCGCCGGTGGCGTTGAAGGCGTCCTCGCAGGCGCGGTGGTGGAGATAGTCGCGCTTCACGCCGTCGGCGGCGCCGAAATAGAAATGGCGGCGATGGGCTTGTTCGAGAAAGCTCGCCGCGCCGAGATCCTCGTCCTCGCACCTGCTGTCGACATAGGCCCAGAAACCATTGGCATCACGGGGTAATCCAGGCTCGCCGGGAAGATAGTCGCCGCGCGCCAGGAGCGGCGGGGCGGCGCTGATGTCGAAGCCGAACAGGGTCGGCGCGCGCGCCGCCTCGTCGAGCAGCCAGCCAAGCACCCCGGTTCGCGACCAGACATGGCCGGGGCGGATCAGGCGCGGCGCGCCGGCGCCGGCTTCCGCCATCGCGATCGCGATTCCCCGGTGCCGCTTGCCCCTGGCGCCGGACCAGTCGATCGCAGCGAAACGCTCGAAGCGGCTCATGCCTTCTTCTTGCGCGGCTTCGCCTTGGGCCGGGCCGCGGTCCAGTCCCGCGACCGCTCGATCATCGCCCGCACGCGCTCGGGATCGGCGCTTCCGAAGCGGATCAGCACGGCCGGCCAGCCTTCATAATGCGGGGTCTGCCAGAAGGTGTCCGGATCGGTCTCCTTCAGCATCTCGATCGTGTCGAGATCGATCGCGATCCCGAAGGAGGAGTCGGCCTCGTGGCCGGAATAGAGGAAGGCGCGGCCGTTCGAGGCGACCTTGACCGCAGGCTTGCCATAGCTGGTCGACAGGATCGTATCGGGAAGCGCCAGCGCGAAGGCGACGGCCTCGTCGAAGCTGCGGATCGGTTCAGCCATCCAGGCGGCCCTTTCGCCTCTCGTCCCACCAGGCCATGCGCTCGGCGATGCGCTTTTCCATGCCGCGATCGGTGGGGGTGTAGAAGGTCTGCGGCGCCATCTCCTCGGGCCAGTAATCGTCGCCCGAAAAGCCGCCCTCCTGATCGTGGTCGTAGGTATAGCCCTTGCCGTAGCCGACTTGCTTCATCAGCTTCGTCGGGGCGTTGAGGATGTTCTTCGGCGGCATCAGCGAGCCGGTCTCCTTCGCGCTTCGCCAGGCGGCCTTCTGCGCGGCATAAGCGGCGTTCGATTTGGGCGCGGTGGCGAGATAGAGGCAGGCCTGGACGATGGCGAGCTCGCCCTCGGGCGAGCCGAGGAAATCATAGGCCTCCTTGGCGGCGAGGCACTGGGCGAGTGCCTGGGGATCGGCGAGGCCGATATCCTCGCTCGCCGCCCGGGTCAGCCGGCGCAGGACATAGAGCGGCTCCTCCCCCGCCACCAGCATCCGCGCGAGATAGTAAAGCGCCGCCTGCGGATCCGATCCACGGATGGATTTATGCAATGCGGAGATGAGGTTATAATGGCCTTCTCTGTCCTTGTCGTAAATCGCGACGCGGCGATTGAGGAGCGCGGCGAGCGCCGCCGGATCGAGCGGCGCCTCGACCGCGATCGAGAACAGCGTCTCCGCCTGGTTCAAGAGGAAGCGGCCGTCGCCGTCGGCGGTGGCGACCAGCGCCTCGCGCGCCTCCGCCGTGAGCGGGAGGGCGCGCCCGACCAGCGCCTCGGCGCGGTCGAGCAGCTTGCCGAGCGCCGCCGCGTCGAGCCGGCTGAGGATCAGCACCTGCGCGCGGCTGAGCAGCGCCGCGTTGATCTCGAAGCTCGGATTCTCGGTCGTCGCGCCGACCAGGACGACGGTGCCGTCCTCGACATAGGGCAGGAATCCGTCCTGCTGGGCGCGATTGAAGCGATGGATTTCATCAACGAACAGAAGCGTCTGCTTGCCGATCTTCATATGGTCTCGCGCCTCGGCGAAGACCTTCTTGAGATCGGCGACGCCGGAGAAGACCGCGGAGATCGCGACGAAGCGCAGCCCGACCGCATCGGCGAGCAGCCGCGCGATCGTCGTCTTGCCGGTGCCCGGCGGGCCCCACAGGATCATCGAGGCGAGCTTGCCCGCCGCGACCTGTCGGGCGATCGCGCCGTCCGGCCCGGTCAGATGCTCCTGGCCGACGACCTCGTCGAGCCGGCGCGGGCGCAGGCGATCGGCGAGCGGCGCGTTCGGGGAGAGCGGCGGTTCGGGCGCCTGGGGCACATCGTCCTGGAACAGATCGGGCACAGCCGGCGCTTAGCCGATTTCGCCGGCTTTGGCACCTAAAGCCGCAGCCTGGTGAACAGGACGCGCGAATCCGGTGCATATTGGGGCGCGGCGAGTGGCGGGCGCGTGGGTCTGCGTGGAATATCGAGGCCGAAGCGCGTCGCGACGAGCGTGGCGGGGACCGGCGCGGGGCCGCGCAGGATGATGTCGAAGGTCGCGCCGTCGCAGGATCGGCCGCCGCAGCCGAGCACGAACGGATCGTCGGGGTCGCCGCGGCCGAAGCGCTGGACGAATCCAGGCGCCCCGGCGGCGAGGAGCGGCGAACCGGCCGGGGCGAAGAGGCCGACCTGATCCGCGCCGGGCGCCTGGATGCGCACGCGCAGGCGCCGCTCCGCGCCGGTCCTGGTTTCGCCGAGGACGACCAGGGTCGGCGGGGCAGCGCCGCCATCGGCATCGCGCGGGGCATCGGCGGTCCAGCGCTTCGCCGGCGACCAGGGCAGCGGCTCGCGCCGCCAGTCGAAGCCCGGCGGACGCCGCGCGCCATCGCCCGAAAGCGTCCAGCGCGCCGCGCCGGTCCCGCCATCGCGCAGATAGGCGACGGTCATGCGCTGCCGGCGATCCTCGCTATAGGCAGGAGCCAGCGCGACGGCGGTCCATGCGATGAGGAGGAGCGCGGCGCCCGGCAGTGCGAGCGGGCGGCAGCGTTCGACCAGCTGCGGAAGCTCGATCAGCCAGGGGAGCAGCATCAGGGCGCCCAATGGCGCGAACACCCAGAACGGCCCGTCGGTCAGCAGCACCTCGAACAGGCCGAGCGCCGGGCCGAAGCTGACGTAGAGCGCGAGCGCGGCGACGAGGGCCGCACCGGTCTCGATCGCCGGGCGACCCCGCCCGAGCGCGATGCCGAGCGCGGCGATGAGTGGCGGCAGCAGGAAATAGATCGCCCCGCCCGGCGCGATGAGCGAGATCGCGGCGCCAACGATCGTGAAGGCGAGCCAGAAGGCGGCGCGAAGCCGGTGCCGCCCGGCCTTCGGGGCGATGGCGCGGATGGCGAGCAGGGCGGCGACGATGGCCGAGGCATAGACGGCGCTCGTCGTCACAACCGGCGAGGCGCGCCAATAATCCCCGGCGCGGATCAGCCCGACTGCGAACTGGCCCAGCCAGGCGAGCGCCGCGCCGCCGACGAGGCTCGCCGCCACGGCCGCGAGGGGCCGGCCGAGCGCGCCGCGACGCCATGACGTCAGCGCGAAGAAGACGAGCAGGATGCCAAGCAGAAGCAGGCCGAACCCGAGCGGCAGCGCGATGAGCGCACGGCCTGCGAGATCGGCGTAGAGCCTGGTGCCGCGCGCGGCCGGGAGACCGTTTTCCAGCACCCGTTCGGTGACCGCCTGGACCTGATCGCCCATATGCTGGAGGCTGGCCCGATCGAGCGCCTCAACGCGATCGCCGGGGCTGTGATAGCGGGTCTCGTTGCCGATGATCGCGAAGTTGAGGATCGTCCAGGGCCTGGCCTTGAAGACGTTGACGTCGGTCGAATTGGGGATGAGGCCGTAAAGATCGGCCGAGAGCGAGTTGGCGAGCGGGCGCGACGCGGCGGCGCGATAGAGCGCGACCGCGGCGGCGTTGGGCCGGCTCGTCTCGAACATGATCGCCGGCCCGGAAACGCCGCGCGCCTCCATGTTGAGCACGGCATCCACCCGCGCCGCGGCCGGATCGCGATCGAGGAAGGCGCGGGCGCCGATCAGGCCCGCTTCCTCGCCTTCGTCGATCAGGAAGATCACGCCGCGCGAGAGCGGGCGGCCGCGCAGGTTCGCCGCGATCTCCAGCATCGTCGCGACGCCGATGCCGTCATCGGCGGCGCCGGGGCCGGCGGTCGCGCTGTCATAATGGGCGGCGAGAAGGAGCGCCGGGCCGCTCGTGGGGCCGATCTCGGCGACGAGGTTGCGGACCCGCGCACAGGAGACTGAACGGGCGTGGGCGAAGCCGTTGCAGGCGAAATCGTCGCTGATCCTGGGCGCGAGGCCGACGCCGCGCATCGCCTGGACCAGCCGGTCGCGCACCGCATCGCCATCGGCGCTGTCGACGGGATGCGGGCGCTGGTCGCCGAGGATGAAGGCGAGGCGGGCGACGGCGCGGTTGGCGTCGAACTGGCCGGGCGCGGCATGGGCCGGCGGGGCGGGGAGGGCGATCAGCCGATCCTTGGCCGCCATCGCCCCGATGAGGAGCAGCACGATTCCAAGCAGCCCCCAGATCGACCGGCCCATCGCGCTCCCCCCTCTTTTCAGGCGAGCATAGCAGACGCGCGGCGGCTGGCGAGGGCTGTCTAGCTGAGCGGCAGCGCCTCGCGATCGACCAGGCGGGTGTAAAGGTGCCAGGTCGAATAGCCGAGCCAGGGCAGGACGAAGGCGAGGCCGATGAAGGCCGGGATCGCGCCGAGCACGAGCAGGGCGGCGACGATGATGCCCCAGCGCGCCATCAGCCAGCGATTGGCGCGCACCGCCTCGATCGAGGTCCGCACCGCAAGGCGCGCGCCGACATCGCGATCGACCAGCATCGGCAGGGAGACGATGCTGAGCGAGAGCACGGCCCAGGCGAAGCACAGCCCGGCGAGATTGCCGACGAGGATCAGCGCCCAGCCCTCCCTGGTCGTGAAGAGGCGGGTGAGGAATGCGCCGATCGATTCGGGCGGCGGGCCGAGCAGCAACGCGTAGAGCCCGCCCGCCACGATGAGCCAGGCGAGGAAGACGGCGAGCAGGAGCCCGGCGACGGCGACGATCGAATCGATCGAAGGGCGCTTCACGACATCGAGGAAATGCGACCAATCCGATTCAAGGCCCGATTCCCGCCGCCGCGCGATCTCGTAGAAGCCGAGCGCGGCGATCGGCCCCAGGAGCGCGACCCCGGCGGCGACCGGGAAAAAATAGGGGATGAGCCCGTTGCCGAGCGCGGCCGCCCCGGCGATGAACCCGATCGCCGGATAGAGAAGGCCGACGAAGATGAGGTCGCCGCGATGGGCGGAAAAATCCCTGAGCCCGTCGCGGAGCGCCGCATCGAGATCGGCGCGCGTGATCCGCCGCACCGGGAGCGCCGGCGCGTCTTGCGAGACGGTTGCGATCGTTGAAGCAGCCATGAAAGGTCTCCTTTCGCTGCGCGCACACCCTATATCAGAAAATCCTGCTCAATGCATGGCGATGCTTGCAATGCGGCCGGCCGGGCGTAGATCGCCTGGCGAGCCTCTTCTGGAGAGTGTGAAATGGGTTATCGGGTCGTGGTCGTCGGTGCGACCGGCAATGTCGGTCGCGAGATGCTGAACATCCTCGCCGAACGCGAATTCCCGCTCGACGACATCGTCGCGGTGGCGAGCCCGCGATCGACCGGCGACATCATCGATTTCGGCGATTCCGGGCGCGAGCTCAAGGTCCGCAACCTCGAACATTTCGATTTCGAAGGCTGGGACATCGCCCTGTTCGCGGCCGGCTCCGGCCCGACCAAGATTTATGCGCCAAAGGCGGCCGCCGCCGGCTGCACCGTGATCGACAACAGCTCGCTCTACCGGATGGACCCGGACGTGCCGCTGATCGTGCCGGAGGTGAATCCGGAGGCGATCGACCTTTACCGGCACAAGAACATCATCGCGAACCCCAATTGCTCGACCGCGCAGATGGTGGTGGCGCTGAAGCCGCTGCATGATGTCGCGCGGATCAAGCGCGTCGTCGTCTCGACCTACCAGTCGGTCTCGGGCGCGGGCAAGGCGGGGATGGACGAGCTGTTCGAGCAGAGCCGCAACATCTTCGTCGGCGATGCCAACGAGCCGGTGAAGTTCACCAAGCAGATCGCCTTCAACGTCATCCCGCATATCGACTCCTTCCTCGACGACGGATCGACGAAGGAGGAGTGGAAGATGGTGGTGGAGACCAAGAAGATCCTCGATCCCTCGATCAAGGTGACGGCGACCTGCGTTCGCGTTCCGGTCTTCGTCGGCCATTCGGAATCGATCAACATCGAGTTCGAGCGGGAGCTTTCCGCCGAGGACGCCCAGGCGATCCTGCGCGAGGCGCCGGGCGTCATGCTCGTCGACAAGCGCGAGGACGGCGGCTACGTCACCCCGGTCGAGGTCGTCGGCGAATATGCGACCTATGTGAGCCGCGTGCGCGAGGACCCGACGATCGAGAACGGCCTCAACCTGTGGTGCGTCTCGGACAATCTGCGGAAGGGCGCCGCGCTGAACGCGGTCCAGATCGCCGAACTGCTCGGACGGCGGCATTTGCAGAAGGCGGCCTGAGCCCCTCCACCAGCCTTCGGCTGGCCCCCCTCCCCATCGCCTGCGGCGGCAGGGAGGATTGGCGCCGGCAAGATCGACAGTTAATCCTCCCTGTCCCGGCTCGGCCGGGATGGGGAGGGGGACCGCGCGCGGCGCGGTGGAGGGGCTTGCGGCAGACGACGAAAGGCACGGTGGCCAGGGCAAGGGCGCTGCGCCGCGCGATGTCGCCGCCCGAGGCCGCGCTGTGGCAAATCCTGCGCGCCCGCCCGGGCGGGCTGAAGTTCCGCCGCCAGCATCCCGCCGGGCCCTATGTGCTCGATTTCTACTGCCCCGCGGCCAGGCTCGCGATCGAGATCGACGGGATCGCCCATGAGATGGGTGCAAATCCCGAGCGGGATGAGAGGCGGGATGCCTGGCTCCAGGCGCAGGGCTATCGCGTGCTGAGGATCGTTGCCGGCGAGGTTCGGGATAATGCCGAGGGCGTTCTCCGGCATATCCTCAACTCTTGCGCCGCTTAGCCCCTCCACCATGCTTCGCATGGTCCCCCTCCCCATCGCCTGCGGCGACAGGGAGGATTGGGTGGTTCGTCCTCCCTGTTCCCGCGCCAGCGGGGATGGGGAGGGGGACCGCGCGCAGCGCGGTCCAACCCCGATTAGTCCTCCCTGTCCCGGCTCGGCCGGGATGGGGAGGGGGACCGCGCGCAGCGCGGTGGAGGGGCTTGCGGCGGAGGAGCAAAGGCGGCGTTCCGACCATCAGCAGGCCGGCGCGGATCTAGAGGCGTGCCTTGGCCTTCAGCTCGGCTTTGGCGGTTTCATATTCGGTCGCGAGCCGGGCGATATAGTCGGCGGCCGGCACCACCGCCTCGATCGCGCCGATGCCCTGGCCCGAGCCCCAGATGTCGCGCCAGGCTTTCGCCGAGGCGCTGCCGAAGTTCATCGTGCTGAGGTCGCCTTCGGGAAGGTTGTCGGGATCGAGGCCCGCGGCGAGGATCGACTGCCTGAGGTAATTGCCGTGAACGCCGGTGAAGAGGTTCGAATAGACGATGTCGCTCGCCCGGCCCTCGACGATGCCCGCCTTGTAGGCCTCCGCCGCGTTCGCCTCGGTCGTGGCGATGAAGGGCGAGCCCACATAAGCGAGGTCGGCGCCCATCGCCTGCGCGGCGAGGATGGCGCGGCCGTTGGCGATCGCGCCGGAGAGGGCGAGCGGGCCATCGAACCACTGGCGGATTTCCTGCACCAGGGCGAAGGGCGAGAGCGTCCCGGCGTGGCCGCCCGCGCCGGCGGCGACCGCGATGATCCCGTCCGCGCCTTTCTCGATCGCCTTGCGGGCGAAGCGATCGTTGATGATGTCGTGCAGGGTGAGGCCGCCCCAGCCGTGGACGGCGTCGTTGAGCTCCGGAATCGCGCCGAGCGAGGTGATGACGATCGGCACCTTCCATTTCGCGCAGGTCGCCATATCCTCCTGAAGGCGGACGTTGGACTTGTGGACGATCTGGTTGACCGCGAACGGGGCGGCGGGCGCCTCGGGATGGTCGCGGTCCCACGCCGCCAGCTCCTCGGTGATCCGGTGCAGCCATTCGTCGAGCTGGCTCTGCGGCCGCGCGTTCAGCGCCGGGAAGGAGCCGACGATCCCCGCCTTGCACTGGGCAATGACGAGATCGGGGCTCGAGACGATGAACAAAGGCGAGCCGATCACCGGTAGTTGCAGGCGATCGAAGAGGGCAGGCAGGGTCATTGCCTGACCTTAACGTAAAGCGCCCGCCCGGCAAGCGCCCGGCGCGCACGATACCTCGCCGGTTTCGCCGGGATGGTAACGCCGCTCGACATGACCTTCGAGGTCGCCATCGTAGAAATAGACCGGCCGCAGATTGCCTGACGCGTAGCGCGCCGCCTCGTCGTTGAAGTGCGGATCGCCGGGATGGCCGCTCTCGCCGCCGGCGGTGACCGCGACGGCGCGGACGCGCGGGCCGAACTCGACGATCGCGACGAAGCTGTTGCCGTTCGTCCCGTACCAGCGCCGCGTGCCGGGCCAGGCATGGGCGCCGAAGGAGGCGAGCGAGCCCCAGCGCGAGGAGACGAACGGCACCGCGATGCTGGGCTTCGAATCGTCGAACGTCTGGACGATCGCCGCGTCGTTGCGCTGGAAGCGGTTCACCTCGCCCCAGGCGACGCGCCAGCTTCCCCATTCGCGCTCCATGCGCGCCACCGCGCGGTCGAGCGCCGCGATCCGGTCTTCGTGCGGCAATGCCGCCATCGCCTCCCACATATTGCCGTGGGGCGGGCGCGCGGCGAGGGCCCGGCTCCACAATTCCTCGCCCCAATAATTGGCGAGCGCGGTCGGCCGGGATTCGGCGGACCAGCGATAATCCCAGCCCTGGGCGAGCAAGGCGACCGGCCCGGCGAGTCGGGCCCGGCGCGGGTCGCGATCGGAGAGGGCCGACCAGGCGGCGCGAAGCTTCGGCACCTCGGCCGCGAAAAAGGGCATCCAGCTGTCGAAGGCGATCCGCCGCAGCCCCTCGATGTCGAGGTCGCGGGCCGCGCCGAGCAGGGTGGTCGCATGGTCGGTCCGCGCGCTGAACCCGGCCTGATCCATGTAGCGCGGGAAATCGGCGGCAGCCGGGCTGTCCGCGCCCGCCGCGCGCCATGGCGCGTCGTTGGAATTGTAGAGCCAGCCGCCACGCGGGTCGCGGACCTGCGGCAGCCGCGCCAGCGGCGTCAGCCCGCGCCAGTCGGTCGCCGGATCGCTGCCGTCGACGGTGCCGCGATAATCGAAGCGGTTGTCGCGCACCGGCACGAATTGCGGGTGGAGATAGGCGACATGGCCGTCGGCGTCGGCATAGATGGTGTCGTTCGACGAATTGGCCCGAAGCGCGGCGACCCGCATATATTCGGCGAAGCTGGTCGCCTTGGTGCGCAGCCAGCTCTGCTCCAGCGCCTCGATCGGCCGGTTCATCAGCGCCATCGCGATCCACCTGTCGCCGTCGGCGCGGACGATGGGGCCGTGATGGGTGCGATAGGTGGTGAAGGTACGGGTGGCGAGGCGTCCGTCCGGCCCACGCACGCGCAGCGTGATCGGCACGGTCGTCACCGGGCGCAGCTGGCGACCGTAGCGATAGAAGATGCGGCCGCCGCGTCGCACGATGGTTTCGGCGAACTCGTCGACCGAATCGACGCCGCTCGACGTGTGCATCCACCCCAGATGTTCGTTGAAGCCCTGGTAGAGGAAGAACTGCCCCCAGGTGGAGGCGCCATAAGCGTGCAGCCCCTCGTCGCTCTCCATCCCCAGTTCGGAGCGGAAGAAGAAGGAAGTGTGCGGGTTGATGAGGAGCAATGCGTGGCCGTCGCGGGTGAGCCGCGGCGCGATCGCGATGCCGTTCGAGCCGCGCGGCTCGAGGTCCGGCGGCGCGGCGGAAGCGAGGGCGGGGCGCGCGGGCACCCCGTAGAACGCGCCGAGCGGCCCCAGCTCCGCGCGCTCGATATCGCCGCCGATACTGCCTTCGGTGAAGGACAGCATCATCCACGGCTCGAACCGGGTCAGGACCTTCGGATGAACGTCAGGATGGGTGGCGAGATAGTGGTTCAGGCCATCGGCCCAGGCGTCCATCAGGGTCCTGAGCCAGGCCGGGCTGCGGCGATAATCGCGCTGAAGCTGCGCCGGATCGATCCACAGCCGCTGGCGCAGATCGGCCGGCAGGGCGCCTTCGCCCTCCGCCTCGGCGCTGCGCCCCAAAGCGGTGAGGAGGTTCGCCTCGATGCGGGGGAAATCGTCCTCGGCCTGGGCGTAGATCGCGCCGAACACCGCATCGGCATCGCTATGCCCGCGGACATGGGCGATACCCCAATCGTCGCGGGTGATCGTGACCCGCGCGGCGCGATCGGCGGCGGAGAGCCGCGCGGCGGAGGCCGGGACGGCCGCCGTCGACAGGGCGAACGCGAGGATGACGCCGGTTGCGAGCCTCACGGGGCCGGCGCGCCCGGCTTCGGTCCGATCAGGGCGCGGGCGAGGGTCATTGCCCCAAGCACGGCGGCGAAGAAGGTGAGCGTGTGCGTCATGCTGTCCGGCACATAATATCCGCCGATCACGCCGCGGCTCCAGAACACGCGCCAGAAGAGCAGGGAGAGCGCGGCAAGCACGATCGTTCCGCAGGCCAGCGCGGTGGTCGCGATCCGCCGCGCCTCCGGCCGCTCGCTCCAGTCGGCGTCGCCGGTGCCGGCGATCCAGCCGCCGGCGCCGTTGAGGGCGATGAACCCCGAAAAGACGCCGAGGACGAACCAGATCGCATAAGGGAGCGCGGAACTGCTGCCGCGCAGCGGCGCGACATCGAAGACGAGGCAAACGATCACGCCGACCAGGTCCGCCAGCATCAGGCAAAGCAGCAGGATGGCGGCGGTCTTGAGGAAGGCGAGCATGTCAGCGCGCGCGGATCGCGTCCGCGGCCTTGTCGATATTGAGGGCCCCATAGTCGAAGACATGCTTGCTTCCGTCGGTCAGCGTCACGATCGCCTTCTTGCTGAACAGCTTCTTCTGCACCTCGACGTCGGCGATGTCGCCCTTCTCGATCTCGAGATAGCCCTCGCTGCCCCATTTGACGAACACGGCTTCCTCGACGATGCCCCGCAAGCTCGCGTCGAACTTGGCGTCATAGAGCAGCCGCTGATTGGTGACGGTGAGCTTGCCGTTATATTTCCCACCCTGCGGCGGGAGATAGAAAAGCGTCCAGCTGTCGATGATCGCTTCGCCCGGCCGCAGATCGATCTTCATCGCGTCCCCCTGCCTTGAAGGCGCAACCGGTATCGCAGGGCGCGCCGGCGATCAACGCCCCGCTTGTGCGGCCTCGCCGCGGCGCGGATAAGGAGCGCGGATCCATAGTCGCAAGGGAGGCACGCCTTGATCTGGTTCACCCTCGCGGACGGCAACTCCATCGCCGTCGCGCCGCAACATGTCCGCTACGTGCTGCCGACCGACGGGGGCGGCACGGTCATCTGCTTTTCCTCGAACGAGCGGTTCACCGTGAGCCAGACGCCCACCGAGGTGGTCGCGAAGCTCGGCTGAGCCTAATCGGACTTCGGCGCCTCGCCTTCCGCATAGCGGCTTTCGATGAAGCGGCCCTGGACCTGGAAGGCGTCGACATCCTCGCGCGCGAGCTTGCGGGCGAGATCGTCGAGCGCGGTGCGCGCGGCGTCGATCCCGGCGACGAGCCGGTCGTCGACGCTCTTGCCCTCGGCATCGCGCTCGGCCCGATACTGGGCGGGCACCCGCTCGTAGCGCTCGATCAGCTCGGGCAGGTGCTTGCCCATCAGCCGCCGCGCATCCTGGGCGAGCGGATCGAGGATATTGGTTTCCGCCAGCCGGCTTTCGAGCAGCGGCAGCTGGGCGCCGATCGCATCGATGCTCCGCGCGGCGGCGGCGGGAAGATCGCCGCGGCGGCGCACCAGCAGGCTTTCGAGCCGCTGCACCACCGCCTTGTTCGGCATGTCCTCGCGATAATCGACGACCGGCTTCTCGCCGCCCCACAGCGAGAAGAAGAGAATCGCGAAGAGCATCAGCGCCGCCACCGCGAACAGGCCGCCGATCCCGATCGGCCCGACGACCAGCCCGAAGCCGATGGTCGCGACGATCAGCGCGCCGAGCGCGACGCCGATATTGGTGATCCTGTGCGCGAAGGCGGCGAGCCCGCGTTTCGTTTCGCGCCGGCGCGCCGCGTTGGCCGGGTTGCGATCGATGCGCCCCATCACGTCGTCGAAACGGGCGATGGCGGCATCGACCTGGCGCGACGTGCTCATCGTCCGGCCTTCAGCCCTCGAGCGCGGTCAGCGGCGATTCCGAAGGCCCGCTCAGCTGGTTCTGAGCGACGCCCTCGGCACGGGCGATATAGCCGCGGCTCTTCTCGACCTCGCGGCCGAGCGTGTCGACGGTCTGCTTCATGTTGCCGAGCGCCTCGATCTTGAACTTGTCGATCGAATCCATCGTGTCGTAGATGTTCTGGAAGGCGCGCTGCAGCGTTTCCAGGGGGATCGTCGCCGACGCGGCCTGCTTGTGGATCTCGCCGGTCTGGCTCTTGAGCAATTCGCCGGTGCGATCGATCATCGTCGCGGTGGTCGTATTGAGCGCGGTGACCTGTTCGAGCACCAGCCTCTGGTTGGTCAGCGCCTGGGCGACCGTCACCGCCGTGCGCAGCGCCGCGACCGTGGTCGTGGAGGCGCGATCGACGCCCTTCACCAGCTCGACATTGTTCTTCTTGACCAGATCGAGCGCGAGATAGCCCTGCACCGTCACGGCCATCTGGGTCAGAAGGTCGGTGGTGCGCTGGCGGGTGTAGAAGAGCGCGGTCTCGCGGATCGCCTTGGCCTTGGCCGGATCGGTCGCGTCGAGCTCGTTCGCCTTGTCCTCCAGCTTCTGATCGAGCGCCTTGGAGATGTGGATCATCTGCTCAAGCTTGCCCATCGTCTTCCACAGATTGGCGCGCTCGACGTCGATGGCGGCATTGTCCATCAACAGCTCGTCCTTGCCGGAGGCGAGGCTGGCGAGGATCGACGAGATGTGGGTCTGCGCCGACTGATATTTGCGGAAATAGGTCGTGAGGCGGTTGCCGACCGGGATGATGCCGAGGAACTTCCTCGGCTTGCCCGCGGCGCCGTTGCGGCCGGGATCGAGATCCTCGACCGTGCGCCGCAATTTGGTGAGGTCCGCGCCGATGCCGGTCTCGCTGTCGATCGCCTTGACCGGCCGATCGAGGAAACGGTTGGACGCGCCGGCCGCCTCCGCGATCTCCTTGCGGCCCATGGTCGTCAGCTGATCGACCTTCTTGCCGAAATCGGGCGAGTTGGCGTCCAGCGCCACCAGCTCGTCGACGAACTTCTCCACCCGCTCGTCGAGCGCGCTCTTCTGATCGTCCTTGAGCGGCACCAGCCCGGCGGCCTGCTCCGGCGCGACGGTCTGGAGCGGCGCTGGCGGATCGAGCGTCAGCGTCGACGCCGTCGCGGTCTGGGTCTCGGTTTCGGTCTGGGTCGCCATTGTCGGCCCTCCTCGCAGGTTTCCCGCCAAGATTGGGGCCTCCGGCGGCGCGGCGCAAGTGAGAAAGTGTATTATTTGTGTAAGACGCAGGGCGCGCGCGTTCAGTTTCCGCTCATGCCCCGGGGCGCAATAGTCGCCGCTTTCCGGGCAGGAGCCCCGGCCGGACGGTTCGAAGGACGAGGACATGAACAAGTTCATCATCGGCGCCGCCGCGGCCGTGCTGGCCGCGCTCGCGCTGCCGGCGCCGGCGCTGGCGCAGTTCGGCGGCGATCCCAACGCGCAGGTCGATTATCCCGGCGATCCGAGCGCCGCCGATGCCGGCACGCGCGCGCGGCCGGACGACGCCGCCACAGCCGACGATCAATATGATGACGAGGACGGGCAATATGCCCCGGACGACGAGGGCTGGATCGACGATGAGGGCGCGCCGGTGGACGGCAAGCCCGATGCCGGAACCTATCCCGACGAGGCTTATCCCGACGACGCCTATCCGTACGACGGGGATGGCGGCCTGGATGAGGGGGCTCCCCCGGGGGACGCGCCTGCTTATGGAGACAAGCCCGATCCCGACGCGTCGGTTCCGCCGAAGATGAACCCGGCCTAACCCGGTGATCAACAGCCCGTTCAGCAGCGGCGGGCTAGACCGGGCCCAGATCGGATCGAGAAGACAGGATTTCCGATTCCGGCCCGTTTCCGCCGGATCGGTTGTGAGGGCGCCCCGGCCATCCCCCGGCCGGGGCGTTTTGCATTTTGTTTTGCCACTTTACTGCGAGGCGCGTCCCGTTATGGGAGGGCTTGTCTCAAGTGGGAGCAGGTCATGCGGCATCTGATTTTGTGCGCCTTTGGCATCGTCGGCGTCATCGCCATGGCCAATGCCCAGAGCGGCGGTCCGGCCGGCGTGATCCGCGACCGGCAGGCCAATTACAAGCAGATCGCCGCCGCGGTGCGGACCATCAGCCAGCAGGTGCGGGCCGACCAGCCGTCGATCGAGCAGATCCGCCAGGCGACCGCGATCGTCGCCGATCGTGCGCCCCGTGTCAGCGGCTGGTTTCCCCGGGGCACCGGGCCGGAGGCCGGCGTGCCGACCCGCGCGCTTCCGGTGATCTGGCAGAATCCGGACGATTTCCATTCCAAGGCCGTCGATTTCGTCGTCGCCGCGCGGGCGCTGAACGATGCCGCGCAGCGGGGCGACATCGCCGCCGTTCGTGCCGGCTTCCCGCGGCTCGGCGCCGCGTGCGGCGCGTGCCACGACACCTATCGCGCGCCCGAGCAGCATTGAGCGACGAAGGCGGAGCCGTCGCGCGGGTGCGCGTTTGGGACCTGCCGACCCGGCTGTTCCACTGGCTGCTGGTGGTGCTCATCGGCGTGATGTGGTGGAGCGCCGAATATCACCGCATGGATATCCACCTGCTGGTCGGGCCGATCGTGCTCGGCCTGCTGCTGTTCCGCCTGGTCTGGGGCGTGATCGGCGGATCGACCGCGCGCTTCGCCAATTTCATCAGGGGCCCGCGCGCCGCGATGAGCTATCTGAACGGCCGCGCGGCGCACGTGCTCGGCCACAATCCAATCGGCGGCTGGAGCGTTGCGATCATGCTCCTGCTGCTGTGCACGCAGGTCGGGCTCGGCCTGTTCGCGAGCGACGAGGACGGGTTTGCCGCGGGGCCGCTATCAAAATACGTGACCTATGGCAGCGCGCGAAAGCTGGCGCATAACCATCACCTTCTGTTCAATGTTCTACTCGTCTTCATGGCGCTGCATGTCGCCGCGATTCTGTTCTACGCGCTGGTGAAGCGAAACAATCTGGTCGGGCCTATGCTGCACGGCCGGCGCGAGGCCCCTGCGGGCGCCGCCGGACTCGTGCCTGCCTCTCCGGCGCGGTTCCTGATTGCCGCGGCGATCGCGATTGGCGTCACCCTGCTGCTGACCCGCTGGCTCTAGAGGTCCGGCAGGACCTGCTCGGCGACGCCCCAGCCCTTGAGGCCGCGCGCGCCGGCGCGATCGAGCAGCTTTTCGACATCGCGCACCGAAAAGGCGTGGCCGCTTTCGTAGTCGTCGAGCTCGTCCCAGTTGATCGGGGCGGCGACCGGGGCGCCGTCGCGGGCGCGGACCGAATAAGGGACGATCGCCGTCGCGCCGCGCTGGTTGCGCAGATAATCGATGAAGATGCGGCCCTTGCGCTGCGCCTTCATCAGGTTGGCTGTGAAGCGACCGGGCTCCGCCTCGGCCAGCGCGAGCGCGAAGCGGCGGCAGAAATCCTTCACCTCGGGCCATTCGGCCTTCGGCGTCAGCGGCGCGATGACGTGGACGCCCTTGCCGCCCGTCAGCATCGCGAAGGTGGTGAGCCCCATGTCGGCGAGCTGGCGGCGCAGGTCGCGCGCGGCCTTGCGGACGGCGGTGAAATCGAGCCCTTCGTCGGGGTCGAGATCGAAGACGATCCGATCCGCTTTCTCGACATCGGCGACGCGCGATCCCCAGCCGTGAAACTCGATCGTGCCCATCTGGACGCAGGCGATCACCCCGGCCGTATCCTCGACGTAGAGATAATCCTCCTTGTGCCCGTCCTTCTCGGCGATCGGGACGTGGCGGACATGATCGCCGAAGCTGCCGCTGTCATGCTTCTGGAAGAAGCATTTCTTCGCGCGCCCCTGTGGGCAGCGGACCAGGCTCACCGGCCGCTCGGCCACCCAGGGGAGCATGGCCGGGCCGATCGCGCGATAATAAGCGGCGAGATCGCCCTTGGTGACCTTCACCTCCGGGAAGAGCATCCGCTGGGGATTGCTGATCCTGATGTCGTCGTCCGGCGCCTCGTCGGCCAGTGGCTGCGGGCGTTCGGCCACGACCTCTTCGGCCGGCTTGTCGCCGCGCAGGCCAAGGAAGCTCGCATGGCGAAGGATGCCGTCGCTGGTGATCGATCCGAAGGCGATCTCGGCGACCAGATCGGGCTTCACCCAGTGCGCGCCGCGCGTTTCCGATCTCGGCGCCGCGACCGTGGGCGACTTCGCCTCGATCCGGCGGAAGCGCTCCAGCAGCGCCTCCTGGTCGGCATTTGAAAAGCCGGTGCCGACCTTGCCCGCATAACGCAGCGTCCCGCCTTCGTTCACCGCGAGCAGCAGCGCGCGAAAGCCGCGACCGGCCTTGTCGCTCTCGGTCCAGCCGACGATGACGAATTCCTGCCGGTTGGTGCATTTGATCTTGAGCCAGGCCTTCGTCCGGCCCGAGCGATAGGCGGCGTCCGCCTTCTTCGAGACGATCCCTTCCTGGCCGGCCCTGCACATCGCCTCAAACAATTGCTCGCCTTTGCCGACGATATGGTCGGCATAGAGGAGCGGGGGGCGGGGGGTGTCGAGCAGGGCGGCGAGCCGCGCCTTGCGCTCGACCGTGGGGCGCTTCGCGAGGTCCTCGCCGTCGATCTCGAGCGCGTCGAACAGGAACAGTGCAAGGCCGCGCCCGCCCTCGCCGATCGCCTGCTGGAGCGCGCCGAAATCGGTGTTGCCCTTGTCGTCGACCGCGACGATCTCGCCGTCGAGGAGCGCCGAGCGGACCGGCAGCGCGCGCGCCGCCGCGGCGATCTCGGGGAACCTGTCGGTCCAGTCGAGCCCGCTGCGCGTATAGATGCGCGCCTTGCCGTCGGCGATCGCGAGCAGGCAGCGATAGCCGTCATATTTCATCTCGTGGATCCAGCCGGCGCCGGCAGGCACGTGATCGACCAAAGTCGCCTTCTGCGGCTCGCGGAAGCGGGGGAGTTTCGCGTCCGCGGCCTTCGCCCTGGGCGCGCGCCGCGCCGGCGCTTTCTTTCCCTCGGCGATCTCGTTCATCGTGCGCCCGGTCGCGACCGAGGTGAGGAAGGTATCGGTGAGCCCGGTCGAGCTGCCGGCATAATCGTCGTCCACCTTCTTCAGGATCCAGTTCTCGTTCTTCTCCTTGGCCCGCGGCTTCAGGCGGAACATCACCCATTCGCCCTTCATCCGCTCGCCGTGGAGGGTGAAATGGAGATGGCCCTCGGCCAGCGTCTTCACCGGATCCTTGCCGGGCAGCGGCTCCCAGGTCCCGCGGTCCCACAGCATTACCGTGCCGCCGCCATATTCGCCCTTGGGGATCGTGCCCTCGAAGGTCGCATAGGACATCGGATGATCCTCGGTGCGGACCGACAGGCGGTTGTCGGCCGGATCGAGGCTCGGCCCGCGAGTCACCGCCCAGCTTTTGAGCGTTCCCTGAAGCTCCAGCCGGAAATCGAAATGGAGCCGGGTCGCGTCATGCTTCTGGACCATGAAGATGAGCGATTTGGCGCGCTTGCGGGCGACCTTTCCGGCCGGCTCGGCGGTCTTCGCGAAATCGCGCTTGCGATTGTAGGTCGCGAGTGGATCGGCGCGCTTGGCCATCTAATCCTCCCTGTCGCCACAGGCGATGCGGAGGGGGGCCGCCTGAAAGGCCGTGAAGGGGCGTTCGGCGGGGGAGCCCCCTCCACCATGCTTCGCATGGTCCCCCTCCCCATGAGCTTCGCTCACAGGGAGGATCGGAGCGACGCGCCTCACGCCCGTTTCCTCGCCGGGCTCTTCTTCGCCGGGGCTTTCTTCGCCGCTGGCTTGCGCGCCGTCGCCTTGCGCTTGGGCGCCTCGGTCGCGCCGGGCTTGTCGATCGAGCGCTTGAGCGCGGCCATCAGGTCGATCACGTTCGATCCGCCGCGCGCCGGGGCTTCTTCCTCCTCGGCCTCGATCCGCTCGCCGGTCTTGCGCTTCTTCTCGATCAGCTCCTTCAGCGCATCGACATAGCGATCGTGGAACTTGCCGGGATCGAACTTGCTCGTCTTGCGATCGATCAGCGCCTCGGCGAGGTCGAGCAGCTCCGCGTCGGGCTTGTCGTCGCCGATGTCGCGAAAATAGCCCTGCGCCTTCACGACCTCGTCGGCATAACGGAGCGTTTCCATCAATATGCCGCGCCCGCACGGCTTCAGGCTCACCACATATTCGCGCCCGCGCATCGCGAGCTGGCCGAGCGCAACCTTTTTCGTGTCCCGCAGCGCCTCGCGAAGCACGATGAACGCCTCCTCGGCGAGATCGTCGGCCGGAACGACATAATAAGGCCGCTCATAATAAAGCGGATCGATCTCGTGCGCGTCGACGAACTGGGTCAGCTCCAGCGTCTTCTTCGACTCCAGCTTGACCGCTTCCAGCTCCTCGTCGTCGAAGGTGACGTAATGGCCCTTCGAATATTGGTAGCCCTTGACGATCTCGTCGGCATCGACCGGCCCGATGCCGGGCACGACCTTTTCATATTTGATGCGTTTGCCGCTGGGCTCGTGGATCTGGTTGAAGGCGATGGTCGCGCCGCTCCGGGTGGCCGAGAAGATTTCGACCGGGATCGAGACCAGAGCCAGCCTGATCTGCCCCTTCCAATAAGCGCGTGCGGCCATGCTCGTTCCTCCCGATCGTATCGCCGCCGAGTCAATTGCCGGGGCGAGAGGCGGTTCCCTCCTATACCGGAATCTCCGTGGTGTATTTGACCTGGCGGAGCGCGAAGTTGCTCGCGGCGTTGGCGACGCTCGGGTGGGCCAGCACGCCCTGGCGGATGAAGCGGTCGTAATCGGCCACGTCCCTGACCGCGATGCGCAGGAGATAATCCCACTCGCCGGACATCGCATAGCATTCGACGATCTCCTCGCGCGCGGAGATGAACTGCTCGAATTCGGCGCGCGCGTCGGTCGTCTGGCGGTGCATGCGGACCTGACACATCACGTTGACGCTGCGGCCCAGGCGGGCGGGGTCGGCGAGGCGGACGGTCGCGCCGAGGACCCCGGCGCGCTCCAGCGCACGCACCCGCCGCCACACCGAGGCGGCCGAGGCGCCGACATGATCGGCGAGCGCGGCATGGCTGAGGCTGGCGTCGCGCTGAAGCGCGCGGACGATTCGCCGGTCGATCTCGTCGAGGTGCGGATTTTCATTCACGGAACGGGCATATCACGAAACAAATGCTTCGCCAAACGGCGCAGAGCGAGAAAATTTGAGAGGCTTTTGCGCGCCGCCCGGAATAGGAATAGGCGCATGGCCATGGAAACGCTCGTGGACCGGGGGCCGTCCTTGCAAGAGGCTCCGCTGCTGTTCGACCGGCTGGAAGCCCAGCCGGCGGATTCCCTTATCGCATTGATCGCGCTCGCCGAAGCCGATCCGAGGCCGACCAAGATCGACGTCGGCGTCGGCGTCTATCGCGACAGCGACGGCAACACGCCGATCCTTCGCGCGGTGAAGAAGGCCGAGCGGATCCTGGAGCAGGTGCAGACCACCAAATCCTATATCGGCTCGCAGGGCGATGCGCGCTTCACCCAGCTGATCGGCGAGATCGTGTTCGGGCCCAACCACGATCCGAACATCGTCGGGCTGCAGACGCCGGGCGGATGCGGCGCGCTCCGCATCGGCGCCGATCTCATCGCTCGCGCCGGCGGCGACATCCGCATTTTCGTCGGCCAGCCGACCTGGCCCAATCACGCGCCGCTGATCGGCACCGCCGGCGTGCCGATGGTCGATTACCGCTATTACGACCGGGCCACCCATCGCATCGATTTCGACGCGATGATGGAATCGCTGAAGGGCGCGCGGCGCGGCGATGTCGTGCTGCTCCACGGCTGCTGCCACAACCCGACGGGCGCCGATCTGGATGCTGACCAGTGGCGCGCGATCGCCGATCTCGTCGCGGCGCGCGGGCTGATCCCGTTCGTCGATCTCGCCTATCAGGGCCTTGGCAACGGGCTTGAGCCCGACGCCGCCGGCACCCGCCTCGTCGTCCAGGCGGCGGAGCAGGCGCTCGTCGCGCAGAGCTGCGACAAGAATTTCGGCATCTACCGCGAGCGCACCGGCAACCTCTTCATCAAGGCGTCCAGCCCCGCCCAGGCGGAGGTCGCGTTCGGCAACCTCATCGGCCTTGCCCGGACCATGTGGTCGATGCCGCCCGATCACGGCGCCGCGGTCGCGCGGATCGTGCTGGAGGACCCCGACCTTCGGGCCGACTGGCACGCCGAACTCACCGATATGTGCGCCCGCATCCGCCGCATTCGCGCCCGGCTCGCCGCAGCCGATCCGCGCCTCGCCTATATCGGCGGGGAGCATGGCATGTTCTCGATGCTGCCGCTGACGCCGGACCAGGTGATCGGGCTGCGCGCCAGCCACGGCATCTACATGGCGCCGTCCGGCCGCTTCAACGTGGTCGGCCTGTCCGACGACAGCGTCGACCGCTTCGCCGCGGCGGTGCTGGAGGCGATGGATGGCTGACCTTGCCGTCCGGGAACGGAGCGGGCGCGCCAACACGCCCGATCCGGACTTCGACTGGCGGCGAATCGCCTGGCTGACCCATGTCAGCCGGGCGATGGACAAGCTGGAGGAAACCCGGCTCGTTCCCGAACGCAAGGTGCTCTACCAGTTCAGCGCGCGCGGCCATGACATGGCGCAGGTCATGCTGGGCACGCGGCTCACCCACCGGCATGACGGCGCGTGCGGCTATTATCGCTCGCGGCCCTTGCTGCTCTCGCTCGGCGTGCCGCTCGCCGACGCGCTTGGATCGGGCATGGGCCGGGCCGGCGGCTATTCGGACGGGCGCGACATCGGGGTGGTGTTCAACTATCCCAATCCGAACGGATGCCCGGCGCTGCCGATGTGCGGCGGGGTCGGCGCGCAATATACGCCGACCGCGGGCTGGGCGCAGGCGATCCGCTATTACCAGGAGGTGCTCGGCGACGAGAGCCATGCGGGCGCGATCGCAGTCGTGCTCGGCGGCGATGCCTCGTGCGCCACCAACGGCTTCTGGTCCGCGCTCACCATCGCGACGACGCAGAAGCTGCCGATGCTCTTCTATGTCGAGGACAATCAGTTCGGCATTTCCGTGCCCTCGACCTTCCAGACGCCGGGCGGCGACATCGCCCGCAATCTCGCCGGCTTCGCGAACCTCGAAATCCTCTCCGGCGACGGCACCGATCCGGCCGAGGCGGCGCGGCTGATCGCGCGCGCGACGGCGCATGTGCGCGAAGGGAAGGGGCCGGCGCTGCTCCGCCTCACCGTGCCGCGGCTCCAGGGGCACAGCTTCCAGGACACGCAGACCTACAAGAGCGAGGAATTCGTCGCCGCCGAATGGGCGCGCGATCCGCTGCCCAAGCTCGAACGCTTTCTCGTCGGCCCGGTGATGACTGCGAGCGAGTGGGACCAGATCGGCCGCGACGCCGAGGCGGCGGTCGCCAGCGCCTGCGCCGAGGCCGAGGCGCGCGGCATCTCCGATCCCGAGGATGTCACCAGCCACGTCTTCTTCGACGGCGAGATGCAGCAGCTCGGCGGCCAGTGGACCAAGGGCTATGTACCGCCGCCGGCCGACGAGACCCCGCGCCCGGAGGGTCAGCGGCTCAACATGGTGACGGCGATCCGCCGCACGCTCGACCAGGAGCTGGAGGCGAATCCGCGCGTCCTTCTGTTCGGCGAGGATATCGGGCCGAAGGGCGGCGTCCATGCGGTGACGCTCGGCCTGCAGGAGAAATACGGGCCGGCGCGGGTGTTCGACACCAGCCTTTCCGAGGAGGGCATCGTCGGCCGCGCCGTCGGCATGGCGCTCGCCGGGCTGATGCCGGTGCCCGAAATCCAGTTCCGCAAATATGCCGAGCCGGCGACCGAGCAGATCAACGATTGCGGCACGATGCGCTGGCGCACCGCCAACCGCTTCGCCGCGCCGATGGTGCTGAGGATGCCGATCGGCTTCTTCAAGTGCGGCGATCCCTGGCACAGCCAAACCAACGAGGTGCAGTTCGTCCACAATCCCGGCTGGCGCGTCGCGGCGCCGAGCAATGCGGAGGACGCGGTCGGCCTGCTTCGCGCGGCGCTTCGCGGCAACGACCCCGTGGTCTTCTTCGAACATCGTGCGATGCTCGACGATCCCTGGGCGCGGCGGCCCTGGCCGGGCGATGCCTATGTCCTGCCCTTCGGCAAGGCGAAGAGGACGCGCGAGGGGGATCAGATCACGATCGTCACCTGGGGCGCGATGGTGCCGCGTTGCGAGGCGGCGGCGGACGGCATTTCCGCCGACGTCATCGATCTTCGCACGCTCCAGCCCTGGGACAAGGAAATGGTGCTGGAATCGGTCGCCCGCACCCGGCGCTGCCTGATCGTCCACGAGGACCTTCGTTCCGGCGGCTTCGGCGCGGAGATCGCGGCGGTCGTCGCCGACGAGGCCTTCCTCGATCTCGACGCGCCGGTCGCGCGGGTGACGATGCCGGACATACCGAGCCCGCACAATCCGGTGCTGCTCGATCATGCCGTCCCCTCGGTCGCGCGGATCCGGGCGCGGATCGACGAGCTTTTGGGATTCTGACGTGATCGACGTCGTCGTGCCGATGGAGCAGGAGGGGACGAAGGCGGTCGTCCGGTCCTGGCTGAAACAAGTGGGCGACCCTGTGGCGGAGAATGATCCGCTGGTCGAGCTCGAGACCGACAAGGTCGCGATGGAGGTGCCGGCGCCGGCGGCGGGCGTGCTCGCGGAAATCCTGCTTGCGAGCGATGCCGATGCGGTGCCGGGCGCGGTGCTGGGCCGGATCGCGCCTGAAGGCACCGAGACCAGGGCGCCGCTCATCCGGCCGGAGCGAAATCGGGGGACGCCGGCGCCGAATCCGAGAATCCGCCCCTCGACTTCGCTCGGGACGAGCGAGGCGGGGAGGGAGTCGCGCCTGTCTCCGTCGGTGAAACGCGCCCTTCGCCAGCATAGCCTCGATCCTGCCATCATCGAAGGCACCGGTCGCGGCGGTCGGATCACCCGCGCGGATGTGGATCGCGCCGTCTCGACCGGGGCGAAGCGGCCGCCCGAGGGCGTCATCCCGGCCGCGACGGCAGACCTTCGCGCGCAGATCGTCCCGCACGATCGGATGCGGCTCGCCATCGCCGAGAACATGGCCCGATCGCTCGCCGAGGCGCCGCACGTCACCGCCGTGTTCGAGGCGGATTTCAGCGCCATCGCGGCGCACCGGGCGAAGCACAGGGACGCCTTCGCCGCGAAGGGGATCAAGCTCACCTACACCGCCTATCTCGTCGCCGCGGCGGCCGAGGCGATGAAGGCGGCGCCGGCGATCAACAGCCGCTGGCACGAAGACCGGCTGGAGATTTTCGGGACTGTCGACATCGGCGTCGGCACCGCGCTCGGCACCAAGGGCCTGATCGTGCCGGTTCTCCGCGGCGTCGAGGCGCTCGATCTTGAGGGGATCGCCGCCGGGCTCGACGACCTCATTACGCGGGCCCGCGACGAGAAGCTGACAAGCGCCGACGTGAAGGGCGGCACCTTCACCATCTCCAATCACGGCGTCTCGGGTTCGCTCTTCGCCGCGCCGATCATCATCAACCAGCCGCAATCGGCGATCCTCGGCGTCGGCAAGCTGGAAAAGCGCGTCGTGGTGCGCGAGGTGGGCGGCGTGGACACGATCCAGATCCGGCCGATGGCCTATGTCAGCCTCACGATCGATCACCGCGTCGTCGACGGCCACCAGACCAACGCCTGGCTGAGCCGCTTCGTCGAGGTGCTGGAGACCTGGCCGGCGGCCTGACGGGGACGCGTCCCGGCCCCGCTCAGGCGAACCCGGCGATGCCGAGGGCGATCGCGACCAGGACCAGCAGCGCCAGGCCCGCGATGAACAAGGCCCGCTGCCACGGCCGGCGCAGCTCGATCTCGCCTCCGCGGACCGCCTCGGCCCTGTGATGCGGTGCGGATTGTGGTGGCTTCGCCATTCCGATTCAACAATTTGCGCCCCGCGCCGTTCCCATGTGGGGGGGCGTTGCAATTCCGTAACGGCATGTTAGCGCTACCCGTCGAGGGGATTGCCTGTGAACCGGAAACTGGTCGCGGCGATAGACGGAGAGAAAGTCGCTTTCGGCCTGGTCGACGGCGATCCTTCGGTCGTGCGCGCGATCCGCGAGCAAGAGACCGGCGACTTCCCGACGTTCACCGACGCGCTGCAAGCCTATCTGCGTGAACATCACGTCGCCGCCACGGGGCTCGACTTCGGGCTGGCGGTCGCCGGGGTCGCGCGGGGAGACACAATCAGCCTTGCCAACTGCCGATGGTATATTTCGGTGAGCGGCCTCAGATCGTTCTTCGGCAGCGAGCCGCTGGTGCTGAACGATTTCGAATCGATCGCCTGGTCGCTGACCGGGCTCGATCCGGCCAGCGTCCAGCGCGTCGGCCCGCTGCCGCCGCGCCCGATCCGGCCGGGAAGCACCTTTCTTGTCGTCGGAACAGGCCCCGGCCTCGGCGTCGCCGTGCTCGCGATGGGCAGGGAAGGCAAGGTGCGGGTGTATCCGAGCGAAGGCGGCCATGCCAGCTTCGCGCCGCAGAATGCCGACGAGGACGCTTTGCTTGCCCACCTGCGCGCGCGCCACGGCCATGTCTCCTACGAACGATTGCTCGCCGCCTTCGGCCTCCAGAACATCCATGGATGGCTCGCGATGAAATCGGGCCGCACCGCCGGCCCAGCGCCGGCCGCGGAGACGATCGTCAACGCCGCCCAGCGCGGCGATGCGATGGCGGAGAGGCGATCGCGATCTTCGCCCGGATTCTGGGATCCTTCGTGGGGGATATCGTGCTCGCGACGGGCACGTTCGACGGGGTTTACCTGGTGAGCCCGCTGCTCGGTGCGCTGCGGCCGGCGCTCACCGACGATCGCTTTCGCGCGGCGATGATCGGCAAGGGGCGTCTCAAGAAGGCGCTGGAGCCGGTCGCCGTCGGCTATGCGGAAGGCCGCAGCCCGCGCCTTCGGGGCATGGCGGCCGCGCTCGCCGCTCGATCCGCCGCGTCGGGCGAGCCGGTCGCGCCCGCCCGGGGCTTGACGCGGGCGGCGCGAACCGTCAGATTCCCGGCATGAGCAGCGCCGTTCTTTCCGGCTTCGATTCCGCGCAGCGCTGCGCCGCGTCCGTCTACGTCTATTATTATCCGCCCGCCCGGACGGGAACGGACTGACGCGCGCCTGAAATAGCCACGTTCATCCACCCCGTCCGGATCTCCGGGCGGGGTTTTCTTTGTGCCAAGAAGGACCCCGACATGCTGACCGAAGAGAGACTGAACCCGCCCGTCGAAGCGGCGCCGATTGGACGATCCCGCAGCATTGGGAGCGCTTCACCGAGGAGGAGCATGCCGTATGGGACCTGCTCTTCGAGCGGCAGCGCAAGATGCTGCACGGCCGCGCGGTGCGCGCCTTCGAAGAGGGGCTCGACGTGCTGCGGCTCTCGCATCCCGGGATTCCGGACCTCGAGGAGCTCAACGAACGGCTCCACGCGCGCACGCGCTGGACGGTCGTGTCGGTGCCGGGGCTGATTCCCGACGACGTCTTCTTCGCCCATCTCGCCAAGCGACAGTTCCCGGCCGGCAATTTCATCCGCAAGCGCGACCAGCTCGACTATCTCGAGGAGCCGGACGTATTCCACGATGTGTTCGGCCACGTCCCGCTGCTCGCCAATCCGGCGGTCGGCGATTTCATGCAGCGGCTTGGCGAACTCGGCCTTGAATCGATGCGCCGGGGCGCGCTCCACCGGCTTTGCGCGGCTCTACTGGTACACGGTCGAATTCGGCCTCGCCCGCGAGGATGGCGAACTGCGCATCTATGGCGCCGGCATCGTCTCGAGCTTCGGCGAATCGCATTATTCGCTGGAGAGCGCGCAACCCAGCCGTCACGCCTTCGACATCGAACGGGTCCTGCGCACCCGCTACCGGACCGATACGTTCCAGGCCGGCTATTTCGTGATCGACAGCTTCGAGGCGCTGCTCGACGAGTTGCTGACCCACGATTTCCCGGCGCTCTATGCCGGGCTGGAAAGGGACGGAAGACCTGTCGGTGGCCGGCTGAGGGCCCGCAGGGGGGCCGAAACGACAAGTGCCCGGGCGTTTCCGCCCGGGCACCCGTAAGACGGCACAAGGCCGTCTACCCCCTTTGTGATGCTCCTGCCCGCGCGTCCGCCCCACCTCGCAAGGGACGAACGGGGCCGGAGCCTCCCCGAACCAGGCCTTAAGCCTTTGGTTGCGTGGGGAAGACGCTATGCGGCGGTGGCGCGCTTGTCATCGCCTCATCGCGCGGGTGCGGCACTTTGGCGTCCGGCTGTTGCGAGTCTGCCACAGGGGAGCGTGGGCGCGCCCAGTTGCCTTGCCCAATCGCCCCCCGTAGAGCGGCCTTCCAATTCCAGTTACCGGACCGGTCCCGATCCCATGCGCCTTTCCCGCTATTTCCTTCCCGTTTCCAAGGAGACGCCGGCCGACGCCCAGATCGTCAGCCATCAGCTGATGCTGCGCGGCGGGCTGGTGCGCCAGACCGCCCCGGCATCTATGCCTGGCTGCCGCTCGGCCATCGCGTGCTCCGCAAGATCGAGCAGATCGTGCGCGAGGAACAGGACCGCGCCGGCGCGATCGAGATGCTGATGCCGACGATCCAGGCCGCGGATTACTGGCGCGCCACCGGCCGCTACGACGCCTATGGCCCCGAAATGCTCAGGATCGTGGATCGCCAGGATCGCGAATTGCTCTACGGCCCGACCAATGAGGACATGCTGACCGCGATCTTCCAGCATTCGGCGAAGAGCTACCGCGATCTGCCGCGCATCCTCTACCACATCCAGTGGAAGTTCCGCGACGAGATCCGTCCGCGTTTCGGCGTGATGCGCGGGCGCGAATTCCTGATGAAGGATGCCTACAGCTTCGACCTGGACGAGGCCGGGGCGCGGGTGAGCTACAACCGGATGTTCGTCGCCTATCTGCGGACCTTCGCGCGAATGGGCCTGCGCGCGATCCCGATGCAGGCCGATACGGGCCCGATCGGTGGCGATCTTTCCCACGAGTTCATCATCCTCGCGCCGTCCGGCGAGAGCGAGGTGTTTTTTCCACAAGAGCTGGGAGACGCTGCGATCGGCCGAAGATTATGCGGTCGACGCCGAAGACAGCACGGCGCTCCAGGCCTTCGTCGATTCGATGACCGCCGATTATGCCGCGACCGACGAGAAGCGCGACGAGGCGCGCGAGGCGGCGCTCGGCGACGACCTGCGGCAATCGCGCGGCATCGAAGT